>NZ_CP011028.1:1458000-2119500 GCF_002221525.1 Pseudoalteromonas espejiana DSM 9414 | reverse complement strand
ACAGCAATTAATAAATCAATGATCGATATGGATGCTTCACTAAATGAGCTGTATAAAAGCCAATTCAAAGGGTTCTTAGATACAGCTAAGGAGTTTTTAGGACTCCATAATTTGGGAGTTATCTCTGCTTTAGAGTCAGAAGGAGTAGTTGAGAATTTTTCAAAGGTGATATACGGGAAATTAGAGGAGCAGCTACCTGAACATTTAAACGGTCTTGGATATATGAATATCTTATACTTGATACTCCAAATTGAAATTAGGAAGCTTGATTTTGAAGACGCACCCAAAGATATTAACCTGTTAATAATAGAGGAACCTGAGGCTCATACTCATCCACAGATGCAATATGTATTTATTGATAAAGTAAAAAATTTAGTTAGTACAATTCCTAACCTTCAAACGTTAATAACGAGTCATTCATCACATATAGTAAATCGCTCAGATTTTAAAAGTATTCGTTATTTTTTAAAATCTGAAGGAACTGCGAAGATTAAAGATTTTTATCGTGACTTAAATGAAAAGTACTCGGCTGAAGATGAGAAAGCAAATAAGGATGAAAAAGCAAACTTTAAGTTTTTGCAACAATATCTAACTGTACACTCTTCTGAACTATTTTTTTCTGAGAAAATCATATTTATTGAAGGTACGACTGAAAAACTGTTATTACCTCTATTCATCAATCAGTTAGATAAAGATAATAAAGACACATCTAGTTACAACCCAATTAGCTCTCAAAATATTTCAATATTAGAAGTTGGTGCAAATGCAAAAGCATTTAGGCACTTCATCGACTTTCTACAAATTAAAACACTAGTAATTACTGATATTGACACCGCCATTAAAAATGGATCTAATTATCCTGCGGCTCCAGTAAAAGGGTCACTCATACAAGTAACGCTAGTATTAAATATTATTTAAATGCTCCTGTAATTTCAGATAAGCTTTCATATAGTGATTGGATGAAAAAGCTAAAAGAAAATAAACTGAATGATTTAAATTCCTTTATAAATGTAGTGTATCAAAATGAAGAGAATAACTATCATGCAAGAAGCTTTGAAGATGCTTTCATTGCTATAAACTTAGATGAGATAAATAAACAAAAGGATAAACTTGATGGGTTGAAACTTAAAAGTAAATTAGCTGATAAAAATCCTGACTATTACCAATTAACAGAAGACATACTCGGGGGGAAGTCTGAATTTGCTTCATCGCTTTTGTGGTTAGCTTTGACAGAAGGTGTTACTTGGAAAATCCCTAAATATTTAAAAGAGGGTCTGTTATGGATAGCAAAATAATAACACCAATTGAGTTACTCAAAGAAAGTATTCGTAATAACACGAATTTGGTTCTCCAAGGTGGTGCTGGTAGTGGCAAAACTGAAACATTGAAACAAACGCTATCCTTTGTTTCAAAAGAATATCCTACTAAAAAAGTTGCTTGTATAACACACACAAATTTAGCTGTTGATGAAATTAAATCCCGTGTTGAAGGTGATTATACAATATCGACTATTCATTCTTTTCTCAATAATGTAATAAAACCGTTTAAAAAAAATCTACATCAAGAATTACATCGATTATTTATATTGCCGCCCTTTGTATCAGGAAATGTGAGTGATTTCTCTAGTGAGAAGGAATATAAATTGGATGAACATACAAAGTATAAGAAAAAATACGAACAGTTAGGGAAGAAATTATTTTCATTAAAGAAAGAGTCAATGCCTAAGGTTATAGGGAAAGTAATATACGATAAAAATCCGACTAAATATAATACAGTTCTTAATGATAAAATAACCGAACTAAATGAATATATTGAACGCGAGATATCTGATAAAAGTTGGCATAAGGTAAAATATAACGACAGCCCATATGATAACTTTTCAAACTTAACTTTTGGACATGATGGATTAGTTATAATTTCCAAAGTCTTGTTTGATAACTATCCCCTCTTGTCTAAAATCCTAATAGATAAGTTTGATTTTATTTTCATCGATGAATTTCAAGATACTCATCCCAATATTATGAAAATATTTTTAGAGTTAATACCAAAAGATAAAATCACCATAGGGTTATTTGGAGACTCTATGCAAGGAATTTATGATGACGGGATTGGTACAGTAGAGCCTTATATTAATAACAATACTTTAATAATGATTCCCAAAAAAGACAACTATAGATGTTCTGAACCAGTGATTGATTTTTTAAACCACATCCGTGTGCCAATTGATGGACTTAAGCAAGAAATTGCCTATAAGAAAAACAATGGTCAATTAGAGTCAATAGCACAAAGAAGCGGTAATGTTGCTGTTTATTATTCAATTTATCCAAATTCTAGACCGCATCAAAGAAGTACTGCGGAAGCTAAAACTGATTACTTACAATCTATTATGAATACTTTAAAAAAAATTGAAGAAAAGAATCCTGACTATAAAAAACTAATGTTAACTAATAAAGCAATTGCCGAAAATCTTGGTTTTTTAGACTTATTTAATCTATTTAACGATCGCTATAACGAGGTTAATAAAGAAATAGAAAACTTATTAGAAAAACTTGGGTTATTAGATCTTGCAGAAATCTGTATAGCGTTTAAAGAAAAAAACTACAAAAATTTGACATCAAAATTAAAAAAATCAGGCTTTGTTATCAATAAGATATCGGACAAATCAAAAGCCACTAAGCTATTGAACGCTCTTACAAAAACTAAGTTAGGGGTAGTAAGGGTATTAGAGTTTGCTCTGAAAAATCAATTAGTGAATTCACAAGATAACTATGATTTGTTTGTGGCATCTAAAAACGAATTCCTTGATGGACTAAATTCTGATAATGAATACCAAAAATTTAAGAAAGCATATTTTAGCAATAGTAATTCTTTTACAAAATTCGATAAGAACCATTCAGGTTTTTTTACTCCTGATACGGAATACACAGGTCGAGAGGCGAGTTATGATTACTTATGCAGGAAGTTAAAAAAAGAACGATTTTATATTGATTTATTTTCAAATAAAGTGAGGTTTGATGAAGTTATAACTTTTTATAATTATGCAAATGAAAACACTGAGTTTATCACAATGCATAAAACCAAAGGTACGGGTATAAACAATGTTTTAGTTGTTCTGGAAGATTTTTTTTGGTCAAAATACCAATTTAATTCTCTGTTTGATATTGGTTCTTCTACTTTTGAAATGAAGAGTAAAATAGAGAAATTATTTTATGTCGCATGTTCTAGAACTAAGAGTAATTTAATTTGCTTAAAGTTGATAACTCAAGATGAAGAAGAGATGTTTACAAAGTATTTCCCAAATAATGTTCAATTGAATAAAATTTAGTTGGATTTATTGAGTTTCACTGACCTTAAAAATATGCTAGTTAGCCTCATGTTTTAATGGGTATATTAAGTGTTTTCGTAAACTTTTAGTGAGTAAAAATGAAGAGCTAAATTGCAAAGCAGATAGCAGATCTACTAAATACTGAGAATCAATTAGTAGTTAGGTATACAGAAGAAAAAGTATTAGATTCATCAGTTAATTATATTTATGAAGAAGCTGATAATTCCATTAAGGCATTTATTGAATGCAAAAAAGTTCAATGGTACCAGCTTGAATTATGCCATCTAACAGTCTCTCCAGGTTTTAGAAGGCAAGGTCTTGGAAAAATAGTCATTAATAAAGCACTTGAGCATGCCAAAATAAATGGCGCAAAAGTGGTGCAACGTACAATTCGTGATGATAATACTGAGAGTAAAAGTCTGTTTTTTAAATGTGGTTTTATTCAAATATCTACACTCTATTACCACTGGAAGTGGAAATAATGTAGGTGTTTGGCAAAGGGTTGTCAGTATAAATGCATCAGATGAAGCTTATAAATAAGATGTGCGTCTCATTTGGGTGATATAAAATAATAAAGTGTGTAATAAAAATGCTAGGAGTGTAAAGCAAGAGACAAATCGAACTCTTGGTTTAATTCTAGGTACCTTATTGAAATATAACTTTGATAAATATTTGTAAATGAATAAAGCTTAAAACAGCCTGACCTAATATCAGGCTGTTTTCCCACTCTAAAAGCGAAGCGTCTCTTAACCTCTTTGTGAATAATTCTCTTAATCTATTTCACTAAAAACTAAAAAATCCACTAAAACCTACTTAGCCTGATACCTCACTACCACAAACTTAAGCGGCACATCGCCGTTGTTATAAATGCCGTGTACGTCATTAGGGGCTGCAAATAAAATATCTCCAGTATGAGCTGGCTGGCTTTTGCCATTAAGCGTCCAGGTGCCAGAGCCCTCAAGAATCATTAAATATTCTTCATCGGGATGCTGGTGGGCGGGATGTACTTCGTTATTAGGTTTAATAACCGCCACACCGGTAATAGCCCCTTTTGTGAGTTGAGTATCGCCGTGATAGTAGGTATAAAAATCAGCGCCAACGTAATGAGTTATGTGTGCGTCTTTTTGGCTCACTATAGACGAAGTAAGTTGTGTGGGTTTATCTGCGGCGTTTACAGGTAATGTTGATGTGACTATAGCTGTTAGTGTTAAAGCGGCTACTAATTTATTTAGTCGTATTTTTTTACCTAACACATAGTTAATGGGTAAATTTTTCATAGTTATTATCCTTTTTATTATTAGCGCTTAGGTTAATTAGATACCACTAGCTGTAGCTAGAGAAAGTTTCTGGTGTTCAAGCTCGCTGGCTTGTTCGGCGCGTACGAAGGCGCTAAAAATTAATGAAGCGGAAAATGCGCAAATTAACAGCAGCGGTTTTATTGTTTTATTTTTCATGTATCACCCTGATGAAATTTTTGCTTGTTAAGCGTGTGATTAAGGAACTTTGTTCGTATTATTTTTGTTCAGTCTATTTTAATAAAACGTTGTTGTCAAAAAGACTATATGGTGTTAAATTTACTTTGCACACTAAAAAACACACAACAGGTACATCATGCATAAAAATAAACTAACGATTGCTATTTTATTAGGAATGTCGAGCCTTGCACTTGGCTGTAATGGCTCAGCAGAGCAAAGTAAACCGACACTAGAAGCACAAAAAACGTCGGCGCAATTAACGCTTAAAACGCAATTTAAAGACCATTTTAAAATTGGTACAGCGATTAGCCGTGACCAAGTGTTAGGGGCTTTGCCTGAAGATTTAAACGTAGCTAAAGCGCAATTTAATACTTTTACTCCAGAGAACTCAATGAAGTGGGAGCGTATACACCCAGAGCCACAAACGTATGATTTTGAAGCCGCTGATGCGCTAGTTCAGTACGCACAAGAGAACAACCAAGAGTTAGTTGGGCATACATTAGTGTGGCATTCGCAAACACCTGATTGGGTTTTTGAAGATGAGCAAGGCGAGCCACTTACTCGCGACGCATTGCTTAAGCGTATGCAAAACCATATAAATGCTGTTGCTGGGCGTTATAAAAACCGTATTTTTGCTTGGGATGTAGTAAACGAAGCATTAAACGAAGACGGCACACTACGCGAATCTAAATGGAGCACTATTATTGGTGACGACTTTATAGAATACGCGTTTAAATATGCTAAACAGGCAGCACCTAACGCCAAGCTATATTACAACGATTACAATTTGTATAAGCCAGAAAAAAGAGCCGGTGCCATTGCGCTTATTAAAAACTTACAAAGTAAAGGCATTCAAATAGATGGCATTGGTATGCAAGCGCATTATTCTTTAGATAACCCTGAGCTTTCGTTAATGGAAGACTCTATTGTGGCATATGCGGCAACGGGTATTGATGTAATGATTACCGAGCTTGATATTTCGGTTTTACCCTTCCCTGAAGGTGAAGAACAAGGCGCTGACATTTCGTTAGATATAGCGCTGCAAGAGCGTTTTAACCCATACCCGAATGGCCTACCGAGTGAAATAAATACTCAGTTGGGCGAGCGTTATAAAGCCGTATTTAACATACTTAAAAAGCATGACGATAAAGTAAGCCGCGTGACATTTTGGGGTATAAGCGATGCACGTACTTGGCGTAATGACTGGCCAATGCAAGGGCGCACCGATTACCCATTATTAATTGACCGTGAGCTAAAACTTAAAAGCTTTGTAAGCGATTTATAAGTCAGTTTAAACATGTTGTTTCCCCGTGGAGGATCGCCTAACTGCGATCCTTTTTTGGTTATAAGTGCTTAGAATAGCTGCTTTAGATCGATTTATTACTAAGATTTAAAGTTAGTTAAACAGTAACTAATGTGTGTTTGCAAAGGCACTTGTGGCGTTATATAGCTAAATGGAAAGTGTGGGTTGTTAGGGCTGTCGGGGCAAAATTGCGGCTCTAGGCAAATGCCGTCGAATGCTTTAAATGGATTTTTTAAGTGATGCCCCGTGTATACCTGAATAGCAGGGTAGTTAGAAAGTACATTTAGCGCTAGTTTCTCATCAGCACTTTTAAGTGTCGCGTGTTGTTTAACCGTATGTAGGTTAAGGGTTTGCTCGATTAAAAAGTTATGATCAAGTTTATCGGTTGTATTGAGTACGCGTGCACTTGTGTAGTCAAAAGGTGTATTGGCGACAGGGAGTATTAAACCGCTAGGAATAGCGTGTGTATTTATGGGCGTATAATGTGCACCGGCTAATTTTAATACATGCCCATATGCGCTGTTATTACTACCATTTAAGTTAAAATACGGGTGCGAGGTAGGCCCAGCAATAGTTTTTTTATTACTGGTAATCGTAAATTTTATATCAAGCTTACTTTGGTCGTTATTGCTTGTTGTGAAGCTATACAACACATTAAAAGTGGTTTTACCTGGGTAACCATTGTACCCATCGGGAAGGGTAATACTTAAACTTAATGCATTTTTTTGATGGTAATCGAGCTGCCAAAATAAATCGCTTAATGCTTTTTGACCGCCGTGCAGTTGGTTACTGCCTTCGTTTTGATCAAGTATGCATACTTTATTATCAATGTGTATTTGTGCGTTGCTAATTCTGTTTGCGTATGGCCCAGCTATAGCACCTAAATAATATGGATCGCTTAAGTAGTCATTTAAATCTGGGTAGCTAAGTATAATATTGCACTTTTCATTATCAATTTGAGTAATCCAGCTGGTTAGCCTAGCACCGTAGTTAATAATTGATATGCTCTCGTTTGTTTGGTTGCTAAGGGTATATTCGACAATTGAATTTGCCATGGTTGAGTCTCGCATTTAAAAATGCGCCAAGCTTTGGGTGGCTTAGCGCATTAATTGGATAATTGAATGTATTAAGCGTTAACTTTTAATAAAGCTTTCGCGGTATTAATGACATTTTCAGGAGTGAATCCAAAATGGGCCAGTAACACGTTGCCCGGCGCCGATTCGCCAAAAGTACTCATACCAATTACTTTACCCTGTAAGCCAACATATTTAAGCCAGTAATCTTGGTGTGAGGTTTCAATTGCAATGCGCTTTACAACTGAGTTTGGTAATACACTTTGCTTGTAATCGTCTGATTGCAAATCAAACAGTGTAGTGCTTGGCATTGAAACCACACGCACGGCAACGCCTTGTTCTGTTAGCTCTTTGGCTGCTTGCATTGCTAAATCAACCTCAGAGCCTGTTGCTATTAAAATAAGCTCAGGTGCTTTAGTGCTATCGCTAAGAATATAGCCGCCTTTTTCTATGTCGTTAATTTGCTGCGGGCTACGAGACTGATGGTTAAGCCCTTGGCGACTAAATACAAGCGCAGTAGGTTGCTGCTGATTTTGTATTGCGTTTTTCCACGAAACAGCGGTTTCTACTGCATCACATGGGCGCCATGTAACTAGGTTTGGTGTCATCCGTAGGTTAGCTAGCTGCTCAATAGGTTGATGAGTTGGGCCATCTTCACCTTGGCCAATAGAGTCGTGGGTATACACAAATATATTTTGAATGCCCATAAGTGCCGACATTCTTACTGCATTACGGGCATATTCCATAAACATTAAAAATGTTGCGCCGTAATTAATAAAACCACTGTGCAATGATATGCCATTCATTATGCCGCTCATACCAAACTCGCGAACACCATAAAACAAGTAATTACCGCTGGCGTCATCTGAGGAGATACCTTTAGAGCCAGACCACAGCGTTAAGTTAGAACCGGCTAAATCGGCAGAGCCACCCAGTAACTCTGGTAAATGCGGTGCAAAGGCTTCAATGGTATTTTGCGAAGCTTTTCGGCTGGCAATGTTAGCGGCGTCTTTGTTGCACTTTGCAATATAGTCGTTTGCAATCGTTTCAAAGTTTTCAGGCAGGGTGCGATTAATGACGCGACGATCAAATTCTTTAGCAAGCTCTGGGTAACTGTTTGTGTAATCGCTAAATAATTGCTGCCATTGTTTTTGTTTTTCGTTACCGCTTTGTTTAGCGTCCCAATGGGCGTAAATATCATCGCAGATACTAAATGCTTCATTTGGTAGGTTTAAAAATTTACGTGCAGCGGTTATTTCGTCATCACCTAATGGTGAACCGTGGCAATCGTGAGAACCAGACTTATTTGGTGAGCCAAAACCAATCACAGTTTTACAACAAAGTAGGGTAGGCTTATCGCTCACTCGTTTTGCTTGTGCAATGGCGTTTGCAATTTGCTCTGGGTCGTGGCCGTCAATATCTGTGATTACGTGCCAGCCGTATGCGTCAAAGCGCTTAGCAGTGTCGTCGGTAAACCAGCCCTCAACGTGTCCGTCAATAGATATACCGTTGTCGTCCCAAAAGGCAATAAGTTTACCTAACCCCAATGTACCCGCAAGCGAGCATGCTTCATGTGATATGCCTTCCATTAAACAGCCATCACCCATAAAGCAGTATGTGTAATGATCTACAATATCAAAATTGTTTTTGTTAAATTGTGTAGCGAGCGCTTTTTCGGCAATAGCCATTCCTACCGCATTTGATACACCCGCACCAAGTGGGCCTGTTGTAGTTTCTACGCCTGGTGTGTAGCCATATTCAGGGTGGCCTGGGGTTTTTGAATGTAGTTGCCTAAAGTGTTTAAGTTCATCTATAGGTAAATCGTATCCGCTCAAATGTAATAAAGAATAAATAAGCATAGAGCCGTGACCATTGCTTAGCACAAAGCGGTCTCGGTTAGGCCATGTTGGATCGTTTGGGTTGTGATTTAAAAAGTCGTTCCATAGTACTTCTGCTATATCGGCCATGCCCATAGGTGCGCCAGGGTGGCCAGAACTAGCTTGTTGTACGGCATCCATACTGAGTGCGCGAATGGCATTTGCAAAAGGCGCACGAGAAGAAAGCTGAGTCATATATTACCTCAAATATAATTAAAAAAGCCTGCTAATAATTGGCAGGCTTGAGGGAGATTAGTTTAGTAAGTCTTCAACCAATTTAGCTAAAGTACGCTGATCTTTGGCAAAGTTACGAATACCTTCATTGAGCTTTTCGCTGGCCATTGCATCTTCGTTATGCTGCCATAAAAATTGCTCGTGGGTGAGTTTGGTGATTTGATTTCTTGGCGCTTTGGCAATGCTTGAAGCGTCAAGCTTAGTAATTAGCTCACCTTGCTGATTTTGTAAGCTATTTAATAGTGCGGGTGAAATAGTTAATAAATCACAGCCAGCCAGTTCAATTATTTCTTCTATGTTTCTAAAGCTTGCGCCCATTACCACGGTTTTATAGTCATACTTTTTATAATATTGGTAAATGCCGGTAACTGAGCGTACACCAGGGTCTTCACTTGGGGTGTACTCTTTGTTTTCAGCGGCTTTATACCAATCAAGAATTCGACCTACAAACGGTGATATAAGCGTTACATTAGCTTGTGCACAGGCAATGGCTTGAGCCATCGAAAAAAGCAGGGTTAAATTACACTTTATACCTTCTTTTTCTAATTGCTCAGCAGCTTTAATACCTTGCCATGTAGAGGCAAGTTTAATAAGCACGCGGTCTTTTGAAATACCTGCTTCTTCGTAAAGCGAAATGAGTTTTCGGCCTTTAGCAATACTTGCTTGCGTATTAAATGATAATCGCGCATCTACTTCACTTGATATACGCCCAGGTATAACTTTTAGTATTTCACAGCCAAAGTTAACAATAAGTTGGTCGCATATGTCGTCAACATTATTGCCAGCTTTGCTTATAGCGTCACTAATTAAATGTTTATACTGAGGTAATTTTGCAGCTTGTAAAATTAACGAAGGGTTAGTAGTTGCATCAATGGGTTGTAGCGCTTTAATTGACTCTACATCGCCACTATCAGCAACGACCGTTGTTACTTTTTTAAGTTGTTCTAACAAGTTCATAATGATGTACGCCCCGGCTTTTAAACCGGGGCGATGTCCTTATACGTAGCGGTTAACAATATTCTCAAGCAGCTCTTGGCGACCAGAAACTTGCTTAGGATCGATGTTGTTTTCGTGCACTAGCTCGGCAAGACTTTCAAGTGATTGCTCACCATTTAGAATGCTTTGGCCTAGGTCTTCTTTCCAACCGGCGTAACGTTTTTCAACAAAGTCAGAAAGCTCGCCACCTTCAATCATTGCTGCTGCATTGAGTAATGCTCTAGCCATCGTATCCATACCGCCAATGTGGCCAATGAATAAGTCATCACGCTCACACGATTGACGACGAAGTTTAGTGTCAAAATTAAAGCCACCCGTTGTAAAACCACCCATTTTTAAAATTTCGTAAACAACAAGCGTACACTCAGCTACATCGTTAGGGAATTGATCTGTATCCCAACCGTTTTGCATGTCGCCACGGTTAGCGTCAATACTGCCCATAATGCCTTCTGCGCAAGCAACTGCAATCTCGTGGTGGAAGCTATGACCTGCAAGTGTTGCGTGGTTTGCTTCAATGTTTACTTTAATTTCGTCTTGTAGGCCGTGCTTGTGTAAAAAGCCTGCAACTGTTGCTGTATCGTAATCGTACTGGTGCTTAGTTGGCTCTTGTGGTTTTGGCTCAATTAATAATGTGCCTTTAAAACCTATTTTTTTCTTGTGCTCTACAACCATTTTCAAAAAACGTGCGTACTGTTCGCTTTCTTGTGCGAGGTCTGTATTTAATAGCGTATCGTACCCTTCACGGCCACCCCAAAGTACGTAGTTTTCGCCGCCTAAACGATGCGTAATTTCCATTGCATGTTTAACTTGTGCTGCTGCATATGCGTATGTATTAGGATTAGGGTTTGTTGCACCACCGGCACAAAAACGTTGATTTGAGAATAAGTTAGCAGTACCCCACAGTAGTTTTACACCTGTGCGCTGCATTTCTTTTTCAATAATGTTAGCAATATGCGTTACGTTATCGTGGCTTTCTTGTAGTGTTTTACCCTCAGGGGCAATATCAACATCATGAAAACAAAAGTAAGGAACGCCCAATTTTTCATAAAATTCAAAAGCTACTTTTACTTTTTGTTCAGCTAGTTCTAATTGGTTGCCTACAGGTTGGATCCAAGGACGGTCAAACGTACCTTCACCGAAAATATCAAACCCTGTAGAACAAAAGTTATGCCAGTAACAGGCTGCAAAACGTAAATGTTCTTTCATTGTTTTGCCAAGCACTACTTTGTTTTCGTCGTAGTAACGAAATGCAAATGGGTTTTTAGAGTTTTCACCTTCAAATTTAATTTTTTCAACGTTTGTAAAAAATTGCTCGCTCATATTGTGCTCCATTAATTTTATAATAGTGTTTTAAAAGTATGTTTTTACACTTTGATAAAGTGCTTTGTATGTTGTGTATTGTTGTGCGTAAAAGTCTTGCATAACTGGGTCTGGCTCAATTGTTTGCGTTACTTTGCCGTTTACACACACTTGTTGTGCAGGGAGTTGTTCTACTCCTATTCGGGCAAGTCTTGCGGCGCCAAATGCAGGGCCAACTTCTGAGCCTTCTCGGTAAATAAGGGGGCGATTGAGTACGCTTGCTATGATTTTTCCCCACAGTGGGCTTTTAGCTCCACCACCAATAACGGTTACATCGTCAATTTGCGCGCCGGCATCAAGCAGTACTTTTTGACCATCGGCAAAGGCAAAAGCGACGCCTTCGAGTACTGCGCGGCCAAGGGCTGCTGCATCGGTATCACTGTCTAAACCAAAAAACACACCTTTGGCATCGGGGTTATTGTGTGGTGTACGTTCGCCAGTTAAATAAGGTAAAAATATCACTGAGCTTGGTTTGCTAAAGTCGCATTTGCTTACTTGTTCAAGCAAAGCACCTTCGTTTTCAAAGCCGGTTAATTTAGTGACCCAGGTTAAACAGCTTGCTGCGCTTAACACTACTGACATTTGGTGCCAGGTGTATTCAATGCAATGACAAAAGGTATGTACTGCACCTTCTGGATTAGGCAGGTATTTTTCGTTGGCAACAAAGTAAACGCCCGAAGTACCTAATGATAAAAATGCTTGTTTTGGCTTTACAACGCCCACACCAGCAGCGCCTGCGGCATTATCGCCACCGCCTGCAACAACAGGTACTTGCTCCATACCCCATTTAGCAGCGACTTCAGCAGTTAATTTGCCCGTAATTTGTGTGCCTTCAAAAAGAGTAGGCATGTTTTGCTCTGTTAAGTCACAAGCACTAAGCATTTTTTGCGACCATGCTCTTTTTTGTACGTCTAACCATAATGTACCTGCTGAGTCAGACATGTCTGATGCAAAATCGCCGGTCATTAAAAAGCGTAGGTAGTCTTTTGGTAACAATACTTTGGCTACTTTTGCAAAGTTTGCTGGCTCATGTTTTTTTAACCACACCAATTTAGGTGCAGTAAAACCAGGCATGGCTATGTTGCCAGTAATGCTACGAGAGTTAGGTTCGCGGTTTTCAAGCTCTATACATTGTGCTGCACTGCGACCGTCGTTCCATAAAATGGCGGGGCGAATAATATTATTATTTTTATCAAGCAGTGTAGCACCATGCATTTGCCCAGAAAGGCCTATCGCTTTTACTGTTTTTAGGAGCCCTGGATGAGTATTTTTAAGATCTTCGATTGCACTACACGTAGCAAGCCACCAATCTGTAGGGTTTTGTTCAGAAAAAAGCGGTGCAGGGCGTGAAACGCTCAAAGTAGCGCTAGCCTGTGCAAGTAAGGAGTCTTGTTCGTCTAAAATAATTACTTTTACACCTGAAGTGCCTAAATCGATACCAAGAAACATAAATGTTATGCTCAAATGTTGTTTTAGTGTTAGCGCTAACATTAATGATTTGATATTGTTAAGTCAAGCTAGTTTTTAAGCTATGTTTAACATTATATTTACTGAGTTAGGTGTATTAACTTAAATTTCTTTTTAAGATCATAAGGAAACACGATGAAAAAAATAAATTGGGGTATTGTTGGCTGCGGACGAATTGCGGCACAATTTTGTGAAGACTTAGCACATACAAATAATGGGGTTGCGTATGCGGTTGCAGCAAGAAGTGGGGATGATGCAACCGCTTTTGCGAGCAAGTATGGCGCGGCAAATGCTTACGAAGGGTATCAAGCATTATTTGATGATAAAAACGTTGATGTAGTTTACATTGCAACGCCGCATAATTTTCACTTTAAAAATGCCAGCGACGCTATTAAAGCAGGCAAGCATGTATTGTGTGAAAAGCCTATTACGGTGTCGGTTGATGAGTGTAAGCAGTTGTCTTTATTAGCTAAAAAGCACGACGTCTTTTTAATGGAAGCCATGTGGACATACTTTTTACCCGCAATACAAAAAGCAAAAAAATGGGTAGAGCAAGGACGAATAGGCACTATTAAACATGTTAAAGCTGACTTTGGGTACCCGGTACCTTTTAATCCCGACGGACGCGAATACAATCCAGACTTAGCGGGCGGTTGCTTACTTGATATGGGAATTTATCCGCTTGCTATTGCCAATTTTTTTTTAAATAAAGACCTTGAAAATTTACACGTAAGGGCGAATATTCGCTACAAAGGCGTAGAGGACGATGTGCTTATTAGTGCTAATTGTGGTGATGTAATGGTGAGTTTAACAACGTCATTTCAATGCCGGTTAGGGAATGGCGCGTATATTATTGGCGATAAAGGTTATATAAAAATACCCGATGCGTTTAGAGCATACGAGTGCTCTTTGTATGAGCTTGATGATTTAATTGAGCATTTTGAAGATGGCAGGCAGTCACAAGGTTACAGCTTTGAAGCTCAAGAAGTAGGTCGCTTACTGAGCGAAAATAAACGAGAGAGTGACATTATGAGCCACTCTCAAAGTTTGCTCTTACAATCGCAAATGGAACGTATTAAAGCATTATTTTAAATGAGCTTAATTAAAAGGTTGTTAAACCAGCTTTCAATCAACAAATAAACTTAACTGGCGGCGATTTATTCGCCGCTAGGTTCATCATAATTAAAAAATGAAAAGTGAGCTTCTTTATTTTGCCCCGATAAATCTTGGCACGCCATACCAACAAAGGCACCGGTAAAACACGGGCGATACCCTTGCGGTGATTGCTGCACGTAATCATCAGATAAAATACTGCCATCGAGCATTGGGCCAAACTTTATCCAGCAGTTCTCCTCAGTGGCGTAGTAAAACTGTAGCTGAGCGCCATTAAAATCAGCTTTTAAGTAAACAGGTTTGTTTATTTTAAGCAAAAGCGGTGCAACAGGCGTACTTGTTTGGTATTTATCGCAGCTAATTATATTTAAATAACGCGATTTGGTTTCATCGCCTACATCGCCGCCGCTTATATGCAAATAGTAGTAATGAGCGGTGTTGTAATAACATACTAGCCCGGCCATTTGCTGAAAACTGCTCGGCGTAAAGTCAACGCACGTGGTGCTAACAGTATGATGAGCCTGTACACGCCTGGCAATAAAACTTTGCTGATGGAATGAGCTTAAAGACTCTTTACCTACTAGGGTGAGCGATGACTTTTGAGTGTTTTTATACACCCAGCTTTTGCACATGGGTATGCGCAGCGATTGAAAATCTAAAGTCAGAGTATCTTTGCTAAAATCAATATGTGTAGGAGTTTGCAGTTGTGGGTTTAGCGTTAAGCCTTCAACGGGTACGTGGACTCTAGGGGCTTTATTTGTCTGTTTTGCATAAGGCCAGCCATCATCACACCAGATTATTTGCTCAATGCCTGTTTCACGCCCTGTAATACAGCGACCACGCTCAGACAGCGGTCTTGATGTTAAAAATACTGTATACCAGTCACCATTTTGCGTTTGAAAAAAATCCCCATGGCCACATTTTTGTAGCGTATTACCCGGCTCATGGGCTGCTGTAATAACGGGGTTATACGGGTGTACTTGGTAAGGGCCAAACACGCTTTTAGAGCGCGCAACACTAATGCAGTGCTCATACCCTGTGCCGCCTTCAGCGGTGATTAAATAGTAGTAAGCGCCGCGTTTTAAAATATGTGGGCCTTCAGTGCAACCAAGCTCTGTGCCTGTAAATATAGGTTTCACATCGCCTATTAGCTTATTGGTTTTTAGGCAAAGCTCTTGCATTACGATGCCACCAAATAGTGCATTGTTGCGATGATCAACCAGCATGTTTAGCAAATAACTTTTACCGTCATCATCGTGAAAAATAGACGGATCAAAACCGCTAGAGTTTAAGTAAGTCGCTTGTGACCAGTTACCGGTAATATCAGTGGTTGATACAAAATAGTTAGGGGTGTCTTTGTACGGGCCGTCAAAGCTTTTTACATTGGTGTATACCAAATAAAAACACCCTTTGCTGTAGCTAAGTTGCGGTGCCCAAACGCCACAAGAGTCGGGCACTCCTCGCATATCGAGTTGCTCTACGCTGTTAAGCGCTTGACCTATGACTCGCCAATTTACTAAATCGGTAGAGTGGTGAATTTGCACACCGCCAAACCATTCAAACGTTGAGGTAGCTATGTAGTAGTCGTTATTAACTCTGACAATGTTGGGATCTGGGTTAAAGCCTCTTAGAATTGGATTTTGCAGGATGTTCATACTATAGGCCTTATTAAGTTTTTTATATTATTATTTGTGAATATTATAAAGTTGTTGTTAGCGCTAACATTTTCAGTGTAGTATATTACTTTGTCAACACGTAATCACTTAAAATGCGCTGTAAACAATATCAAGCTTTACAATTATGTATAATGAAAATTAAGAAAGTTAATTATAACAATCCACTGATTGTGAGTAGGTAATAAGAATATGGCCGACCCTAAAAGAGCAAGAATACAAGATGTAGCCGAGCAGGCGGGTGTATCAATGATGACCGTTTCGCGTGTGCTTAATCAAGACAAAAAAGTAAGCGACAAAACCCGTGAAAAAGTAATGGCGGTTGTTGAACATTTAAACTACAGACCAAATGTGTCTGCGAGGCGTCTTGCTAGCACTAAGTCATTCTTTTTAGGGCTGTTGTACGATAACCCAAGTGATTCTTACATAAGCCAATTTTTGTTGGCAGCGCTTAAAAAATGCCGCGCGTTGGGCTATCACCTTGTTGTTGACGAAGCGCATACCGATATTGACAAAACAATTGAATCGGTAAAACAACTTATTGATGTTACACAGGTTGATGGAATGATTTTACTGCCTCCTATGTGCGACAACGAACAGGTTTTAGATGTACTGACAAAAGCAAATGTTCCGTTTGTAAGAATAACGCCAGATACAAAATTAAATCGCTCACCTTATATATGCATGGACGATTACCAAGCCGCGTTTGACGTTACCGAGCATTTAATAAAACAAGGGCATAGCAAAATTGCACATATTATTGGCGATACTAAACAAGGTGTAAGCCGTTTGCGTTACCAAGGTTATTTAGATGCGTTGCGCTCTAATAAAATAATAACGCCGCCTGAGTATATAGAGCAGGGCAGTTTTACGTATCAATCTGGAATGGAAGCAGCAATAAAATTACTTTCGCTTGATGATAAGCCCACAGCTATTTTCGCAGCTAACGATGATATGGCGGCTGCTGTTATCTCTATAGCTCAAAAGCAAGGTATTAATATTCCAAGCGAACTCTCGGTTGTTGGCTTTGATGACACGCAACTTGCAACCATAGTTTGGCCAAATATTTCAACCGTAAAGCAACCCATTAATGAAATGGCTGAGCTTGCGATTACCATGCTTGCGTCGGGTCAATACAACGATTTGAGCAAGGTAACTAGCTTAGACTTAAGACATATTTTAGATTTTGAATTAATAGAAAGAGACTCAAGCTCAGCCAATAAAAATAACTAAATAAACGAGTACGCACACCCTTTTGAGCTTCAAAATCTATATAAAATAACAACAACACACAATATGGATACTTATGAACGAGAAAGAAAATGTACTTTTAATAGTACTGGTTTGCTTTGTTGCGACCATTGGCGGGTTTTTATTTGGTTTTGACAGTGGCGTAATTAACGGCACTGTTGATGGGTTACAAATAGCGTTTGGCTCCAGTAGTGCGGGTACGGGATTTAACGTATCGAGCATGCTGATTGGTTGTGCCATTGGTGCATTTTGCGCCGGGCGGTTGGCTGATAAATTTGGGCGACGCCCAATCTTACTTCTTGCTGCTGCTTTATTTATTATAAGTGCTTGGGGTTCGGGTGTATCAGTCACATCCCTTGAATTTGTGATTTATCGTATTTTAGGCGGCTTAGCGGTAGGGGCTGCCTCGGTTATGACCCCAGCTTATATTAGCGAAATTGCACCCGCTCGATACAGGGGCACGCTCTCTACACTTCAGCAAGTGGCTATTATTTTTGGTTTGTTTAGCGCATTTGTGAGTAACTACTTTTTAGCCAATACTGCTGGTGGTTCTACGGCTATATTTTGGCTCGACTTTGAAACATGGCGTTGGATGTTTTGGGTTGAGTTATTACCTGCATGCTTGTTTTTAATCGCTTTATTTTTTATTCCCGAAAGCCCTCGATACTTAATTATGGCTGGTAAAAAAGACGCTGCTACACGGGTGTTATCGTCATTATATGGTGATAAAACTGCCGCTCACAAATTAAGTGAAATAGCACAGTCGCTTGCTGCCGATAGACACCAACCTAAATTATCTGATCTTATTGATAAACCTAAAAAAAGTTTACGCCCCATCGTTTGGATAGGAATTGGCTTAGCGACATTTCAGCAATTAGTAGGCATTAACGTTGTTTTTTACTACGGCGCGGTACTTTGGCAAGCCGCAGGTTTTACTGAGTCTGATGCGCTACTCATTAATATAATAAGCGGCTTTGTAAGTATTTTAGCGGTGTTTATTACCATGTATTTTATAGACAAAATTGGCAGAAAACCTTTTTTGTTAACCGGCTCTATAGGTATGACAGTGACGCTATCGGTTATTGTTTATGCCTTTTTAAATGCAGATATTGGCCCAACCGGTAACTTAGAATTAGGAGAGCAGGGCATAGTTGCTTTAATTGCCGCTAACGCGTACGTGTTCTTTTTTAACCTATCGTGGGGCCCTGTAATGTGGGTTATGTTAGGCGAAATGTTCCCTAACCAAATTCGCGGTTCAGGCCTTGCAGTTACCGGTTTTGCCCAGTGGATAGCTAACTTTTTAATTACCTGGTCGTTCCCTGTAATGCTAACCGGTATAGGTTTAGCAGGTGCGTATGGTTTCTACGCATTTTGCGCGTGTGTTTCAGTAATATTTGTATTTAAGTTTTTAAACGAAACTAAAGGCAAAGAGCTTGAACAAATGAAAGGGTAAATATTATTCCTTTAATAAGCGCTAAAACTATTGTAATGGTTTGGCGCTTATTTTATTTGTTTTCATACCTACAATGAAAAATAGTGCTTATATTCATCTTTATTTTTCTATAAAAGACTCCCAATAGATAAAGCCATATTTAGGAGTCGTTAATTTTCTAGCTTGCACCGCAATAAAACCTTACATAAATTATGCCCGCTAAGTTGGTTTAATAATAGTTACCCTATTTGTATGGTTGTTTTTGCAAACTTAAGAGGTTGTAATTTAGGTCTTGCAAAACAATATGCAAATGTCAGTGGGCCTACTCTGCCAATCAGCATAAGTAAAATTATTATTAGCTGGCTTGGTATACTTAAATTACTAGTAAAATCACGAGATAGACCTACAGTGCTCAATGCCGAAATTACTTCAAAAGTAATATCTAAAAGTGACGCTTGCTCAATTTTACTCATAATCATGATGCTCAAAAAAGCCGTAAATAAATACAAAATTACAACGCTTAGTGCTTTTATCACAAGTTTGTCGCTTAGCTCTCGGTTAAGTACGGTTACCTGTGGTTTTTGGCGCAGATAGCTATACATAGCAAGTATCAAAATAACAAAAGTTCCAATTTTAATACCGCTTGCTGTACTTACCGAACCACCACCTATTACCATTAATAACAATGTAAGTAATGTTGAGTCGGAAGTTAGCTGGCTAATAGGTAAAGTATTAAAGCCTGCAGTACGCGGTGTTACTGCTTGAAACCAGGCTGCAATTACTTGCTCGTTAAAAGGTAGGTTGGCCAGTGTGGCTGGATTTGAATATTCAAATAAAAAAATAAGAAAAAATGCACAGCAATTAATTACAGCACTCGCAATTAATACAATACGTGTATTGATTGCTAATTTATGCCAGCGACGTTGTTGATATATATCTATTAAAACGGTAAACCCTAAACCACCGATTATAAATAATGCACTGATAATAAGATTAACAGATATATCACTTTTAAAAGTCATTAAGCTATTACTGTCTAGCGCAAACCCGGCATTATTAAAAGCCGAAATAGTATAAAATAGACTTTGGTAGGCGCTACCCGCAATACCATAGTCATCTATCCAGCTAATAAAAAATAAGCAAAATGCTATAGTTTGAATTATTAGCGAGTAAGTTATTACACATTTAGCTACATGGATCACTCCATTTAAATCGCTTGTATCGAATGCTTGGCTTGCAAGTAGACGTTGTTTTAAGCCTAAATTTTTACCAATACTTAAAAACGAAATAACGGCTACGGTCATAAAGCCGATTCCTCCAATTTGAATAAGCACCATCACAACACATTGCCCAAATGTGGTTAGTGCAGTACCTGTATCAATAACAACTAAGCCTGTTACTGTAACCGCAGAGGATGCAGTAAAAAAAGCTTGAATAAAGCTAAGCGATTCAACACTTGCAAAAGGTAATAGTAATAAGCAAGTGCCGAAAATAATGAGTGTAAAAAAAACAGCAGTTAAAATTAAAGGGGGATTAACAGGCCTTTTGAAATTATTTAAACGGCGATTAAATTGCTTTGGAAGTACGTTTGCTTGCCAGTTGATCATAAGGCTTTAAACCGTTTGGTAAGTTTTGTTAAATAATGCTTGGAGCCTAGTAATACAAGGCTATCACCATGGCGTAACTCGGTGTCGAGTGTTAGGTCTGTATTAAAGTTGTCATCTCGGCGTAAGGTAAGTGGCTTTATGTCTGAGTTACGCTCTTTTAAAAGCCAGCCAATATTGCGCCCTGATAAATGTAAATCTATGGCAAGCTCAACAATAAATGTAGATTGTGTAAGCGCAAAGTACTGGCTAACCATAGGGTAGTTAAGTGCATGGGCGACTCTTACACCCATTTCTTCTTCTGGGTGAATAATACGGGATACGCCAAGTTTGCTTAAAATTTGATGGTGGCTTTTAGAGCACGCTTTAACCCATATTTGTTTAACACCAAGGTTTTTTAAATGCAGCACGCATAGAATACTCGCTTCTATATTTTCACCAATTGCAACTAATACAGCTTGGCAGCTAGTTAAGTCGAGTCGAGCAAGTTGTGTTTCATCACTAGCATCTAAAATGACGGTGTAATTTAACTGATTAGCAAACGCGTTAATGGTGCCTTCGCTTATATCGGCTGCGCAAACGTGATGCCCCTGATTAGCAAGCTCAAGCGAGGCGGTTACACCAAAACTACCTAATCCAATTACTGCAAACTGTGCCATGTGTGTTCCTATTGAAAAAATACGACATAGCAAAGACTATGAGATTTTAAAAAATAGTCACCCCATAACAACTAAGCTTTATAAACATTTAACACTAGAGCCAAAAATCTTTATAAAAACTTTATACACAATATATTAAAAAGCAGTAACCTATAAAAAGAGAATTTTATGGGAGTGCACAAATGGGTATTAATAGATGGCTTAAGCCGCTTTTATTAACAACAGTTGCGCCTATTTCTATTGTGTTGGCTATTTTTCCAGTTCGAGAGTGGCTAACGACCACCGACATTGTCATGCTGCAATTACTTTGGGTGGCATGGGTTGCGGTGCGTCAAAATGCGGCCTTAGCGGGGATTACAACGTTAGTTAGTGTGGCATGTACCGACTGGTTTTTTGTACTGCCGTACTTTACATTTCATATCGAAAAAATTGAATACTTAGTCACTTTTACTGTCATGCTTATAGTCGGCTTGATGATAAGCAAATTGGCGGGTGAGCTAAGTAAAAACGTTCGTGATACCCAGTTACATGCCAGCAATACACGATGTTTATATGAGTTAGCTAAGGCGCTTAATGGGCTTGATGATATAAACGCTCAGCGCCAAGTATTTACAACCTCGATTAAAGACCATCTAGGTATTACACTTCGTTGGAACAGTAATAGAATGGATAATAGAGAGTACTTTAATATCGAACAAAACACACAATGGGGCGGCTTTAGTTCAAATGCCGAACTTAGTCCTGAAAACCGTGCATTTATAGATACGGCACTGTCTTTGTTATTTCAGGTCCACGAAAACTCAAATCTTAGAAACCAGTCGGCATCGATGAAAGTACAAGCAGAGTTAGAACGTGCTAAAAACGCATTGCTGCGTAGTTTATCTCATGATCTACGCACGCCTTTGGCTACTATTATGGGCTCATCAAGCATGTTAGCTGATGAAAATATTGAGCTGAGTAAGGCATCAATTACGGAACAAGCAAAAAATATTTATGAGCAAAGTAAAATCTTAAATCAGCATTTTAATAAAGTGATGGAGCTTAGCCGAGTAAATAAAATAGGAGAGCAGCTAGCATGGCAATCTATCAACGTACATACACTTGTTACTGAGGCTAAAGCACGCAGGCAGCAGCAATTAAGCGGTTTTAACTTAGCGTTAGTCTTTGATAAAGCTGCTTGTTGTATAGGTGATATGACACTTTTAGAAATCGCGCTTGCGAATATATTCGAAAACGCGGCTCGTTTCGGTGATGGAGTGGCGACAGTGGGCTTTAATACTGAGCGAATTGATAATATAACGCATTATAAAATAGTGGTAGGTAACCTCATAGTTGCTCATCCAAGCAGTTCGGATGAAGGCGTTGGGCTTGGTAGCGTAATTTGCGATGTAGTTGCGCAGTTTCATCAAGGTGAATTTGTATTAGCTATTGATGAGCTGACCCAAGTAGCCACAGCAATACTTAGCTGGGGTGCAAAGAATGATTAATGTATTGGTGCTAGAGGACTCACCTGCACTGCAAAGTTTTTTAAAAACATTACTAGGTGCCAGTGGCTACAACGTATCAATTAGTGCGAAAGGGCTTGATGGTTTTTCATTAATGAGTGAGCAAAGCTTTGACTTAGTGTTACTTGATTTGGGATTGCTTGATATGGATGGACAGGCCTGGTTACTTGAAGTACGACAATGGAGCCAAATACCAATATTAGTGCTTTCGGCTCGCGATGGCGAGGTGGAAAAGGTTACAGCCCTTGATAATGGGGCAAACGATTATATAACAAAACCTTTTAGTGCGAACGAACTTCTGGCAAGAATGCGTGTGCTATTAAGATTAAATACACAGCCCAGTTTGGCACTGCAATGCGGAAACATCATTATAGATCCGCATAAGCACATAGTTACGCTTAACAGCAGCGATGTAAAGCTCACTAATAAAGAATATAAAATTTTACTTATGTTGTTTCAAAATAAAGATAAAGTGCTTACTCATAATGCTATTTTAAGTCAGGTATGGGGGGAGCAATACATTAACAGACCTGAGTATATACGTGTACATGTAGCGCAACTAAGACAAAAACTTGAGGTAAACCCTGCAAGCCCTATTCATATCTTAACTGAGCCAGCGGTAGGTTATAGATTAGTTGGGTAGGCACTAAAAAATTATCGCCCTAAATTTAGCTATTTAGGACGATAAAGCTATACGTTTTCTAGCTTTGTTCCTTTGGTTTCTGTTAATAAGTAAATAACAAAAAGTACTGATATAAAAGCAAAAAATGCATAGAGCGAATACGCGAGAGCAAGCCCTCCACCGGCTAGCAATATAGGAAAGGTCATAGTAACTAAAAAGTTAGCCAGCCATTGAGCAAGCCCTGCAACCCCTAAACCTAATCCTCTCATGTTATTTGGAAATATCTCGCCGAGCATTACCCACATTACAGGGCCCCATGAAAGGTTAAAAAAGAACACATACAAATTGGCTTGTACAAGTGCAGTAAAGCCCCAGTCGCCAAGTTGTAATTGTCCTTGAGGGTCTATAGTGCCGTTAGAAAATGCGACAACTAAACCAATGAGCGAGAAGGTCATGCCCATTGACCCAATCAGCAAAAAGGGCTTTCGGCCTAATTTATCAATAAGCGATAAAGTAATAAAACAGGCAATTAAGCTAATTACGCCACTAATAATATTGATTAAAAGTGCATCTGATTCTGAGAAACCAACGGCTTGCCATAATATAGCGCCATAGTAAAATACCACGTTAATACCGACTAGTTGCTGTAATGTTGCAAGCCCAATTGCAATATAAACGACTGGTTTAAGCTTGAATGTGTTTGTTTGTAATAAGTTACTTATTTTTGTTTTTTCGCTATTACCTAATGACTGCCTGATTTCTTCCCACATTGATTTGGCGTTTTTAGCACCGAATAACTGCGATAAAATTTTCATTCCTGCTTGTTGTTTATTTTTCATTGCTAAATAGCGCGGGCTTTCTGGAATAAAAAATAAAGTGACTAAAAAAATAGTTGCAGGGATTAATTCTATCCAAAACATCCATCGCCACGTATCAAAGCCTGACCAAAGAACTTCGGTTGAGTTCCCAGATATTTGTACGAGTAAATAGTTACTTAAAAAAGAGCAAAATAATCCTAAAATAATAGCAATTTGCTGAATAGAAGTAAGCGTACCACGTAAACGTGCCGGGGCTATTTCACTTATATAAGCGGGCGTTAGTATTGAAGCTGCTCCTACCGCCAAGCCGCCAATTAAGCGATAAATTATAAATTCCCCCGACGATCCTGCAATGCCTGAGCCCCAGGCACTGATGATAAAAAGAACAGCAGTTGCAAGTAATACCTTTTTACGACCAAAATGATCGGCGCTTTTACCTGCTATTAATGCACCAATAGCGCAGCCTAGCAGCATACTCGCTACATTAAAGCCGGTTACTACACTATCAGAGTTAAAGGCACCTTTAAGTCCATCAACTGTGCCATTAATTACACCGCTATCAAAACCAAATAAAAATCCACCAATCGCAGCTACGCACGCGATAAAAAATATACGTAATAAGTTCTCGCTTTCGTTATTCTCTAATTCAATAGATTCACCACTAAGTGTGGGATCTGTTGCTGTATTTTCCATTTTATTATTCCTAGATTTTTATTATTTTTTATAAAACAATGTTAGACACTGTAAATTTATCTTTTGGTATTTTAATACCTTGCCCAGAACCCACCGTTACAATTAAGCGTCCTTTGTACGCAACAGCAATACCTTGCTCATTGATATAAGTGAGTTTATTTTTAGGAATTGTAAATTGGACGTCGTTTTGTGCTTTGTTTTTAAGAGTAACGTGCTTAAAATTCACTAATTGTTTATTAGGTGTCCTAATTGGCGCGTCGGGCATAGAAATATAAACTTGAGCAACATCGTCAGCTGTAAAACTGCTTTGGTTAGCGATTGTTGTTGTTAGGTTTAAATCGCCAGTGTCTGCGTTTATTGAATGACGTGTGTTTTTGTATTTAAAGTCTGCGTAACTTAAGCCGTAACCAAATGGGTAAAGTACTTCATCTTCATAATATTTGTATGTACGGTTTTGCATTGAGTAGTTTTTAAAGTCAGGTAAATCTGAAACTGATTTATAAAAGGTGATAGGCAATTTACCTGATGGGCTAAAGTCGCCGTAAAGTAAACCAGCTAGCGCGCTTCCTGCTGCCTCACCTGGATAGAAGCCCTGAACAATAGCGTCTATATTTTCGTTCTCCCAATTTAATGCCATTGCACTACCGCTCATATTTACAAGTACGATAGGTTTACCGGTCTGCTTTAGCTTTTTAAGTAAATTAAGTTGGCTTTTAGGTAAATTAATATTGGTTCGATCTCCGTGAGAAAACCCTTCAATTTGCAGTGGCATTTCTTCACCTTCAAGATTGGCACTAATACCGCCTACAAATACAATAACATCCGCTTCATTGGCATTGATCAGCGCTTGTTGAGTAAGGTTTTGAGGGTTTTTCAACCAGCCTAAACTCGCTGTTGGGTTAATAACGTTGCTATGCCAAAAATGATTGAATTTAGCTTGTGCAGTTAATATATATTCTTCATTTTTATTAAGCGTTATAGCGCCATTAACAGTTTTACCATTAAGTGTAAAACTTATATTGGTGGCTTTAAAATAGTATTGTGCAGTTTGCTCAGGTTTAATTATTCCGTCCCATTTAACAGCAAATTCTTGCTCAATAGAGTTGTCGATAGGGGAGCGTTCCCAGCTAAAATCGATATTCTTATCTATTTGTCGTTTAGCTGGTTGACGGTCAAAATTACTCGCTGGGTAATACTGGGCAATTAATCCTGGCTGCATTTGATTATTATGATCTAGATGAAAAAAATGCTTTGCCTCAATAGGTTGGTAATGTGTATAAACCTCACCGGTAATGCTTGAGCCTGCAGAATACGTAAGTTTATTTTTACCTAGGCGTTTTTCTAATGCGTATTTAGGAGTAATAGGTTTGATAGGTGTGCCGTTGTAATTTCCTAATAAAATAGCGGTGTTATTTGCATTCGGGCCAATTAACGCAATTTTTTCGTTACCTTTTAAAGGCAGCAATTGTTTATTTTTAAGTAATACTAATGATTTTTGAGCGGCTTCTTCGGTGAGTTTTAAATGTTCTGCAGATCCAACTAACGTCATCGGTTTTTTAGAAAAAGGCACATTGTTAGCATCATCAAACATTCCTAATTTAAAGCGCGCATACATAAGGCGTTTTAATGCTAGATCTATATCACTTTCTTCAACTAATCCTTCTTGTACGGCCTGAGTTAAATAACTATAGGTATTACCATGATGATCACCGCAATTTAAATCGGTTCCTGTTTTAAGCGCCATCGCTGCAGCTTGTGCTTCTGTACTGACTATATTGTGTGATTTTACGTCGTAAAAATCGGCAATAGCGCCACAGTCAGACACGATGTAGCCCTTAAAATTAAATTCATCACGTAATTTATTTTGAATTAACTCGTTGTTACCACAAGCCGGCGTGCCATTTACGCTGTTATATGCACACATTACTGATGCTACATCCGTTTGTGCTATTACATCTTTAAATGCGGGTAAATAGGTTTCTGCTAAATCTTTTTTAGATGCAGTGTAGTCGTCACTGTGCCTTGAAACCTCCGGGCCGCTATGTACTGCATAATGCTTAAGTGTTGCTACAGATTTTAAATACTTAGAGTTATCACCTTGTAAGCCGTTAATAAAATTAACCGCAATACGGGTTGTTAAATAAGGGTCTTCACCGTAGGTTTCTTGACCACGGCCCCATCGTGGATCTCTAAAAATATTTATGTTTGGCGACCAATATGTCAGCCCTGTATACATTGAGTGGTTATTTTCATTTAAAAAGGCATGATGCTTTGCTCTGCCTTCGTCAGAAATAGCCGTACCAACTCTTAATATTAAATCTTCATCAAATGTGGCAGCAAGACCAATCGCCTGAGGAAAAACAGTTGCTTTACCGGCTCTTGCTACACCGTGAAGCGCTTCGTTCCACCAATTATATTTTGGAATATTTAAGCGCTCAATCGCGGGGGTTTTATCAAATAGTTGGGCTACTTTCTCTTCTAATGTTAAGCGATTTACTAAGTCATTTACGCGCTCGTCAGTTGTTGCCGCTTCATTTAAATAAAGTGGTGTATCTGTACCTGTATTTGATTGTTTATGGGGCGCACAACTAACTAAAGTAGCGATTGCTGTAAGTGCAATAAAACCTTTTATATCTCTGTTAACCATTGTTATTAACTCTTTATGGGTGTGTGATAAAAATAAATTAGCAGAGGTTATTATTAGAGTCGTCTAAGGGTAAGATTAATATAAATTTGAACGTTTAAATGGACGTATTTACGTAAGTTCATACTTTCATTCCCTAAATAATAGGTATTGCGCTGCAAATACGTGTTAATTACTATTTAACAGTATGATTTTCAGTCCCGATGTATTAATCCATTTATAAAAACTAGATATGTATAAATAACCAAAGTGGCTCAATAAAGCGTTCAAATAGCGGTATGTGTGGTTATTTGGGCGATTTTTGCCTTTAATTTTATTAAACCTATACCTGCACGATAACCACATACACAAAAAAGACAGGATAAGAATTTTAAGTGCTACGTGAGTAGTCTTTAAATTCTGATTGGGGAAATAAGAATGAAGAACATAAAACAGAGCCGTAAATTTAATTTGTCGATAATTGCCTCTGCAATTATTGCATCACCATTTTCTTGTAATGTATTTGCAGCACAAGAAGAAGCCGCAGTAAAACCTGATGAAGATAATATAGAAATTGTGATTGTAGAAGGGACACGCTCAAATCTAATTAATGCCCAAAATATGAAGCGAGAAGGCGAAACAGTACTCGATGCTATCTCAGCAAAAGATATTGGGTCTTTACCAGATCGAAGTGTACTTGAGGCAATTACCCGTTTACCGGGAGTGTCTATTGAACGCTTTGCAGCTGCAAATGATCCAGATCATTATGGTGTTGAAGGCAGCGGTGTTGTTGTTCGTGGATTAACACATACACGCAGTGAATTTAACGGCCGTGACACTTTTACTGCAGATTCAGGGCGAGGATTAAGTTTTCAAGATGTACCGCCAGAATTAATGGGGTCAGTTGAATTATTTAAAAACCAATCGGCAGATATGATTGAAGGCGGTATAGCTGGTACCGTCAATTTGGTTACACGTAAACCTTTTGATGCCGACGGCCGAGTAATCGCTTTTACTTTAGATGGAACATATAGCGAATTTGCAGATGAAACAACACCGTCATATTCTGGTTTATATAGCGATATATTTGATTTAGATAATGGCAGACTCGGCGTATTAGTAAATTATTCAAACTCTAAACTAAAAGCGCAGTCAGACGGTACACAAATAGGACGTTACGAAGAGCAAAATGAACTTGTTAATGGGCAAGCTGTATTTGTGCCTCGTACTACGCGTTTAACCCGAAAAGAAGATGACAGAAATAGAGAAGGTTTTGCAGGAGCACTACAGTTTGAAAATGAAAGTAAAACGCTTTTAGCTACAGCCCAATTTATTCGCTCTGATTCGTCACTAGCGTGGACTGAACACGCTATAGAAATGGCCGATGATGCTGTTATTAATGATTTAATGGCTCTTGAAGGTACTGAGTTTGATATTACTGACCAAGGGCTTTTTGAGTCGGGTTTTATTACATCAAATGCAGGTTGGCGTGGTAATGATGCGCAGCGTCAACCACCAGGTGAATTTGGTGCACAACATGCGATGATCACACGTTTTAGAGATCAAGATAACGTAGTGGACGATTACGGTTTTAATCTTAAGTATCGACCTAACGATACATGGTCGTTTAATTTTGACGCTCAATATGTAGAGTCTACATCAGAGATTTTTGATTTTTCTGTTATGGGCGCAACTCGCGCTGTAATTGGTATTGAACAAAACGGCACAGAGTTACCTGATATTACTTTACTTGACCCAGCAAATAGAGGCGATGCAGGATTTTTTACCGATCCTCATAACTATTTTTGGCGCAGTGCAATGGATCACATATCTGATAATGATGGTAAAGAAGTTGCCTTTGCAGGTGATACACAATACACATTTGATAGTGGCTTTTTTACTAGCGTAAAAGTTGGTGCTCGTTATGCTAAGCGAGAGCAAACTACACGTCAGTCTACTTTTAATTGGGGATGGCTGTCTGAGGCGTGGGCAGGTAATGGCAGTGCATGGTTTGATGCGCAAGGCGACGAGCTAGGTGCTAGTTTAGGCGATAGTTATGAGGAAGTAACTTTTGATAACTTCGCCAGAGGCGGGGTATTAAATGTTGCCTCAGAGGGAGCATTTTTGTTTCCTAAAGAGTCATTTGTAAAAGACTATAATAATGCAGAATCTGCCTTTGCTTCTTTATCACCAAATTGGCAACGTTTGTCGAGCAGAGACGGCGCGATTGGAGATTTTTTAAATAACGAAATTAATGAAACGTCTGAGGTGAATAATGCGTTTTATATTAAAGGTAATTTTGAAGGTGAATTAGGTGACATGTTTTATAGCGGCAACGTGGGCCTACGCTATGTAAAAATAAAAAACGAAACAGATGGCTTTTTAACATTCCCAGATACCGTTGGCGATATTAACGATGCATCCGATCCCGATAATTTTTTACCCTCGGATCAAGCGGCCTTTGGCAATGCAGGATTTACAGAGCAAACTGCAAACAGCGAATACACAAATATACTGCCTAGCTTAAATGTAAAATTAAACTTGAAAGATGATTTAATTTTACGCTTTGGCTTTTCAGAAGCTATAGCACTGCCGGCTTTAGGAAACCTAAGAAACTTTGTAAAAATCACGCCTGAAGACTTAGTGATCACCTACGATGAAAGCTCAGATGAAAGACAAATTCAAGACGCACGCTATTCACGCTATACAGCTAACTCGGGAAATCCATTTTTAAAACCAATGGAGTCGTACAACTACGATTTAGCGCTAGAATGGTATTTCTCTGAAGGAGTGGGTTCACTTACATCATCATTCTTTTATAAAGATATGAGTAATTATTTTATTAATGGCTCAGTAGATAGAGAGTTTGCTAATAATGGTGCTACTCAGGTAGTACAAGTAAACGGTGCTACAAATGGTGATGAAGGTTCTGTGCAAGGTTTTGAGCTGGCTTACCAGCAGTTTTATGACTTTTTACCTGGTTCCTTTAGTGGTATCGGGATGCAGTTTAACTATACCTATATTGAAGAAGAAGGATCACCAAATGCAGGGTTATCACCAGATAAGCCTGATTCAACAGAAGGCGCCGATGTTGCATTTGATGGATTGCCTCTTGAGGGGCTTTCTAAAGACAACATAAACATTGTAGCTATGTACGAAAAATATGGCATAAATGCACGCTTAGCTTATAACTGGCGCTCTGAATATTTGCTAACCAGTAAAGATGTAATAACTCAATTACCTATCTATAACGAGGCGGGTGGTCAGCTTGATGGTTCTGTATTTTATAATCTAACGGACTCATTTCAAATTGGCTTACAAGGTACCAATCTAACAAACGAAGTGGCGCGTACTTCTATGCAAATAGACAACGATAATAATCGTATATCACGGTCTTGGTTTGCCAGCGAACGTCGATTTAGTATTATTTTAAAAGGTAACTTTTAATAAATACCATTAGTACATAAATAAACGCTATGACTGCTTATTTAGCAGTCATAGCGTTTTGTTATATAAGGTAATGAAAAATGAGTGATTCAAGAATTAAGTCTATTGTTATAGTCGGTGGTGGGTCAGCAGGATGGATGAGTGCCTCGGCGTTGGCTAAAGTTATTGGCTGTGATAATTATAGCATTACACTTGTTGAATCTAGCGAGATAGGCACTGTGTCGGTAGGTGAGGCTACTATTCCGCAAATTCAGCTATTCAATACAATACTCGATATTGATGAATCTGAGTTTATTCGCTCTACAAATGCAACGTTTAAACTAGGTATTGAGTTTATAGATTGGAAGGAAAAGGGGCATCGCTATTTTCATCCTTTTGGAAATTACGGTACTAATATGGAGGCGCTGCCTTTTCATCACTTTTGGTTGAAAATGCAAGGTGACCCAAAATTTAAAAAAACTTCTAACTTATCTAACTACTCACTGGCATCGGTAGGTGCTTACGCCAACAAATTTATGCACCCGTCTACCCAGCAAAATACACCGCTAGCAGGTATTAATTATGCCTACCACTTTGATGCAACCCTTTATGCTAAATTTTTAAGTAAATACGCGATAAATAAAGGTGTTAAGCGTATTGAAGGTCAGGTTGATGAAGTAAAAACCAACCCTGTAACAGGAATGATAGAGTCGTTAGTGTTAAACGATAACACGGTACTCAGCGGTGATTTATTTATTGATTGCTCAGGTTTTAAAGGATTGCTAATTGAGCAAGCACTTAAAACAGGCTACGAAGATTGGACCCATTTACTTCCTTGTAATAAAGCGGTTGCAGCGCCTTGTTTATCTACAAAATCACTAAACCCTTATACACAGTCTACGGCGCAGAGTGTGGGCTGGACTTGGCGAATACCGCTGCAAAACAGAGTAGGTAATGGGTTTGTGTATTCAAGCGAGTTTATGGATGACGATAAAGCGCAGAGTTTATTATTAAACACACTGGAATCAAGCCCTCTAAATGATATAAATGGCTTACAGTGGGTTACAGGTATGCGTAAAAAAAGTTGGAATAAAAACTGTATTGCTATTGGTTTATCGGCAGGCTTTGTTGAACCACTTGAATCTACAGGGTTACATTTAATTCAGTCGGCTATTGCAAAACTGATGACGTTGTTCCCAAGTAAAGCTTTTACGCAGTGCGATATTGACTTGTTTAATCAGCAAACTGAAACAGAGTATCATCGTATTCGCGATTTTATTATTTTGCATTATAAGTTAACAAATCGCGATGATAGTGAATTTTGGCGTTATTGTAAAAACATAGAAATGCCAGATTCGTTAAAACAAAAAATAGATATGTTTAGTGAAAACGGGCGTATTTTTAGACATGACAACGAGTTATTTAACGAAACATCTTGGCTTGCTGTTATGCACGGACAAGGCATTAAACCTAAAAGCTACCACCCACTAGTTGATAGACTAAGCCATGATGAAATAGAGCGTAGACTAAAAAATATTGAATTAGTAATTAGTCGCTCAGCAAATGTAATGCCCGATCATCAGGCGTATATTTTAAAAAATTATACGCCATAATGCATTGTTGTAGAGAGTTGTAAGCGGACAATCTAAGCTTTTGCTTGGCGTTCCCAATGCTCTTTTCTAAATTGAGTGGGTGTTATACCCACTAGTTTTTTAAAAAATGTATTAAAAGTCGCTTTGCTGTTAAACCCTGCTTTATCCATAATGTCCAACATGGTCACTGTTTTATTTTCTTCTAAAAGTAGCAGCCGTTTACTTTCTTCAATTCTGTAGTGATTTATAAACTCAAAAAAGTTTTTACCAAAGTGCCTATTAATTATTGATGAAAGGCTTCTTGACCCCATTCCTAATTGGCTTGCTAGGTTATCTAGTGTGAGTAAATGGTTTAAATAAGGCTTGTTTTTTAGCAAGTAACTTTCAATTTTTTGTATTTTTTCGGGTTCAAAAACCTCTGGCAATTTACTTTGTTCGGTAGTGAGTGTGTCGTCAATACCTTGGAATATTCTTGAATGACCTGCACTAAAAAATATTAGGCTCGTTATTAATAAAAGTACCGCGTAGTTAGAGGTAAGCCCTAATAGTTCGTGATCGACAATTATCCCAATGTCATAAGACATAATAATGCCAAGCGAGACAAATATTGCATTTAAATGAACTACTAAAAAGCCAATAACTAAGACTTTTAACCAAGTCAGATCGACACTTTCTAGTTCTGCAAATTCATTTTTGATATTTTTTTGATATTTTTGTAATTCTAAAAAGCATAAAACACTGATAGAAAAACGAAAACATTCCCGAGAAAAATAAATTATACGATCAACGATAGGTGTAGTTTCAATGGTACCGTTCTGGAGTGCATCTAATTTAACGCTGTTGTCGAGCATAAGCCAATCTAGTGTGAAATAGATGGCATAAAGTATAAAAGGAATAAAATACAGTGCGTCAATTTTTTTAACTTCATAATTTTTATTAACTAACGATTTTATATAGAGCAAAAGTAGCGGGACTTCTAACCAAAATGCTAAGCCGAATGTATAAAACAAATTTGGCGATAAATTTAATGCAAAAGGTCTAAATGCTTCACCAAAGTTTATAAGATTATCCATAGGGATAGCGGCTTGAGCTAATAAAAAGCAGGCAAGTAGGCAGTTACTTAATTTATTCCCTTTTTTCAATGTGATTAAAAATACGCTAAACGATAAGCATATAAACATGGTAAAAATTAAAGCGAGATCGTGAGTGTTAAAAAGTACTTCTTTCACAATTTAATACACCTTTATTAAAATTCTTATTTGGCACATCTGTGTCATTCGTGTGGGTATGTATTATCGAACAAGTTTAAATATTTAAAACAGTTTTAGCGTTCAAATAAAGTGTATTACGTGTATTAGAACGCCTAGAACCTCTATTTGAACGACATTATAGTGTATCTGTAATAAAACTATTCGTCACACTAACAAAGTATCAGGTTATCAATTTAATGAAAAATATTTATTCTTCATTTGTTTTAGGCTCATTTTTGAGCATGTCATGCTCAGCTGCATTTGCTAAAAATGATATTACGCTATGGCCAAAACAAAAACCCGCAATAGAAAAAAATGCATCGCTAGAAGCTGACATTACACGCTTAATAAATAAAATGTCGCTTGAACAAAAAGTCGGTCAAATGGTTCAAGCAGAAATAACATGGGTCACTCCGCAAGATGTAAAAAAATACCATTTAGGATCGGTTTTAAATGGAGGGGGTACATTTTTGCATAATGACCGCAATGCAAGTGTGTCTGATTGGGTGTCGTTTATGGATGAGTTGTACTTAGCCTCAATGGATACATCCGCTGGTGGTTTAGCTATTCCTGTTACGTATGGTATTGATGCCGTACATGGAAATAATAAATTTATTGGCGCTACTTTATATCCTCATAATATTGGTTTGGGTGCAGCCCATAACCCAGCGTTAATTCATAAAATTGGTGAAGCAACAGCAAAAGAAGTCCTCCTTGCAGGAATCGATTGGACCTTTGCACCTACATTGGCAGTTGCCAGAGATGATCGGTGGGGGCGAACCTATGAAAGCTACTCTGAAGACTCAGAGATAGTTGCTTTGTATTCAAAAGAAATGATTGAAGGACTGCAAGGTAAAGTAAACACACCTAACTTTTTAGATGACGACCATATCTATTCTACCGCTAAGCATTGGGTAGGCGATGGTGGTACTTATCAAGGGATTGATCAAGGCGATAATAGAGAAACTGAAAAAGATTTAATTAAAAATCATGCTGCGGCTTATTTTCCGGCTATAAAAGCGGGTGTACAAAGTATTATGGCCTCGCATAATATGTGGAATGGACTGCGTTTACATGGCAGTAAATACCTGCTTACGGATGTGTTAAAAACTCGACTCGGTTTTGATGGCTTTATAGTAGGCGATTGGAATTCGCATAGTAAAATACCTGGCTGTACTAATGATAGCTGTCCACAGGCTGTAAATGCTGGGCTTGATATGTTTATGGTAGTCGAAGACTGGAAAGCTTTTATAGGTAATACTATAGAGCAAGTTGAAAATGGCATTATTCCCATTGAACGTATTGACGATGCAGTTAGGCGTATTTTACGAGTAAAAATACGTTCGGGGCTATTCAATAAAGGACTTCCATCAAAGCGTAAATACGCAAACCAAAAACAATTATTAGGTGCTCCTGAACACAAGGCGATTGCAAGGCAAGCTGTACGAGAGTCTTTAGTGCTGCTGAAAAACAATAATAATTTGTTACCGCTTAGCCCAAATAGTAAAGTTTTAGTTGCTGGTGACGGCGCTGATAATATGAGTAAGCAAACTGGCGGTTGGACGATTAATTGGACTGGTGAGGGTAATGTAAAGTCTGATTTTCCTGGGGGAACGTCAATTTTTGATGGTATTGAGCAGGTGGTAAACAAAGCCGGTGGTAAGGCTGTATTAAGCCCTGATGGAAGCTTTGATGAAAAACCCGATGTAGCTATTGTTGTATTTGGTGAAAACCCATACGCAGAGTGGATTGGTGACTTGAAATCAATAGCTTATCAGGCTCACTCTCATCGTGACGCTAAATTAATCGAGTCATTAAAATCAAAGGGCATAAAAGTGGTATCTGTATTTTTATCTGGCCGGCCACTTTGGGTTAATAGAGAAATCAATGCATCTGATTCGTTTGTTGCTGCATGGCTTCCAGGTAGTGAAGGCGTAGGTGTAGCTGACGTGTTATTTACCAATAAAAAAGGAAATATCGAGTATGACTTCAAAGGTAAGCTTTCTTTTTCATGGCCTAAATACGCGTCGCAAGTTGTATTAAATAGATTCGATAAACCTTACGACCCATTATTTGCTTATGGATTTGGTTTAACTTACAAGGATAATGTAAATCTTGGTAAGTTAAATACTCACAATGATTTTGTATTTGAAGTACCCACTAATACACCCTATGTAATTATGCAGGGGAGGGCAAAAGGTGATTGGAACTATCAATTGCAAACAGAGCAAGAAACAAAGGATATCCAAACTCCGGTCGGTAAAATTCAAGGCTTAAGTATGATTGAAGCTGACAAGGAAATTCAAGGAGACGCTAAAGAATTCACTTGGACTGGCAGTAATCATGCATCTGCATTAATTAGCTCAACATGGTACAGAGAAGATTTATCGCAGTACTTAATCAATAAAAGTGCCTTAACATTCGATGTGCGTGTAGAAGCCTACCCAGAAAAAACGTTAAATGTTCAAATGGGCTGTGGTAAAAGCAAGTGTGGTTCGTTTGACATAGCGCCAATTCTTAAAGAATTTAAATTAAGTACATGGCACAAAGTATCGATAGATTTATTGTGTTTTGCTAATAAGGGAGTTGAATTTGAACGCTCTAGTGCGCCATTTGTTTTATCAAGTGAAGGCGCAGCTAAAGTACGGGTTGCTAATGTTCAATTTGAGCCTAAAGCAAAAGAAACAGCTAATATAAAATGTGGTGAATAAATGTCGCAGGGTGCATATAAGTGCACCCTTGTTGTATTTTCGTTTAAATTTAAGCACATAAGGAAAGGGCATTATGAAAAATGTTGTTTTAAAATTAACGTTAATCACTGTGTTTTTTTTTAGCGCATGCTCGGCGGTAGTAAAAGGCGATTTTAGTAAACTGAGCACAGAGTCATCTAATCAAAAAATAGCAGTTAATCAGCTTGGTTATTTAGTTAATAGCGAAAAAATAGCAATAGTGCCAAATGTAACCGCAACTACTTATGATTTAGTGGATGTAAATACCAATAAAGTAATACGTAGTGGCCATCTATCGCACGCTAAAATGTGGGATAACGCAGGGAATGACACATTTAAACACGCTGATTTTACAGATATTGTAACACCAGGAAATTACCTTTTACGTGTAAAAGGAGTGAGAGATTCTGCCGTATTCTCGATTAATAATCATGTATATGACTCAGTTCATACAGCGGCGTTAAAATACTATTACTTAAATCGTTCAAGTATTGAAATAGAGAAAAAGTATGCAGGTATTTATGCGCGGCCTTTAGGGCATAAAGACGACGACGTGCTTTATCATTCATCAGCAGAGCAAGGTGATGACTTTAAAGCGAAAGAGGTGCAATCTCAAAAAGGCTGGTACGATGCGGGCGATTATGGCAAGTATGTTGTTAATTCTGGCATTGCAACTTACACATTACTTGCGGCATTTGAGCACTACCCTGAAGTGTATCAAAAGCAAATATTAAACATCCCAGAATCGTCAGATAATGTCCCTGATATTATAAACGAAGCACTATGGAATCTTGAATGGCTGATCACTATGCAAAGCAAAGATGGGGGTGTTTACCACAAACTCACAACGATAGAATGGCCAGGTTATGAAATGCCGCATGAAGATAAAAGAACGCGCTACCTGATTGGTAAAACTACAGCTGCTAGCCTTAATTTTGCCGCAACGCTATCAGCAGCAAGTCGAGTAATTGCTCCGTATTCCCCTAATAAAAGTAAACAGTATTTAGGCGCTGCAATTAAGGCGTGGAAGTACTCGCTTGAAAATCGAACCCAATATTATGAGCAACCCGCTGATGTTAAAAGCGGCGAGTATGGAGATAGCCAACTAAAAGATGAGTTTGCATGGGCTGCTGCAGAGTTATTTTTAACAACTAAAGATAATATTTTTTATAATTTTTACAAAGAGATAAATATTCATTATTCAGCTCCTTCATGGAGAAATGTATCGTATCTTTCTTTAAGCAGCTTACTGTTTAAGGCAAAAGATTTATTGAGTGAACAACAATACGAAGATCTTAAAATAAAGCAAAAGCACTTAGCTGATGTGTATTTAAAACAACATAAAAATAGCCCATATATTGTTGCGATGGAAAAGTCTGACTTTGTGTGGGGAAGTAATTCAGCAGCATTAAATAAAGCGATAGTTTTGCTACAAGCCGCTCAGTTAAATAATAATTCGCAGTACCTAAAGGCTGCGCAAGGGCTCGTTGATTACATTTTAGGACGCAACCCAACAGGGTATTCGTTTGTTACTGGTTTTGGTGATAAAACACCACAACACCCGCATCATCGGATTTCACAAAGTGATGGCATTACAGCTCCAGTACCAGGCATGTTAGTTGGCGGTCCACAAGCTGGGCAGCAGGATGAGTGTAATTATGATACCAACGAACCTGCAAAATCATACAGCGATAGCTGGTGCAGTTATTCAACGAACGAAGTGGCAATTAATTGGAATGCGCCACTTGTATATGTGCTGGGAGCGTTTGTTAGCCGGTGATACTTACTTGAAACTTTTTATAATAGCTATAATTCACCTGGCATAAAGCTTTAGCTTTCCAGTTGTGTTCAATAGTAGGTGATGTGTTTCCATATTTTACGCTAGTAGAAGTAGAGCAGATAACTTAGAGCTGTCATTCCCTGTTGTGCTTCGTTTATACATTGCTATACAATCATATAATTTTACTTTTAATCATCAAGGGTAGGGGTCTAACCTTGAGGAAGATTAAATAGCTAAAAAAGTGGTTTGGGCGCTTGGGCACAAGTTTGGGCCCAAATCGAAAAAAACTGGAATTTTTAGGATGATCTTTTGAGGCTTGCCTCTCATTATTTTAAAATTTTGAATACAAAATAATAAAAAAATAAGAATTTAATTTTTAGCAAAAAATTAAACGAGTAGATTGAATAGGATTGTTTAACTTTTTGAAATATAGAGATTAATTGGTACGACTGAGTGGATTCGAACCACCGACCTCTACCATGTCAAGGTAGCGCTCTAACCAACTGAGCTACAGTCGTACAATTTTAGAATGCTTAAGTTAATTTATTCCAAAGCGAAATAAATTTGGTACGACCGAGTGGATTCGAACCACCGACCTCTACCATGTCAAGGTAGCGCTCTAACCAACTGAGCTACGGTCGTATTACCTATTTAAGCTGCGATAAATTTAATTATCAGCGGCCGCTAATATATAGCGTGGCGGGTGGTGAATCAAGCATGTTTATTGCTTTTGAGTTTATTTGCCGTTTTTTTATTCATATTGGGCTGATTTCACACGTTTTATAAAACTTTTGCCACCAGGTTACATGGCTCTTAGCTGATCTTTTAAGCTGGTTTAATAAATTGGTCTTTGAGCTTGAATCTATTAAGGCATTAACTTGCTTGTTGGTTACAGGCTGATTAAACCAAAGCTGGTGATATAAAGGTAATAGTGTTCCTAGGTAGCCGGCTAAATTAGCTTGGTATGGCTGTACTTCCCCAAGATAAAATTTATGAAAAACATTACTGACTATATTCGCTGTTTTTTTGTTTTTACCTACTGGGCATATATCGGCTAAGCGCTGGGTATTAACAAACTGCGTGGCAGAGTTATTAAATGCAATTTGTAGGCGAGCAGTATTAATTAATTGCTGGTTAAACCGGTATTTATTAAGTATTTCTAGGGCTTTAAAAATATCGGTTGAGCTAATTTTAAGATACTGTTTAGTTTCAATGTTGTGTTTTATTGCCACTAGTTGTTGCATGGCCTCTACCGTGTCGCTAAAGCCTGCTGGCGAGCTTGAAAGCTCAGCACTGCTGGCTTGCCAGCTGTGTTTAAGTTCAGTTTCGTTGTACAAAATTAAATTAAAGTAATGGTTTAACGATTGCTCTTTATTATTTTTGGCACTTAATAGCGTTTTGTATATTTTAGAGCTTGGTTTTAATGTTGCTAAACACTGCTGTGCGTTTTGTATAAAATCAATTTGGTATTTTAAAATACCAGCATGGCCTGCGGTTTTTCCTAATTGATTATTATGCTCACTAATTAATATGCTGAGTTTACAATGGCTCAGCCCTGCAAGTTCAATTAAGCTAATAGTGGTGTTGTTTAGCGCTTTTTCAGGCAGGAGCAGGGGACTTATTGTCGTTGGTTTATTTAATTGCGGCTTTGCTGTTTGTAAGGTATTACTTAAGCGCTCTATATATGTTTTGTTAGAGTTGCTAGGTGCTTTAGTACACCCAGCAAGGGCAAAAAAACACAGGGCTATTAAACTAAATAACCTAATGTTTTTACTGTTGTTTAGTGTGTAGTTAAACAAATGGTGCCTGCTTTAATCGCTTTTTAACAGTGAACATAAGCCATACTGCGGCTACGGTTAATCCAAATATTATACCTATCCAAAAACCGTGCGGCCCCATGGCAGGCACTATTAAGTCTGTTCTAGCTAATACGAACCCCAAGCTAAAACCGATTAACCAATAAGATATAAAGGTAATATACGATATGGGTTGAGTGTGTTTTAAGCCTCTTAAAATACCATTTGCTGCTACCTGTAAAGCGTCGGGGAGTTGATAAATACACGCCAAAATCATAATAGAAGTAGCAAGTGCAATTACAGCAGGGCTATCGGTATAAAGTTGGCTTATGGCATTTCGCCCTACAAACGTTATTAATGCTAAAAATAGGGCAATTGCAATGGCTAAAATATAGCTGGTGGAAATAGCTGTTTTAAGTTGGCTTAAGTGGTTTTGCCCAAACAAATTACCAATACGAATACTTATAGCGATAGATAGGCTTAGCGGCATCATAAATAATAAGGCGGTTACGCTACCTGCTATTTGATGACCCGATACCGCAACCGCACCTAAATGTACAATAAATAGCGGAATACAAGCAAATAAGGTTATTTCAAAAAAGGTAGCCAACGAAATCGGAATGCCTAATTTGGTAATAATTCCTATGGTTTTAAAGTTAGGCTTTTCAAAATTTGCCAATAAGGTTTTTGCATCAATTTTCTTACTAAATTGGCAATAGGTCACTTGTGCAACAGCCATTACAGTCAGTACTAATGCTGTTGCTATTCCACACCCCGCACCGCCGTAGGCTGGTAAGCCAAATAAACCATTTATAAAAATATAGTTAGCCGGAATATTAACTGCAAGGCCTAGTAAGCTTATATAAAAGGCGGGCTTGGTCATCCCCATGCCTTCGGTCATGTTGCGATAAGTGGTAAAAATTAAAAAGCCAAATGCGCCCCATTTAACAAAATGAATGTAGTCATAAGCAAGGCTTGCAATAGCGGGGGTGGTATCGAGTTTTAAAATAATAATATCAGCGAGGTTGGCAATGCCAAAGCCTATTAAACTTAAAATGGCAGTTAAATAAAGTGCCTGCTGAAAATAATGGCGAATTCCTTTTTTATCTTCTGCCCCTGCAAATTGGGCAATAACACCCGTGAGCGCAAGTAAAATACCTTGCAACGCGAGTAATAACGGGTTCCATATACCGGTTGCAATTGATAGGGCCGCTAAATCTGTAGGGCTCACTTGGCCTGCCATAATGGTGTCGACCACCGACATTAAAACAAGCGTAACTTGTGCTAAAAATACAGGTACTGCAAGGGATAATAAACGTTTGGCTTCCCAGCTACAAAAGGTCATAAAAACAGCTATTTGATAAAACAGGGCGCAATTGTAATCTATTGTGTTTCAAATAAAAATCATAGTAGTGAATGATTTTGTTTGTTGATACGTTAAACTATCACTTTGTAATAATTTTAAGTGATTTTATGTTTACAGGAATCGTTCAAACGCAAGCTACAGTTGTATCTAGTACGCATACTGATGGGGTTTTACGCTTAGTGGTGTCGGTAGGTGAAGAATACGTTAAACACCTTGATTTAGGAGCCAGCATAGCTATAAATGGCTGCTGTTTAACGGTGGTAAAAGTAGAATTAAGTAACCACGACGTCGTAGCGCAAGTGCATTTTGATGTGATTGACGAAACGCTCACACTCACAAATTTAGGTAAACTTAATCTTGGTAGCTTAGTTAATTACGAGCGTTCGGTCACATTTGGCACTGAACTGGGTGGGCATATTGTGTCGGGGCACATTCATTGTACTGCGCAAATTGGACAAATTGTTAAGCAGCAAAACAATTGTAAAATTCAATTAAGCTTACCGACTAAATGGCAAAAATACGTTTTGTATAAAGGCTTTGTGGCAATAAATGGCGCAAGTTTAACCGTAGGCGAAATAGATGAGCAGGGCTTTTGGCTGCACCTGATCCCCGAAACCCTTGCCATTACTAATTTAGGTAATGCTCAAGTAGGTGATGAACTGAATATAGAAGTAGATCAGCAAACATATACCATAATTAAAACGGTAGAAAACTACTTACGCCATCAAAACTAAAATATTTGTTCGTTGTCGCTGTCTACGTGTAACTCTAGCTTTTTATTAGCATGGTCTATATGCATATTTAAATGTATAGGGTTACAACAAACACTACATTCTTCTACGTAGTCTTGGTCGCCCATACTGGCATCTATATCTAAATGAATGTGGTTGCCACAGTGTGGACAGGTGATGCGTTGTGATACAAAGTCTTTCATAATCACTCCAAACGTACCAAGGCGAGGTTACCGTGTTGGTACACATTATTTAAGTTGTGAACGTATACTACCAACAACTTAATGGCTCAAAACTGAACTCAATAATAAATGCATTTACTAATTTAAATTTAGCTACATTCATTATAAATATAGTGCTGAACCCCTGATTATGACAATAATTTTACGTGTATTGCCTTAATAAATTACTGAGTGTTAAGTAACGTATCTATATGCTGTTTAGCTTGTGTAAGGTAATGCCCCGCAAAAATATTCGCGTGATTTAAAATTGGATAAAGTTGATAAATTGCTTTGCGTTTTTGATAGTTTTCACTGAGTGGGTATTGCATGTTGTACGCGTTATAAAAGTCATCAGGAAGCGGCGCAAAAAGCTCGCTCATGGCGATATCTACTTCACGGTCGCCGTAATAGCAAGCAGGGTTAAATAGTGTGGGTATATTTTTTATAAAGCCCATATTTCCACGCCAAAAATCCCCATGAAGTAACGAAGGCGCTACAGTGTGGCTGTGCAATTGCTCTTTAACGAAATTTATTAGCAGCTCTGGCTCCACTAAGTTTATGCCTTTTTCGGCTAAAAGCTGTAATTGCCAGCCAATGCGTTCTTCTGCATAAAATACATCCCATTTTTTATGCCACCGGTTTGGTTGCACTGTTGTTGCTAAGTAGTTATCTACATCAAAGCCAAACATCGCTTGGGCATGCTTTTGATGTAGCATAGCTAAATGTTTACCCATATCGGCCCAATGGCTGTGAGGTTGTTTATCAAGTACCAGCCATTCGAGTACAATAAACGAAAATTCAATATTAGCGCCTGTTACTATGCAATCAGGTACCATAAAAATACTATTTTGTGTAAGAAGTTTAAGGCCTACTGCTTCGCTTTCAAGGCGGTCGAGCTCACTTTTTAAAGCAATTTTAACCAAATAGTTGTGCGACCCATCGGTTAATTGAAAGAGTTTATCGGTGTTGGTACTTTGCAGTTGGCGTTTGTAAGTGTGTTTAAAGTCATAGTGAATGGCTTGGCTAATGTGCTCGTTTACTGTTTTCCACATAGTTATTGCTCGCCTTTTAAACAGATACTTAAACTATGGCAAAAAAGTATTAATTTCACAAACTAATCGTTGTAAAATTAACGATATAAAAAATGCTAACGGAGTACCAATGAACAAGAGTTTTATCACCAATTTACTAGCAGGTATTTGTGTAGTTGTAGGCTACTTTTATGATCAAGCAATAGTATTGTCGGTTGGTTTATTTGCACTCTCGGGCGCGGTTACTAATTTATTAGCTGTGCATATGCTATTTGAAAAAGTCCCTTTATTATACGGCTCTGGTGTAATAGCGCTTAAGTTTGAAAGCTTTAAGGTGGCTATACGTAATTTAATTTTGACTGAGTTTTTTTCTGAGCAAAAAATTAATAACTTACTTAATAAAGCCCAGCCAAACATCGACTTTGAGCCCATTATTAGCAATGTAGATTTAAACCCCGCATTCGACAATTTACTCGAAGTAATAGAGCAGTCGCAGTTTGGCAGCATGTTAGGCGTGTTTGGTGGCACAGCAGCTATAGAGCCAATGCGCGAAAAATTTATAGAAAAAATGCAATTGTCACTGGCTCAGATAAGCCAAACCGAAGACTTTAAAGCACTTGTTAGTGATACATTAGCGCAAGGTAATAGCGCGCAAAGCTTACATGGCACGGTATTAAAGTTAGTTGATGAGCGCTTAGATGAGCTAACCCCTAAAATGGTAAAAGATATTATTCAAACCATGATCCATGAACACTTAGGCTGGTTAGTTGTATGGGGCGGCGTATTTGGTGGTTTATTTGGGTTAATTGCGGCTGTTATTTAAAATAATAAAACTAAGCAGGCTTTTGGGCCTGCTTAGTTATTTATAAAAGTCATACTATTTTGGCCCTGTAATAATCACTTTTTCAGAGGTCATTGTTTTAGCTAAATCTTTGATTGATGTGCGTGTGCTGGTATCCATATTTAAATAGTTAGCGCTTTTATCTAAATTGTACAAGGTTACAAAGTCGCCCATTGATAAGTTGTTACATTCGAGCTTTTTACTTAGTACAGCTTTGCTAATATTTAAGCTGCGAGATGTTTTACGCAACACATGCGTTTTATTTGCCGCTACCGCCATACATGCTTGTGTACCAGGTGATGAGTCTGCCGCTTCAAATTGAACTGCTGACGCTGGTGATGCCATAAGTACTGCGCCAAATGCAAAAGTGGTACATAACGTTACTTTTAAAGTATTCATAATTATTCCTCATTGTTTGTGGTTCGGGTTTATTATTGAGCTATTTAAACTAAAAAGCTGTTAACCAAACGCAACAAGGTGTAAGCATGTATGTGTAAAATACACACTTGTTTTTATGTGTATGAAATTCATCTGTAATAAGTGTGTTTTTTGACACACTTTAGCTAAATTATTTTTCAGCTATCAATACCTATTTTATTAAAAGCATAATCATTCTATCGCATTAAATAGCGCGCTCACTGCGTTATTTTATCAGCGAAATAATGATTCACTAATTTTATGCAATTGGTATAACTTATTTTTTCAGGCTGTTATTATCGCCTCCATTATTTGTGATGTTTTATTAGCGCGTATTTTACTAGGAGAACCAGTGAGCAAAACGTTAGCAAGCTATTATCAGCAAGCGTATGCATGTGAACACAAGCATTTTAATCAATGTTTTTACTGTGGATGCGAAGCTACAGAGCGTGACCATTGCCCGCCGCTACATATGCTTCAAAGCATTATTGATTTAGGTGAAGAAGCCGACTTTGTATCTATTGCTGCGTGTTATGAGTGCCATGCGCTGTTGCACAACGAAAGGCTTATGAGTATAGATGAGCGTTTTACCAAGCTTAAAAAAAAGCTCTCTAATAAATATGCTAAAGCACTGCGCGTTTATAACATGTGGGAAGAAAACGAACTAAGCGAAATGAGCGACGAATTTGCCCATAGTATTCAAGCAGGTATGAAGCTTGGAAAAGAAGCGTCTGAGCGACTAGCGTTTACGGGCTTTAGTTATGCCGCAGAAGAAGCGCGTGTAACCGTGCGTGAAAAAACCAAAGAGTTTGATGTAGAAGGCACTACCTTTACCGACTTTAAAGAGGCATTAAATTACTGCATTAATGTGCTTAAAGTACAAAAAAGTGACTTTTATAAAATACTAGTGGAAGATTACAACGGCGACTTTAATCGAGCGCTTAGCCAGTATCGTCACCGTCACGACAAAGTGACAGCAGCCAGCGATGGCAACACATTAATTAAAGACTTTTCTAAGCAGCATAAGCAAAACTCAGATTTTGTAACACGTACAGTTAAACACTTTATAAACAAAGATCCGTCGCTGACTACCGAAGGTGCGCTGGAAAAGTTATATAACAATTACATAAAAAAATAATTACAGTATTTCAACTCGGTTAATTGCTTTTTTACCTGTTTTTTTGGCTTAATTACTTAGCTTTAGCTAAAGTAGCAAAAAAACAGGAGAACCTAACAAAATGCAAAAATTTGCACCCTCATTACTCGCAGTTGGTTTAGCTGCTGCGCTTGTTGGTTGCCAAGAAAACGGCCCACAAGATCCTAAAATTACAATTAACAAAAACCCGTATCCAAGTACTTACAAGCCAATGGCTTCTACAAGCACATTAATTACAAACGCAACGGTACTTACCGGTACAGGCGAGCGTTTAGATGATGCTGATGTATTACTTGTTGATGGTAAAGTTCAGCAAGTAGGTAAAGACTTATCAGCCAATGCAGATACAACCATTGATGCACAGGGCAAATGGGTTACCCCAGGTATTATTGATGTTCACTCTCACTTAGGTGCTTATCCAAGCCCATCGGTTGAGTCACATCAAGACGGTAACGAAATGACCAGTCCAAATACCGCAGAGGTATGGGTAGAGCATTCTGTGTGGCCTCAAGACCCTGGTTTTAACCGCGCGCGCGAAGGCGGTATTACCTCGTTACAAATTTTACCAGGCTCGGCAAACTTATTTGGTGGTCGCGGTGTAACGCTTAAAAACATTCCTGCGCATACAATGCAAGCAATGAAATTCCCTGATGCGCCTAATGGCTTAAAAATGGCTTGTGGTGAAAACCCAAAACGCGTATATGGTCGCCAAGGTACATTACCTTCTACCCGTATGGGTAACATGGCTGGCTACAGAATGGCTTGGGCAGAAGCACAAGAGTACAAGCGTGCATGGGATAAATATGACGCCGATTATGAAGCAGGTTTAAACCCAGAAGCACCAGTACGTGACATAAAACACGATACTCTTCGAGCGGTTATTGAAGGTGAAGTGCTTATTCATAATCACTGTTATAAAGCTGAAGAAATGGCCATGATGATTGACCTTTCTAAAGAATTTGGCTATCACGCGGGTACATTCCACCATGGTGTAGAAGCATATAAAATCGCCGACCTACTTGCTGAAAATGGTTCGTGTGCTGCACTTTGGCCAGATTGGTGGGGCTTTAAAATGGAAGCGTACGACATGGTTCAAGAAAACGTAGCCATTGTTGATGCGGTTAAAAATTCATGTGCGGTGGTGCATTCAGATTCAGACACAACAATTCAACGTCTAAACCAAGAAGCGGGCAAAGTGATGTTCCGTGCAAACGAAAATGGCTTTGATATTTCTGAGCAGCACGCTATTAAATGGATCACATCTAACGCGGCTAAGTCGCTAGGTATTGAGGATAAAACAGGCTCGCTTGAAGCTGGTAAGCAAGGCGATGTAGTTATTTGGAATCAAAGCCCATTTAGTGTTTATGCAAAAGCAGAACAAGTATTTATTGATGGCGCAAAAGTTTACGATAGAGACGATGCTGCTTATCAAGCACAAAGTGATTTTATGTTAGGTCAACAATAAGGAGCCCAGAATGAAAAATTTATCACGTTCGTTTTCGCTATCTCTGGTTGCTGCCGGACTTTTAGCCTCAGGTGCAGCCAGTGCACAATCGCTTGCTATTATTAATGCAACACTGCATACGGCAACAGAGCAGGGCGTTTTACAAAACGCTAGCATAGTAATGGATAACGGAAAAATTACCGCAATTAACCCTGCACAAGTAACAGCCGATAAAGTTATTGATGCTAAAGGCCAAATTGTAACACCAGGTTTTATTGCCAGTATTAATCAGCTTGGCCTTGTTGAAGTAAGTGCAGTCGCAGGCTCTCGTGATGCTGGCGAAGAAAAAGCAGGTATTGATTTTGATGTGAGCCTTGCTTACAACGCACATTCAAGCTTAGTGCCTTATGCGCGTAAAGGCGGCGTTACGCGCGATGTAATTACCCCTCATGGTGGCGATAGTATTTTTTCGGGCCTTGCTAGTGTTGTTGATTTAAGTGGTGATTTACAAAGCAATATTCAAAAACAAGCGGCGTTAGTGGTTTATTTAGGCGAGCGAAGTAAAGGTTCTCGCGCCTTTACACTACAAACGCTTATTAATAAGCTTCAAGAGCACCAAAGCAAAGCAGCTAAAAAGCCTAAAAAAGACGACGACAGCAAGCCAAGTACTGAAGACAAAGTAATGGCTAAAGTACTTAGTGGCGATATGCCGCTGGTGGTTGGTGTGTCTCGTGCGGCAGATATAATTGAGCTACTTAAGGTTAAAGAAGAGTTTGGTATTAATTTAGTGCTCAATGGCGCACAAGATGCCGTTGTTGTTAAAGAGCAGATTGCACAAGCGCAAGTACCGGTAATTATGAGTGCAATGGACAGCTTACCTTCAAGCTTTGATTCATTACACGCAAGTTTAGATAACGCAGCAGTGCTTGAAAAAGCCGGTGTAAAAGTTATTTTAACCGTGGGTGGCGATGCCAGTCATAATATTTACCAGCTACGTTTTGATGCAGGTAATGCTGTATCGTATGGAATGAGCCAGCAAGGCGCATTAAATGCGGTTACATCTAACGTAGCGAGTGTATTTAATATTAATGCAGGCAGCTTAAGGGTAGGTAAAGCCGCTGATGTTGTTATGTGGAGCAACGACCCGTTTGAACTAAGCTCACACGTAAGCACAATGATTATCAACGGTGAAGAAGTGTCTACACAGTCGCGCCAAGATAAACTACGTGAGCGCTACACAACAGATTCAACTATGCCACGCGCTTATACAAAATAGTTAAATTAAAATAGCTTTAATTTTTTAAAGGCCGCTATGTTATACATAGCGGCCTTTTTATACCAATTCGCTTAATTAAATGTTCTAATCTGAAGCTAGAAAAACGTATTAGTTGCTAGGAAAAATCGCTATTTAGTTGCTCTAAAAGAGAGTTTTTTAACGCAAGCGGCAACACATCTAGCCCCGCAAAATGATTAAGTATTATTGCGAATTGGTATTATATAAAATAAAGACACAAAAAAACCGCTTACTTAAAAAGTAAGCGGTTTTTAATTTAATCTAAAATTATACTAATTTAGACAAAATTTCATTAAATGTAGCGCTTGGACGCATTGCTTTAAATGCAGCATCATCATTTGGTTGGAAGTAACCAGATAAGTCTACAGCGGGGCCTTGAGCATCGTTAAGTTCGCTTACAATTTGATCTTTTTGCGTTTCTAAATCGCTAGCAATTTGTGTGAACTGCGCTTTAAGTTCGCTGTCATCGTCTTGCTTAGCAAGTTCTTGAGCCCAGAATAAAGATAAGAAGAAGTGAGAACCACGGTTATCAATTTCTTTTACTTTACGCGAAGGCGACTTGTTTTCAGCAAGGAATGTACCTGTTGCTTTATCAAGTGTATCAGCAAGTACTTGTGCTTTTTTGTTACCAGCAGTCACACTTAGGTGTTCAAGTGATGCAGCAAGTGCTAAAAACTCACCTAAAGAATCCCAACGTAAGTGGTTTTCTTTTTCAAATTGCTGAACGTGCTTAGGTGCAGAACCACCCGCACCAGTTTCAAATAAGCCACCGCCGTTCATAAGAGGCACAATTGAAAGCATTTTAGCACTAGTACCTAGCTCTAAAATTGGGAATAAATCTGTAAGGTAATCACGTAGTACGTTACCGGTTACAGAAATAGTGTCTTTACCTTCTTTAATACGCGCTAAAGAGAAAAGAGTTGCTTCAAGCGGTGCTAAAATTTGAATATCTAGGCCAGCTGTGTCGTGATCTGGAAGGTATTTGTTCACTTTTTTGATTAGCTGTGCATCGTGCGCACGGTTTTCGTCTAACCAAAAAATAGCAGGAACACCTGTAGCACGAGCACGGTTTACAGCAAGTTTAACCCAATCTTGGATTGGCGCGTCTTTAACCTGACACATTCTCCAAATATCGCCTTGCTCAACAGTGTGCTCAAGTAACGTAGTGCCATTTGCATCAACAACACGGATAGAGCCGTCTGCTTTTGCTTCAAATGTTTTGTCGTGTGAACCGTATTCTTCTGCTTTTTGAGCCATTAGGCCTACGTTTGGTACGCTACCCATAGTGGTAGGATCAAACGCGCCATTTTCTTTACAGAAATCAATAGTTGCTTGGTAAACGCTTGAGTAGCTACGATCTGGAATTACAAAGCTTGTGTCTTGTAATTTACCATCGTTATTCCACATTTGTCCGCTTGAACGAATTGCAGCAGGCATAGACGCATCAATGATCACATCACTTGGTACGTGAAGATTTGTAATACCACGGTCAGAATCAACCATAGCAATTGCTGGGCGCTGTGCGTATACAGCTTGAATGTCTGCTTCAATTTCTTCACGCTTTGCATCATCTAACGTTTGAATTTTAGAATATACGTCGCCTAAACCGTTATTTACATCAACGCCTAGCTCTTCAAAAAGCTCGCCATGCTTAGCAAAAACGTCTTTGTAGAATACTTTAACAGCATGACCAAAAATAATTGGATCAGATACTTTCATCATTGTCGCTTTCATATGAAGCGAGAATAGTACGCCTTTTTCTTTTGCAGCGTCGATTTCAGCTGCTAAAAATGCTTGTAGCTTTGATGCGCTAATACGCGATGCATCAATAACTTCACCCGCAATAAGTGGTGTGCTTTGTTTAAGTACTGTTACATCGCCATTTGAAGCAACGTGCTCAATACGTACATCGGTAGCAGCATCAATAGTAACTGATTGCTCAGAGCCAAAGAAATCGCCTTCGCTCATACTTGCAACGTAAGACTGTGAATCTTTGCTCCACGCACCCATTGAATGTGGGTTATTACGTGCATACTCTTTTACAGAGCCTGGTGCGCGACGGTCTGAGTTACCTTCACGTAATACAGGGTTTACTGCACTACCTTTAATTTTATCGTAAGTCGCTTTTACTTTAGCTTCTTCATCATTTTTAGGCTCAGCAGGGTACTCTGGTAATGCATAACCTTTTTCTTGTAGTTCTTTAATAACAGCGCGTAGTTGTGGAACAGACGCACTAATATTTGGTAATTTGATAATGTTTGCTTCAGGTGTTTTTGCAAGTTCACCTAGCTCAGCAAGGGCATCGCCAATGCGTTGTTCTTCAGTAAGGTAATCAGCGAAGTTTGCAATTACACGACCTGCTAATGAGATATCGCGAGTTTCAACTTCAACACCTGCCGCATTTGTATAGGCTTGGATAATTGGTAGCAACGAGTAGGTTGCTAGCGCCGGAGCTTCGTCCGTTTTAGTGTAGATAATTTTTGATGTCATCATCATTCCTAGATAGTAGGCCGCAGTGGCCGTATTCAACAATGCAAAGAAACTCATTAGCGCATGGTTGCGTTAACAAGCAGTTTGTTAGGTGTCGGTACTCTTAATATGCCAAACGGCAGAATAGTCACACCTGACTAACTGATTTTTATAGGTTGCAAAATACACATAAAATAGCCACATAAAACTATGAGCTAAAGTGTAACCGTGTAATTTAGCAACAAGAGTGTAACAAGCTTGTTTAAAAAGGGCTAGCGCTTGCGCGTGTATGCAGCCTTAATTAGCAGGTAACAGTTAGAACATTGGGGTATATAAAATAAATTCAAGCAAAAGGGTTGAATTTGTAAGTATCTGGAGCAATTAAAAGAGGTGGAAGAGATAAAAGTAGTGTGGGGAATTAAGCGAGGATCTAAATTAGGTCACTCGCTTTAGTCGAACAAGGTTTTAATCACTCTAAAATATCGCCATTAGGGGCAATGTTTTTAGCATGAAGACCCTTAGGGCCTTGTTCTAGCTCGAATGTTACATCCTGACCAGCTTTAAGTGTCTTATAACCGTCCATTACAATCGTTGAGTAATGAGCGAAAATATCATTCTCGCAGCCGTCTTCTACGATGAAACCAAAACCTTTGGCGTTGTTGAACCATTTGACTTTACCACAAGCCATACTTCTACATCCTTCTATAAGTTGACTAATTTAGTTATTCTAAACCGTATAATTTGCTAGACTGACTAAGGATTAATCAATCTATATCTGACTGTAGTTTATTTGGCCAGTCAGTCAAGTGTTTTGAGATATTTTTTTAACATTTAATTTATTTTTTATTCAAGTTTGCTTGAGTTCCAAAGACAAGACTATATTTAATTATGAGTGGTATGAAAGATTCAGGTGTCATAGACACAGTTCGCGATAGTGAAAAGCAAAAGCTGCAGCCGCCGCGAAAATACAAAGTTGTTTTAAATAACGACGACTACACGCCAATGGACTTTGTAATAGAAGTTCTAATGACGTTCTTCAATATGGATAGCGATAGAGCAACCGACGTGATGCTTCAAGTTCACGAAAAAGGTAAAGGCATATGCGGTGTATTTAGCGCCGACGTAGCCCAAACCAAGGCTGAACAAGTTAACCGCTATGCGCGGGATAACGAGCATCCACTGCTTTGTAGTTGTGAGCAGGAATAAATACCAATAAGGTGATCATTCATCTCATTGTTGTGGTATAAAATTATTATCTCAGTAAGGGGTTGCCAATGCTAAACAAAGACTTAGAACTAACGTTAAATGCCGCGTTTCGTGAAGCGCGTACACGCCGCCATGAATTCATGACGGTAGAACACCTTTTACTTGCGCTATTAGATAACCCTTCAGCAGGCGAAGCGCTAAACGCCTGTGGCGTTGATATTTCAGGTTTAAAAACAGAATTACTCGAATTCATTGACGAAACCACGCCGGTCATTCCCGATTTAGAAGAAGAGCGTGAAACTCAGCCTACACTTGGTTTTCAGCGCGTATTACAACGTGCAGTTTTTCATGTTCAATCATCTGGTAAAAACGAAGTTACGGGCGTAAACGTACTTGTTGCTATTTTTTCAGAGCAAGAAAGCCAAGCAGTGTACTTACTTAAAAAGAGCGATATTTCGCGCTTAGACATTGTTAACTTTATTTCTCATGGTATTTCTAAAGCCGATGATGAGTTAGGTGATGACACCGACGATATTCATGAGGAAGTACAAGAAGTTCAAAACGAAGAAGCAAGCAAATTAGACAGCTTTACAACAAACTTAAACGCGCAAGCAAAAGAGGGCAACATTGACCCTCTAGTTGGACGTGATAGCGAAGTAGAGCGCACGGTACAAGTATTGTGTCGTCGTAAAAAGAATAACCCGCTACTTGTAGGTGAAGCAGGCGTTGGTAAAACAGCAATTGCAGAAGGGCTTGCGTATCGTATTGTTAACGAGCAAGTACCAGAAGTGATTGCCGATGCTGTTGTTTATTCACTAGATATGGGTGCATTGCTTGCCGGTACTAAATACCGTGGGGATTTTGAAAAACGCTTTAAAAGCTTGCTAAAAGAGTTACAAGCAAAGCCTGGTTCGATTTTATTTATTGATGAAATTCATACCATTATTGGTGCCGGTGCTGCATCAGGCGGTGTAATGGATGCATCAAACTTATTAAAACCATTGCTGTCTAGCGGTAAGTTGCGTTGTATGGGGTCAACCACCTACAACGAGTATAAAAACATTTTTGAGAAAGACCGTGCATTAGTACGTCGTTTCCAAAAAATTGATGTGCTCGAACCAAGTGTTGCCGATACCACTAAAATATTAAATGGCTTAAAAGAGCGTTACGAAGAACATCATGGAATTCGTTATACGCAAAAAGCCCTTAAAGCAGCTGCTGAGCTAAGCGCTAAGTATATTAATGAGCGACACTTACCTGACAAAGCCATTGATGTAATAGACGAGGCAGGTGCAAACCAGCGTTTGCAACCTAGCTCTAAGCGTAAAAAGACTATTGGTGTTTCTGATATTGAGCTGATTATTGCTAAAATGGCCCGTATTCCGGCGCAAAGTGTGTCATCTACCGATAAAGAAACCCTCAAAAATCTTGATCGTAATCTTAAAATGTTGGTGTTTGGGCAAGATCAATCTATTGATGCGCTTACCTCAGCTATTCGCTTATCGCGCTCTGGACTTGCAAACGAAGACAAGCCAGTCGGTTCGTTCTTATTTGCTGGACCTACAGGTGTTGGTAAAACAGAGGTGACTAAGCAGCTTGCTAAGTGTATGGGTGTAGAGTTTATTCGTTTTGATATGTCTGAGTACGTTGAGCGCCATGCGGTGAGCCGTTTAATTGGTGCACCACCGGGTTATGTTGGTTTTGAACAAGGCGGCTTATTAACAGAGGCGGTAATTAAAAACCCACATGCGGTTGTACTGCTGGATGAAATTGAAAAAGCGCATCCAGATATCTACAATATTTTGCTACAAGTAATGGATCACGGTACGTTAACCGATAATAATGGTCGTAAAGCTGACTTTAGAAATGTGGTTGTAGTAATGACTACCAATGCTGGCGTGCAAGAAACCACACGTAAATCTATAGGCTTTAGTGAACAAGACCATACACACGACGCAATGGGTGAAATTAATAAAGTATTTTCTCCGGAATTTAGAAACCGCTTAGATAACATAATTTGGTTTAATCACCTTGAAAAAGACGTTATCTTGCAAGTGGTTGATAAATTTGTGGTGGAACTTCAAGCTCAGCTAGATAAAAAGTCAGTTAACCTTGAGCTTACCTCTAAAGCGCGTGAGTGGTTAGCTGATAAAGGCTACGATAAAGCAATGGGTGCCCGTCCTATGGCGCGTGTAATTCAAGATGAGCTTAAAAAGCCGCTAGCTAACGAAATATTGTTTGGTGAACTTGTTGATGGCGGTACTGTTAAAGTATCGGTGAAAGATAAGAAAATTAACTTTGATTTTGAAAGTAATTTAACACCAGCGTAATAGCGTTTCATATAAATAAAATAGCTCCTTAATGGAGCTTTTTTTTTGCCTTTTTATAGGCAACAAAAAACCCAGCAAAAGCTGGGTTTTTTGTTTATTAAATGTAATTGCTAGTAAGTACCATCAATTACATTTAATAAACGCTTTAAGCTAGTTTTACACTAGCCAAAAACTAAATCTCGTTTACGCACTTAGCGAGCACGGAATACGATACGACCTTTCGATAAATCGTAAGGAGTCATTTCTACCGTTACTTTATCGCCGGTTAAAATACGGATATAGTTTTTGCGCATTTTACCTGAAATATGAGCCACAACTACGTGACCATTTTCTAGCTCAACTCGGAACATTGTATTTGGTAAAGTATCAAGGACTGTCCCTTGCATTTCGATTACGTCTTCTTTCGCCATGTTTAGCGTAACACCTCTTTAATAGTTAAACGCTGCAGATTTTGCCCAAAATACGCCAATAAGTAAAGGTGCTGGGGGCATTTTTGCAAATTAAATAGCCAACCACTGGTCATTAACGTGTTTTTGCGCTGGCAAAAACTGAGTTTTGTACTTCATTTTAGCGCATTCGTCTATTTGGTAGCCTAAATACACAAATTCTTTGTTTTGTTGTTTTGCAAATTCAAGCTGCTGTAAAATCATGACAGTCCCTAAACTGTACTGCTCAAATTCGGGGTCAAAAAAAGTATAAATAGCAGATACTGAATTATGCATGCAATCGGTCACTGCAACAGCCACTAAGGTTTGTTTATGCCATAGCTCAATAAAGGTAATTTTTAGCCAGCTACAAAATAAAAAACTTTGAAACTGCTCTAAATTAGGTGGGTACATAGTGCCGTCGCTGTGACGTAAAGAAATATATTTACTATAAAGTGGGTAGTACTCATCGCGATGTACGTTTGAGTATTTAATTTCAAAGTCACTTTTTAGTTTATTTAATTTTCTTTTTTGAGATTTTGAAGGATCAAATTGTTGCGCTAACACACGAACTGAGTTACATGCACTGCAACTAGGGCAATGCGGACGATAAATTTGATTACCGCTACGTCTAAAGCCTAACGTTAAAAGTGACTCAAATTTATCTGTGCTGTAGCAGCTAGGATCTAATATAACGAGCAATTGCTCTTGCCTGTCGGGTAAATAGCTACAAGCAAACTCTTGGCTAAGGCCAACGCGTGCAGGAATATGTTCACTCATAAATTGCTGTTAACTCCTGTGGTTGCCACATCGTTGAGTTTGGAATATAAGCATTTGCTAAATTAAGTTTAGTCAAAAATTCTGAGCGGGGGATCACTTTTGCACCTAAAGAGGTTAAATAAGGGTTTTCTAGTTGGCAATCTATAAAATGGGCACCATGGCGCTTTAGCCAATTTACTAACGCCCACATTGCAAGCTTAGAGCAGTTGGTTTGATGATGAAACATCGACTCGCCACAAAATACACCATTTTGCATAATACCGTATAGGCCACCAGCAAGCTCACCGTTTTGCCACACTTCCACACTGTGCGCTATGTTTGAATCATGTGCGTTGATATAGGCGTCAATCATCTCATTAGTGATCCACGTGCCTTCGGTATCAATACGTTGCTCACAGCACGCTTCAATCACCTCTGCAAAGGCATTATTTACAGTTACTTTAACGGGGTGCTTTTTTAAATGTTTACGCAGACTTTTACTTATATGAAAATCATTAAGCTCAACAATACCTCGCTCGCTCGGCGACCACCACATTATTGGCTCATCTTCACTAAACCACGGAAAAATACCGTTTTTATAAGCATGGCTTAACCGAGCAACAGATAAATCACCGCCTACTGCAAGTAAGCCGTCTGGGGAAGTTAGCGCATATTCAGGATTAGGAAATGCTATATCGGTATCGCTGAGTTGGTATAGCTGGTTTCTCATACAATGCTTAATTTAGTAATTATCATAAAAGTGTAACTATATTTTAGGCATAAAAAAAGGCTGAATTATCAGCCTCTTTTAAATTATTTAGCGCGATTACAGATTATCTAAGAAACGCTCTGCATCTAGGGCAGCCATACAGCCTGTACCCGCTGATGTGATTGCTTGGCGGTAAATGTGGTCAGATACATCACCGGCAGCAAAAACGCCTGGTACGCTTGTTTGAGTTGCGTTACCGTTAAGGCCAGACTCAACCACTAAATAGCCATCTTTCATTTCTAGTTGGCCTTCAAACATATCTGTGTTTGGTTTATGGCCAATGGCAATAAATACACCTTCAAGGTCAAGCGTTTCTTTTGCGTCAGAGTTTGCATCTTTAATACGCACACCCGTTACACCCATTTCATCGCCAAGTACTTCGTCAAGCGTACGGTTATAGTGCATTATCACGTTGCCGTTTGCAGCTTTTTCAGTCAGGCGATCGGCAAGAATTTTTTCACTGCGAAAACTATCACGACGGTGAATAACATGTACTTCATCGGCAATGTTAGATAAGTAAAGTGCTTCTTCAACGGCTGTGTTACCACCACCAACTACTGCAACCTTACGGCCCTTGTAGAAAAAACCATCACAGGTAGCACATGCAGAAACACCGCGGCCCTGAAAATTAGTTTCAGATTCTAAACCTAAGTATTTAGCAGACGCACCCGTTGCAATAATTAAGGCATCACACGTGTAAGTACCTTGGTCGCCAGTTAACGTGAAAGGGCGTTTAGACACATCTACTTTATTGATATGATCAAACACTATTTCAGTTTCAAAGCGCTCAGCGTGCTCTTTCATGCGATCCATTAGTGCAGGGCCCGTTAAGCCGTGCGCATCACCAGGCCAGTTTTCAACTTCAGTTGTCGTTGTTAATTGGCCACCTTGTTGAATACCGGTAATTAAAACAGGGTTTAAATTTGCGCGTGCTGCGTACACTGCGGCAGTGTAACCTGCAGGGCCAGAGCCTAAAATTAGTAACTTAGAGTGTTTTGCTTCAGTCATGATCTTTTCCTAAACGTTTAATACTGAACTTAATGGCTTCGATTCTAAGAAAAACAAGGCACAAGTAAACAAATTATGTGATTATTTTTTTCTGAAAAATGTAAAAGCTGTGCAATATTATGTACTGAGTTAACTTTGATTTATAAAAAAGCCGTTGTAAAGGCTAAAAAACAAACAGATGAGCAACAAAGCTTCGTTAATTCATGACCCGTTAGTATTTTTTTGATATGTTTTACCTAATTTTATTTGTCACTGATAGATTATGTGACCTTAGTGAATAGGCAACTATGTTATTTTGGCAGGAAAAACCCGCATTTGGGTTGACTTCAAAAGACGTTAACGTCTTAACCAATGCACAAGAGTACCGTACGCAATTGCTGCGTTTAATTAGCAATGCAAAAAAAAGAATCTACATTACGGCACTGTATTTACAAGATGATGAAGCAGGGCGTGAAATACTCGAAGCGCTTCATCGCGTGTCATTGGCAAACCCCGACCTTGAAATAAAAGTGTTGGTAGATTTTCACCGTGCGCAACGAGGTCTTATTGGCGCGGCAAAGTCAGACGGTAATGCAAGTTTATATTGTGACTATTTAGAAAAGTTTAAATCGAACGTACAGGTTTACGGTGTACCCGTAAAAGCAAAAGAGCTTTTTGGAGTATTACATTTAAAAGGCTTTGTTGTAGACGATACGTTGTTATACAGCGGTGCCAGCTTAAATAACGTGTACTTACAATACAACGAGCGTTATAGGCTAGACCGTTACTTTTTAGTGACGCAAAGCGAGCTGTGTGACTCTGTCGTTGATTTTATAGAAACTAAGCTTATTGGTTCACAGGCTGTTCCACGTATTGATACACGCCCGCTTAAGCGCCTAATAGACTTTAAGTTTGAGCAAAAGCAATTAATGCGCGATTTAAAATCGGCAAGTTATGCTAACGCTAGTAAAGCCAACACCGACCCTTTGGGTATTCGTTTATTTTTAGGGCTAGGGCGTCGTAATAACAGCCTAAATCGTTTAATTAAAAACTTGTTTGATACCACAGAGCAAGAGCTTGTGCTTTATACGCCATACTTTAATTTTCCGGCGCCACTTATGCGCTCACTACGCCGGTTATTAAAACAAGGTAAGCAAGTCACTATTGTTGTGGGTGATAAAACAGCTAACGATTTTTACTTACCGCCAAGCGAGCCATTTAGTAAAATTGGTGCATTGCCGTATTTATACGAAACCATTTTGCACAAATTTGTTAAGTCGCAAAAACGCCACATAGATAACGGCAATTTAAATGTGTACTTGTGGAAAGACGAAAGTAACTCGTTTCATTTAAAGGGTATTTGCGCCGACAGACAACGCCACTTACTAAGCGGGCATAACTTAAACCCACGCGCATGGGGCCTTGATATAGAAAATGGTATTTTAATCGACGATCCTGAGCAAAGCATTATGCAAGCGATTGATAACGAAAAGCAGGAAATTTTAAAGCATTGCCGTCGTTTAACCGGACCAAATGATCTAGAAACGATGGAAGATTACCCTCAGCCTGTTAAAAAGCTGCTTGGTCAAGCTAAACGTGTAAAAGTTGATTTTATAATTAAGCGTTTTATATAAATCAACCCATAAAATTTAGACACAAAAAAAGCAGCTAACTAGCTTAATGCCGATCAGTTAAGAAATATTTAATGATCCATTGACCGATCTTCTGGCTAGTATATAAAGACTCCTGAATTTATTCAGGAGTCTTTTCTTTTGCAACTCACTACCGCACTTTCTCTTGCCAATGGCTATGCCCCTAACTCAGAAGGCTTAGGTCAACTGAGTGATTTTTTATGCTCTGATTTTATCAAACAATGTGCTGAAACAGCCGGTGTCGCGACTATAAGACGAAGAAGGCTGCCTGTTGAAATGGCTGTTTGGACTGTAATTTGTATGTCACTTTATCGTGAAGACCCACTCTGGAGCATTGTCAGTAAATTGGGTTTAGCATTACCCGGTAAAAAAGAGCTTGTTGCGCCTAGTGCTGTCGTACAAGCAAGACAACGCCTTGGCGCTGGTGCAGTGAAAGAAGTCTTTGAACAAAGTCAAAAAATGTGGAATAAGGATGCTAACCATCCCACATGGTGCGGGTTATCTCTCTTAGGCGTTGATGGCGTTATTTGGCGCACACCTGATACCCAGGAAAATCATCAAGAATTTTCTGCTTGGAAAAACCAGCACGGTGATACGGCCTTTCCTCAAGTTCGTATGGTATGCCTAATGGAGCTGACTAGCCATTTATTATTGGGGAGTGCCTTTGATAGCTGCCGCTCAAGCGAAATGGTACTTGCAGAAGACTTAATCGAAGTAACACCCGATAATTCACTCACGTTATTTGACAGAGGCTTTTATTCTTTGGGCTTACTAAATCGCTGGCATCATGCAGGAAAAAACCGCCATTGGCTCCAACCCATGAGAAAAGGAACCCAGTACGAAGTCGTTCGCTCTTTAGGACGTCAAGACAAACTCATCAAACTAAAAACAACAGCGCAAGCGAGAAAAAAGTTTGCAGACTTACCTATGGACATTGAAGTAAGGCTGGTAACGAAAACAATTAAAGGGAAAGAAGTAAATATTCTGACGTCATTGAGCGACCCAATGCGTTTTCCCAAGGCTGAAATCGTTGACTTATACAGCGACCGATGGGAAATAGAACTTGGCTATCGAGAAATGAAACAAACCTTATTAAATAGTCACTTCACGTTACGCAGTAAAAAGCCAGATATGATAGCGCAAGAGCTATGGGGCATAATGCTTAGCTATAACTTACTCAGGTATCAGATGGTAAAAATGGCGCAGAAAAAGCCGGGACTTTATGCCAAGCACCTGAGTTTTACGACGTGCGCAATCAGTATTATTAACTTAATTCACACGATGTTTATAGAGAATGCGGGACGTATCCCAAAATCTATTGAGCAACTACAAGCACAAGTTGAACATCATATTTTACCGATAAAACGAGAGAGAGCGTATCCAAGGTGTGTGAAACCAAAGCCCAGTAAGTATTCCAATAAAAAACGCCAGTCAGTTGTTAACTGACTGGCATTAAGCTAACTAGCTGCTTTTTTTATTGCTTATAGTTAGGTAACTATTTACCTAACTATAAAACACATACTTATGCGTTTTCTACTGCAGTGCGTGGGTCAACATATTCCATGTTGAACGCTTCTGCTACTTCTTTGTATGTAACTTGGCCTTTAATTACGTTTAAGCCTTTTAAGAAGTGAGCGTCATCAAGTAGTGCCTTTTTGTAACCTTTGTTTGCAAGGTTAATAATGAAAGGCAATGTTGCATTGTTAAGTGCAAACGTAGATGTACGTGGAACAGCGCCAGGCATGTTAGCAACACAGTAGTGAACAACTTCATCAACAATGTATGTTGGATCAGCGTGTGTAGTTGCTTTAGAAGTAGCAATACAACCACCTTGGTCAATAGCAACATCCACAATTGCAGCGCCAGGCTTCATTGCTTTAATGTGATCAGCTGTTACTAGTTTAGGTGCTGCTGCACCAGGGATTAGTACGCCACCAATTACTAGGTCTGCTTCTAGTACATGTTTTTCAAGTGCATCGGCAGTTGAGTAAATCGCTTTTACTTTATTACCAAATTGCGCGTCTAATGCACGAAGTACATCAATGTTACGGTCAAGTACTACAACGTCTGCGCCCATACCAACAGCCATTTGCGCTGCGCTACGGCCAACCATGCCGCCGCCAATTACAACAACTTTAGCAGCTTCAACACCTGGTACGCCACCAAGAAGCATGCCGCGGCCGTGGTTAGATTTTTCAAGCGCTTGTGCACCAGCCTGAATAGACATACGACCAGCTACTTCACTCATAGGTGCAAGAAGCGGTAAACCACCACGTGCGTCAGTGACGGTTTCGTATGCAATACAAACTGCTTTGCTCTTAACAAGGTCTTCAGTTTGTGGAAGATCAGGTGCAAGGTGAAGGTAAGTAAATAAAATTTGGTCTTCACGTAACATGGCACGTTCAACAGCTTGAGGCTCTTTTACTTTTACGATCATCTCTGCTTTAGCAAAAACATCAGCAGCAGTTGCTAAAATTTCAGCGCCAGCTTGTGTGTAATCTTCGTTTGTAAAACCAATGCCCATACCTGCATCAGTTTCAACAATCACTTGGTGGCCGTGATTTACTAGTTCACGAACACTCGCAGGAACCATACCTACACGGTATTCATGGTTTTTAATTTCTTTAGGTACACCAATAATCATAAAATTTGCCTTAATAAGAACGGATTAACATTTTCCACTATTATATTCATCATAAGGCAGTGTGTCTCACCTTTTTTAAATGCCAAACCAGTGTTATTATCTAAATAATAAATATAAACAGAATAATAAACTAGTTGGGCTTATGCATCAGTTATTAGACAGAATTGACCGCAAAATTTTAATGGAATTACAGCACGATGGACGCCTTTCAAATGTTGAACTGGCCCGACGAGTTGGCCTGAGTGCCACGCCCTGTCTGGAGCGTGTTAAAAAATTAGAGCGTGAAGGCTACATACTTGGCTATAAAGCGGTGGTCGATCCTGCAAAGCTTGGGCAGGGGTTATCTGTGTATGTTGAAGTGACCATTACTAAAACGTCACCCGATGTATTTGACGAATTTAGCGCAGCCGTAAAAAAGCACGAAGAAATAATAGAGTGCCATTTAGTATCAGGCAATTTTGACTTTTTATTAAAAACCCGTGTAAACGATATGTCGGAGTACCGCGGCGTATTAGGCGACATTCTTTTAAAATTACCTAACGTAAGCGAAAGCCGCACTTATGTAGTGATGGAAGAAGTAAAAGGAGAAGACGGCGTTATTATTCGCCCTTATATTGCTTAAATTATTAAGGACATAGCCAATAAATATTTTATTACGCCTAATTTATAAAAACTTGTTCATAATCAGGCCATACAAACTAAGATAAAGTGCATCAAATTGCATTTCCTGCTAAGGTATTTGACTGCTATGCAAGTGCCAATAGAATAATAAAGAGGGATAGGAAGTTATGCGCCTAAACGGTGTGCAAAGACTATTAGAAACAGGGCTGATCATCAGCACCTTTGCGGCAATATTCATTTTATGTGCTTTAATCAGCTTTGATCCAGCTGACCCTGCGTGGTCGCAAACTGGTGAATTTAGAAATGTAAAAAATATCACAGGCACTGCAGGTGCGTGGATTGCCGACATACTATTACTTACATTTGGCTGGCTTGCTTATTTAGTACCGGCCGCTATTCAATTATTTGGTTATTTATTATTTAAGCAACCCCACCGAATTTTACAGCTTGATTACACAACACTTGCGCTTCGCGTTATAGGCTTTGCCTTATTTATAACGTCAGCTACCGCCATTAGCAGCATTAATTTTGATGATATTTATAACTTTTCATCGGGCGGGGTAGTGGGCGATGTAATTGCATCGGCGATGATGCCTGCATTCAACTTTACTGGCACCTCTATTTTATTATTATGTTTCTTTTTTGCAGGCCTTACTTTATTAACTGGCGTATCTTGGGTTGAATTTGTAGATTACCTGGGTGACTTAGTGGTAAGGGCATACCGATACATTGCTAATTACGCACAAGGTTGGATGCAAAGAGAACGAATTGCCAATAATAGCGTCCCAGCTGATGCTGAGTTTAATAAAGAAGATTTTGCCGACATTAGCTTTGATGAGCAAGAGCCAGAATTTGAACAAGCACCTGTTAAAAATAAAAAACAAGATAAACAAAAAGCCATTACTAAAGAGCAACCAACGTTTAGCGAGCCACAAATTAGTGATGACTACAGCCCATTTGATGAGCTTGACGATATACTCGACCAAGAAATTGGCTTTAGCGCCATAGACGATGAGCCAATAGATACAGCGGCTGCACTTAACGCGCTTGATCAAAGCCAAGTAGTTGAACCTGAAAAACCAGTTACTACGGTTGTATCGCCAGCAAGGCCTATGCCTAAGCCAAAACCTGCGTATCAGCCACCGCCAACAGCAAAAGAAAAATTTGAAGAGTTACTTGATAAAGAGCTGCCACCGGGGCCTTTACCTTCACTTGATTTACTCGACAGACCAGACAAAGCTAAAAACCCAATTTCTCAAGAAGAGCTCGATACCGTATCGCGCCTTGTTGAAACAAAATTACTCGACTTTAACGTACAAGCCACTGTAGTAGGGGTTTACCCGGGGCCTGTAGTAACGCGTTTTGAGCTTGATTTAGCACCAGGCATAAAGGTGTCTAAAATCACTGGCTTATCTAAAGATTTAGCCCGTTCACTTTCAGCTATTAGCGTACGTGTAGTTGAAGTTATACCTGGGAAAACATATATAGGCATAGAACTGCCTAACAAATACCGCGAAATTGTACGTTTATCTGAGGTAATTAATGCTCCTAAATTTGAGCAAAACCCATCACCATTAACCATGGTGCTAGGTAAAGATATTGCAGGGCAACCTGTATGTGCCGATTTAGGTAAAATGCCACACTTACTGGTAGCGGGTACCACCGGTTCTGGTAAGTCAGTGGGCGTTAATGTGATGATATTAAGCTTACTGTACAAATCGGGCCCTGAAGATGTTCGTATGATCATGATTGACCCAAAAATGCTTGAGCTTTCGGTATACGAAGGTATTCCGCATTTATTGTGTGAAGTAGTCACCGATATGAAAGAAGCGGCTAACGCGCTGCGTTGGTGTGTAGGCGAAATGGAGCGCCGCTATAAATTAATGTCGGCGCTGGGTGTACGTAACTTAAAAGGTTACAACCAAAAAGTAATGGAAGCCAAAGAGGCGGGTTACCCAATTCTTGACCCCTTATTTAAAGACACCGACGGCATGAAAGAAGGCCCAGATGAGCTAGATAAACTACCAAGCATAGTGGTAGTTATTGACGAATTTGCCGACATGATGATGATTGTAGGTAAAAAAGTTGAAGAGCTAATTGCACGTATTGCGCAAAAAGCACGTGCTGCAGGCATACACTTAGTACTTGCAACACAGCGCCCATCGGTAGATGTAATTACCGGCTTAATTAAAGCCAATATACCTACGAGAATGGCGTTTCAGGTATCAAGTAAAATAGACTCGCGTACCATACTTGACCAGCAAGGCGCCGAAAACCTATTAGGTATGGGTGACATGCTTTATTTACCGCCAGGAACAAGTGTACCAGAGCGTGTGCATGGCGCGTTTGTTGACGACCATGAAGTACACGCCGTTGTAAATGATTGGAAAGCACGTGGTAAACCAAACTACGTAGACGAAATTTTAAATGGCGAAGCCACGGAAGATATTTTATTACCCGGTGAAGCAAGCGAAAGCGCAGATGAAGAGTCAGACCCTCTTTACGACGAAGCGGTCGCATTTGTAATAGAAACCGGTAAAGTATCGGTATCGTCAGTACAGCGTAAATTGCGTGTTGGCTATAACCGTGCAGCACGACTAGTAGAACAAATGGAAACATCGGGTATCGTGAGTTCGCCAGGTCACAACGGCGCTCGTGATGTATTAGTACCTAATGGAGCAAATTAATGAAAAAATTAAACAGTTTATTATTAGTGCTTGGCAGTTTAATTGCCACGCCTAGCTTTGCTGACGACAGCCAAGCACTGCAAGACAAACTAGCCACACTTAAAAGCTTTAAAGCGCAGTTTTCACAAAATGTAACCGACTCGCAAGGCCAAGCAGTTATGCAAGGCGAGGGCACAATTGCCCTTAAACAGCCTATGATGATCCGCTGGCAGCAAACAAACCCAGACGATACTTTATTTGTATCAAATGGCGACAAAACCTATTACTTCGACAGTTTTGCTGAGCAAGTAACCATAATGGATACCCACAGCCTTATAGACTCAACACCGTTTGTATTGCTTACCTCAAAAGATCCCGCACAATGGGAAAAATATAGCGTACAAGCTACTAACTCTGGCTATAGTGTTACGCCAAATAAAGGCGTAGAGAGCCAAGTAGAACAGCTTGATATTACCTTTGCAGGTAACGAGCAAGGCCTTGCTAAGTTAGTTGTTACCGATAACTCTGGTCAGCTTTCATCATTTAGCTTTAGCGATGCAAAAGTAAATACCGCGCTTGATACAAGTACCTTTGAATTTACCCCGCCAGAGGGTGTTGAAATAGACGATCAGAGTAACGGTGAATAATTTAGGGTTTAACTTTGGGCCCGATGTACGCCCACTTGCGGCGCGAATGCGCCCAACAACGCTTGACGAATACATAGGTCAGCAACATTTACTTAGTGACGATAAACCCCTGCACCAAGCCATTGTCGCAGGGCGTTGCCATAGCTTAATTTTGTGGGGCCCGCCAGGGGTGGGTAAAACAACCCTTGCGCAAATTATTGCAAACCATGCCGATGCCGAGCTTATACAAATGTCGGCTGTTACCGCAGGCGTAAAAGATATTCGCGACAGCGTAACGCAAGCGCAAGATAACCTCCAAAGCCGCGGACAACGCACCCTTATGTTTGTTGATGAAGTGCACCGCTTTAACAAATCACAGCAAGATGCATTTTTACCTCACATAGAAGATGGCACCTTTATATTTGTAGGCGCAACAACCGAAAACCCCTCGTTTGCACTTAATAACGCTATTTTATCGCGCGCACGCGTGTATGTTTTAAAGTCATTACAAGAGAGCGACCTCTACACAGTGATAGAGCGTGCACTTTTGCAAGATGAGCAACTAAACCAAAAAAACATAGTTATTGCTAATAACGCCAAACAGGCACTGTGCCAAGCAAGCGGTGGTGATGCCCGTAAAGTGTTAAATCTGCTTGAACAAGCGGTTGATTTAACCACCGAGCAAAACGGCACATACAATGTAGATGAGCATGTATTAAGCCAAGTACTTCCCACGCATTTAGCTAAATACGATAAAGGCGGCGATGAATTTTACGATTTAATATCGGCTTTTCATAAGTCAGTACGCGGAAGCTCACCCGATGGTGCGCTTTATTGGTACTGCCGTATTTTAGCTGGCGGTGGCGACCCTCTTTATGTAGCAAGGCGTTTACTTGCCATTGCAACAGAAGACATAGGCAACGCCGACCCCCGAGCGATGGAAGTGGCGTTAAACGCATGGGATATATTTCAGCGTGTAGGCCCAAGTGAGGGCGAGCGCGCCATTGCACAAGCCACCTTATATTTAGCCAGCGCACCGAAAAGTAATGCGGTTTATATGGCATTTAACCAAGCAAAGGCAGATGCCAAAAACGAACCAAGTTACCCGGTGCCTGAGCATTTACGCAATGCACCAACCAACTTAATGAAAGACTTAGGTTATGGCGCCGAATACCGCTATGCGCATAACGAAGAGGGTGCCTTTGCCGCAGGTGAAAAGTACTTACCACCAGAAATGGACACTAAGAAATATTACTTACCGAGCGATCGCGGCCTTGAGCAAAAAATTAAACAAAAACTCGATTACCTAAAAGAGCGCGATGCGCAAAGCCCACTTAAACGGTACGAAAATGATTAAACTTTATATGATGATTGCCCTTGGTGGCGCTTCAGGGGCCTGTTTACGGTTTTTTATTAGCGAAACCATGCTAAAACTCCTTGGTAGGGGATTCCCTTTTGGCACGTTGACGGTTAATATTCTTGGTTCATTGTTAATGGGCATTTTGTACGGTTTGATAGATAAAGAAATTATCACCGCAAGCCCCGCCAAAACCCTTATTGGTATTGGCTTTTTAGGTGCGTTAACCACCTTTTCAACATTCTCAATGGACTCGTTGTTGTTGTTACAACAAGGTCACTTTATTAAAATGGCCCTTAATATCATCTTAAATGTGATGATCTGTATTTTTATGGCTTGGCTGGGCCTTCAGCTGGTAATGCAAAAAGGTTAAAAAACTAACATGTTAGATTCTAAATATTTACGACAAGATGTTGAGCAAACTGCAGCACGCTTAGCGGCTCGTGGCTACGAGCTTGATGTTGCAAAAGTGACAGAACTTGAAGAGCAACGCAAAACATTACAAGTAAAAACGCAAGAGCTTCAAAGTCAACGTAACGCCAGTGCTAAAGCCATTGGTCAAGCAAAAGCGAAAGGCGAAGACGCACAACCACTACTAGACGCAGTGGCAAATTTAGGCAGCGAATTAGACGCAACAAAAAAAGCGCAAGACGAAGTATTAAACGCCATTAACGACATTGCTTTAGCAATTCCAAACTTGCCAGACGAATCAGTACCAGAAGGCGCTGACGAAGACGACAACGTTGAAATACTTACCTGGGGCACGCCTAAAAAATACGACTTTGAAGTTAAAGATCACGTAGATGTAGGGCAAGACCTAAACGGCCTAGACTTTGAAATGGGCGTTAAAATTAGTGGCGCACGCTTTACCGTAATGCGCGGCCAAGTAGCACGTATGCACCGTGCATTAACGCAATACATGCTAGACACCCACACAGATACAAACGGCTACACAGAAATGTATGTACCGTACTTAGTAAATAGCGCAAGCCTTTACGGCACGAGCCAATTACCTAAGTTCGCAGGCGACTTATTCCATACATTAGGCCTAGTAAACGACGACGGTGAACAACAAGCTGGCTTTAGCTTAATCCCTACAGCAGAAGTACCGCTTACAAACAGCGCACGCGACGAAATTTACGAAGAAAGCGATTTACCAATTCGCTTAACTGCGCACACGCCATGTTTTAGAAGCGAAGCAGGCAGCTACGGGCGCGATACACGCGGTTTAATTCGCCAACACCAGTTTGATAAAGTTGAACTAGTACAACTTGTAAAACCAGAAGATTCAATGCAAGCGCTTGAAGAGCTAACAGGCCATGCAGAGCAAATTTTACAAGCACTTGAGCTTCCTTACCGTAAAGTAATTTTATGTATGGGCGACATGGGCTTTGGCGCAGCTAAAACATACGACTTAGAAGTATGGTTACCGGCACAAGATACCTACCGCGAAATTTCGTCTTGTTCAAATATGGTCGATTTCCAAGCGCGCCGTATGCAAGCACGTTTTCGCCGTGAAGGTGCTAAAAAGCCAGAGTTACTACATACACTAAACGGCTCAGGTTTAGCGGTAGGGCGCACACTCGTAGCCATACTAGAAAACTACCAACAAGCCGACGGCTCAGTTGTAGTACCAGAAGTTTTACGTCCATACATGGGTGGACTTGAAGTGATTGGTAAAGCCTAAGGCTTAGCTATTAGTTTTTAGCTATAAGTAGAAAAGCCGCTGTTTTAAACGAACAGCGGCTTTTTTGTGGGTTAAAGGCTCATGGCGAAAGTCTAAGTTATGCTTTTTGTCAGTAAAAATAATAAACCCGCCTCTATTGTTTATTTGCACAACACTTTTTGTCCAATATTACTGTTCTCCACCATTTTGTGTTTTTATACATCCAGTAAATATAGATGAGAGCTAACTAATTGTTTACATGTGCTTATTCGCTGGTTACAGTGGATTAATTATAATATTTGTCGGTTTATAAAGCGACAAATGCCGGATACAGGTTGTTATAAGGCTCACTGGGAATTAGCATGAATACATTTAGTGACAACGAAAAAGTTAGGCTATTAAAGAAGCTAATCGAAAAATCGAAAAGCGTGACTGTTGAAAATAGTAGCGATATAAACTTCAAAAGTTGGAAAAATTTAGTTGAACGAACGTTTATCAAAGTCTTTGGCAACGAATCACCAGAGTTTATTCATTTTTGTAAGTTAAGGTTTAGTGCCTATACACCAATAATGATCGGCCCTAGTTATACTGATTATACTCAAGAACATTTACGAACATTCAGAGAAAGTTTTACTATGTTGAATTCTTCAATTGAGCAGTATATTGAAGAATTAGAAGAACAAGTGGTTGATAGTCCAATGGAGGTATTAGATTCTCAAGATAAACCTTTATCTAAAGTGTTTATCAGCCACGCATCAGCTGATTCTGATTTAGTGGAAGAAGTAATAGAAATACTAGAAACAATAGGCCTTGAATCTAATCAAATATTTTGTACTTCATTTGAGGGCTACGGAATAGATTTAGGTGCTAACTTTCTTGATAAAATCAAAGAAGAGTTATCTGCTGATTCACTTGTAATTTTCATTCTCTCTGAAAATTTTTACAAGAGCCCAGTTTGTTTATGTGAAATGGGAGCGACATGGGTATTGGCGAAAGAGCATATACCAATGATTATTCCTCCTCTAGATTACTCTGATATCAAAGGTGTTATACCTTTATCTCAAGGGTTAAAAATTAATGAGACTATGAAGCTTAATTCTTTAAAAGATAAAATTGAAAATGACTTTTATCTAAGCAATACACTCTCCTCATCAACTTGGGAGCGGAAGCGAGATCGTATTGTTGCTCGAATAGAGAAACAATTGTAACATTGGTTTAAAGGCTTATAAAAAACCACAAGCTTGAAATTTGAAGTAACAGAAACAGGTCATCAAATTATTCTGGCTAAAATAAACTGGCATAAAGTACGTTTAATTTTAGATACAGCGGCGGGTGCATCTGTTTTAGATAGGACATGTATTAAAAAGCTTGGAATAAAAAAAGAAATAAGCGAAGAAAATGCCGCAGGTTTAGGTACAGCCGAACACGAAATGGGCTTAATAGACGTTTAATAATTTGAATTGACAGGCCAGTTGTATGAAAGTACGCAGTTTGTATCACTCAACCTAGACCATGTTCAGGCCGCTGGTGGTGGCAATACAATACATGGATTATTAGGCTCTTCATTTTTTATAAAATACCAAGCGATAGTAGATTTTGCTACTAATACACTGACAATTAGTGAGCCCTAGTCTGTTTGTGAGTGATTAAAGCGGATCCCTTAGTCGCTATTATCCTCTAAAAGCGAAGCGCCTTAACTCTCTTTGTGAATTAATTTGCTTTAAACAACATCAGCTTCGCATCTTTCCCATCGGTTAATATTGCTACATTACCTTCAGTGGTTACATACACATCCCTTAATCGTCCTGTTGCTTCTGGAAATATGTGTGACTGGGTGAATTCGCCATTAGCCAGATTAACGCTGTAGAGCTTTTTATCTACAAGTGTAGTGATGAGCACATGTTGTGCAAGTGAAGGGAATGCGGCGTGTTTAGAGCCATAATACGCCATACCCGAAGGGGCGATTGATGGCGTCCAATCTACGCTTGGCTTTTGCATGCCGGGGTAATCTCTAAAAGGAGATATGCGCGCTTGCGAGTAATCGTCACCGTAGGTGATCACCGGCCAGCCGTAGTTGGTAGCTGGCGTTAAGTAATTTAGCTCATCGCCACCGGCGGGGCCGTGCTCGTGGCTGACAATTTGCTCGGTATCGTAATCATATACTAAGCCCTGTGGGTTACGGTGACCGAGCGAGTAAACAGCGTGTGCATTAGGGTTTTTGTGATTAATAAACGGGTTATCTTTTGGGATAGTGCCATCTAGGTTTATACGTAATAGTTTGCCCAGTTGGCTGGTTATCACTTGTGCTTGCTCTCTAAAATCAAAGCCATCACCGGTTGAAAACAGTAGGGTGTTGTCGGGTAAAATAAGGGCGCGGCCAGCGTAGTGCTGTGGGGTGTTTTTATCAGTGGCCACTTTGTAAATAATTACAGGCTTTGAAAAGTCAGCGCCATTAAACGTGGCTTTGGCAATTACAAGGCGGTTAGCTTCAGCAGTACCTTGCGCGTAGGTAAATATGATTTCTTTAGTGGTGTTAAAATTAGGCGAGAGCACTATATCAAGTAAGCCGCCTTGGCCTGCAACGTATAAGCCTTCAAGGTTTAAATTTACTCTAGTTTGCTGATTGTTTTTTACAATAACAACGTGGCCGTCGCGCTCTGTAATTAGCCATGTGTCATTTGGCAGTTTAACCATACTCCACGGCGAATTTAATTGTGTTGCTAGTGTGTGAGCGCTGTACTGCTCTTTAGGTAATGTAGCCGCACTGGCCGTGGACGCAAAAAGCCCTATAAACAAACATAGCGTGAATTGACAGAGTCGTTGTTTAGATTGCAAGCCTTTGCTACTGTAAGAAAAAAGCTTTATTTTAAGTTGAGATAACCATGCCATTTTTAACACGTGTACTCCCTATATTTTTAGTTTCTTGGTTACTTACCTTTACTCTTGCTAGCTTGTTTCATAGCCAATACGTTGTCAATCAATTAGTTAATGTAGGCGTAGGCGTAGTCGTCAGCTTAAGCGATCGTATTAATTTAACACTAGATGACTGGTTGGGTTTATTACCTACCTATGGCGCTATTATTGCCGTAGCGCTTGCCATTGCGTTTTTAGTGACTGCAAAACTTACTAAAAAAGTTAAACAATACAGTGTGGCGTTATTTATTGCAGCGGGTATTACTGCTTTTGCTGTGGTACTCATTGCCATTGAATCTATTATGAATATTCATATTATAGCGGGTGCGCGGGGTTGGGGCTTTTATATGCAGTTATTAGCAGGTGCTACAGGTGGTTTGCTGTTTGTAGTGTTAACAAATGTATTAAACACTAAAAAGTGAGTTAAAAATTAATAAGGTAGCTAACGTTTAGGTGTTAGCCACCTTGCTAAGCTATTTTTAAACAGTACTACATAATAAGCGCTTTAATTGCCTCAAGGCCTTTTTTAAGTGTTGCCTCATCGTTGGCGTAGTTAATACGTACGCACTGGTGCTTGTGCTCCCAGCTATCTTCAATACCGATAAAAAAGTTATGGCCAGGAATTATATATACGTCTTGCTCTTTGAGTTTTTGATAAAGCATTTCGCTGGTTATTTTTGAGTCTTTAAACCACAGCCACATAAAAAATGCGCCTTCGAGTTTATGTAAATATACGGGTAAGTCTGCAAAAATTTCATCAAACAGACTAATTGCAATTTGTGCTTTGTTTTTATAAAAAGGCAACACGGTATTTTTACACAAAGGCAGTAGCTCACCATCGTTAATTAAGCGCGTGACTAAGCTTGGTCCAATGGCGTTAGGCGATAACACCATAGAGCCATTAACGCGGCCAATGGCTTTAATTATCTCGTTATTTGCCACCACAATACCGGTGCGCAAACCTGGTAAGCCAAGTTTTGAAAGCGACATACACAATATAATGTTTGAGTTCCAAGTGAGGTTTGCATCGGTGTAAATACAGCCTGGGAATGGGTCGCCATAGGCATTATCAATAATAAGAGGAATATTATATTTGTGTGCAAGGGCATCTAGGTGGCGTACTTCTTCATCGGTTATGACATTACCGGTTGGGTTGGTTGGGCGTGATACGCACAGCGCGCTTATGCTGCTATCTTGAGCAAGTACTTTTTCAACCGCGTCAAAATCAATCACGTATTTAAATTGTTTTGAGCCATTTGAAGTATTTAAAATTTCAATGTCGGGCTTTATAGCCACAAACATATCATCAGATAAACCTTGGTCGGCGTAGCCTACGTACTCAGGCGCAAGAGGGAAGAGTATACGCTTGGTACTGCCATCACTCATTTTGCCTGCTAACATATTAAATAATACAAAAAAGTTAGCTTGGCTGCCGTTACCCAGTGCTACGTTATTGGCAGTTAACCCCCAGCTAAACTCGCTATTAAGTTGTTTGGCAAGGGCTGCTCTAAATTCATCGTTACCGGTTGGGCCATCGTATAAGCCAAACACTTGCGACACTTTATTGCTGGCTACTAACTTTTGTAATTCATCTAAAAATACGGCATTAACCTCTGGTACTTGTGCGGGGTTACCACCGCCAAGCATAACAATATTTGGGTTATTGCTGCTATTTGCGCTGCCTAAATCTTCCATAAGCTGCGTTATACCATTGGGTTGTGTAAATTTAGTACCAAAGTTTGAGTAGTTCATAATGCCTGTATTACGTTAATAACGGGGCAGGCAGTATAGCGTAAATTACGGCTTTAAATTGCATGTTGAGAATAATTCACGGCTTAGGATTTTAGGGCCGATGAGGTATAATTAAGCTACTTAAATTAGCAGGACTCGTGTTATTAGTAATTTAGAATCTTCTTTACATCAAAATGTGTCAGCTACGAGTGATTTACACGTACCCGCGGTTAAAAATACGCAACTTAAAATAGCCACATTTAACCTGTTTAATTACCTTGAGCCGCCCAATGCATATTATGAATTTGAAAAAATTTATACCGCAGAGCAGTGGGCCCGCAAACAACGCTGGATTATCGATTATTTAAAACAACACGCACCAGATGTAATTGGTTTTCAAGAAGTGTTTAGCATTGAATCGCTACAAGCGCTAATGGCGCAGCAAGGTTACGCGTATTTTGCTGTAGTTGACTCGCCAGAGGTTATTGATGACTTTATTTATAAAAGCCCTGTAGTTGCCATCGCCTCTAAATACCCTATAACTGCCACAGAGGCGGTTAAGCACAATACTGCTCTTGCAAGTGAACTCGGCCTGCGCAGTGACTTTACGTTTAGTCGTAAAATAGTAAGAGCCACTATCTCATTACCCCATGTAGGTAGTACCGATTGCTACGTTGTGCACTTTAAGTCTAAACGCCCAATGATAGAGCCTGAGATAAACACGAATGCATTGGCTACCTCTGCTAATGAGCTGACACCTGAGAAAAACATAATAGAAACATTAAAAGCTAACGTTGCAGGCTCGTGGGGATCAACCGTGCAGCGCGGCAGTGAAGCAACATTACTCATGATTGAAATGATAGCACGGCGCGAAGCCACGCAGTTCCCTATGGTGCTAATGGGAGATTTTAATAACGAGCTTGCCGATGGTGTGCTTAGCCACTTGCTCACAAACACATTACGTTTTGCCCCTGCTAATGATGCTAAAGCCTACCTTGCTAAATATTGTTTAAATGATTCGTGGGATTTATATACAAAAGCAAAGCTAAGCCAGCTCGCTGAGCACAGCTTATCGCCAGCTACTGTAAAAACAAAGATTAACGAGGCTGAAAACACGCTTGCTCCTTATACTGATGAAGCAAATATTAGCGATGCAGTTAGTAATATTAGTGACAGTCAAACAGTTGAAGAGCAAAACCAGTTACCCTGTTTAACGCGTAAACCTAGCCATTATTATGGTACAAGCAGTTCAGTGCTTGATTATATTTTACTTTCTTGTGAATTTGACCCAAGTTACGACGACAGCTTTTTTGAAGTGAGTAATCATCATACCTACGACAGACATTTAATAAACCCAGAATATGAACGCGATGATTTAACGACTGATCACGGTGTTATTCTCATCACACTCACCTTAAGAAGCTAATAGTTTTATATTTGAGTGCTTTTAGCTTACTGGGTAACATTTATAAATTAATTTGCAGTTATTACACATAAAATTAGCTAAGCGTAAAAAATCTATTAAATATCAATAGATTAATTGAGGCCTAATATTTGCTTTAGCTAATCAGTTAAAATAATTTTAAGGATTTAATGATGACTGAAGTAGCACTTTCTGCTTATATAGCGTTTTACGCGTACTTAATTATGTTGGTTGTGCAGTGGTCTGTTGCCACATTTAGTAAAGCAAAACAGCCTAATGCTGTACCTGGTAAAATAGACGAAAACTTATCGCATGGCAGCTTTATTTTTAGAGCACATCGTACATTTCATAACACCTTAGAAAATAGCGCGTTGTTTATAGGTACTGTGTTATTTGCGTTTGTTATTAATTACCAAAGCCCTATATTTGCTATGTGTGTGTGGGTGTATGTAATAGCGCGTTTAATTCATATGGCACTTTATTATTTTATTGCTACAGAGCAAAACCCAAGCCCGCGAACTTACTTTTTCTTAATTAGCTTTATTGCCAACATTGTTATGCTAATTTTAATTGGACTTAGGTTAATTGCATAATGGGTGGGGTATATTACTCAGATTAAGCTGAGGACTATATTGAGGTTAAATTACATGTTTTTAACGCACTTGGCGTTAGGGGCAATTCCTCAAACCGTTTAAATATTAGAGTAAATTGGTGTTAGCACCTAATAAAAAGCGAAGCGTTATTTTAGCGCTTCGCTTTTTATTTTTAGGTTAAGTTTCGCTTTAAAGCGTTTAATCTACACCAATAAATCCGCCAGTTTGGTGTACCCAAAGACCTGCATAAATTCCATTCTGGGCGATAAGCTCTTCGTGGCTGCCTTGTTCTACAACACCGCCTTGATCAAGGACTATTAATCTGTCCATTTGCGCAATGGTTGATAGCCTATGCGCAATTGCTATAACCGTTTTACCTGTCATTAAGTCATCAAGGCTTGCTTGAATAGCCGCTTCTACTTCTGAGTCGAGCGCGCTGGTGGCTTCATCAAGTATAAGTATGGGTGCATTTTTAAGTAACACACGTGCTATGGCAATACGTTGGCGTTGCCCACCAGAGAGTGTAACGCCTCGTTCGCCAACTTGTGCATCAAACCCTTTATTGCCTTTGCTGTCTTCTAAATCGCTAATAAAATCGAGCGCTTTGGCTTGTTTTGCAGCGCTAAGCATTTCTGTTTCAGACGCATCGGGGCGGCCATATAAAATGTTATCTTTTACTGAGCGATGAAGTAGTGAAGTATCTTGCGTTACCATGGCAATATAGCGGCGCAGGCTTTCTTGGCTTACATCAGTAATATTTTGATTATCTATTTTAATGGTGCCAGAGTCAGTATCGTAAAAACGCAGTAATAAATTAACTAAGGTAGATTTACCTGCGCCAGAGCGACCCACTAAACCAATTTTTTCACCGGGTTTAATATTTAGATTTAGGCCATTCATTACAGGGCTGCGATTTGTTTCGTTGGCAGCTTTACCGTAGTTAAAGTGCACGTTTGTAAATTCAATGCCACCTTTTGTAACTTCAAGCGTTGTAGCGTCTGGTTTATCATCAACTTTAATAGGGGTAGAGAGTGTTTTCATACCATCTGTTGTGGTGCCAATGTTTTCAAACAGGCTGCTTATTTCCCACATTATCCACTGTGCCATACCATTTAACCTAAGCGATAAACTTACAGCTACAGCTATGGCTCCTGCGCTAATCGCGCTTAATGACCACAAATAAAGTGATAAAGCGGCAACGCTAAATACTAATAAGTAATTAAGGCTATTAATGGCAAAATTGAGGCTGGTTACCAAACGCATTTGTTTATACACAGGCTGTAAAAAAACGTCCATGCTTTGCTTTGCGTATTGCTCTTCACGCTGTGTGTACGAAAAAAGTTTAATGGTCGATATATTTGTATAACTATCGACTATACGGCCGGTCATTTCAGAGCGTGCATCTGCTTGCGAGCTAGCAATTTTTTTAAGTTTAGGTACAAAGTACATTTGAATGCCAGCATAAACAACAACCCAAACTAATAGCGGAAGCATTAAACGCCAGTCAGCTTCTGCAACTAAAAATACCATGGCACCAAAATAAACCACAATGTACATAAGTACATCAAGGAGTTTCATAACGGCTTCGCGCACAGCGAGTGAGGTTTGCATTACTTTTGTGGCGATACGTCCTGCAAACTCGTTTTGATAAAAGCTTACGCTTTGACGTAGTAAATACCTGTGAGCCGACCATCTTATCGACATAGGGTAATTACCTAATAAAGCCTGATGTAAAATTGCAGAGTGAAAAAATACCACAATTGGTAACACAACTAGCAGTATTACTGCCATTTTTATGAGTTCAGATTTTTGCTCAACAAACAACGTTTGAGGTGTATACGTTCCTAACCAGTCGACCAATTGCCCCATATAACTAAAAAGTGACACCTCTAATATGGCAAGCATTGCAGCACTAATAGACATTAAAACTAAAGATAGTTCCATCCCTTTAGTGTAGTGACGACAAAACGCAAATAAAGTAGAAGGCGGCTGAGTTGGTTTTTGCTCAGGAAATGCGTTGGTCATTTTTTCAAATAGTCGATACATTTTATAAACTTAAATGACAAATAATAGATCCCGATCATATCATTTAAGTACGAGGCTGTTTATCTTTAGTGATCAAATATAGCGTAGTATTTTTAGCGAACAGGATTTGTAAGATTTACGCCTTTTACCATATAAATATCGTCATAACGTAAACCGCCATTTCCATAAGGCTTTTTTAGTGGGCCGGTGTTGCAGTTAGCTAAAAAGTAAGTAAGAGGGAGCTCGCGTTTCATTCTAAAGGTGGCATTTTTATACACTAATGTTTGGTTTTTAAATTCACCGCCTTGCACATACACGTTATATTGCTGGCCCTGCATTTTTACCGACGCATTATTCACAACAAACCAAATGTTATACCAACTATTAGTGTTTAATGGTTGGGCTGGCTGAGCAAGGGCGTAATTTTGTATATCACTGTATCCGCTATGTGTTTTAACCATTAAAGCGCCCGTATTAACCAAGCCGTTTGATTCGGTTTTATCGGTTACTCTTAAGGTGGCCTCAAACGCGTCGTAACCGTGTTCATTTATTTGTGCTGGGGCTAAATTACTCAAGCCAAAGGCATGATTGTTAGGAAATGACGCAACATTAATACGCGTAAAAAAAGTGTAGGTTTCACCAACAGGCACTGTTTTGGGTAGTTTTTTATAGCTAAGGGCTTTTCGGTTACCAACAATACCGTGTTCAGCTGGTTGCTTAATTAAAAAATGATTTAATCCTTTAGTGGTATGCTCACGTTCAATTTTAGTTATTTGAGGGCTAGGTACATAAGGTTTTGTTTGATTATCGGTATCGGCTTTTGTCCAACCTGTTAGTGGTTGTTCAAAGTTATCGACCATTAACCAAGGTGAAGAAGGGGCGTTTTGTTGGTTTTGGCTGCACGCCATTACACTAAAGCAACTTGCTAAAACTAAACATTGTTTAATACGCATAGATCTTCATCACTCATTTATAATTTAAATTGGTAAACCAATATTTCTTTTTAAGTTTCCATATTAATAAATCTATATAACCAATTTGTTTTGGTTTAGTCAACCAATATATGAGAGTTTATATTAAGACCAACTTTACTTAACTTAGACTTGTTACACTGACTAAGAGAACTTTCGCTTTTGCGCTAAAAGGGTATGATTACTTTAAACAAAACTAATAAAAAGACTTTAAAAAGGACGTATATGTACACCGGAAGCTGTTTATGTGGAGAAGTGGCGGTTGAAATTAAAGGCGCTATTAGCAGTATTATTCATTGTCATTGCTCGTTATGCAGGAAAAACAGTGGCACTGCGTTTGCTACCAATGGGTTTGTAAACACAGATGAGTTTAGTGTTACTAAAAGAGCAAGCAAGCTCAGCTAATACAACTTTAAAATAGGGCGCTCACGTTTTTTTTGCTCTTGTTGTGGTTCACCAATTTATAGTGCCAACGCTGATGATAAAACTCGTATTCGGATTCGCTTAGGGTTAATAGATAGCGACATTACCGAGCAAGTATTATCGCATAATTTTGTAACCTCTAAGGCTAACTGGGAACAACTAGAAACCAGCCTTGCGTGTTACGAAAAACACGAACCAGGCCGGTAATTACTCTATATGATAAATACTGTTTATGTCGCTGTGTAATGAAGGTGCAATGGTTTTAAACAGCGCAGCATGTTTAATTTCATCTTTATTGACGTGTATTAAGCTTTGATTTGAAAGCATTACAACAATATTTTTGTATTCGTTAAATTCTATTAAGGCAATGCATTTAAAGTACTGCCTTAGCATAACCAATAAAGTTTGTAGTTCTTGGCCTGTTTTGGGGTTTAAGTTAATCAGTATTTGCGCCTGTGCATTACAGCAAGCACACACATTTTGCCAAAACGAATCACTCGATAAAAAGCCTTGGTGTATGTCGCCACTGAAAATATCTATGGTAATTACATTGTATTGAGTATTACAGTGCTGAATAAAATGCTCTGCGTTTTGTAAATGTACAGGGTGATTGTTTGGTAATTTAAAGTATTGCTTTGCAATGCTTAGCATATCAGGATTAATTTCTACGCTTTCGAATAACGCTAACTCATTTATAAAAGGGGTGTTTTTATATAAATGCGTGATTGCACGTTCAATCCCAGCGGTGCCTAAGCCAAGGTTTAAAATTTTTAATGGCTGAGCGCTTTTTAATAAAAATAACAGCATGCACTGATTAACGGCAATAAGCAGTTGCTCATTGTGGTTTAGGTTCATTACACCTTGAATAGTAATATCGGTATGGTTAGTTTGTGCCAATGTTAACCACCTATATTGCTCATTTTCATAGACACAAATAGGCCCGAATTGGTTTTCGCTATTAGCTATCAAATATTTTGGTGTGGTATTGGCTTTAAGCTGGCGCATAATTTACAAATACTAATAATGAGATGCATAGTTTGCCATGAATGAGCTGCATGTTTACAGGTTAAATGTGTAACAAGGTTTGTAAGAATATAACCCAATGTAATTACGCTCAACATTAATGCTTTAAGATTTACTGCGTTTGAGCTTACTTGTTCAAAGCTTTAACTCAAATACGTTGCACAAAAAAGTATGTTAGGTAATGGTGAAGCTATAAAAAATAAGGAGCAAATAATGCGTAAGTCACCTTTTAAAATAACAACAAAGCTAATTAAATTAAGTGCTGTTACAGCCGCATGTAGCATTGGGCTAATGGCTCAAGCTAATGCAAGCGTAAAGTATAGTGATCAACAAAAGTTACACGATATTGCCGCTCAAGTATCACCAGAGCGTATAGAAACTGATATTCAAACACTGGTTAATTTTGGTACTCGCCATACGCTCTCTGATACTAAATCAGATACCCGTGGTATTGGCGCAGCAAGGCGCTGGATAAAAAAAGAGTTTGAAAAAATATCAGCGCAATGTGGTAATTGCCTAGAAATAATCGAAGTTAAAGATACTATATCGGGCGAAAAACGTATTCCTAACCCTGTTGAAGTTGTAAATATTGTAGCAATTCAACGCGGTGTTACAGAGCCTAATCGCATGGTAATGATGTCTGGTGATATTGACTCGCGAGTGAGTGATGTTATGGATTTTACTAGTGATTCACCAGGTGCAAACGATAATGCATCAGGTGTAGCAGGGGTATTAGAATCGGCCCGTGTACTAAGCCAATATAAATTTAACGGCTCAGTGGTGTATGCTGCGCTTTCGGGTGAAGAGCAGGGGTTATTTGGCGGAAAAATACTTACCGCTTTTGCACAAAAGCATGATTGGCAAGTTCATGGTGTTTTAAATAACGATATGATTGGCAACATTACCGGTATTAATGGTGTAACTGATAATACAACCGCGCGTATTTTTTCAGAAGGAACCCGTGTTGTTGAAACTAAAGAGCAAGCGCGTACAAGACGATTTACTGGCGGTGAAGTAGACTCAGCGAGCCGTAATTTAGCCCGCTATATAGATACAATTGCAGATAGGTACATTCCAAATTTAGATACTATGCTCGTTTATCGATTAGATAGATTTGGCCGAGGTGGACACCATAGACCTTTTAACGATGCAGGCTTTGCAGCAGTACGAATTATGGAAACAAATGAGCATTACGATCGCCAGCATCAAGACTTACGGACTGAAAACGGTGTAGTATATGGTGACACTATCGATGGGGTTGATTTTGATTACACTGCAAAATTGACTTCATTAAATGCGGTGACTATGGCGTCAATGGCCTGGGCGCCAGCACCGCCTAAACAAGTTAAAATAGAAGGCGCAGTTAAGGCAAGTACTACGCTATCGTGGCAAAGTTCGGATGATGCAAACATAGCGGGTTACCGAATTTATTGGCGTTATACAAGTGAGCCACAATGGCAGTTTAGCCAAGATGTTGGCAAAGTAACAACGGCTACCCTTAAAAATGTGGTTATTGATAACTATTATTTTGGTGTAGCAGCGGTTAATAAAGAGGGGATTGAATCACCTGTGGTATTCCCTGGAGATGTAGGCTCGTTTGATCACAATATTAAATAGGGCTTTATTTGCTGCGTGCTAGTCACAATAGTGCTTAAAAACGCAGCAAACGGTACTTTAAAGGTGTAAAGCTGCTCTTTAGTGCTTGCACCTTAATTGTTATGCCCTTAGAGTGTAAAAAAAGTAGTAAAGGTTAATAAAAATGACTCAACAAGAAAAAAAACCGTTAACAGCACAAGAGCAAGCATTAGCAGAGCAACAGCGTGTTGCATGGCAGCGTGAATGTTTTCAAAATGCGCAAAAGTATTTAGCTGAAAAAGGCATTATGCCTAAGACAGTGGTAGATAAAGATAGCCGCTTTTTAGCACCGCTTTGTGCTATGTGGAAGTTTAAAGCACAAAACGGCAAAACATATTGGGTAGTTACCGGGCGTTTACCAACTGACCATGCTGAAGTAAGTGCTGCAAAAGATGCGCGTGAAGCTATGCGTTATTTTTCATTGCAATGGCAGTTAAAAGCAGACCAAATAATTAATGCAGGTGTACGTGATAAAACGCAGGCAGATTTTGCTAACTTATTAATAAACCGCGCACATGGTTTATACGAAATGCACGAAAACGAACAGCTTTGGGCTAACGAGCCTAAATAATTTAAAATAATAAGTGGCATTTAGTGAATATCACGTCATTAAGTGCTTTTTTATGAGGACTAAGAATTTTTCACTATGGTGTTAATGCACTAACGTAAATGGTTTAGTTACAAACTGCGATACTTCACATAGCATGCGCTGCCTGGGTATGCCTGCTTCCATAAACACACCACCTTGCTGTTTAAAACCATTACGTTTAAAGCGCTCAACTTCATTTAAGATACAATTAATACTAATGGCTTTATGGCCATCGTTTGCGGCAAGTTGAACAATAAAGGTTAGCAGCGATGTGTAAACATGGCGATTACGGTGCTCAGGTAGCACCGCAATACGGCCAATTAGACCGTCTGTACAAAGCCTGCCAGTAGCAACAGGCGATTTGCAATCATCGGTAACTAATACGTGGTGGGCAAGTTTATCGTGGCTATCAAATTCTATGCGCTTAGGTATGTGTAATTCGTAAACAAACACCTTTTCGCGTATTTGCTGAAGTAGGTCTTTTTGTATATCCCAGTCAACTTTATTAACTTGATAGCCCATAGTTCACCCCTAGTTAAACCAAATTCCCTCATTAACTAGTGTAGTAAAAGTTTGAATAAAAACTAGGCTGGGTTGAGCCGCGTTTAAATCTTCAGTGCTAAAATAGCTGTTATCGGTTAGTAGTTTAACGGCATTTAAATCTGACAATGGCAGTGTGTAGTTCTCACCATTAATACTTAACAGTAAGGTGTCTTCGAGCTGCTGGTAAATAGCACGGACCCCACCTAAGCGTTCAAATTCTTCATCGTTACTTGTAATTATCTGCGTTAATTGATCGTCAGAGATTGGCTCTTCTAGCGGGGCTAAGTCCATTTCGTGCTTGGGTTGGCTTAGCGTGTTACCTAACCATTGCTTAAATAATTCATCGTTATTTAATAGCGCTTGCATTAGCGTTTTAACTTTATCTGTTTCGCTATCAAGTAGTTCCCCCTTAGATTCTCTGAGGGTAAGGGTATGATCGGTGTAGCGCTTTTGGCCGCTATCTGTGTCAATAATATGATCGGCAAAACTTGACAGTAAATCTTGTTGGTTAGGCGCTCTAAAACCTACTGAATAATTTAACGCGTTTTCTATCGCGTATCCTTCATGTGGGCAGCCCGGTGGAATGTATAAAATATCGCCAGGTTCTAAAATGCAATCTATTACAGCTTCAAATTGCTCAACTTGTAATAGCTTTTTATTTTGTGCAAATTGCTTAAGTGTTGCATCAGGAAGACCTACACGCCAGTGGCGTTTACCTTCACCTTGAATAATAAACACATCATACTGGTCTAAATGCGGGCCAACGCCGCCTTTAGGTGTTGAATAGCTGATCATTAAATCATCTATGCGCCAATTTGGTATAAACCTAAAAGGTTCTAATAGTTGGGCTGCATCGCTATGCCAGTGATCAACCGCTTGTACTAATAAAGTAGCGTGTTGCTGAGTTAATTTTTCGAAGTCTTCAAATGGGCCTTGGTATGCTTGCCAATCATTATTGTGGTTGGTAACAATACGCGACTCTGTACTTTCTTCCATTGCAAGCCCTGCGAGTTCTTCTGCTTCTATCGGGTCTTGAAAGTCAGTAAATCCTTGTTTAATTAACAGTGGTTTTTTTTGCCAAAATTGGTTCAAAAACGCTTGCTCTGATAGGTCGTTAATTTTTAATTGGTACATACAAAGGGCCTTTATTTTTAAAACAAAAAAGCGAAAGGGGTGAGCCTTTCGCTTTTTATCTAGCAAGTTAGTTTTTAAACTAAGTTGTCGATAAACTCAACAGCGCGACCAATGTAATTAGCAGGCGTTAGTTTTTTCATTTCTACTTTTGCATCTTCAGGTAAGTCTAAACCATCAATGAAGTCAGCCATAATTTCTTGATTAACACGTTTGCCACGGGTTAAATCTTTTAGCTTTTCATAAGGTTTTTCGATACCGTACTTACGCATTACCGTTTGAATAGGCTCAGCGAGTAGCTCCCAGTTTTGATCAAGCTCGTCAAGTAAACGTTGCTCGTTTACCTCAAGCTTGCTTACACCTTTAAGTGTTGATTGGTAAGCAATAAGTGCATAGCCCATACCTACACCTAAATTACGTAGTACTGTAGAGTCGGTAAGGTCACGCTGCCAGCGAGAAACGGGTAGCTTTTGTGCAAGGTGAGCAAATATAGCATTTGCTAGGCCTAAGTTACCTTCTGAGTTTTCAAAGTCGATAGGGTTAACTTTGTGCGGCATTGTTGAAGAGCCAATTTCGCCTGCAATTGTTTTTTGCTTAAAGTGGTTAAGGGCAATGTAACCCCAAACGTCACGGTCAAAATCAAGCAAAATTGTATTAAAGCGGGCAATAGCATCAAATAGTTCAGCAATGTAATCATGCGGTTCTATTTGCGTAGTGAACGGGTTAAACGTTAAACCAAGGCTTGTTACAAAATTATCAGCATGTGTATGCCAATCGTAATCTGGGTAAGCACTTAGGTGAGCATTGTAGTTACCAACAGCGCCATTAATTTTGCCTAGCATTTCTACTTGAGCGATTTGGTCGCGTTGGCGTTTTAAACGCATATATACGTTAGCAAACTCTTTACCCATAGTTGATGGTGTAGCAGGCTGCCCGTGCGTACGTGTCATCATTGGCACTGCTTTGTACTCAATTGCTTTTTCTTTAATTGCATCAAGCAGCTGGTCGCAGTATGGCAATAATACTTTATCACGTGCTTCTGTTAGCATTAAACCGTGAGAAAGGTTATTGATGTCTTCTGAGGTACATGCAAAGTGAATAAATTCGTTAATTGCGTGTAATTCGCTGTTATCGGCTACTTTTTCTTTTAGTAGGTATTCAACCGCTTTAACATCGTGATTAGTGGTGCGTTCAATGTCTTTTACGCGTTGTGCGTCTGCTTCGCTGAAGTTATCAACAATGGCGTTTAAAAGCGCGTTAGCGTCGTCGCTAAAAGCCGGTACTTCTTTAATATCGCTTGCTGCAGCTAAAGCTTGCAACCAACGCACTTCAACGGTTACGCGGTATTTGATTAAGCCAAATTCGCTGAAAATACTGCGTAGTTCAGTGGTTTTGCTGCCGTAGCGACCATCCACTGGAGAGATAGCGGTTAACGCTGAAAGCTCCATAATAACTCCTAAATTTTAGTTTTGAACGATAGTTAAATTTTTGTTTTTGCAATAGCGAGAATTTTTCTTTTTGCAAAGAAAAAATGACGGCGTTTACCGCCCATTTGTCGCCATAATACAGCACTGCGAATTCCTGCCAGTAAAAGAGCACGGATCTTATTTTGCGTTTGCTGCTGTTTTAATAACTCGGGTTTACCATAAACCTGAATTCGGTGCCCAAGGGGGCTCAGCACCGACGAGTATATATCTGCTAAACCGGCCACAACGGTGTCATCGGTTATAGAAAAGTGATCTAAGCGGCGATGAATGTCGTCAATTCGACGGCCAAGCTCAGTTAAACTTTTTGGGTTGTTATTTAAAATGCGTTCAAGCTGCATTAAACCACCTACATATTTAACTATTTCAACATCTTTTTGAGCGCCCGCTGTGAGCTGCGCCATTAGTGTTTTATAGCCATCACGTAAATTATGCGTACCTTGGTAAACATCAACCGGCGATGCCGGTGATGTTTGAACAATACTTGTAAATAACACGTCTAGATCTGAATCGTTTGCGCTGCCGTACTGCGCAATTTTTTGTACTTGTTTTGCAACTTGGCACATGGCAGCAAGCGCCATGACTTGGTGTTCATTCATTACTTAATCACCGAATCAATAATACCACCACCTAAACACACATCTTCGGCATAGAATACGGCTGATTGGCCAGGGGTAACGGCTTTTTGTGGCTCATCAAATAATACGCGTGCCATACCATCTTTACCAACCAAAAGCGTACAATTTATGTCTTCTTGGCGGTAACGGGTTTTAACGGTGCAACGTGTTGTGCCTTGCGGGCCAACACGGTCTACCCAGTGTAATTGGTTTGCGTTAAGACCATTGCTATATAAACGAGGGTGATCTTTACCTTGCCCTACAACTAATACGTTACGCTCTACATCTTTATCAACCACGTACCATGGTTCACCTGAGCCTTCTTTCATACCGCCGATAAGCAAACCTTTTCGCTGGCCTAGTGTGTGGTACATTAAGCCCTCGTGCTCACCCACGTTATTGCCATCAGTGTCTTCAATTACGCCAGGTTGAGCAGGTAAAAACTTTTGTAAAAAGTCTTTAAATTTACGCTCACCAATAAAACAAATACCTGTGCTGTCTTTTTTATCGTGGGTAATTAAATTTTGCTCTTCAGCTATACGGCGTACTTCTGGTTTAGCAATGTCGCCTACTGGGAATAAAGTTTGGCCGATATGTTCATGGCTTAATGTGTATAAAAAGTAGCTTTGGTCTTTATTGTCATCAAGGCCGCGACACATAACATGTTTATCACCACGTAATTCTCTGCGTACGTAATGGCCCGTTGCGATGTAATCTGCACCTAGTGCTTGTGCTGCAAATTCTAAAAAGGCTTTAAATTTAATTTCTTTGTTACACATTATATCTGGGTTGGGTGTACGGCCTGCTTTGTACTCTTCTAAAAAGTATTCAAAAACGTTGTCCCAGTATTCTGCTGCAAAGTTAACAGTGTGAAGCTCAATGCCTAATTTATCACACACAGCTTGTGCGTCTTTTAGATCATCAGCGGCTGCACAGTATTCGTCATTGTCATCTTCTTCCCAGTTCTTCATAAACAGGCCTTCTACTTGGTAGCCCTGTTGTTGTAATAAATATGCAGATACAGAAGAATCAACACCGCCGGACATACCAACGATGACTTTAATGTGACTATTTTCGCTCATGAATAATTTCGCTTATACAGATTGCTGTTAACTTGGAAAGGCCGCGATTATAGCACGCATTTTGTTTTTGCTTAAAGAGAGGAGTAGCGCAAACAGACGTTTTTGTCGTTATTTTATTCATATAATAAATAGCAAATAAGACTGAAACGCATTTGAGGCAAAAAATAGCTAAAAATTGAAATAAGTGATTGTAAAAAGTTATTTAGGGGCCATTATTGCGCATTGTTGGTGGTAATAATGCTTTTTTACCTTGTTCTTGATAGGAAATTCAGCTGCAAGTAAGATTTAGCGTATTAGACTCACTTTTTATTAAAAATATTTTCAACGGAATGAATATATGATTTACGCCTTCCAGGTAAAAAAGCTCTCAACGTTAATACAATATTTTGCTGTAAACTCACAAGATGAACTGAATGAGTTACTCAAAATGCCTACAAGCGACTTAAAACGTGATACGTATACGGTTTTTCATGAAGTTTTTGAGAACATTTCCCCCCACAGATGCCAAGCAAAACAGTCCTATTGATGAGATTTTCAATGCTGTCTCAAGTTCTTTTGAATTAGTTGGCGAGCCAGAAGCTGCCTTGTTTGAGACTATGAAACGCTGGTGGGATGAATGGTATTTTGCATTAAGTATGGATAATTCGCTTTGTGGCAGTCAGCATTAGATATAGGCAATGAAACTGGGCAAGATATACCGGTAAATGACTATAACGTTACCTGTAAAAATGGCACTGAAATTACCATGGAAGTGTCAGGCATTAATTTAGGCGATGAATACATTGCAGTATTTAACGATGCAACCAAGCGCTTAGAAGATCAAAATGTTTTACGCGATATGGCTTTTCTAGATTCGTTGACGCAAATTGCTAATAGACGCCGGTTTGATGAAAAACTAAGTAAAGAGTTTGAAAAGCCATAGAGTGTGGTGACGACTTAGCCATTATTTTAATAGATATTGATCACTTTAAATTATTTAACGACCGCTATGGGCATGTAGAAGGTGATTTGTGTCTATACAACGTTGCGCAAGCAATAGCCTGCACAGTAAGCAGAACAGAAGACTTTGTAGCGCGATACGGTGGTGAAGAGTTTGTAGTGCTGCTGCCTCAAACGGATAAGCAAGGGGCTTTATTTATTGCTGAGCATATTCAAAAGGCAATAGAGGAATTACAAATCCCTCATGCAGATAGCTTTACTGGCTACCTAACACTGAGTATGGGTATAAACGCAATTAATAAAGATGTTGAGTGTGCACAAAAAGACTTTATTAAAGCAGCCGACAGCGCACTGTATTATTCAAAAAGGCAAGGTCGAAATTGCTTAGCGCTCAGCTAGCTGATGGTTAAGTAAGCGCTTTAAGCAATAGTGTGTTAATCGTCGTAAATAAAGTCTAAGCTTTGCAGCGGTCGCGCTTGGCTATCTTCAATGCATTGCAGCACTAAATGGCTTCTTAAAGGAAGCGTTTTAATATGCTCTACTGTATGCCAGTTTGCACTAATAATATCGTTATCAAGAGGAATTGGCTCATCATCAATGTTTTCGCCGTCAAACATAAAGCAAAACCGTAAATAATGAACGCCGTTTGCTGCGTGTAAATTATAAATACCGATTAAGCCCATTGGCGCTAAGGTTAAGCCTGTTTCTTCAAGGAGCTCTCTGCTAGCCGCTTGTGCTAAGGTTTCTTTATCCTCTAAATGCCCTGCAGGTTGGTTATAACAGATTTTTTTAGTAAATTTATCGCGCTCTTTTACTAATAAATAATAGTCATTTTTTTTAACAATGGCAGCCACAGTCACATGAGGTTTATGCATTTACGTCGCCTTTGATAACGCTGTATTGGCCAGAATCAATCCCATCAAGTGTATAATTACCAATACTGTAACGAATAAGCCTTAAAGTAGGGTGGCCAATGTGCGCTGTCATGCGTCTTACTTGTCTGTTCTTACCTTCATTAATGGTAATACTTAACCACGTAGTAGGAATTGATTTTCGCTCTCGAACAGGAGGCTGCCTGTCCCATAGTGTAGGTGGGTCAATTATTTTAACATTTGCAGGAAGCGTTAGGCCGTCTTTAAGTTCTACGCCTTTACATAATGCATTAATCGCCTCTGTGCTAGGTTCGCCTTCTACTTGTACCCAGTAGGTTTTATTGGTTTTTTTATTAGGCGCAGTGAGGGTATTTTGTAATTTACCGCAATTAGTTAAAAGCAATAATCCTTCGCTGTCTCTATCGAGTCTGCCTGCGGCATAAACCTCTTTTATTGGGATATATTCAGCAAGCGTTTTTCTGTTTGCGTCGTCCGTAAATTGGCAAAGTACATCGTAGGGCTTATTAAAAAGTACTATTTTACGATCTTTAGCTGCAATTGCTGGCTTAACTTCACGTTTGGTATGTGTACTTTTAGTCACTGCACTGCGAGAGTAACTTCTACCAGTTGTTCGTTTGGTACTCGATTTTGATGTGCGGTTTAACGGTTTATTAGCCATTAAATACACCTAGCAGGTTTTGGTAAGCCGGCAATTTTAGTTGCTTGTTTAGCCGGACCTTTAGGAAACAATTTATACAAATAAATACTGTTACCTTTATCTTCACCTAGCGCTTTTGCCATCGCTTTTACAAGCATTCTTATTGCTGGGCTTGTATTGTATTCTAGGTAAAAGTTTCTTACAAAATTAACGACTTCCCAATGCTGTTCGCTAAGCGTTATGTTTTCTTGCTCTGCTATTACGGGCGCTAACTCTTTTGACCATAAAGTATGGTCAAGTAAATAGCCTTGTTTATCAGTTTCAATGTGTTGATTGTTAAATTCAAGCATGGGTTACCAGGTAATAGATTGGTTAGTAGATAAAGTAAGGGCAACAAACTCATCGTAATTAATAAGTGTTTGGCCAAGGCTTAGTTTAATTGCGCGTGCATGCGCATCTTCTAAAAGCAATAATAGCGAATCATTTAATTGCATATACTGCTTAGCTGCGTAGCAGGCATCGCCTACAAGAAGTACTTTATCGGTGTCTTTAATTATATTTTCAAGCTGGGTTGAGTCGTAATAAGCCAGTGGTTTTGAAAAAATATGTAATGTACTCATAGGTTCACCACAAAATGCTGCTTTGCAATAAGTTGTTGTTGCTCGGTATAGTTTAAGCTGATGGAATCAATAATTAATTGCGATTTATTTAAGCCGTAATCCAGTAAAGATTTTTCGCACACATAAATGTTTTCAACTTCATAAATTTCGAGTGTTTTTATATTTTTAAAAAAATCTTTTAACCCCAGCGGGTGTGTAGTTTGATTGTTTTTTAACGCAAGCACTGCAGGGCCGCTAAATAGCCAACTAATATTTTGCTCAACGGCTGCAAAAATCAGTGACATATCTAACGCATCTCTAATATTTAGCTCATCAAATGGGCTTGACTGACTCATCACTAGAACGTTTTTCATTTAAACTGTATCCATTTATCGGCATCACTGGTAAGCATTGCAAATTCGGCAAGCCCAGCCACGCTAAACACACCGGTATGCTTACAATTTAACGCACGCTTTTCTGCTGCTGTAATACACAGCATTAAATTAATGTTTTTATCTGCAAGCTGTTGCCAAAGTGTAGGGATCTGAAGCTCGTCAGAGGCAAGCTCAAAGTTCTCTGAAGCATGGTAAATACCGTTTTGATACAAAAAAAGTGCATCAATTGTGTGGCCTTGAGCCAAACACGCATGCGCAAACTTAATTATGCGCTGCGTTGTATCGTGATCTGATGGTGGAGTATGTAAAGAAAGAACAAATCGTGCCAAAACAATTCCAATAAAAAAGCCCCAATAAAGGGGCTATTTTAACAGAACTATTTAATTAGTCATCACTTGCGCCAAGAAGGTGCAGTAATGAAGTAAATAGGTTATACACATTTAAGTATAAAGATACTGTAGCACGGATGTAGTTTGTTTCACCGCCGTTGATAATACGGCTAGTATCAAACAAAATTAAGCCAGACATAATTAACACAACAGCAGCGTTAAGCACCATAAACATTAGCGAGCTGCCAATGAAAATGTTGACTATGCTAGCAACAATAACAACGATTAAGCCGACTGTTAAAAAACCACCCATAAACGAGAAGTCTTTTTTTGTGTTTAATGCATAAGCCGATAGACCCAAAAATATTAATGCAGTTGAACCAAGGGCCTGCATAATAAGCATTGGACCATTAGGCATAGCCGCGTAGTAGTTAAGTAGTGGGCCAAGGCCTGCGCCCATACAGCCTGTAAAAGCAAATACCCAAAATACGCCTGAAGCTGAGTCTGCTTTTTTGTTTACAACAAATAATAAACCAAACGAAACCAGTGTGAACACAATTCCCATAAAGTAAGGTAATTGTAATGCCATTGAAATACCCGCCGTAACAGCACTAAATGCTAATGTCATGGCCAGTAAGAAATAGGTGTTTTTAAGTACCTTGTTTGTTTCAATGGTCGACATTACCGGTTTAGCGGTATTGTACGAATGATTAAATGCCATTGTAGAGCTCCTTTAAGTGAAACATGTTTGTTTCGATAATTTAACTAAAATTAGATTACCAACTCTTATATGTTTGGGCAAACCTTTGTAGATCAATAGAGTGTTATTTTTTAATTAAAGTTCATTTAACCACCAAAAAGGAAGTTTTTGTTTTATCTTTAAACAAATTAATTGTTTTTTAAGCACTTAAACAATTTTTTTAAAAAAAAGCTTCACAAAGCCAATGGGTTTCCCTATTATGCAGGCCGTGCGGAGAGATGGCAGAGTGGTCGAATGCACCGGTCTTGAAAACCGGCATAGGTTTGTAGCCTATCTAGGGTTCAAATCCCTATCTCTCCACCACCTAATTACAATAACTATGAGTGCACTCTTACTTGTAGTTTATAGCACTTTAGGAGAGATGGCAGAGTGGTCGAATGCACCGGTCTTGAAAACCGGCATGGGTTTGTAGCCCATCTAGGGTTCAAATCCCTATCTCTCCACCATTATATTAAAGCCCGCTTAAAGCGGGCTTTTTTGTATCTACGGTTTATTATCAGGCCACCTTTAGGTTTTCTCGCTTATTCCCCATTTCGGTTTGCTATTAGCCGCTATTAATAGATCATTAACATGTTAATGTGTTACTTTTATTTTTTAGATTTTAAAATTGGTAATTAAAATAGTATGTTGTGGCTCAAGGATGATTTACCTTCAAGAAAACTTATTGTTTATCGTGCAGTGATGTTCTCGTTGGTAACGTTGTTTGTCTTATTTGTATTCCAGCCTTTTGGCACAATTAACGATACATCGTCATATAAAATACTCAGGCTTTCAGGCTATGGTTTAGTCACTTTTGTTGCGTTGCTATTATCGGGCTTTATTGAAATAGTGCTGTTACGTTATGATTTTTATAAGCCACTTCGTATTATGCTTATAAGCGGCCTTTATATTTTAATTTGCGCTTTATTTAACCACGCTTATTTTGTTGTGGCGTTTTTAGGAAAGTGGCATTGGCAAAATCAGATGCTGTTTATTGTCTATATATTTGCTATTGGCGCATTTCCGCTAATTTTTATGTATATGTTAAATCGCCATGCTAGTCAGTTTAGCATTGATGAAACACCACAGCCGCAACAAAACAAGCAAAGTGAAACCCTTCCTTTAGAGCTAGAGCAAATTACGTTAGTGGGCGATAATAAAAGTGATGCAATCAGCATAGCATTAGAGCATATTTTGTTTATAAAAGCGGCTGATAATTATTGCGAAATTAGTGTTTATGACGGACACGCAATACAACAAACTCTACTGCGTATTTCCTTAACTCGCTTACTTAAACAGCTCTCGATTAACTCTGCAATTATTAGGTGCCATCGCTCTTATGCAGTTAATGTAGCCTTTATTCACTCGTATAGTGGCAACGCTGGCGGCTTGCAATTAACACTTAAAAATACACCTATACCTGTTCCTGTATCGCGCAGCTATGTAGATAATGTAAAAGCGGCTTTGTTACTCACCCCAAGTGCTTGTTAGTCATCCCATATACTTGTATTTGATACCTAAAAATGTTGTTAAGCCCTAACAGTTCGTAGTTTTACGATGGGGTAGGCATGCTTAAGTGGAACTAAAAATTACAATTTAAGAAGGTTACTATGAACATTATTTTAAAATCACTGTTAGTGATAGCCACGTTTGTTTTTTGCCATTACATAATGAAAAGCTTTTGGGGTAGCGAATGGACGAAAATATTAACCCAGGCCGATGCGTCTACTGATGTTTTATTTATCCCCGCTAAATACCTATTTTTATATACTCCTTTATTAGTGCTAACCACATTGCTATTTAAAAGACGTAACATGCTTGACGCAATTGGCCTTAACACCGCAGGCTTTAATAACTATACCTTTGCAGCTTTGCTGTGCTGTATACCTATGACACTTGGCTATGCATATTTAAGTAATAATTTAAATTTGTCTTTGTCTGGGCTAATAACAGGCTCAATCTATGCTGGTTTTTTTGAAGAGCTAATATTTAGGGCGGCTTTATTTGGCGCTTTATACCGATTTTGCCGCTGGGGGTTCATCCCTGCAGCGTTGATAAGCTCGGTAGTATTTGGAGTAGGGCACATGTACCAAGGTGGCGATGCCGTTTCTGCACTAATGGCGGTCGCAGTAACCACCGTTGCGGGTACTTGGTTTGCGTGGCTTTATTGTGAGTGCGGTTATAAAATTTGGTTTCCTATGTGGATGCATATTTTTATGAATGCAGCTTATGGCATTTTTAGTATGTCGGGTGGTGCAGTGGGTGATTTGCACGGCAACCTTTATAAAGCCACCGCTATTGTATTAAGTATCGTATATGTTGAAGCACTGATCCGCCGAGGGAAAAAACGTGAAGTCACTATGTCCTCATTATTTATAAATACATCAGCAGCGACGCTTAATACCCCTATCAAACCGCAAATGACTGCCGCAGTCTAAATGCGTAAATTAGCCATTAATTGTAGAACGCATTTATATTGCAATCTTAAGGCTAGGTTTTATCGAAGATAGCGCCTGTAAAGTAGTGAGCTTTGCCTTACAGGCGAATAAGCAGCTCAAAGTAAGCGTGAGCTGCCAAAAAATAGGTGTTTGATTTTCAGTTAACAAAACTATTCATTAAAATGTCTAGTTACAGCAGTTTAAAGAGTGCTCAATTTCCCATCATAAATTACGACCATAGTCTCTGTTTCTAACCTTAAGAACTTGGTGCATGCTTTATATATTGTTTGTAGTGTGTAATTAGGAACTTATATGAAACATCAACTTGCTAAAAGTGTTGCACTTTCTTTGTTATCGCCCGTTATTGTTGGCAGCCTGTTGGGCTTATATTATGGACTGACAGTTAATGGTGATGTTACCACTATTTTTTTGCAACTTTTAATGACCGCAATAGCGAATGCTCACATTGTTGGCCTTACTATGGCTGCTTTTGTTGTGCCTGGCTATTTACTAATGTTTAAGTACGCAAAAGTAAACTATTCGGGGGTTTTAACACTAGGTTTATTAGGTGGTGCAATATTTAGCTTTTTACTAAGTGCGACTACAGGCGAGATATTTTTAATTAATAGTGTAATGTCAGCATTTGCTGCTGGACTATTTTTGTTTGGCCTTCGTAAATCCTCAAAAAAATAATTGCAGAAATATTAATCAAGCGTGCTGAAAAACGGCGCTATTTCTGTTTTTTTGCCTGCAAAAGGTTTCAATTTTTCACGACAAAGAGTACCTTTAGCTACTGTCTGTTTAATAAGAAGTAGTTTGGTATGCAAAAGCACGATTTTTACCAGTCATTAGTTAAGCAAACTGAATCACTAATTGCTGGTGAATCTAATGTCATTGCTAATATGGCTAACGTAAGTGCGCTGTTATTTACCTCATTAGAAGATGTAAATTGGGCGGGCTTTTACTTTATGGATTCACCGAGTGAATTAGTACTTGGGCCTTTTCAGGGTAATCCGGCCTGTATCCGTATTCCTGTAGGTAAAGGAGTATGTGGTACTGCTGCAGCAACGTTGCAAACACAATTAATTGAAGATGTTCACGCTTTTGATGGTCACATCGCATGTGACGCGGCGTCAAACTCAGAGATTGTTGTACCTATCATGAAAAATGATAAAATAGTTGCTGTACTTGATATTGATAGCCCAACTATTGGTCGATTTGATACTGATGACCAAGCGGGTCTTGAAGCATTAGTTAAATGCTTAGAGGCAAGCTTGTAATGAAAGATTTGCTAAATGTTCAAGACTACCTATTTGCTATACAAGATGTTGGCGACTGGGAAGGGGATGAAGAACATGTAGCGGAAACGCTCAATGATTTGATTCACATTGCCTGGGATAAACTCCCAGATGATTTAGATTGTGAATCAATCGATGAAATAATAAATGGTATTTGGGAACACCTTCGTGGTGATATGGCTGTACTAGAGGCCGACTTCGAAGAGTTGGTCGACTGGGTAATACACTACGTTGATTCGTCCCTTGATGAAAAGATGTGAAAAATAGGTTCTAAAATGGAAACCACAAACAAGCTAAAAGATATTAATGAAGTGTTGGAATTTTTATATCAAGAATTCCCACAATGTTTTAAACAAAAAGACGGTATTAAACCGCTTAAAGTCGGTATTTTTAAAGATATCGCTGAACGTATTGAAGGGTCTGAAAAAGTAAGTAAGACACAAGTACGTCAAGCGCTTAGAAAATACACGTCGAACTGGCGCTATTTAGAAGCTGTGACTAAGTCAGAGTTTCGTATTGACCTTGATGGTAATCAGGGTGAAAAAGTAGAGCAAGAGCATATTGATCACGCTCAAAAAGCCCTAGAAGAAAGCCGCGCGAAAATGGCAAAGCGTAAAAAGCAGCAGCGTCCTCGCCAAGATTCAGATTCTAAATCTTTCAAGAAAAAACCAGCTCACGCTAGCAAAAACAATGCACAAGCTAATAAACCAGCTAAAGCAGCGCCAGCTAAACGTTCAGGAAAAGTTGAACCTTTACCTGCAAGTGAGGTCAAGGTTAATAACAAGGTTAAGGTTAAACTTGGCCAAGCACTTGTAAATGCAGTAATTACTGAAGTAAACAAGGACGAAGTTCATGTTGAATTAGTAACTGGTATGCAAGTTAAAACCAAAGCTGACAGCTTATACATTATTTAAGCTGTAAATAAATTAAGGAGTTGTGTATGAGTAAAAAGTTTACGCTCATTCCGTTAGTTGCTGCCCTGTTTTCAGGTTCTTTACTTGCTTCAGTAGAAGCTGCCAAACTTGAAGACTTACCTGTGCTTAAGCAAGAAAGTCAACATGGCACTGCCAGCAAACGAGTGGCTAACTTATTTGCTCGTTCACACTATACACCGGTTCGATTTAACGATGAGCTTTCGAGTAAAGTGTACGATCGTTATATCGAATCCCTTGATTTTAATAAAAGCGTATTTTTAGCAAGCGATATTGCGTCGTTTGAAAAATACCGCGATGATTTTGATAACGGTATCACTACCGGAAAACTTGGCTTTACCTTTGATATTTTTAATCTAAGTTTAAAGCGCCGTTTTGAACGTTATGAATATTCTTTATCGTTGCTTGATAAAGAAATGACATTTGATAAAGACGATGAGTATTTTTTTGACCGTGAAGACTCTGCATGGCCAGTATCGCAAGCTGAGTTAGACGAGATTTGGCGTGAGCGCGTTAAATACGATGCGCTTCGTTTAAAAATGACAGGTAAAGACTGGGAAGGGATCAAAGAGGTTCTTACCAAACGTTACAAAAATGCGCAAAAACGTTTAGTTCAAACAAATTCTGAAGATGCATTTCAAATTGTGATGAATTCTTTAGCACGTAGCATAGAGGCACATACCTCGTACTTATCGCCACGTCGCGCTGAGCAATTTAAAATGGATATGGACCTAGAGCTTGAAGGCATTGGTGCCGTTTTAAGCCCAGATGAAGATTATACTGTTATTCGCAGTTTAGTCCCTGGTGGCCCAGCAGATAAAACAGAACAATTAAAAGCTGACGATAAAATAATTGGTGTAGCACAAGATAACAAAGAGTTTGTAGATGTTATTGGTTGGCGCTTAGACGATGTTGTAGATTTAATTAAAGGGCCAAAGGGCACCAAAGTACGTTTACAATATTTGAAAGGTGCTGATGCCCACGGTACGCCAAAAGTGGTAGAAATTACGCGTGATAAAATCCGCTTAGAAGATAGAGCCGCTAAATCAGAAGTATTTGAAGCAAGTTACTCAAACTTAACCTCTAAAGTAGGTGTTATTGAAATACCTGGTTTTTACAATAATTTATCTAAAGATGTAAAAGTTGAGTTAGCTAAGCTAAAAGAAGAAAACGTTGATGGCATTATTATTGACCTTCGTCAAAACGGCGGTGGCTCATTATATGAAGCTACTCAGTTATCAGGCCTCTTTTTTGACCAAGGCCCCGTTGTTCAAATTCATACTTTAAATAACCGAATTGAAGAACAAAAAGACCGTGACGGCATTACCTATTACGATGGTCCGCTTACTGTATTAGTTGATCGCTACAGCGCATCAGCGTCTGAAATATTTGCCGCTGCGATGCAAGATTATGGTCGCGCAGTGATAATTGGTGAACAAACCTTTGGTAAAGGGACTGTACAGCAGCACAAAGGTTTAGGCCGTGCGTATGATTTATACGATAACGAGCTTGGCAGCGTGCAATACACCATAGCTAAGTTTTACCGTATAAATGGCGGTAGTACGCAACATAAAGGCGTTATTCCAGATATCTCTTTTCCATCAGCTATCGATCCGGCTGAGTGGGGTGAAAGTAAGCAAGATAATGCATTACCTTGGGATAGCATTGTGCGCGCTAAGTACAATAAACAAGGAAATTTAACCCCTGTTATTACTTACTTAGAAAAGCAGCATAATGAGCGAATTAAATCAGAGCCAGAGTTTGGCTATGTATTTGATGACATTGCTCGTTACAATGAAGAAAAAGATCGTAAAACTATTTCTTTAGTCGAAGCTAACCGCATTAAAGAAAAAGATGAAAACGAAGCACGCGCCTTAGCTCGTACAAACGAGCGTTTAAAGCGTTTAGGTAAAGACCCCGTTGAAAACCTAGACGATGTGCCTGAAGTAATTGAAGAGCTAGACCCTTTCTTAGAAGAGGCCGCTTTAATCACGCAGGATTACATTAACTTTGGCCGTATAGCTAAAAAGTAAAACCGTGTTTTACTACTTTTAAAAGGCGCTTAATGCGCCTTTTTTGCTACCTAAATTTTACTGAATTGCTATAATCGCCAATTACTAAAATTGAGTTACATTACTGTGGCTTAAAAAATGCACTGATATGCTAAAAATAATAAATAAACACACATTCCTATATGTGTGTAGGAGTCACTATTTTGAAGCCTTTAGAAAAACCAATTAAACCCGCCTCGTTCCTCGATGCGCTAGTTCCAATAACTGTTTTGATATGCCTACTTGGTGCTGCAGTTTACTTATTTGGTGATAATTCATCATCAGGCCCCAACCAAATTGCGTTACTGTTTGCTACTTTTGCAGCGGCTTTAATTGGCCTTAAAAATGGTTATACCTGGAAAAAACTTGAAGATGCCATGATTGAAGGCATCACCCTGTCGTTAGGGGCTATTTTGATATTATTAATGGTAGGTGCCTTAATTGGTACTTGGCTGCTATCGGGCACCGTTCCGACATTAATATACTATGGCTTACAAGTGATTAACCCAAGCTGGTTTTATGCCGCGAGCTGCTTAATTTGTGGCATTGTAGCTATGAGTATTGGTAGTTCTTGGACTACTGCAGCCACAATAGGTGTGGCGCTATTAGGCGTAGCAACAGGTTTAGGACTAGATCCTACCGTTACAGCGGGCGCTGTTATTTCTGGTGCTTATTTTGGTGATAAATTAAGCCCATTATCAGAAACCACCAATTTAGCTCCAGCTGTTGTGGGCGCTGACTTATTTGAACATATTCATCATATGCTTTGGACAACTGTGCCAAGCTTTGTAATTGCGCTAGTCATTTTTATATTTATGGGCTTTAATGCAACGGCTTCAAATGAAGCAGGCCGAATTGAAGAAATTACTGCGATTTTAGAGCAAAACTTTAATATCGGTTTTGAAATGCTCATACCTTTAATTGTGCTATTGGTTCTTGCAATTAAAAAAATGCCAGCGTTTCCTGCTATTTCGATTGGTGCGGTAATAGGTGCTGTGTGGGCAATGCTTTTTCAGTCAGATTTAATTGCAACACAGTTAGACCTTTCGCAAGGTGAACTAGTTGGTTACTTTAAAATAATCTGGACTACGTTTTTTGATGGTTTCAATATTGTCACTGGCGATGAAAAAATGGACTCATTATTAAGCGGTGGTGGTATGGCAGGTATGCTAACTACAACTTGGCTTATAATGACGGCACTTATGTTTGGTGCCATCATGGAAAAAACCGGCTTATTAGATATTTTTGTTAAAAGTATTTTAAAAATCGCTAAAAGCACAGGTTCACTTATTGCATCAACCATTGCTACCTGTGTTGGTACAAACTTAATTGCAGCGGATCAATACATAGCCATTGTAGTACCTGGGCGCATGTTTAAAGAAGAATACAAAAAGCGCGGTTTAAAACCTGTAAATTTATCACGTACACTTGAAGATGGCGGTACGATAACGAGTCCACTTATTCCATGGAATACATGTGGTGCATACATGCAAAGTGTTTTATTAATTAACCCATTTGATTATGCGTTATACGCTTTCTTTAATTTAATTAATCCTTTCTTAGCTATTATATATGCGTACGTAGGCATTAAAATTTTACGCATTGAACCAAAGCAACCTGCTTAAATCTAAATAGCTCCTTATTTAAGGAGCTTTAGCTGGAGTAACTATGACCGTTTCAGAACAACCTCAAGCGCAGTATTTAAAAGACTACACAGCGCCAAATTTTTCTATTGAGCACACCGAGCTGACTTTTGATTTACAGCCATTAAACACCAAAGTTACTGCACTTTTAACGCTTAAGCGAACAACTCACGAAAATTCTGCGTTAGTGCTAGATGGTATAGATTTGCAATTAATTGAGCTTGAAGTTGATAACACACCTTACAGTAATTACAAAGTTGAAGGTGAGCATTTAATTATTAATGACTTACCGCATGCATGCCAACTTAAAATGGTGACTAAAATTTCACCACAAACGAATACCTCTCTAGAGGGGCTTTATTTATCGGGTGGTGCTTATTGCACGCAGTGTGAGGCTCAGGGCTTTAGAAAAATCACTTACTTTATGGACCGTCCTGATGTATTAAGCACCTATGACGTAACCATCATTGCTGATAAAAGCTTCAAGCAGTTACTCTCTAATGGTAATGAAATAGACAGTGGTGAAACACAAGATGGTCGTCATTTTGCTAAATGGCAAGACCCTTTTAAAAAGCCAAGTTACTTATTCGCTTTAGTGGCGGGTGACTTTGATGTACTAAAAGATACGTACACGACTAAAAGTGGCCGAGAAATAGAGCTAGCTCTATTTGTAGATAAAGGCAATTTATCTAAAACTCCGCATGCAATAAACTCTCTAAAAAAAGCAATGCAGTGGGACGAAGAACGGTTTGACCTTGAATACGATTTAGACATTTATATGATAGTGGCCGTTGATTTTTTCAATATGGGCGCAATGGAAAATAAAGGTTTAAATGTATTTAACAGTAAATGCGTATTGGCGAATCAAGAAACCGCGACAGATAAAGACTATCACACTATTGAATCTATTGTAGGGCATGAGTATTTTCATAACTGGACTGGTAACCGAGTAACGTGCAGAGATTGGTTTCAGTTATCGTTAAAAGAAGGGTTAACGGTATTTAGAGACCAAGAGTTTAGCAGTGATTTAGGCTCTCGCGCGCTCAACAGAATTGATGCGGTTAAAGTTATGCGCACACATCAATTTAGTGAAGATGCAGGTCCAATGGCTCACCCAATTCGCCCTGAAAAAGTAATTGAAATGAATAACTTTTACACCGTGACTGTTTACGATAAAGGCGCTGAAGTTATTCGTATGATGCATACATTACTAGGTGAAGTTAACTTTCAAAAGGGAATGCAGCTTTATTTTGAGCGCCATGATGGCCAAGCGGTTACCTGCGATGATTTTGTTGCGGCAATGAGCGACGCATCTGCAATTGATTTAAGCCAGTTCAAACGTTGGTATAACCAATCGGGTACGCCGCGTTTAAAAGCCATTCAACATTACGACCAAGAAAAGCAGCTATTTACGTTAACTGTTGAGCAGTCAGCACCGTTAAATCAGCCAGATAATAGTAATTTACATATTCCTTTTGCCATTGAGTTATTAAATGAAAAAGGCGAAAGTACTGCGCTTACATATCAAGGAGAGCAACAAGATCATGTACTTAATGTGACAGAGCAAACGCAAACATTTACGTTTGACTCTATCGAGTCTCGTCCAGTTGCTGTTTTACTAGAAGATTTTTCAGCGCCGTGTATTTTAAACCAGCAGAACTCAGAGCACGATTTATTACATATAATGCGTTTTGCACGTAGTGATTTTTCACGGTGGGATGCACAGCAGCAGTTATTTATTAAAGCTGTAAAAGAGGCAATGGATGCGCCTGAGCAAGCAAAGCTAAGTGACAATGTAATAACAGCCCTACGCGTTTTAGTTGAGGCGCAATCAGGGGATTTAGCACTCATAGCAGAGCTGATTAAGCTTCCTAGCTTTGATACGTTTGCCGCTGAGTTTGAGATAATTCAGGTTGATGAAATTATTACTATAACAACGCGTTTTGAGCAGCAAATTGCAACCCAGTTAGCATCTGAGTTTTTAAGCTGTTACAACAGCTTAGTAGATGACGGTAGTATAAATGCAAATGCCGTTGCTATACGTGCACTCAAAGGTATGTGTTTGCATTACCTTGCTAAAACACAAAACGACGAAGTAAGCAGTATAATTAGTAACGCGGCTGACTCTTCAAATATGACCAATGTTTTAGCTGCGCTAAGTGCAGTAGTTAAAGCATCTCATCCGTTAAGTGGCTCGCTTTTAAATCACTTTGATAGCCAGTGGCGTCATGATGTATTGGTAATGGATAAGTGGTTTGCACTTCAAGCGATGCACGCCGATGCTGATGCAATAGATAATATAAAAGCGTTATATGAGCACCCAAGCTTTGACTTTTCAAACCCTAATCGCGTTCGTGCATTAGTTGGTAGCTTTAGTCATTTTAATACATCGCAATTTCATCGAGAAGATGGAAAAGGCTATGAGTTATTAGGTGACTTACTCATTAAATTAAATGCGATTAATCCACAAAATGCATCAAGAATGCTAACGCCATTTATGTCATGGAAACGCTTTGATGAAACGCGTGCAAAGGCAATGAAAGCCCAGCTACAACGTTTGGCTAATCTTGATGGATTAAGTGCAGATTTATACGAAAAGGTAGAAAAAGCGCTCAACTAAATGACAGAGTATTACTTTTACTTAAACTTGAGCTATAACAAGTGCATGGACTATTACCATGGCCGTTATAGCTCACTGCAAGTTGTTGAGGATAACGGCAAAACAATACGTTTTGCCGCTTCACACCTACGCCCTTATATTTCTTCTATTGGAATAAGAGGGCGCTTTAGACTATTACTCACCCCTGAGAATAAATTTATTCGCCTCGAACGTATCGCCTAACCTGTCGTTTTTATGTTATAGATACATAAAAATATTATCTTTTTGTTAATTTCAATTTGTTCTATTGTTAATTTACGTGTATAAATTATCTGGTATGACGTCTTACCAATACGTAAACGTCAGCTAAAAAAATATAATAATTGATTGAATGCGACCATTTGTAATTTTTTATAATCGCTTCTATCGTTAAGATTACACTAAAAACAATAACTTGATCACACATAATTACCCACGACAGGGGGGATACACAATGATAAGAAGATCGCTTTTTGTTAAAAACAAAATAGCTATAGGTTTAGCAGCCGCAAGCTTAGGTTTATCTGCAGCAGCGAATGCAGCAAATTTTGAGGTTGGAGGTTTTGATGTAACTTTCGATTCAACTTTTTCCTATGGTCAAAGCGTCCGTGTTGAAGATAGAGATTTCAACATTATTGGTAAAAGTAATAATCCTGCATTTGATTGGTCTGGGTATAATCCTGCATTAAATACAATTTATTCTTCTCAAGATGTTTGGGCGCAGCCTGGCTCTTATTCTAATAATGGCGATGCAGGTAATCTTAATTTTGATAGCGGTGACTCGTTTTCAAAATTATTGAAAGGCACACACGACCTTTCAATAAGCAAAGATAACTACGGCTTATTTACACGCTTTATGTACTTTTACGATTTTGAGTTAATGGATGGCGACAGAGCTTACGTTAACCCAACGTCAGGGCAGGGCGTAGACCCTTGTGATGATGACGACACTAAAGAGCAAAGCTGTGCTGACATTCGTTTACTTGATGCCTACGTTTGGGCTAACTTTGATTTAAACGATGGGAATAACCCACTTTCAATTCGTTTAGGCCAACAAGTAGTTAACTGGGGTGAAAGTACGTTAATTTCGCACGGTATTAACGTAAACCCAGTTGATATTGACCGCTTAAAAGCACCGGGTGCTGAGCTTAAAGAAGCGTTTATCCCAGTGGGTATGCTTTGGGCTTCATTAGGAATTACTGAAAATATTACCCTAGAAGGTTTTTACCAGTATCAGTGGCATGAGACACGCTTACCTGCTGCGGGTACCTATTTTTCTACTAACGACTTTGCAGCAGAAAACGGCTATCAGCAAAATGTACAGTTAGGGTTTACATCAAACCCAGATATTGATGTTGCGTTTTTAACTGACAGTTTAAATAATTTATATACAAACTTTGCTCAAGTAGCTGCAGCCCAGGGTGTAGATCCAACTAGCGCCGAAGGCCAAGCATTACTTGCAAATATGTATTTAGCGCATCCAACCAAAGTGGCCCTTAAAGGTAAAGGTGATAACGGTAAAACAGAGCCTGAAGATGGTGGCCAATATGGTTTACGTTTAGGTGTGTTTTTACCTGAGTGGAACGATACAGAAGTTGCGTTATATCATGTAAATTACCACAGCCGCAGGCCGCTTATTTCTGGACGTGTTTCTAACTTTTCACAAGCTGCTATCGCTCAAGATTTAGCGATGATTGCCACAACTGAAATTACAGATGACAACGTAGCCGATTTAGTTGCTTTTTCTAAAGCAGAAAACGATTACCCAGAAGATATTAAACTTTATGGCTTAAGCTTTAATACCACCATTGGTGAAACCGCCTTTGCAGGTGAATTTGCTTATCGTCAAGATGAGCCACTTCAAATAGATGATGTTGAACTTTTATACACTGCAATGCCTGAGCAATTAGCACTAGCGGGTATTCGTCCAGACTTTGCGGGTATTTCGCAAATGAGTTTTGGTGACGATATTAGTTCGGTAGCCGCTGGCGAAGTAGCACAAGGTTACATTGAGCGTGATACATCGCAAATTCAATTTACAGCTACACATTTATTTGGCCCGTCATTAGGTGCTGATAGTTGGGCTGTAGTAGGTGAAGTGGGTGCTGTTAAAATTCATGATATGCCTGATTACGACGAAATGCGCTTAAATGTATCAGGTACTGGTCGAAGCGGTGTAATTACCGGTCCAGGCACAACTGACTACACAACATTGCAACTTGGTCTTTCTAATGGCCCAGAAGAAAAGTCGTTTGCAACGGCATCATCTTGGGGTTATCGCTTAATTGCTAAAGGTGACTACTTTAATCTGTACAATGGCATTAACTTCTCTCCGCGATTTGTATTTTCTCATGACGTAAATGGTAACACGCCTGATCCTATGTTCTTATTTATTGAAGACCGTAAATCATTAGGTGTAACCATGAACTTTAACTACCAAAATGCATGGTCACTTGATGTGAGCTACAACTCATTTTGGGGTGGTGGCGATATCAATACTTTCTCAGATCGCGACTACGTTTCTTTCAATTTAAAATATTCAATTTAGGGGTAATATTAGTATGATTAAAAAACCTACCCTCATCGCTACCGCTTTGTGTAGCATGTTTTTAAGCTCGGCTGCATTAGCAAAAATGAGTGCTGAAGAAGTTGCACGTTTAGGGCAAGACTTAACGCCATTTGGCGCAGAAAAAGCAGCAAATGCGGATGGTTCTATCCCAGCATGGAACGGTGGTATTACATCAGCTCCAAAAGGGTATGAACCGGGTATGCATCACCTTGACCCATACTCAGCCGACAAAGTTTTATTCACTATTGATAAAACAAATATCGATAAATACAAAGAAAATTTGAGCCCTGGCCAAATTGCATTGTTTGAAGCGTATCCTGATACGTTTAAAATGCCTGTATACGAAACACGCCGTTCGGCTTCGTATCCGCAGTTTGTTTATGATGCAACCAAAGAATTTGCACCAAGCGCAGAGCTTATTGAAGGTGGTAATGGTATAAAAAATACTGCAATTGGTATTCCATTCCCGATTCCTAAGTCGGGTTTAGAAGCTATTTGGAATCATTTATTACGTTACCGTGGTCAATCTATTGAGCGCTTTGGTGGGCAGGCTGCACCTACAGCATCAGGATCTTATAACTATGTAGGTTTTGATGAGCAGTTACTGGTTAAATATTCTGATCCAAAAGCAACACCTGCAGAGCTTCAAGACTCAAACATTTTGTTTAAATTTAAACAAAAAGTAACTGAGCCTGCTCGTTTAGCCGGTACCGCGCTACTTGTACATGAAACCATGGACCAAATATTAACGCCGCGCCAAGCGTGGACTTATAACTCAGGTCAACGTCGTGTACGTCGTGCACCTAACGTTGCATACGATGCACCAGGTACAGCGGCTGATAGCTTACGTACTACTGATGACTTTGATATGTTTAATGGCTCGCCTAATCGTTACAATTGGACACTTAAAGGCAAGCAAGAGTTATACATTCCTTACAATAGTTATAAGCTGCATAGTGACAAGCTGGAATACGATGACATTTTAAAACCTGGTCATATTAATCCTGAGCATACACGCTATGAAAAACACCGTGTTTGGGTTGTTGAAGCGAACTTAAAAGATGATACGCGCCATATTTACAAAAAGCGTGTGTTTTACATAGACGAAGATAGCTGGCAAGTTCAGGTTACCGACATTTATGATAACCGTGACCAACTTTATCGTGTAGCTATGGCTTATGGTCTTAACTACTACGAAGTACCTACGCAGTGGAGTACACTTGAAGTTTATCACGATTTAAATTCGCGTCGTTATTTAGCAATTGGTTTAGATAACCAAGAAAAAATGTACGATTTTTCAGAATCGTTTAACGATAACGAGTTTACTTCAAGCGCATTGCGCCGTGAAGGTAGATAACCAAGTAATATGCAGCTAACAGCCCGTTAGCTGCTTTTTCTTTCTCATCGCGTTTGTCTTTATGACGCGCAGGTTTTTCCTCAGTAAACAAGACAAACATTTCTTCAGTTCAAGGCGATTAAAATTTATGAAGTATTTGGTATATGCCAGCCTGATTATAAGCGGTGCAAGTGTTGCACAAGATGCACCTTTACAAGCTATTAGCGCAATTAACGCAAATAAAACTCTCCTCACCGATATTACAAATACAGGCGCTGGCCTTGTTGCAGTTGGCAAACACGGTACTGTTATAAAAAGCATTAATGGTGAAAAGTGGCAGCAGGCACAAAGTGTACCTACGCAAGTTTTGTTAACTGCCGTCGATTTTAGCACCGAGACTAACGGCTGGGCATGCGGGCACGATGCAACAATTATCAATACCACTGATGGCGGGCAAAACTGGCAGTTACAACAAGCTAAACCAGAGCTTGATAAGCCTTGCTTAGATATATATTTTGAAAATAACACAACAGGCTTTGCTGTTGGTGCTTACGGGATGTTTTATCAAACAACCGATGGCGGACAACATTGGCAAAAACGCTTTTTAGACTCTTTATTATTTAGCGAAGACAGAGAGTATTTAAACGACTTAAAAGAAAATGACCCTGAGGGTTACGAAGCTGAAACCGCTTCTATTTTGCCACACTTTAATCGCATAGAAAAAACAGATAATGGCTTAATGTTGGTTGGCGAAATGGGGCTAATGGCACGCAGCCAAGATAACGGCGTCACTTGGCAACGCCTTGATGAGATTTATCCTGGCTCTTTTTTTGCCGTTGCATCTGATAGCGAACAAGAAATAGTGGCAGGTTTACGAGGTAATGTGTTTGCCAAAAGTAAAAACGAGCAGCAGTGGCAACATTTTGAAAATGTGAAAACAGCCACAGTAAACAACATCATAAATTATAACAACGAGCAGTGGTTATTGCTTGCTAATAGTGGCGTGATTTTTCATTTAAAAGATGGCTTACTAACTCATGAACAACGTCCCGATGGCAAAGCGATACTAGATGGCGTAATAATTAATAATAAATTGGTCATGGCAACAGAAGATGGCATTAAAGTGAAGGAGTTGACCCCTTAATGCATATGTTTTTAGATTTTTTAGAAAAAGCGGTATTTAGACACCGCACAATCATGTTAATCGTATTTGCGTTCATAACATGTTTTTTAGGCTACAAAGCCACGCATATTGAACTAGACGCATCATTTAATAAAAACATCCCGCTCAATCATGACTACATGAAAGTGTACACAAAGCATGAAAAGCAATTTGGTGGCGCTAACAGTATTTTAATATCGGTGTGTGATGATAGCGGTAATATTTTTAACCCTGAGTTTTTTACTCAGTTAAAAGCGGTACACGATCAGCTTTATTTTATTCCTGGTGTAAATCGCCCTTTAGTTAACTCAATTTTTGCGCCAAGTGCACGTTTTGTTGAAGTGGTAGAAGATGGCTTTGCCGGTGGTCCAATTATACCTGCAAACTTTAAAGCTGATGCACGCGGCTTAGGCATCGTTAAAGAAAATATCGAAAAAGCAAAAGTAGTAGGGCGTATGATTGCCAGCGACTACTCATGTGCCATGGTGACAGCGCAGCTATTAGAGACCGATCCGCAAACACAGCAAAAGTTAGATACACTCGCTTTTGCTGAAAAACTCGAAAGCCAACTAAGAGAACCACTAAGTACAGACAAAGTGAGCATTCATATTATTGGCTTTGCAAAAATGGCAGGAGATATAGCACAAGGTGCTAAAGGTGTTGTGCTGTTCTTTGCAATCGCAATTGCATTTACATTTATTATGGTTTGGTTATTTTGTGGCAGCCTAAAGCTCACTATATTGCCAATTGCCTGTTCTATTATTGCCGTAATTTGGCAAATGGGTTTACTTTCAAGCTTAGGGTTTGGTCTTGATCCTATGTCTATTTTGGTCCCATTTTTAGTGTTTGCGATTGGTGTAAGCCATGGTGTGCAAATGATAAACGCGATTGGCAAAAAAGTAGGCGAAGGTAAAAGTACGCGTGTTTGTTGTCAATCAAGTTTTAGAGCGTTATTAGTACCTGGTGGCATTGCGCTTCTTTCTGACACAGTTGGCTTTTTAACACTCCTTACCATAGATATTGGTATTATTCGTGAGCTTGCTATAACAGCCAGTTTAGGTGTGGCTGTAATTATATTTACTAATTTAATTTTACTACCTGTGTGGGCTTCGTACTTAAACTTTGCTAATACAGTGCACATTCAAGCTGGTGATGCTCAAAAACCAAATATGCTTGATGCAATTCGTAATTTATTAGTTAAGGCAACAGACCCTAAAACCGCTAAAGTGATCATCGGCTTTACGTTAGTTTTATTTGCATTAGGTTACTGGCAAGCAGATAAAATGCGTATTGGTGATTTACACGCAGGTGCGCCTTCATTGCATCAAGATGCGCGTTATAACCAAGACACATTTTTAATATCGGACAAATACACTATTTCGTCAGATATTTTAAAAGTGATTGTTGAAGCTTACCCAGCAGCATGTACAGAGCATGATGTAATGGCGCGTATTAGTCGTTTTCAATACAAAGTAGAAAATGTAGCTGGGGTGCAATCGGCGGTTAGTTTAAGTTCGGTCGCGCAGTCGGTGAATGCAGGTTACAACGAAGGTAACTTAAAATGGCAAAGCTTACCGCGTAATTCGGCAAGTTTAGTGCAATCTACTGCACGAGTAGAAACCAGTACCGGTTTACTTAATGGTGATTGTTCTGTCATGCCAGTGATTATCTTTTTAGATGATCACAAAGCGCAAACTATTGATACTGTAATTCAAAGTGTTAAGCAATTTGCACAAGAAGAGGGCACAGATAAGCTTGCTTTTAAACTAGCTTCGGGCCCTGTTGGGGTAATGGCTGCTACAAATGAGTCGGTATCTGCTGCGCAAATTCCGATGATGCTTTACGTATACGGCGCCGTAATAGTGTTATGTTTAATGAGCTTTAGAAGTGTTAAAGCAACAATTGCTGTGGTACTACCGCTTTATATTGTATCAACACTCGCGCAAGCCCTTATGGTACAGCTCGAAATTGGCCTAACCGTGTCTACATTGCCTGTTATAGCGCTTGGTGTAGGTATTGGGGTTGATTACGGCATTTACATTTTGTCATCTATGATGGGGCAGCTTAAGCAAAATGTACCGCTTAGTGTGGCGTACCGTAACGCGCTTGTTGAGCGTGGTAGTGCAGTATTATTTACCGGTATTACGCTTGCGATAGGTGTAAGTACGTGGATATTCTCTGATCTTAAGTTTCAAGTAGATATGGGAATACTACTTACCTTCATGTTTTTAGTGAATATGTTAGGTGCAGTGCTGCTTTTACCTGCGATAGGTAGCTTACTGTGGACCGACCAGAAAAAATAAAGTGAATAATTGTGCTCCTAAATGACCAGTAATGGTCATTTATATCTATATTTTGTGAATAGATGACCAAATAGCTGAAATGCTTAAAATGTTTTCATCGAAAAGGCTGTTTATTAGCGCTAAAAGGGTTAGAATTTAACTGACTCCACGCTAATAAATGGCTGTACAAATATTCTGCTTAACTAAAAGCAGTAATAGATTAAGGAACATACAATGACACGAAATGAAGGCCAAGCCTCGGTTATCCTAGATAATGTCTGTAAGCTTATCCAGAAAAAAGTTCACGCTGATAATGTGTTACTCGTTGAGAAATTCGCCAAAGCCTTGTACAGCAACATGTCTAAAGAGGATTTGGCAAATCGCAATGACAGTGACTTATACGGTGCTGCACTCAGCCTTTGGAATGCACTAGAAAAAAACACCACGGACGACGCAGTAATTCGCGTTTTCAACCCTGAAGTAGCAAAAGATGGCTGGCAGTCATCACATACAATTGTAGAAATCATCGCTAAAGATATGCCATTCTTAGTTGATTCTGTTCGTATGGCTATGACCCGTGAAAATATAGCTTCTCACTTATTACTTCACAGCCCACTTAAAATTCAGCGTGACAAAAACGCTAAAATTTCTGGCTTATCAAATTTAAAAGCAGAGCAAGAATCTACCTCGACTAAAACAGTGTTCTTTATCGAAATTGACCGTCAAACAGACGCGTCTGTTATTTCATCATTTAAAAAAGAATTAGAATCTGTGTTAGTTGATGTCTCTATTGCGGTAGACGATTGGCAACCAATTCGCGAAAAGCTTGTGTCAGTTACTCAAGAAGTACCTAAACGTAAGCACAATAAAAATAAAAACGAAGTATCTGAAGCCGTTGAATTTTTAGACTGGCTAGCTAAAGATAACTTTACATTAATGGGTTATCGCGAGTACGAATTAACACCAGTGCAAGGTGATTACCAATTAAAAGGTAAAATGGAAACCAGCCTGGGTTTAATGAAAAACTCAACAGATGAGCACACACGTTTATTATCTGAATTACCAGAATTTGCCCGTCAAGAAGCACTAAGCAGCAATTTATTGGTGTTAACGAAAACTAACTCTGTATCTCGCGTGCATCGCCCAGCGTATATTGACTACGTTGGTATTAAACGTTTCGATGACGAAGGTAATGTAGTCGGTGAAGACCGCTTTATTGGTTTGTTCTCATCAAGTTTTTACAACAACAGCGCAGCAGATGTGCCAGTTCTAAAAAGTAAAATTAACCGCATTATGGATATGTGTGACTTTGCTAAAGGAACACATGCGTACAAAGCGGTACTAAATATTTTAGAGACTTACCCTCGTGATGAGCTTGTTCAGGCGCGCGAAAGTGAATTATTAGAAGTATCGATGGGCGTTTTACAAATACAAGAGCGCGATATGTGTCGCTTATTTGTGCGTAAAGATGCTTACGGGCGTTTCTTCTCTTGCATGGTGTATGTGCCACGTGAGCGATACAACACAGCGCTGCGCCGTGAAACACAAGATATTTTAGCTAACGCCTTTAATTCTGACGAAAAAGTCGAATTTACTACCTATTTCTCTGAGTCAACACTTGCGCGTACTCATTACACCGTTCGTGTGACCGATAACAATATCGAATATAAAGTGAAAGACATCGAAAACAACTTAGTAGAAGCGGCCCGCACTTGGGAAGATAAACTTCAATCTGCACTGTTAGAGTCTGCAGGTGAAGCCCGCGGTAATGATTTAAATCGTAAATACTGCAACGCTTTTGCACGTTCATACAAAGATGAAGTATTACCAAGCGCCGCAGTTGTTGATATTGAAAAGCTAGAGCTGCTAACAGACGAAAACAAGCTAGAAATGCTGTTTTACCGTCCTCAAGAAGAAGCAAACAGTAATATTGTTCGTTTAAGCTTATTCCATAAAGATGAGCCAATTCATTTATCTGACGTAATGCCAATGTTAGAAAACTTTGGTTTACGTGTAGTTGGTGAAACACCTTACTCTGTTAAAACAAGTGATGGTCGAATTAATTGGATCATGGACTTCTCTATGCTTATTGATAGCAAAGGGATGGCTGATTTTGACAAGATTTCTGCTCGTTTTCGTGCTGCACTTACCAACGTTTGGGGCAACCGCCTTGAAAACGACGGCTTTAACCGCTTAGTACTAATGGGTGGCTTAACGGGTCGTGAAGCGTCTATTTTACGTGCATATGCAAAGTATATGCGTCAAATCGGGGTTACTTTCTCGCAAACTTACATTGAAAGTACCTTTGCTAACTACCCGAATATTGCTGCGCAAATTGTTAATTTATTTGCTAAAAAATTCTCGGTTAAAAGCCCTGCAAGCGCTAAAACACTTGAAAAATTAAGTGCACAAATTTACTTAGAGCTTGAAAACGTAGCAAACCTTGATGATGACCGTATTATTCGTTTATACGTAGATATGATTGCAGCAACGCTGCGCACCAACTACTTCCAAAAAGATGAAGCGGGCCAATTTAAATCGTACGTGTCGTTTAAAGTACAGCCTAGTTTAATTCCTGATATGCCATTACCACTGCCAGCGTTTGAGATATTTGTATACTCACCGCGTGTAGAAGGTGTGCATTTACGTGGTGGTAAAGTAGCGCGTGGTGGACTTCGTTGGTCAGACCGTCGTGAAGACTTCCGTACTGAAGTTTTAGGCTTAGTTAAAGCGCAACAAGTTAAAAATACTGTAATTGTACCAGTAGGCTCTAAAGGTGGTTTTGTTTGTAAACAGCTACCTAGTGAACGCGAAGCGTTTATTAAAGAAGGCCAAGAGTGCTACAAAATTTTCATCCGTGGTTTATTAGACATTACAGATAACATTGAGCGCGGGGAAATAGTACCGCCAGTAAATGTGACACGTCATGACGAAGATGACCCGTATTTAGTAGTTGCAGCCGATAAAGGTACCGCTACTTTCTCAGATATTGCTAATGGCATTGCTAACGAATATAACTTCTGGCTTGGTGATGCGTTTGCATCAGGTGGTTCAGTAGGTTATGACCATAAGAAAATGGGCATAACAGCCAAAGGTGCGTGGGAGTCAGTTAAACGTCACTTCCGTGAAATGGATATTGATTGTCAAACAACTGATTTTACGGTTGTTGCCATTGGTGATATGGCCGGTGATGTATTTGGTAACGGTATGTTGCTTTCTAAGCATATTCGCTTACAAGTGGCATTTAACCATATGCATATATTTATTGATCCAACGCCAGATGCTGCTACGTCATACCCTGAGCGTGAACGTTTATTTAACTTACCTCGTTCATCATGGGAAGATTACAACAAAGACCTCATTTCGGCCGGCGGTGGTATTTTCTCTCGTGCTGCTAAATCAATTTCGTTAAGCCCAGAAATGAAAAAAATGTTGGGCACTAAAAAAGCGAGCATGACACCAAATGAGCTAATTAAAGCCTCATTAATGATGGAATTTGATTTACTGTGGAATGGTGGTATTGGTACTTACATCAAAAATAGCCAAGAAACAGATGCAGATGTAGGCGACCGCGCTAACGATGCGCTGCGTATTAACGGTAAAGATTTAGGTGCTAAAATATTAGGCGAGGGTGGTAACTTAGGTGCTACTCAACTTGGTCGTATCGAATTTGCAGCTAAAGGTGGTCGAGTTAATACCGACTTTATTGATAACGTAGGTGGTGTTGCGTGTTCAGATAATGAAGTAAATATTAAAATTTTACTTAACGGTTTAGTCTCTGAAGGTGATTTAACACGTAAACAGCGTGATGAATTACTTTACTCTATGACCGACGAAGTGTCTGAATTAGTGCTTAAAGATTGTTACCGTCAAACTCATACGCTGTCTATTACGCAATCTAAAGGTGCTTCAACACTTAAAGAAAAGATTCGTTTTATCCATGCCCTTGAAAAAGAAGGCAAGTTAAACCGTGCAATCGAATTCTTACCAACTGATGAAGAACTAGCAGAAAGAGCGGCAGCAGGTAAAGACCTAACGCGCCCTGAGTTATCTGTACTGGTTTCTTACGCTAAAATGGTGCTTAAAGAGTCTTTAGTAACTGATGATATTACTGAAAACCCGTATTACCGTCAGCTATTGGTTAAATCTTTCCCACGTCCACTGCGTGAAAAGTTCAATGACGCAATGGATAACCACCCACTGCGCAAAGAAATTATTGCTACAAAATTGGCTAATAACATCGTTAACGACATGGGCTTAAATTTCATGGTTCGCATGAATGAAGAGACTGGCGCTAACGAAGCTGAAATCGCAATGTGTTACTCAATTGCTAGCGAAATTTTTGAAATGCGTGAAACGTGGTCATCAATTAGCGCACTTGATAATAAAATTCCGGCTGCTGTGCAAACCGAAATGCTTTATCAATTACGTCGTACAGTTCGCCGTGCAACGCGTTGGTTCTTACGTCATCGTAATAAAGCACAAACTATTGAGCAAGCAATTGAGTTCTTTGCTCCAACATTTAAAGACTTAAGTGATAACTTAAACACTTATATGCAAGACAAAGAGCATGAATGCTTAAATGGTAAAGCAGATGAGTTAGTCAATAAAGGTGTACCTAAGCAGATTGCTAAGCGAATTATCGACCTTTCTAGCTTGTTCTCTGTAATGGATATTGCTGAAATCGCACATAACTCTGGGCGAAGTGTCGCAATGGTATCTAATACCTACTTCAAACTTGGTTCGCGTATGGGCTTACATTGGTTCTTGGATCAAATTACTAATCAGCCTGTATCTAACCATTGGCAAGCACTTGCACGTGCGTCGTACCGTGAAGAGCTTGATTGGCAACAACGTACACTTTCTCATGTTGTGTTAAATAGCTTTGAAGGTGACGAAAACGATGTAGATAATCAAATAGATCAGTGGATGGATAGCCAAGATTTATTACTACAACGTTGGAAGCACATGCTTGCTGAGTTTAAAACATCGCAAAGTCACGATTTTGCAAAATTCTCAGTTGCGCTGCGTGAATTAATGCTACTAAGTCATAACTGTGATACATCTGGAAAATAATTTGGCTTTAATTGGTTATTTATTCAGTAAATAATCAGTTAATTGTTAAAATTGTTATACAATACCTCAGCCTTGTCTGAGGTATTTTTTTGTCTGTAATTTAAAGAGGAACAATTCATGTTTTACGATTTAGCCCGCCGTTTTATGTTCACCCGAGATGCTGAATGGGCACATGAGTTTGCGCTTAATAATTTACGCCGCTTTGCACACACCCCTTTAAATGCAGCTTGGTCTCAACAAGTAGCAGATAAACCGGTAAATTTTTTAGGGCTTGAGTTTAAAAACCCTGTAGGACTTGCTGCAGGCCTTGATAAAAACGCCGAGTGTATAGATGCATTTAGCCAAATGGGTTTTGGCTTTGTTGAAGTAGGCACAGTGACACCTCGCCCACAGGCCGGTAACGACAAGCCTCGTATTTTTAGATTACCTGAGTCAAACGCTATTATTAACCGTATGGGGTTTAATAATAAAGGGGTTGATAACCTAGTAAATAATGTAAAAGATGCAAATTACACAGGCATTTTAGGTATTAATATAGGCAAAAATAAAGATACCCCAAATGAGCAAGGCAAAGATGACTACATTCACTGTATGCGTAAAGTGTTTGAGCATGCATCTTACATTACGGTAAACATTTCATCGCCAAATACACCTGGGCTTCGTGATTTACAGTACGGCGCTGCATTAGACGATTTACTGCAAAGCTTAAAGAACGAGCAGCTTGATTTAATAGCAAAACACAATAAACAAGTACCTATGCTAGTTAAAATAGCGCCAGATCTTGACGAGATCCAAATCGCACAAGTAAGCGAATCATTACTAAGCAATAAAATTGATGGTGTAATTGCAACCAATACCACGTTAGAACGCAGCGCAGTTATGGGTCAACAATACGCTGATGAAGCGGGCGGTTTATCGGGTTTACCAGTTAGAGAGCGCTCTACACACGTGGTTAGCGAGCTTAAACGCTTAACGCAGGGTAAGCTGCCAATTATTGGTGTAGGTGGTATTGATGATGCACAATCAGCCCAAGAAAAACTAAATTCAGGTGCTAATTTAGTTCAGGTTTATACTGGGTTCATCTACAAAGGACCACAATTGGTAAAATCGATCGTTGATTCCTTATAAGGATCAGTTATGTAAGCTTTTGATCGTTCAATAAATGTTCTAAGTGGGTGTTTTAAAAATGGTCAAAAGCAGCTATAATTTAATATTATTGTCTTATTAAAAAATTAATTTTTAACAAGGAGGAGGCAAATGTTACAAGCAACAAAACAATGGCAGTGGATTGCATGTGCAAATAAAAACCGCTTACTGCTTGATTTAAATGATGATATGCAGCTATGTACTCCGTATAAATTAAGACAATTAACCGACTGTGTTTTTGAAAACCCGCGCTTTAGTTTAGAAGATGCAGCCTTTTACGAGCAAGTTTATAATTATTTAGACGGGTTTGAGCTTTGGCAACCCGCACAAATTTGCCAAATAGCCCTAAACGCGACTGCCGTAAAGTTTCATTTAAAACCAGTACTTGCCAAAAGTTGGTTTTTTGAAGAATACACGGGGAGCCAACCAAGTACCGAAGCCATTGTTAAACTTACCTCTAAAGCACAAACCGGCGAATTTTTAATTGTTGAGCATTGCCCTGATGCCTCAATTTGTTTAAACCTAAGCGAAACCTTCCAATTAGATGATAATTTATCGCTTGAGCAGTTTGAAGTCATTCGTGTTTTAAATAATCGCGTTCACCCTCTAATACTTGAGCAATATCAAACTAAATCTGCTTAGCAAATTTACAAATCTGGCTGTGTTTATCAAGTGTTTGTGAGCCAACCTATGTTATAATCCTGCGCAATTAGCTATTAAGGGTTATTACTTTGCAATTTATCGCACTTACTTCTATCGGAATCGAAAATTTACTTGTTGATGAACTAACAGAGCTAGGCGCAGTTGTGTCTAAGCAAACTGTGGGTTCTGTTCGCTTTGAAGCGGATTCAACATTGGCACAAAAGGTTTGCTTATCAACTCGCTATGCAACGCGTGTGCTGATGCTTATTGAAGAAAAAGAAGGCGTTAATGATAAAGATAGCCTATACAAATTTGCACGTTTTCAACCTTGGCAAGAGTGGTTTGGGCCAACTCAAACGTTCGCGGTTGATTTTAACGGCACAAACGACTCACTAAAAAATACGCAATTTTCTGGGCTTGTCATTAAAGATGCGATTGTTGATTACTTTAACGATTTATACGAACAACGCCCAAATGTAGATAAGCAAGATGCCAATGTGCGTGTAGTCGCACGCTTAAATCGCCACGGCGTCTCTTTATACATTGATTATTCGGGCCCTCGTTTATCAGAACGTGGTTACAGACAAGGCCAAGGTAAAGCACCGATTAAAGAGCATTTAGCGGCTGCTATTATCAAGCGCAGTGGTTGGCTTGAAAATGTTAACCAACCTTTATTTGACCCTTGTTGTGGTGCCGGTACTATTTTAATAGAGGCTGCGGGTATGGCTCGTAATGAAGCACCTGGCTTATTTAGAGAAGGGTTTGCTTTTGAACGTCTTCCAAGTTTCAGAGCTGCTAAGTTTAAGCAGCTACGTGAAGAATTAATAGCACAGATAACCGATCCTAAATTATGGTTAATTGGCCATGATTACGATGCACAAGTTCTTGATAAAGCCATTGGCAATGCTGAGCGCGCAGAGCTTGATAAAGTCATTAAATTTAAGCAAAGTGATGCAACTAAACTCACTTCAGTTGCTAAGCTTCCGGGTGTGGTTATTTCTAACTTACCGTACGGTGAGCGTATTGGCTCTATGGCTGAGTTGGTAAATTTACACCGTAGTATGGGTGTTGGCTTTAAAAAGCACTTCAATCATTGGAAGCTTGCGTTATTAGGCATGGATGAAAGCTTATTTAAACTTTTAAAACTAGTAAAACAAAAGCGTTATAAGTTTAAAAATGGCCCACTTGATGTAGAGCTTAACTTATATCAATTAGATGATAAGCAAGTGAGCTTAACTTCTGATGATAAGCCTGCGCTCAACTTTGAAGGTTCTATGTCGTTTGCAAACCGCTTAAAAAAGAATAAGCAAGGCTTAAAAAACTGGCTTAAGCAAAACGATGTACAATCTTATCGCGTATATGATGCAGATATTCCTGAGTACAACGTAGCTGTTGATATTTATGGTGATTCTGCGGTTATTTTTGAATACGCAGCACCAAAAGAAATAGACGAAAAAACATCTGAGAAACGCCTGCAAGATGTGATTAGCTTAACAGCCCAACAGTTAAATATAGCGCCAGAAAACATTGCCGTAAAAGTACGTAAAAAGCAAAAAGGGGAAGAGCAATATACCCCAATGGCAAAACAAAACCGTACTATGGTAGTAGAAGAGTTTGGTGCTAAATTTAAAGTGAATTTATTTGATTACTTAGATACCGGCTTATTTTTAGATCACCGTTTGGCTCGTCGTTATATTCAACAAAATGCGCAAGATAAACGTTTCCTAAACTTATTTGCTTACACTGGAACGGCATCTGTACACGCAGCACTGGGCGGTGCAAAGGCAATTACTACTGTTGATTTATCGAAAACGTATTTAAAGTGGGGCCAAGATAACTTTGCCTTAAATGATATTAGTAATACCCGCTACCGTTTTGAGCAAGCCGACTGTTTAAAATGGCTTGAGTATGCTCAAGGGCAATACGACTTAATATTTTTAGATCCACCGACGTTTTCTAACTCAAAGCGTATGAAAGATGCATTTGATGTACAAACTGACCATATTAAGCTTTTAACATGGGTTAAAAAAATACTAAGTCCATCAGGTACTCTAATATTCTCAAATAACAAGCGTGGCTTTGTGATGGATGAAGTTGGTTTAATGGGACTCGGTTTAAAAGCAGAAAACATCTCAGAAAAAACATTATCGCCTGATTTTAAGCGAAATAAAAAAATACATAATAGCTGGCTGATTACTCATGGCTAATTATGTTTTATACCATACCGATGGCTGCCATTTATGTGAGCAAGCTGAGCAGGTTTTATTGTCGGTTTTAGGTAATAAAAACGAGCTTGAATTAACCGATATTATGACTGATGAGCAACTAATAGCGCGTTTTCAGTTAAGTATACCCGTATTTGAAAGCAAAACCGGCCAACACTTGTATTGGCCGTTTGATGCACAACGTGTGCATGATTTTTTAGCGCAAGAATAAAGAGCAGTATTTATGGATTTAATAAGAATACAAAAAGCGCAGTTAGCTTATGGCACCCATCCACTATTAGATGATGCCGATGCAGTTATTGAAAGTGGCGAGCGCGTATGTATTGTAGGGCGTAACGGCGCTGGTAAATCAACACTTTTAAAAGTACTTGATGGCCAAGTAATTTTAGATGATGGTGAAATTAACCAGTTAGGTGGCATTAAAATCTCTCGTTTAGAGCAAGATCCACCAAAAGGAGCAAACGGCTCAGTATTTGATTACGTAGCGCAAGGCATGCCTGATATAGCCAATTTATTAATTGATTACCATCACGTAAGCACACAGCTACAAACTGACTGCACAGATAAGCTACTAAACAAACTTGAGCGTTTATCTAACGAGTTGGAAGCGTGTGACGGTTGGCGTTTTGATTCGCGTATACAGTTGGTTTTAACGCGATTAGAGTTATCTCCAGATGCAAAATTAGAATCACTTTCAGGTGGTTGGTTACGTAAAGTAGCCCTAGCTCGTGCGCTTGTAAGTGAGCCAGACCTGCTACTACTAGATGAGCCAACTAACCACTTAGACGTAGATAGTGTTAAATGGTTAGAACAATTTTTAAAAGAGTTTAAAGGCGGCATTGTATTTATATCGCATGACCGTGCGTTTATACGTGCTGTAGCTACGCGAATTTTAGACTTAGACCGCGGTAAGCTGATTTCTTATCCTGGCGACTATGCTACATACCTTGAACAAAAAGCGCATGATTTAAAAGTAGAAGAAACACAAAATGCACTTTTTGATAAACGCTTAGCTGAAGAAGAAGCGTGGATCCGACAAGGCGTAAAAGCACGTCGTACGCGTAACGAAGGACGTGTACGTGAACTAAAGCAGCTACGTGTTGAACGTAAAGCCCGTGTTGAGCAAGTTGGTAAAACGGACTTCAATATAGAAACTGCTGATCGCTCTGGTAAGTTAGTATTTGAAGCCAAACATATTAATCATGCATTTAAAGACAAAGTAATTGCTAATGATTTTTCTACTTTAGTAATGCGTGGAGACAGAATAGGTTTAGTGGGTCCAAATGGTATTGGTAAAACGACCTTGTTAAAACTATTGTTTGGTGATCTTGAAGCCGACAGCGGTAATGTGAAGCAAGGCGTAAATCTTGAATTTGCTTACTTTGATCAGTATCGCCAAAAGCTAGATGAAGAGGCTACCGTTCAAGATAACGTTGCTGAAGGTAAGCAAGAAGTAATGATGGGCGGACGCTCACGCCATGTATTAGGTTACTTACAAGACTTTTTATTTCCGCCAGCACGTGCACGCACGCCAGTTAAAGCATTATCTGGTGGTGAAAAAAATAGACTTTTACTTGCCAAGCTATTTTTAAAACCATCAAATATTTTAGTTCTCGATGAGCCGACCAATGATTTGGACATTGAAACTCTAGAGCTATTGGAAGAAATTATTAATCAGTATCAAGGTACTGTGCTTATTGTAAGCCATGACCGTGAGTTTATTGATAATACTTGTAGTAGTGTTTGGGCGTTTGAAGGTAACGGTAAAATTACCGATATGGTGGGTGGTTATACTGACTACCAAGCATATTTAAGCTACTTAGCAGAGCAAGAAAAACAACAAACAGCGCCTAAAAAAGAAGTAAAACCGGCTCCAGTTACTGCGGTAAAAGCAGAAAATAAAAGCAATAAGCTTTCTTACAAATTAAAACTTGAATTAGAGCAACTACCCAATAAAATGGAGCAACTTGAAGCTGCAGTAGAAGCGCAGCAAGTTGTAGTGAGCGATCCTGACTTTTTCAAACAAGATAGCGACGTAACCACTAATGCATTGAACCATTTAGCAAAACTCGAGTCTGACCTTGAAGCCGCGTTTGAGCGCTGGGAAGAACTTGAAGAATTACAGAATCAGTAGTAAGGATTAAAATGAAATATAAATTACTCGCTGCCAGTATTTTAGCGACACTGAGTACATCTGCATTAAGTGCAACCTATGAATTAACAGAACTAGGTACTCTTGAAGACGCTAAACATTCTTATGTTACTGACGTAAGTGAAAGCGGGCACATTATTGGTACTGCCAACGGATTGTATAACTTACCAATCGATATTAGTTACATCGACTTCACAGAAAGTGTTATTGAAAACGCCTACGACAGTGAAGAATATAATTTTGAGTTAAGTGATAAAGAAATCACATTTACACTTGATGACATTGAAAATAATGATGCTGTATTTACTAATGCTGATGCGCATTCATTTATGATCAGCTTTTTAGCTGGCAGACCCACTGATTTTGAATACCAAAAACTAAGTTCTGTAGTGGGTATTAAGTTTGACAATGGCACGGTAACTGAACAGGTCCTTTTTGATGAAGAGTCTGTTGATTACGATGGCTTAACTCGCTCAATGAGTAACTTTTACAACGCGGTAAGCGAAGACGGCGTAAGTGTTGGCTGGAGCGCAGCGCCATACGATAAAATCTTGTTTACCCCGGATGATGAAGATGAAGAAGAAACATGGTTTACCCATGACTTTATTGAACGCGGTATTGTTATTTCAGAAGATGGCACGCAAAGCGTAGCGTTAGTACCTGAATTTGACGACTACGGCGGTACTAGCCGTGCTAACGATATTGTTAAAACAAACGACGGTTACACAGTAGTTGGTTATGTATCTACGGGTATCCCAGAGGATCGCCTTGATAACATTGAAGATAACTGTGATAACGAAGATGAGCCAACTAATACATGTGTTCAATTGCTAAACTCAAGCGTTACCACGGGTGTATTTGATGAGCGTGCAGTTAAGTGGGAGCTTGATGAGTCGTTTAATATTACATCTACCGAAACGTTAGGCCTTGCATTAACACCTGAAGATGATGACGATTTTGCTTTTACAAGCACTGCGCTTGCGCTAAATAGTAATGGCACTGTTGTTGGTTCATCTAATGCGCGTTATTACAAAAATGACGACACTATTTTAACTATGCCTGTGTACTTTAAAAATGGTGACGTTTTTAATTTTATCGATCAAGAAGATGATTGGCTTGCAGGTAAAGCACTTGCAGTAAACGATAACGATGTAATTGTTGGGTATGCGTCAAAGCGTATTGAAACAACAATTCGTGACCAGTTTTTTTACCACGATATAAGCACGGGTAACACGGTTTTTCCAACGGGCTACTTTAATAGCTCAAGTGCTTATGGTAACGACATAAACAATCAAGGTTATGTTGTTGGTGAAGGTGAAGTAGGTACAACAGAAAACAGCCGTCGTAAAGAAGCGTTTATCTACAAAATAGGTGATGATAAAATCACTAACTTAAATGATTTACTACCGTGTTATGAAACAGATGGTGAAACAGATTACGCGTATACGATGGCTGAAGCTAAAGTTATTAATGAAAACAACGAAATATTCGGTGTTGCCACTAAAACAGTAGAAAAGCGCGATACGTTTGGTAATGTTGAAACCGATATTGAAGGTAACACGGAATACGAAAGTGTAGCCGTTGCTGTAAAATTAACGCCAATTGATGGTGAAGTAGAAGACTGTACGCCTGTGGAAGAAGAACTTTATGAAAGAAGTTCGGCAAGTTTCCCTTGGTACACGCTATTACTATTACCATTAGTAGGTTTACGCAGAGTGTTCAGATTTTAAATTTGAACTTTGCTATAAAAAAACCAACTTAAATTAGTTGGTTTTTTTTCGTCTATAATAAAGTGAGTTATTTTGTGGTTTTAATGCGTTTAGCCACGCAAATACTTAAGTATTATTGCGCCTTAGTACAACGTTTATTGGTTGCGTGCAAGCCATGCTTTACGAACAGAGCGACGCCAGATTATATCAATGCCTAAATAGGCAATGATTGCGGCAATAGAAGCACATACAAGCGAGCCAATTAAAAACGCTGGGCCTATTGTTGATAAGCTTTCTAAAAACCAAGCCCAACTGGCTTCAAATGCAAAATGTTGCTCAGGTTGATTTAAAACTAGGGTACCAACTAAGTAGGAGCCATAAAATATAGGCGGCATAGTTAGTGGGTTAGTTAACCACACTAGGGCAACTGAAATAGGTAAGTTGACTCTAAATACAATGGCAGCTGCTGCAGCTAAAACCATTTGAAAAGGAACAGGGATGAAAGCAAAAAACAATCCAACAGCAAAAGCCCCACGCGCTGAACGTCTGTTAAGGTGCCATAAGTTGGCATCTTGTAAAAGGCGGCCGAATATTCTAAGCGTTTTATGATGCCTAATTTTATTAGGATCAGGTAAAAATCGTTGGATCGTTTTCTTAGGCATTTCAAGCAACCATTTACTTCAGTGTGGATTAGTCTTGGATTTGTAATAGGTTGCATATCAACCGTATTTTATTATCAAACCCATGAATTTACAGTCATCACAATATCTGTCCTTATTGCGAGCGCCTATTTTAAGCCGTTTTTAAATGTATTGTTAGGGTTTATTTTAGCTATTTGCTGCATTGTTGTGCACTTTCACCTATTTTATAGCTATACGTTACCTGTAAATAAAAATATCTATGCTTATCCTGCCACTGTTATTGTCGATGACGTAATTTCAGCAAAAAAACCTCAGTATATAAAAGCAACATTACTTAAACTAAATGGGGACGAAATACCTAAATTTAAAGCACCTAAAGCGATGCTGAGTTTAAATGTTGAACAACTTGTTGAGCAAGGTGACACATTTGATGCAGCCATTACTTTACGTACGTTTAGAGCCATTAAAAATAAAGATGTGTTTGATAATAATCTACATGCGTTTAAGCAGCGAATATTGTTTAAAGGTAAAGTACTTAATAAACAATTAGATATTAATAAGCCACTTTCACAGTCGTTAATTCATAATTACAGGACGTTTTTAAAAGAAACGTATGACAAAACAGAGCTTAAATGGCTCTATTATGCTTTGTTAAGTGGTGATAAATCATTAATGACGAGTGAGCAAAAACACGCCATGCAAACATTAGGGCTTAGCCATTTACTGGCTATTTCGGGCTTACACATAGGTTTAGTATTTGGTTGTTTTTATTTTTTGAGTAAATATCTACTTTATTTTACACAGGTCACAGTTTCGCAATCAGTTAATTTAACCATCATCTATAGCTTTGTGGGTTGGCTTTGTGCATTGGTATACGTGTATTTAAGTGACTTTTTAGTCTCTGCAACCCGTGCATTTATAATGTTAACGAGTTTTTTATTACTTTACTATATTGCCAAACAGCCACTGCGTTGGCGAAGTATTTTATATGCTTTAGTGGCAGTTTTAATAATAAATCCATTTAATGTACTCAACCCGGGGTTATATTTTTCGTTTATAGCTGTAGGCATTATTTTTCTGGTTATAAAGCACCTACCTAAAAGTAACTACCGTTGGCTTAGCGCAATAATAGCGCTGTGTGTTATTCAATTAGGATTATTTATTGGGCTACTACCAATAACACTTATTTACTTTAATGGGGTGAGTATTGCTGGGCTGCTAATTAATTTAGTGGCAATACCTTTGCTTAGTTTCATTATAATGCCGTTGCTGTTATTGATTACCTTGGTAAGTACACTTGTAGATATAACCAGTTTAATTTTACTTTTTGATACGGCTGTGTCGGACATGTTTGATTATGTTAATGCCATTCCGATGCATTTAAGGTGGTTTGAAACAGCAAAGCCTAACATGCTGTATGTTGCTATAGCATATATGAGTATTTTACTTTTTTGGTATTCGCCCTTTAAGCGTTTAGTTGTGATTCCCCTGTGTGTGGCGCTAGTTGATTATTGGTTTACGCCAAAACCACTGTGGCAATTACATGTTTTTGATGTAGGCCATGGTTTAATGACCTTACTTGAAAAAGATAGCAACGCATTAGTGTATGATTTTGGGCCTAGTTATTTTAATCGCTTTAGCCGAACTTATAGTGTGTTAATTCCTTATATTAAAGCGCATAACCTAAAAGTGAGTGATGCAATTATAAGCCACCAGGATAACGATCATGCTGGAGGGGCTATACATTTTATTAATGCCGGATTTAAAAATAGCTTTAAGCGTTTTCATCCAAATGGGCATACACAGCCTTGTGTATCTGCGCAGTATAATTTTAATGGCCTTGAAATAACCAGTTTTGGCAGCACATTGTATAATAATGAAAACGATAACTCTTGTGTATTGCTTATTACCTCTAAGCAATTTAGCGCGCTGTTAACGGGTGATATTTCTAAGGCACGAGAGCAGAAGCTAATTAAATCACATTCATTGCAAGCCGATATTATTTTAAGCCCGCATCATGGCAGCGATACATCTTCAAGCCCCGAATTTATCGCCCATGTAAAGCCACATACTGTTATTCACTCAACTGCTTACAAAGGACAATGGCAATTCCCTAATGAAAATGTAGTTGCTCGGTATAAGGCAATAAATGCGAAACAATATATAACAGCGAATGACGGCCAAATTACAGTAAGTATTTATAAAGATAGCTTTAGTGTTACTACTGCTCGTGAACACGAAAGTTATTGGTTTATAGAAGATTGACGTTTAGTTTTAACAGTTTGAAGGATACAATACGGGCTGTAATTGAATAACGAGAGTAATATGAGTCAAAGTACTACACAAATTTATAAACGGTTAATTTCTTACGTGGGTGATTATAAAAGCGTTGCCTTCGTCGCTATTATTGGAATGATCGGCTATTCGGGTATGGATGCTTTATTTATTCAGTTAATGAAACCGTTTATAGATGAAGGGTTAAACCAACGAAATAATGAAGTTTTAATGTATGCGCCGTTTGTAGTTATTGCATTAGTGATAGGGCGCGGCCTGTTTAACTTTATGTCGTCTTACTGTTTAAGTTACGTAGGCTCGCAAGTGGTGCGCTCGTTACGCCAGCAGTTGTTTGAGCATATTTTACATTTACCTGTCTCATTTCATGATAAAAATTCTACCGGCGATTTAATTTCAAAAATTACTTTTGATACTGAGCAAGTTCAGCAAGCAATTACTAAAGCGTTGTTAATTGTTGTGCGTGAAGGTGCCTTTGTGGTGTTTTTATTGGGCGTTATGTTTTACACCAGCTGGAAACTATCGCTGATATTTTTGGTGATCATTCCATTAGTGGCAATTATCGTAACGTTTGTATCAAAACGTTTTCGTCATATTTCAAAAAATATTCAATCTGCAATGGGGCAAGTTACACGTAGCTCCGAGCAAATGCTAAGTGGTCATAAAGTAATTCATGGCTTTGGTGGTCAAAAACAAGAAATTAACCAGTTCTCTAAAATTAATAATCATAACCGCCAGCAACGTATTAAAATGGATGCAACCAAAGCATTAAGTGTGTCGGTTATTCAAGTATTAGCGGCCAGTGCTATGGCGGTGATTTTATATGTGGTCTCTATGCCATCAATGATAGACACCATCAGCTCTGGTGATTTTGTGGTGTTAATTTCTTCAATGATGATGCTACTACGCCCACTTAAACAGTTAGCAAACGTAAATAGTGACATGCAGCGTGGTATATCTGCAGCGCAAAGTATATTTTTGGTCCTTGATGAAGAGATTGAAAAAGACACCGGTACACTTAGTGTAGATAAAGTAAAAGGCAAAATTGAAGTAAATAACGTTACGTTTAAATACCCAACAAAAGATGAAGCTGTTTTAAATAACCTTTCATTAAGTATACAAGCGGGTGAAAGCATTGCATTAGTAGGGCGCTCGGGCTCGGGTAAGTCAACTATTTCTAATTTATTACCTCGTTACTATGACCTAGAAGCACCGAGTGAAATTTTATTAGATGGCATTGCGCTTAACGAATATAAGCTAGACGACTTGCGCCGCCAATTTGCCTTAGTATCGCAGCAAGTTGTGTTGTTTAACGATACTATCGCAAACAATATTTGTTATGGCATAACACGTGAAATTACGCCTCAGCAATTAGAAGATGTTGCAAAACAGGCGCATGTTTGGGAATTTGTTAAAGACTTACCCGAGCAGCTTAATACTATGGTAGGTGAAAATGGCGTTATGCTCTCAGGCGGACAGCGCCAGCGCATTGCTATAGCGCGTGCAATATTAAAAGACGCACCTATTTTAATTTTAGATGAAGCAACCTCGGCATTAGATACTGAGTCTGAAAAATTAATTCAGCAAGCACTCGACACTTTAATGAAAGATAAAACATCGATTGTTATTGCACATCGCTTATCAACAATTGAAAACAGCGATAAAATATACGTTATAGATAACGGCCGTGTAATAGAAAGCGGCGATCATCAAAGTTTACTTGCTAAAGACGGCACTTACTCTGCGTTATGCAAAATGCAGTTTGGTGAGCAGGGGTGAGTAAAATAGAACAAAGCTGGTATAAACCATTTAGCTTTATAACGCTCTTGTTACTGCCATTGTCTGCTCTTTTTTGGCTAATAGCGAACATTAGAAAATGGATTTATAAGCTTGGTATTACAAAGCCTTTTACAGCTAAAAGCAAAGTTATTGTGGTGGGAAATATCAGTGTTGGTGGCAACGGAAAAACACCCTTTGTTTTATGGCTGTATGATTACCTATCTGAGCAAGGCTTAAAAGTAGGTATTATTAGCCGTGGATATGGTGGTAAAGCGGTTAGTTATCCACTTGTGGTTGACCGAACGGTAAACACATTGCAAGCCGGGGATGAACCAGTTCTTTTGTTTAACCGCTTAAAGTGCCCAGTAGTGGTAGGCCCGGATAGAAAAGCCAATATTACTTTATTAGAGCAGCAGTTTTGTGTAGATGTGATTATTTCAGATGATGGCATGCAGCATTATAAGATGGCTCGAGATATAGAGTGTTGCATTGTAGATAGCCAAAGGCAATTTGGTAATAATTTACTTATGCCGGCAGGGCCACTTCGCGAAACCACAAAACGATTGAAAAGCGTTGATATCGTCATAGAAAACGGCGGTAACGCAGCGCTTAGCTATACGCTTGAGCCAAGTAAGCTTAAACACGTTATAAATAGTGCCACAAGTAATACAACAATAGAAAATGGCCATGCGGTAAGTGCTATTGGTAATCCAGGGCGTTTTGAAAATGCACTTAAAGCACAAAATATAACACTGCTTTCTACACATCATTTTAGAGATCATTACGCATACAGTGCGCAAGACTTCGCACAGTTTTCAGATGATAATGTATTAATGACAGAAAAAGACGCAGTTAAATGTAAGGGCTTTGCTAAAGATAATTGGTATTTTTTACCTGTAGATGCAAAACCGACAGATGCTGTAATCAATAAATTAGATTTATTATTAAAACAAAAAGGGATCCTCAATGGCCTTTGATACAAAATTACTAGAAATAATTGCTTGTCCTGTGTGTAAAGGAAAGCTTCGTTTTGATAAAGAAAATGCAGAGTTAATCAGCACAGCAGCAAAGCTTGCGTACCCTGTACGTGACGATATTCCTGTACTGCTTGAAAATGAAGCCCGTGAGCTTAGCCAAGATGAGGTTGATAAGTGGAATTCGTAGTTATTATTCCTGCTCGTTACGCATCAACGCGTTTACCTGGAAAACCACTGGCCGATATATGTGGTAAACCTATGATTCAACATGTTTATGAGAAAGCATGTGCATCGGGTGCCAGCAAAGTGGTTATCGCAACCGATCACCAAAAAGTTTTCGATGCCGTTAAAAAATTTACAAATGATGTATTGATGACACGAGAAGACCACCAATCAGGCACTGAGCGTTTAGCTGAAGTTGTTGATTTATTAGCGCTTGATAGTGATACGATTGTGGTTAATGTGCAAGGTGACGAACCATTACTTGCAAGTGAAAATGTAACTCAAGTTGCAGCGCTTTTAAATGATGCTACAGCACCTATGGCAACGCTTAGCGTACCTATAGAAGAGCAGGCTGAGGTTTTTAACCCTAATGCGGTTAAAGTAGTGAGTGATATAAATAAAAATGCATTGTATTTTTCACGTGCAAGCATTCCGTTTGATCGAAATGCGATGATGAGTGAAAACGCAGCATTAGAATTAGCGCCATTTCAGCGCCATGTAGGTATTTACGCGTATCGCGCAGGGTTTATTAAACAGTATATTGAACTGAGTGTATCTCCGCTCGAGGTGCTTGAATCATTAGAGCAACTACGTGTTTTATACCACGGTTATGCGATTAAGATTGAGCAAGCAAAAGTGACACCTCATGCAGGTGTAGACACCCCAGAAGATTTAGCCAAGGTCATTGCTTATATTGAAGGCAATCCTGCTTAGGTATGGGTAATAACAATTTAAAAATTGTGATGAGCCACGCCGACTTTTATATTTTTGAAAAGCCAGCAGGGCTTAATTTTCATTCTGAAGACGGCCCTGGTTTTGTTGTATTGGCTGAGCAGCAAACGGGCGAAAAATTATATGCTGTTCACCGTCTTGATAAAGTGACTTCTGGCCTTATTATTCTAACTCGTAACAAGGCCTCGGCCGCTAAATTTACTGCTCTTTTTACTGAGCATGCCATAAATAAGTTTTATTTAGCCGTTAGCGATACCAAGCCTAAAAAAAAGCAAGGCTGGGTAAAAGGTGATATGGCTAAATCGCGCCGTGGTATGTATAAGCTTTTAGCAAGTTCACAAAACCCGGCAATTACCCGTTTTTATTCATTTAGTTATAAACCCGGTTTTAGAGCTTATATTTTAAAACCCTATTCGGGGAAAACACACCAACTGCGTGTGGCATTAAAAAGTTTAGGTGCACCAATATTAGGTGACTCGCTCTATAGTGGCAGTAATGCCGTACGAACATACTTACATGCCTATGCGTTAAGCTTTGTGTGGCAGGGTGAACAAATAAATTGTTGTTTATTTCCTAATGATGGCGATGAATACCAGCAATTAATAAATCAGCAAGAATTTCAAGCATGGCAAACGCCATGGCAACTGGATTGGTAAATGAGCGAAAATGTAACTGATATCCGTTTTGGCGGTATTAAACGATTATATGGCAATCAACAATTTGATTGGCTTCAACAAGCACACTTTTGTGTTGTTGGCATTGGCGGAGTGGGCAGCTGGACTGCTGAGGCATTAGCGCGCACAGGTGTAGGTAAAATTACACTTATAGATTTAGACGATATTTGTGCAACTAATGTAAATAGGCAAATACATGCGCTTAGTGGCAGCATTGGTCAAGCAAAAGTAGATGCAATGAAAACTCGTTGTGAGCTGATCAACCCAGAGTGTGAAGTATCAGTTGTAGATGATTTTATCACCCTTGATAATATTAAAGAGCATATTCAAGGCTTTGATTATGTAATTGATTGCATTGATGCTGTTAAAGAAAAAGCAGCACTTATAGCGCACTGTAAGCGCAATAAATTGCCGATTATTACAACCGGTGGAGCTGGTGGACAAACCGATCCGAGCCAAATAACATTTGGTGATGTTGCAAAAACAACGCAAGATCCACTTCTTGCTAAAGTGCGTTATATTTTGCGCAAGCAATATAACTTTAGTAATAATCCTAAGCGTAAGTTTAATATTGATTGTGTGTACTCTACTGAGCAGCTTGTTTACCCTGGAAGTGATGGCAGTGTGTGCCATGCAAAACAAAATGCAGATGGCACAATGAATATGGATTGTAATAATGGCTTTGGCTCAGTAACGATGATTACTGGTAGCTTTGGTTTTTTTGTCGCTGCAAAAGCCGTTAGAAAATACCTCGATAAAAAACAACGCACACAGCAAGCTCAATAATTTTTAATTGAGCTTAGCACTGGCCATGGCTTGGATTCTTTCTACCATGGCTTTTATCCCATTACCGCGAGAAGCGCTAAGGTGCTTAATTAAGCCTAGCTTTTCAAACTCATCGTATGCATTTGTATTCACTACTTGCTCAGGTGTTAAGCCATTATAAAGCGCTAGTATAATTGCAAGTAACCCTTTTACTATGCGTGTATCAGAGTCGCCAATAACAACTAAGCAATTTTCGTTGTTATCAAAATCTACAAACATCCATACTTTACTTTCGCAACCCGGTACTAACGCATCATCAGTTTTAAGAACCTCAGCAAGGGGGGGTAGGGTTTTACCTAATAGCATTATTTCTCGGTATTTTTGCTGCCATGCACCGGCATCTTGTATAGGTTTTACTACGTTATTAAACGTATTTGTCATGAGTTATCCTAAATTAGTCTAATAGAGCAATCGATTCTTTAAGTGAATTGATGAAAATATCAACATCTTGCACGGTGTTATAAAAGGCAAAGCTGGCGCGAACGGTTCCGTTTAAGCCTAAATGAGCCATTAATGGCTGTGTACAATGATGGCCACTTCGAACAGCAACCCCAAAACCGTCAAGCAAAGTTGCCAAATCATAAGGGTGCTCGCTTTTATAATTAAAACTTAACGTACCAATGTTATGACTAAGGTCACTGTAAATAGTAATTCCCTCTATTTTACTCAGTTCGTTAGCGGCATACTTAAATACAGTTTGTTCGTGCTGCTGCAATTGCGCAAAATTTAACGAGCTTAAATAATTAATAGCAGCAGCAAAACCAATCACACCGGCAATATTAGGGGTGCCTGTTTCAAATTTTGCTGGGGCGCTGCGGTATGTACTTTTTTCTAAGGTAACTGTTTGAATCATTTCGCCCCCAGTTTGATAGGGCGTTAGTGTATTTAGTAGTTCATAACGGCCATACAAACCGCCTACACCGGTTGGGCCAAGCATTTTATGGGCAGAGAATACGTAAAAGTCACAATTTAATGCTTTTAAATTTGGTCGTAAATGCATAGCCCCCTGAGCACCATCTACAATAATTAATGTGCCAACTGCTTTTGCGGCGCTTATTAAAGGGGCTAAATCAGTAATATTGCCTAATGTATTTGATGCTTGGCTAATGCATAACACTTTAGCTTTAGTTTGCTTTATGTATTTAACACAGTTGTCAGTATTAAATGACCCGTTTTTCTCCAGCGGCAATACAGATAACGTAGCCCCAGTGTTTTGTGCGACAACTTGCCAAGGGACGATATTTGCATGATGCTCTAAAGGGGTGATTATTATAGTGTCTGATTGATTTAATTGGTTTTGTAAGCCATATGCTAATAAATTTAGCGCTTCGGTAGCGCCTTTTGTCCATACAATTTCATTTGCTTGAACATGAAAGTAATTAGCTATATTTTCACGCGCTTGCTCATATTGCGCTGTTGCAGCTTCACTTAACGCATGGCGCCCTCTGTGAACGTTTGCGTTGCTTTGGCTATAAAACTTTGTTGTGGCATCTATAACTGCTTGAGGCTTTTGTGATGTTGCACCAGAGTCTAAATAAACGAGCGGGTTACCGTTTACGCTTTGGTTTAAAGTTGGGAAGTCTTTACGTATTGTTTTTATATCAAACTCTAAAACAGGCATGGCTATTCTACATCTATAAAATTAGGCAGGAATTGTAATGTGTTTATTTAAATTGACAAGCTTGAGCAATAAAAAAGGCCGCAAAAGCGGCCTTTTAATACTTACAAATGCGTATTAGCGCTTGTCAGTAGATACGAAGTCACGTTGAGTGTAACCCGTGTACATTTGACGTGGGCGGCTGATCTTATGACCAGGTTGAGATAGCATCTCATCCCAATGCGTGATCCAACCAACAGTACGTGCCATTGCAAAGATTACAGTGAACATGCTTGTTGGAATACCAATCGCTTTTAAGATAATACCTGAATAGAAATCTACGTTAGGGTATAGTTTCTTCTCAACAAAGTATGGGTCTTCAAGTGCAATTTGCTCAAGTTTCATTGCAATATCTAGCAGTGGATCTTGAATATTAAGCTCTTCTAAAACTTCGTGACACGTTTGGCGCATTACTGTAGCGCGTGGGTCGAAGTTTTTGTAAACGCGGTGACCAAAGCCCATAAGGCGGAATGGGTCAGCTTTGTCTTTCGCTTTTGCTACGTATTCATCAATACGGTCAACTGAACCAATCTCTTCTAACATGTTTAAACATGCTTCGTTTGCACCGCCGTGAGCAGGGCCCCAAAGAGATGCAATACCCGCAGCGATACATGCATATGGGTTAGCGCCAGATGAACCAGCTAAACGTACTGTAGACGTAGAAGCGTTTTGTTCATGATCTGCATGAAGCATGAAGATTTTATCCATTGCTTTAGCAGTCACTGGGTTAACTTTATATTCTTCAGCAGGTACAGAGAACATCATATGTAGGAAGTTTTCTGCATAGCTTAAATCGTTGCGTGGATATACAAACGGTTGACCAATGTTTGTCTTGTAAGCCATCGCAGCAATTGTTGGAAGCTTAGCAACAAGCTTAACAGCGCTTGTTTTACGTTGGTTTGCATCAGTGATATCAAGATCTTCATGGTAGAAAGAAGATAATGCACCTACTACGCCACATAGCATTGCCATTGGGTGAGCGTCGAAACGGAAACCTTGGAAAAAGTTAGCAATTTTTTCGTCAAGCATAGTGTTATGCGTGATTTCTTTTGCAAACGAATCGTATTGCTCTTTAGTTGGTAACTCACCATTTAATAGTAAGTAACAAAGCTCGATGTAGTTAGAGTCTTCAGCTAATTGCTCAATTGGGTAACCGCGGTGAAGTAATACACCTTTACCACCATCAATGTAGGTGATTGCAGATTCACAAGAACCAGTCGACATGAAACCTGGGTCATAAGTAAAGTGACCATGTGAACCGAGCGTACGTACGTCGATTACATCTTGGCCAGCAGTGCCTTGATAAATTGGAAGTTCGATTGGATCTAGCCCATCAATTTGGACTGTGGCTTTTTTATCTGCCATCTATGTATCTCCTATTAAGATATCTATTCTGATTTTTAGATTTTAAAGTTCTGAAATCTTGTTTTAAGCACATCTTCGCATTTTAACGTGAAAGAGGGGTATAAAGTCAATTTTTATAAACATTATGCATATATGTATAATAAATATTCGGTATTAATTAAATATTATACTATTGGCTAATTCGCAAACGTCTCTAACTAAACAAGAATTGTAAAACAACCTTTGGGTATATATACTATCGGAGGTTTCAAACCGCTTTGTATTTAGGTAAACATATTTTTACAGCGTAATTTTTGCAGTTTTGTGAACTTTTGCTGTATTGACACGTTTACTTTGATAGTTCCACCAGAAATTTTGGTGGGTTTTAGAAAAACAAGTAGATGAGCTCCACTGTGGGCAAGATGGGCAAGTAACTGTGAAAAAGCAAAGACCTGTAAATCTAGATCTAACAACTATATCTATGCCGGCAACGGCTAAAGCATCAATTTTTCACCGCGTCACCGGTGTTGCATTATTTTTTGCTTTAACGTTTGTCATTTGGGCTTGGTCTGAGTCTCTTTCTTCAGCTGAAGGTTTTGAATTCGTCAAGGGTCTGTTTAGCGGATTCATTGCCAAATTCATAGCTTGGGGCACACTTTCTGTATTGGGTTATCACCTTATTGGTGGTATCCGTCACATCATTATGGATATGGGCCACTGGGAAGAACTTGAATCAGGTAACCTTAGCGCTAAAATTGCAATGGCACTTGGCGTTGTATTTGCCGTATTGGCAGGGGTGTGGATATGGTCTTAAATCAAGCAACTCTTAAACGTGATGGTGTACAAGATTTCGTATCTTTACGTACCACGGCACTAGTAATTACCGCATACGCGATTTTTATTATTGGCTATTTTTTAGCAACGCCAGAAGTCACTTTCGAAGCCTGGACAGGCCTCTTCTCTAATTTAGCAATGAAGGGTTTTACCTTAATTACCCTAGTTTGCATGATGGTTCATACCCGCATTGGCCTTTGGCAAGTTTTAACGGACTACGTTAAAAACGCTAAACTACGCGCTGTTTTAGGCTTTGTATTAAACCTGATGGCCGTTGCTTACGTAGCTATTGGTCTAATCGTTTTATGGGGTGTTTAAGTGAAATATTCTGTTCGTGAATTTGACGCCGTAGTAATTGGTGCAGGTGGTGCAGGTATGCGCGCCGCTCTTGCCATTACTGAATCTGGCAAAACGTGTGCATTAATATCTAAAGTATTCCCAACACGCTCACACACTGTATCAGCACAGGGTGGTATTACAGTAGCGCTTGGTAATTCACACGAAGATAACTGGGAATGGCATATGTACGATACCGTTAAAGGTTCCGATTTTATCGGTGACCAAGACGCTATTGAATACATGTGTCAAACTGGCCCAGAAGCTATTACTGAATTAGAAAACATGGGTTTACCATTTTCTCGTTTTGAAAATGGCCGTGTTTACCAACGTCCTTTCGGTGGTCAATCGAAAAACTTTGGTGGTGAGCAAGCCGCTCGTACAGCAGCTGCAGCTGACCGTACTGGTCACGCTTTATTACACCTTCTTTACCAACAAAACGTTAAAAACCAAACAAATGTATTCTCTGAGTGGTATGCACTTGATTTAGTTAAAAACGATAACGGTGATGTAGTAGGTTGTACTGCAATTGAGATTGAAACAGGTGAGATCACTTTCTTCAAATCAAAAGCTGTTGTTCTTGCAACTGGTGGTGCAGGGCGTATTTTTGCCTCAACTACTAACGCACACATTAATACTGGTGATGGCGTTGGTATGGCAGCCCGTGCTGGTGTTGCTATGCAAGATATGGAAATGTGGCAGTTCCACCCAACGGGTATAGCGGGTGCAGGTACACTTGTAACTGAAGGTTGTCGTGGTGAAGGTGGTTATCTTTTAAATAAAGATGGCGAGCGCTTCATGGAACGTTATGCACCAAACGCAAAAGACTTAGCGTCTCGTGATGTTGTTGCACGTTCAATGATGACTGAAATCCGTGAAGGTCGTGGTTGTGATGGTCCTTGGGGTCCTCACCTTAAGCTTAAACTTGACCACTTAGGTGAAGAAACGCTTAATCTACGTCTTCCAGGTGTATGTGACCTTGCTAAAACATTTGCACACGTTGACCCTGCAAAAGAGCCAATTCCAGTAATACCAACTTGTCATTACATGATGGGTGGTGTTCCTACAAACGTAAATGGTCAAGCGCTACAAATCGATGCCAACGGTAACGAAAAAGTAGTTGAAGGCTTATTTGCTGTTGGTGAAATTGCATGTGTATCTGTACACGGTGCAAACCGTCTAGGTGGTAACTCACTACTTGATTTAGTTGTATTTGGCCGTGCGGCTGGTAACTTCTTAGGTAAATACCTTAATGAAGTTGAAATTACTAAAGCACCGTCAGCATCTGATATTGATGCGTCACTTGCTCGCTTTAACCGTTGGGAAAATTCAACGGCTGGCCAGGGTGAAGATCCAGTTCAAATCAAAAAAGACCTACAACAATGCATGCAGCTTAACTTCTCGGTATTCCGTGAAGGTGACTCTATGGCTACAGGTCTTAAAGAGCTTAAAGAAATTCGTGAACGTCTGCAGCATGCACGTCTTGATGATAAATCATCAGACTTCAACACGCAGCGTATCGAATGTCTTGAACTAGACAACTTAATGGAAACAGCTTACTCAACTGCAGTAGCTGCAAACTTCCGTACTGAAAGCCGTGGTGCACATTCTCGCTTTGACTACCCAGATCGTGATGACGAAAACTGGTTATGTCACTCAGTATTTAATCCGGTAACAGATGAAATGAGCAAGCGTGAAGTAAACTACGCGCCTAAGACGCGTGAAGCGTTCCCACCTAAAGCACGTACCTACTAGGAGCGAGACGATGGCACAAGTACAATTTTCAGTTTATCGTTACAATCCGGATGTTGATAACGCACCTCGTATGCAAGAATATACTTTGCAAACAGAGGAAGGTCAGGACATGATGGTATTGGATGCACTTTTACTTTTAAAAGAGCAAGATCCAACATTATCATTCCGTCGTTCATGCCGTGAAGGCGTGTGTGGCTCTGATGGCGTTAACATGAATGGTAAAAATGGTTTAGCGTGTATTACGCCGCTATCTACGCTGCAAAAAGGCGGCAAGGGTACAATTGTAATTCGTCCTTTACCAGGTTTACCTGTGGTACGTGACCTTGTTATTGACATGAGTCAGTTCTACACTCAGTACGAAAAAGTTAAACCATACCTAATTAATGATCAGCCAGCGGCTGGTGAGCGTCTTCAGTCAATTGAAGAACGTGACAAATTAGATGGGCTTTACGAGTGTATTTTATGTGCATGTTGTTCGACATCGTGTCCTTCGTTCTGGTGGAATCCAGACAAGTTCATTGGTCCAGCAGGCCTTCTTCATGCTTACCGTTTCTTGGCTGATAGCCGTGATACGGCAACTGAAGAACGTTTAGCAGACCTAGACGATGCATTCAGTGTGTTCCGTTGCCACAGTATCATGAACTGTGTTAGCGTTTGTCCTAAGGGTCTTAACCCGACCAAAGCAATTGGACAAATTAAATCTATGTTATTAAACCGCGCGGTTTAATCACTTAGTAACGTAAGATGGCTAATATTTTTATTAGCCATCTTGTTATGACAACTATTAATTTCTGCGCTAAAGAAAAGGGCTTATAAATGCACGAAGGTGTGATGAAGGCATGGCTAGAATCTTCACATTTAAACGGCGGTAACGTTGCTTATGTAGAAGAGCTTTATGAAGCGTATTTAGATGATGCGACTTCTGTGCCAGAAGAATGGCGAGAAGTGTTCGAACAACTACCAAAAGTAGATGGTGTGGATGTTGAAGTAAAACATTCAGAAGTTCGTTCACAGTTTGCGGCGCTTGCAAAAAACAAGCATAGAGAAGTAGTGGTAGCAGAGGGTAGTGGCGGTGACCTTAAACAGGTTAAAGTACTACAACTTATTAATGCTTTCCGCTTTCGAGGACACCAAAATGCTAACCTAGATCCACTAGGCATTTGGGAGAGAGAGCGTGTTCGAGATTTAGAGCTAGAATACCACGACCTATCTAAAGCTGATTTTGACCGCGAATTTAACGTAGGATCGTTTGCCGTAGGCCGCGATACTATGCCTTTAGGTGAACTATACCAAGCACTTAAAACCACATATTGTGGTTCTATTGGCGCTGAGTATATGCACATCACATCAACAGAAGAAAAACGTTGGTTACAACAGCGTTTAGAGTCTGTTCAATCACGACCAACTTTTTCTAAAGAAGAAAAACTGCGTATCCTTAAAGGATTAACCGCAGCAGATGGTCTTGAAAAATATTTAGGTGCAAAGTTCCCTGGTGCTAAACGTTTCTCACTGGAAGGTGGTGATGCGTTGGTTCCTATGCTTAAAGAACTTATCCACCGTGCTGGCGAAAGCGGGCAAAAAGAAGCTGTTATTGGTATGGCTCACCGTGGTCGCTTAAATGTGCTTGTTAATGTTTTAGGTAAAAATCCATCAGAATTATTTGATGAGTTTGCTGGTAAACATAAAGAAACATTAAGTTCAGGTGATGTTAAATACCACATGGGTTACTCATCTGACTTTGCTACCAAAGGTGGCAATGTACATATGGCGCTTGCGTTTAACCCATCTCACCTAGAAATTGTTAATCCAGTAGTTATGGGCTCAGTAAGAGCACGTTTGGACCGTTTAGGTGATAGCTCTGGTAGCAAAGCACTTCCAATCACTATCCACGGCGACTCGGCTATTACTGGCCAAGGTGTTGTACAAGAAACATTTAACTTGTCACAAACCAACGCCTTCTCATGTGGTGGTAGTATTCGTATTGTTGTAAACAACCAAGTTGGTTTTACTACATCAAAACAAGACGACGTACGTTCTACAGATTACTGTACTGACATTGCAAAAATGGTTCAGTCGCCTATCTTCCATGTTAATTCTGACGATCCAGAGGCTGTTGCGTTTGTTACACAACTAGCACTTGATTTTAGAAACCAGTTTAAACGTGACGTAGTAATCGATTTAGTATGTTACCGTCGCCATGGTCACAATGAAGCTGATGAGCCTAACGCAACACAGCCTCTTATGTACCAAAAAATTAAAAAACATGCGGTTCCGCGTTTAATATACGCAGATCAACTTATGTCTGAAGGCTCATTCACTGAAAGTGAAATTAAAGCACTAGCCGATGACTACCGTAATGGCTTAGATGATGGTAATTGTGTTGTTGAAGAAATTCAGCCAGAAACATCACACTCTTCAGATTGGGCAAAATATGTTGGCCATGAGTGGAGCGTTGATTACGATGCAAGCGTACCCGTTGAGCAATTAAAAGCGCTTGGCGAAAAAGTTGCACAATACCCTGAGCAGTACAAAGCACAATCGCGTGTTAAAAAGATTTACGATGACCGTAAATTGATGGCAAACGGTGAAAAACCACTTGATTGGGGTATGGCTGAAACATTAGCTTATGCAACAATTGCATCTGAAGGCACAGATATTCGCCTTACAGGTCAAGATTCTGGCCGTGGTACTTTCTTCCACCGTCACGCTGTAGTTCACAGCCAGGCAGATGGCTCTACTTACCTACCTCTTCAAAATTTAAGTGAAGAACAAGGTACGTTTGAAGTTTTCGATTCTGTATTGTCTGAAGAAGCAGTACTTGCTTTTGAGTACGGTTATGCCACTGCAGAGCCTACATCATTAGTACTTTGGGAAGCCCAGTTTGGTGACTTCGCAAATGGTGCACAAGTGGTATTTGACCAGTTTTTAAGTTCTGGTGAGCAAAAGTGGGGTCGCTTATGTGGCTTAACGTGTTTGCTACCACATGGTTATGAAGGCCAAGGTCCTGAGCATAGCTCAGCACGCTTAGAGCGCTTTTTACAGCTTTGTGCCGATCATAATATGCAAGTATGTGTTCCTTCAACACCTGCACAAGTATATGCAATGCTTCGTCGTCAATCAGTTAGACCACTTCGTCGTCCACTGATTGTAATGACTCCAAAATCATTACTTCGTCACCCACTTGCTGTATCTTCGCTTGAAGAGCTTTCTGAAGGTGTTTTCCATAATATGATCGACGAAATCGATGATATTAACCCTGAGAAAGTAGAACGCGTGGTATTTTGTAGTGGTAAAGTTTACTACGAGCTATTACAAGAGCGCCGTAAACTTGAGCAAGATAACGTTGCTATTGTACGTGTTGAACAATTATACCCGTTCCCACATGCAGAAATGGACACGATTATGGAACGTTACCAACACGTTACTGATTTTGTTTGGTGTCAGGAAGAGCCACAAAACCAAGGTGCATGGTATTGTTCACAACATCACTTTATTGATGCAATCCCACAAGGTGCTAAATTAACTTACGCAGGTCGTAAAGCGTCAGCATCACCAGCGTGTGGTTACATGTCAGTACATACTAAAGAACAACAAGCGCTCGTTGCAGACGCGCTTACTATACAAAATAAAGGATAAGCAATGAGCACAGAAATTAAAGTTCCTGTTCTTCCTGAGTCGGTTGCAGATGCTACCGTTGCTACATGGCATGTAAGTGTAGGCGACAAAGTTAGCCGTGATCAAAACTTAGTAGACATTGAAACAGATAAAGTGGTTTTAGAAGTTGTAGCACCAAATGACGGTGTAATTACTGAAATATCACAAGAAGAAGGTGCAACGGTACTTGGCGATCAAGTAATCGGTTTACTTGGTGATGCTGATGCAGCACCAGCAAGTGACAGTGCTCCAGCTAAAGAAGAAGCGGCACCTGAAAAATCAGAAGACGCGCCGGCGGCGCAATCAGCTCCAGCATCAGAAGGTAAAGAAGTGGACATTAAAGTACCTGTACTTCCAGAATCAGTTGCAGACGCAACAATTGCTACATGGCATGTACAACCAGGTGAAGCGGTAACTCGCGACCAAAACTTGGTAGATATTGAAACTGATAAAGTTGTTCTTGAAGTAGTAGCTCAAGAAGACGGTATCATGGGTGAGCAACTAAACGCTGAAGGCGATACAGTACTTGGCGAACAAGTAATTGGTAACGTTAAAGCAGGTGGTGCACCAGCTGCTCCTGCAGCAAAAGCGGAAGAAGCACCAGCAAGTGATTCAAGCGATAGCTCAGATGTGTTAACGCCATCTGTACGTCGTCTAATCGCTGAGAAAGGCCTTGATGCATCTAAAATCAAAGGCACTGGCAAAAACGGCCGTGTAACTAAAGAAGATGTAGACTCTTTCTTAAAAGCGCCTGCACCAGCAGCTAAGAAAACTGAAGCTGCGGCTCCAGCTGCACCTATGGGTGACCGTACACAAAAACGCGTACCTATGACTCGTTTACGTAAAACCATTGCTAATCGTTTATTAGAAGCGAAAAACTCTACAGCAATGTTAACAACGTTTAACGAAGTAAACATGAAGCCAATTATGGATCTTCGTAAGCAATACCAAGAAGTGTTTGAAAAACGCCACGGTATTCGTTTAGGTTTCATGTCGTTTTATGTTAAAGCGGTAACTGAAGCACTTAAGCGCTTCCCAGATGTAAACGCATCAATTGATGGCGATGATATTGTTTACCACAATTACTTTGATATCAGCATTGCTGTTTCTACTCCTCGCGGTTTAGTTACACCAGTTCTTAAAGATTGCGATAAGTTATCGGTTGCTGAAATCGAAAAAGGTATTCGTGAATTAGCACTTAAAGGTCGTGACGGTAAACTTACTCTTGACGATATGACTGGTGGTAATTTCACAATTACTAACGGTGGTGTATTTGGTTCATTACTATCTACCCCTATTATTAACTTACCGCAGTCTTCAATTTTGGGTATGCACAAAATTCAAGAACGCCCAATGGCAGTAAATGGTAAAGTTGAAATTCTTCCTATGATGTATTTGGCGCTATCTTACGATCACCGCCAAATCGATGGTAAAGAATCTGTTGGTTTCTTAGTAACAATTAAAGAGTTACTTGAAGATCCAACACGCTTATTGCTAGATGTTTAATCTAGTTGTATGAAATCTAAGCTGTGAATGATAATTCACAGCTTTTTTTTTGCGCCTTTAGTGTTACTGGGGTTTTCATGTTAAGCCTTGGGATCTATACTAAGTGCGCAATTTGGGATAGCTGTTTATTTGCATAAATATTCAGCTCTTTTAGTATAAAAAATTGGATAAAGCATCATGAATTTGCATGAGTATCAGGCAAAACAACTTTTTGCCGAATATGGTTTACCAGTTTCTCAAGGTTTCGCTTGCGATACACCTGAAGAAGCTGCAGCAGCTGCCGAAAAAATTGGCGGTGATATGTGGGTTGTTAAGACTCAGGTTCACGCAGGTGGCCGTGGTAAAGCTGGCGGTGTTAAGCTAGTTAAAACTATCGAAGAAGTAAAAGAATTCGCTGCTAACTGGTTAGGTAAAAACTTAGTTACTTACCAAACAGACGAAAATGGTCAGCCTGTTGCTAAAATTTTAGTAGAAAGCTGCACAGATATCGCTAACGAATTGTACCTAGGTGCAGTTGTTGACCGTGCTTCTCGCAAAGTTGTTTTCATGGCGTCTACTGAAGGCGGTGTTGAAATTGAAACTGTTGCTGAAGAAACTCCAGAGCTAATTCACAAAGCTGAAATCGATCCATTAGTGGGTCCTCAAGCTTACCAAGCACGTGAGTTAGGCTTTAAATTGGGTCTTAACCCTACACAAATGAAGCAGTTCGTTAAGATCTTTATGGGTCTTGGCAACATGTTCAACGATTTTGATTTCGCACTACTTGAAATCAACCCGCTAGTAATCACAGACGAAGGTAACCTTCACTGTCTTGACGGCAAAATCGGTATCGATGGTAATGCACTTTACCGTCAACCAAAAATCCGTGAAATGCACGATCCATCTCAAGAAGATGCACGTGAAGCACACGCAGCAAGCTTTGAGCTTAACTACGTAGCACTAGACGGTAACGTTGGTTGTATGGTTAACGGTGCAGGCCTAGCAATGGGTACTATGGACATCGTAAACCTACACGGCGGCAAGCCAGCTAACTTCCTAGATGTTGGTGGCGGCGCAACTAAAGAACGTGTTTCTGAAGCATTCAAAATCATCCTTTCTGACGATAACGTAAAAGCTGTTTTAGTTAACATCTTTGGTGGTATCGTACGTTGTGACATGATTGCTGAAGGTATCATTGGCGCAGTTAAAGAAGTAGGTGTAAACGTGCCTGTAGTTGTACGTTTAGAAGGTACTAACGCTGAACTTGGTCGTGACGTTCTTAAGAACTCAGGCCTTGATATCATCGCTGCTGAATCACTAACAGACGCTGCTGAGAAAGTTGTAGCTGCTGCGGAGGGCAAATAATGTCTGTATTAATCAATAAAGATACAAAAGTTATCTGTCAAGGTTTCACTGGTGGCCAAGGTACTTTCCACTCTGAGCAAGCGCTTGAGTACGGTACACAAATGGTTGGTGGTGTTAGCCCAGGTAAAGGCGGTCAAACGCACCTTGGTCTTCCAGTATTCAACACAGTACGTGATGCAGTACAAGAAACTGGCGCAACAGCTTCAGTTATCTACGTACCAGCACCTTTCTGTAAAGATGCAATCTTAGAAGCTATTGATGCTGGCATCGAGCTAATCGTTTGTATCACTGAAGGTATCCCAACACTAGACATGGTTGACGTTAAAGTTAAGCTTGATAACTCTGGTGTTCGTATGATCGGTCCTAACTGTCCAGGTGTTATCACTCCGGGCGAAACTAAGATTGGTATCATGCCTGGTCATATCCATAAGCCTGGTAAAGTAGGTATTGTTTCTCGCTCTGGTACTTTAACGTACGAAGCTGTTAAGCAAACTACAGATGCTGGTTTTGGTCAGTCTACGTGTGTTGGTATTGGTGGTGATCCAATCCCAGGTACTAACTTTATCGACGTTTTAGAAATGTTCGAAAAAGACCCACAAACTGAAGCAATCGTAATGATTGGTGAAATTGGTGGTACTGCAGAAGAAGAAGCTGCAGAGTACATCAAAGCTAACGTAACTAAGCCTGTTGTTTCTTACATTGCTGGTGTAACTGCACCAGAAGGTAAGCGTATGGGTCACGCTGGCGCAATCATCGCAGGCGGTAAAGGTACTGCTGATGAAAAATTTGCTGCACTAGAAGCTGCTGGCGTACAAACTGTACGTTCACTTGCTGATATCGGTAAAGCACTTAAAGAGAAAACAGGCTGGTAATCAGTACTGTTAATCTTTAAAAAGGCTCGCATTTGCGAGCCTTTTTGTTATTAATTTACAAATTAGTACGGATAACTAATATGCTGAAAAAACCGCACTAATAAATCTTGTCGTTCTTTATTTATAGCAAGCTCTGAGCACAGTACATGAATTGCCTTTTCTACTTGATTCATAAAGCGCCCGTAGCCCATTTCGTGCTTATCTTTTTGGCTTGCAACAATAACAAAATGGAGTGTTTCAACAAGCTTTGCTCCATCGAAAAAAATAGTTAGTTGTGTTGATTCATCCTCTGTATCAAAGCTTAACTTTTGTAATTCGCTATTTCCCTGCGTTTTATCTATTTTTCTATTTCGTATTATGGGTATTGCCCCATTTGCAACCATAGCACCGTGAGTCAGCCCATTGTTTTTACAAGTAGCTTCAAAAGCTTGAGCAAAGTAATTATAAAACTCGCTGTAATTATTGTTATTAATTAAGCTTTGAAATTGTGTTTTAATAGCTCGTGAAACAGGAATAGAGAAGGTCGCGTAAGTCATTTCTGCGTGCTTAGCTGGTATTTTACAGTTACGTGCTAAATACCTTGGGTAAAGGCTTCTTAATTTGTAGCCATAGCTTTGATTACAGCCCTTACTTTTAGCGAATAAATCGTATGTTAAATGTTGATGGTCTCGTAATTTAAATTGAGGTTGCTCAATAAATAATTGAGTTTGTAAGTTATCCAACACTTTTTGAACACGAGAATGAAATTGCGCTGAGCTTGCTCTTAAATCTTCTCCGGTTGCTAAAAACAATAAACGGATTTTTTTACTTTTTACTTGTGAAGTGTAATGAAGTTTATGGGCCTCGTGATAGCGAGGGTTATAAAAAAATAACATCTGCTTTGCTGTTTCTAATTGATACGCCTCGTCATGAAAGCGCACAACAGGTAACTTATCATTGGCCAATACATGTACATTATGTAATTCGTATTCATCACAGCTTGCAAAGAGTTGCTTAGCAATGCGCTCATAGCAGCAATCTATATTATTAAAGCTGTTATAGAATGTTTCTTTAGGTGTAATTTCAGCGAGTAAATAGTGGTTAGCACGTGCGTTGGTCGCAATATATACTCGGTGTTGGGTAGAACTTGCCATCGTCGAATCCTTTTAATGAGCTTAAGTTCAGATACTATAAAATGCTTTGATGACTCAAATATTGCGCTAAAACAATTTTTAGCAATAAACTAATGCAACATTGCCACAATAACTAGAATAAAGGCGCATCTAGTGCTGTATGTTAGTGTTTGTTTTTGTAATAATGCATTAGTTTTGTTATCACAAATATTCAGAGGATCGCACTCCTATGGCGGAAATTGAGAATCGCCCAAGTAACTTTATTAGAACCCGAATTGATGAAGATTTAGCAAGTGGAAAACATGCGACTACGCATACCCGTTTTCCTCCTGAACCAAATGGCTTTTTACATATTGGCCATGCAAAATCAATTTGTTTGAATTTTGGTATCGCAAAAGATTACGATGGTTTATGTAACCTACGTTTTGATGATACAAACCCAGAAAAAGAAGATATTAACTACGTTAATTCAATCAAAGAAGACGTTCAGTGGTTAGGCTTTAACTGGACTGGCGACATTAAGTATTCGTCAAACTACTTTGATACATTATACGGCTATGCTGTAGAGCTTATTGAAAAAGGGTTAGCTTACGTTTGTTTTTTAACAGCCGACCAAGCACGCGAGTACCGTGGAACGTTAAAAGAGCCGGGTAAAAATAGCCCATACCGTGACACTTCAGTTGAAGAAAACCTAGCCTTATTTGAAAAAATGCGCGCTGGTGAATTCAAAGAAGGCGAGTGTGTTCTGCGTGCTAAAATTGATATGGCGAGCTCATTTATGGTGCTACGCGATCCAATTATTTACCGTGTTCGTTTTGCTCACCACCACCAAACAGGTGATAAGTGGTGTATTTACCCAATGTACGACTTTACGCATTGTATTTCTGATGCGCTAGAGGGTATTACACACTCTTTATGTACGCTAGAGTTTCAAGACAACCGTCGTTTATATGACTGGGTGCTTGATAACATTAGCCTTGAGTGTCATCCACAACAAATTGAGTTTTCTCGTTTAAACCTTGAATACACAATTATGTCTAAGCGTAAGCTAAATGACTTAGTGGTAAATAATTTTGTAGAAGGGTGGGATGACCCGCGTATGCCTACCATTGCCGGTTTACGTCGTCGTGGTTATACCCCAGCTTCAATTCGTGAGTTCTGCTTACGCATTGGTGTAACCAAGCAAGAAAACATGGTTGAAATGGGAATGCTTGAAGCCTGTATTCGTGATGATTTAAACGAAAACGCGCCGCGCGCCATGGCTGTACTTGATCCAGTGAAAGTGGTTATTGAAAACTACGAAGCTGACAAAGTTGAAACCTTATCTGTAGCTAATCACCCAAATAAAGAAGAGATGGGGCGTCGTGACGTACCATTCACACGTGAGCTATACATAGAGCGTGAAGACTTCCGTGAAGAGGCTAATAATAAGTTTAAACGCTTAGTACTCGATAAAGAAGTGCGTTTACGTGGTGCTTACGTAATTAAGGCTGATCGTGTAGAAAAAGATGAAAATGGTGAAATTACCACTATTTTCTGTAGCTATGACCCTGAAACTTTAGGCAAAAATCCAAGTGACGGCCGCAAAGTAAAAGGGGTTATCCATTGGGTATCTGCTCCTGAGTCGGTAACTGGCGAAGTGCGTTTGTACGACCGTTTATTCAATGTGCCAAACCCAGCAGCGGCAGAAGAGTTTGAAACAACGTTAAACCCAGATTCACTTGTGGTACTTGAAAACGCCAAGCTTGAAGCGTCACTTGCAAGTGCACAGCCTGCGCAAGGTTTCCAGTTTGAGCGTACGGGTTATTTTGCTCGCGATACAAAATCAGAAGCCTTAGTATTTAACCAAACGGTTGGCTTAAGAGACTCTTGGGCTAAAATTAACAAGTAACGCTTCATAACGTTTTATAATACCAATTTGCGTAATTAATTATTATTGCAAATTGGTATTAAATTGTGTGGTTAAGCACTCAGTGTTAAACACTAAATTTTAAACACAAAAAAACCTGCAATTGCAGGTTTTTTTTATAACTTAAAAAGCGCTATTAGCTATTTGCATCGCTAAATGCTTTGCACGCTTCTTTGTCTTTACACTCACCGTATAAATATAAAGAGTGGTTTGTTAGCGTTATACCGTTCTCTTCAGCTATTTCTAACTGGCGACGTTCAATTAAATCGTCTTCAAACTCTACAACCTTGCCACATTTTAAACACACTAAGTGATCGTGGTGAGTGCTGCCAGAAAGTTCGAATACTGACTTTCCACCTTCAAAGTGGTGACGGCTTACAATGCCTGCGTCATCAAATTGGTTTAATACGCGGTAAACAGTCGCAAGACCAATTTCTTCACCTAAATCTAATAGAATTTTATATACATCTTCAGCGCTGATGTGTTGGTTATCTGGAGATTGTAAAATTTCTAAAATTTTAATACGCGGTAAAGTTACTTTTAAACCGGCTTTTTTAAGTTCCAAGTTATGATCAGTCATTAAATCTGTCTCAAATTTGTTTGTTTATACTAGACATCTCTTACAGATGTACACGACACATTAGCAATAACAAGAATAACGTGCCTAAGCACGGAGTGCAAAGAACAATTGATCAATTTTGTTATTAAATTTAAATTCGCTAACTGTTTGATAATTATTTAAACAGTTAGCGACAAAGGGGGGAGGTTAGTCAGCTAATTCGCTTAAGCACATTTCGTCGTATACTTGTGCGCACCATGCTTTAACGCGTTGCTCAGTTAATTCTGGTTGACGGTCTTCATCAATACCAAGGCCAACAAAGTGAGCATCATCAGCCATGCCTTTAGATGCTTCAAAGTCATAACCTTCGCTAGACCAATGGCCAACAACAATAGCGCCACGTTCAGTAACAATATCGTTAATCATACCCATCGCATCTAAAAAGTATTCTGCGTAGTCTTCTTGGTCACCACAACCAAAAATTGCTACTAATTTACCTTCAAAGTCTACTTCTTCAAGCTCAGGGAAAAAGTCATCCCAATCACATTGTGCTTCACCGTAGTACCAAGTTGGGATGCCGAATAAGATCAAATCAAATTCTGCAATCTCTTCTTTAGAGCTTTTTGCAATATCGTGTACAGCCACAAGCTTTTTACCCAATTCTTTTTGGATCATTTTTGCTACGTGTTCTGTATTACCTGTGTCACTTCCGAAAAAAATGCCTACACTTGCCATGGACTTCAAACCTTTTATCTATCAATAGCCAATCTTTCTTGTAAAATTGTTTCAATCAGCGCACTACGGCTAATATTTTGTGCATCTGCCATATCACTCAGTGCCTGATATAACTGTGATGAAACTTTAAATTCTACACGCTTTAAACCACGTGCTTTATCTCGTTTTATTTGATTACGTTTATTAACCTTTAACTGCATATCCCTTGGAAGAGGGTTCGTTTTAGGCCTGCCTGGGCGCTTTTCGTATTCAAATAAATCGGGAGTTGTTCTATCTGTTTCTGACTTCGCCATGCCTAACCTACACCTGCGCCTTGCCAAAAAACTTGAATAAGCCCTTTTGCAATAAAGCCAGAACACCCTAAAAAAAGTACGCCCCATACTATGTAGCGACCAAATTTAGGCACATTACCACTATTTAGTACGTCTTTAATTGCCAGGCCGATGAATGCAAAAATACCGGCTAAGCCAAAGTACAACCCTAGGGTATCAAATTCGTTAATAAACTGACTGACCATCAACGTATAACCTTTAAATTAAACGGCGCGTACTATAGCATATAAATATGCATTAATTTAGTACGCATAAACAAAAACACATGATTAAAATTGCATTAAAGCGCTGTTAAAAAGTCATTTATAGCCTTATTAACCGCCAATGGTTTTTGTGCGTGTAGCCAATGGCCAGCACCATGTATAATTTTTGCGCGAGTATTTTTAAAACGTTTGGTTATTTCATCTCGGTGTTCGGGCAATATGTAATCCGAATCATTCCCTTTAATGAACAAAGTATCGCATAAACAAGAATTGTTTTCATTAACATTGGCGGTGATTGTCGAATATTTTTTATCAAGCACATCTAAATTAAAGCGCCATGCAAAATTACCCTTATCATTTTTAGCTAGGCTTTTTAATAAAAACTGCCTAACCCCCAGCTCATTAATATACTCGCTCATAATTGCATCAGCTTGTTTTCTATCGGCTACGTTACTATTGGCAACCTCTTTTAAAGCGTTAATAATTTGTGTGTGACGCGCTGGGTAACTCACAGGGGCAATATCAAGCACAACTAACTTGTTAACCTTATCACTGTGAGTAAGTGCTACTTCCATAGCAACTTTGCCACCCATTGAGTGGCCTATAATATGGGCTTTCTCAATGCTTAAAAAATTCATAAGCTCAACAATATCAGCAGCCATGGCGGGGTAGTTCATTTCGTCACTATGAAATGAAGCACCATGGTTACGCAAGTCTATATTGGTCACTTTAAAGTGTTCGCTCAGTGGCTTTGCAATAACATTGAGGTTTTCGAGTGAGCCAAATAAGCCATGTATTATAAGTACATCAGGGCCTTGGCCGTATTGTTTATAGTTTAATTGCATTACCACCTCCTAAAATTTTGGCTTAGTTTGCCGAGCATTGGCTAAAAAAGCAAAAAATACAGTTACTATTTAATACATTGGGCTTTTGGGTGTTTAATCAACAGCGCTTAGTAATTAATGGATATGTTAGTGTGAGTGCCTGTTGTAACTCGCATTTATATTTGGTTTGGGTATAATCACGTGGAAAGAAAAAATGTGGCCCGTAATGACAGGAACAACATGAAACAAATCGACATAGACGACGAGTTATATCAGTATATTGCTAGCAATACACAAAGTATTGGCGAAAGCGCATCCACTATTTTACGTCGTTTATTAAACTTAAACGGTGACAACAACACAACCGTTGCTGCGAATAATCAAAATAACGAAACAGCTTCTCAAGATAATATTGACGATTCCCCACAAACCGACGCTTCACAAGAAGCTGAGGTTGTCACACCCGTGAAGCAAACAAACGCTAATGTGTTTAATATTCTAAATAAAGAAGAGCTTGCAATGCAAAAGGGTGTTGTGGGCAGGTTTTTATTTATTTTAAGTGCTTTTTACCGCACTCATAAAAAAGATTTTTCCGCGGTGCTTGAAATTAAAGGCCGTGACCGCGTTTATTTTGCAACAAGCAAAGAAGACTTAGTAAATAGCGGTAGCAGTATGAACCCTAAAAACATTACTGATAGTGAATATTGGGTAATGACAAATTCAAATACTACACGTAAAAAAATGATGCTACACGAGGTTGCGCTGTGCTTAGGTTATACAGCAGAGCAAGCAGAAGAAATTCGCGATTACTTGTAAGGAAATAAACATGGCTATTCATTCAGGTGCTGGGAAAACTGCGCCACATTCAACTTTAGTTAACGTACCAAAACTGGTTTCTGCTTATTACTTAAATGAGCCAGACTTAGAACAAAACCCAGAGCACTGTGTTGCTTTTGGTACGTCTGGTCACCGTGGCTGCTCGTACGATGTTAAATTTAACGAATCTCATATTTTAGCAATCACCCAAGCTATTTGTGATTACAGAAAACAAAATGATATTTTTGGCCCACTTTTTTTAGGCAAAGATACCCACGCTTTAAGTGAAGCTGCGTTTAATTCAGCAATTGAAGTATTAGTAGCAAACGAAGTACAAGTTATCACTCAGCAAAATGACGATTACACACCAACGCCTGTAATCAGCCATGCTATTGTTTGCCATAATAAATTAAACCCTAACGAATTAGCTGACGGCATTGTAGTTACACCTTCGCATAACCCGCCAGAAGACGGGGGCTTTAAATATAATCCACCAAACGGCGGCCCAGCCGACACCGACGTGACTAAATGGATTGAAGATAGAGCCAATCAACTTTTATTAGAAGATTTAGTAGAAGTAGAATTATTCCCGTTTGCTAAAGCATCACGTTCAGGCTTTATTAAATACGAAGATTTAATGACACCTTACATTAATGACTTGGAAAATATCGTTAATTTAAAAGCAATTAGCGACGCAGGCATTAAAGTAGGAATTGATCCACTTGGTGGCTCAGGTATTAATTTTTGGCCAGTGATAGCGCAAAAGTATAACTTAGACTTAACCGTGGTAAATAACACGGTTGATGCGCGTTTTGCCTTTATGCCACTTGATAAAGACGGCAAAATTCGTATGGATTGCTCATCACCATATTCAATGGCTAACTTAATTAAGCTAAAAGACGACTTTGATATTTCTATTGGTAATGACCCTGATTACGACCGCCACGGTATTGTGACACCCGATGGTTTAATGAACCCTAATCACTTTTTAGCGGTAGCGATTGATTACCTATTAAAGCACCGTGATTGGGATAGCAGCGTAGAAATTGGTAAAACCCTTGTTTCTAGCTCTATGATTGACCGAGTAGTTGCGCGTAATGAGCGCAAAGTAAAAGAAGTACCGGTAGGCTTTAAATGGTTTGTTGAGGGCTTAAATAAAGGAAAACTTGCTTTTGGCGGCGAAGAAAGTGCCGGTGCTGCATTTTTACGTTTTGATGGCACCGTGTGGTGTACAGATAAAGACGGCTTTATTATGGGGCTACTTGCAGCAGAAATTTTAGCTGTTACAGGTAAAACACCTTCAGTGCTTTATAAAGAGCTTGAGCAAGAGTTTGGTTCACCACTTTATAAACGATTAGATGCGCCAGCAAGCAGCGCTCAAAAATCGCGTTTAAAAGCACTCAGTGCAAGTGATGTAAAAGCGGATACCTTAGCAGGTGAGCCAATTTTACAAAAGCTTACGCATGCGCCAGGTAACGACGCAGCCATTGGTGGTTTAAAAGTAGTGACTGAAAACGGCTGGTTTGCCGCTCGTCCATCAGGTACTGAAGATATTTATAAAATTTATCTTGAGTCTTTCAAAGGTGAAGAACATTTAGCACTTCTTGAAAAAGAAGCTAAACAATTAGTTGATTCTGTGATCAGCTAACCCTACTTAAACTATTTAAAAACGGCTGATTTATTCAGCCGTTTTCGTTTGTACCTCTCACACAATTAAAAGGGCTTATCATGTTAGCCAAACCAGATTATTTAAATGAATTAAAAAATACCGGCGATTTCTTAACGCTTAGTCGTAATAATGAGTGGCATTTAGAGGCCAGTGAATTTGCTTTAGAAAATGGCACTCGCGTAACCATTCATGATACGGGTGTGATTGAGTTTCAACCACGTGTTACAACCACAAAAGACGTTGTGCTTTCTAGTGCAGTGCACGGTAACGAAACGGCACCAATAGAAATTTGTGACTCGCTAATAAAGCAAATTATAAGTGGCGAACTTGAGCTGGCGCAACGCGTGTTATTTATTTACGGTAATCCTAAATCAATAAATATAGGTTTACGTTTTGTTGAAGAAAATTTAAATCGCTTGTTTAATGGTCACCACACCGTAGATGGCACGCCTATGAACGATGAGCGTGTTCGCGCTGCTAAGCTTGAGCAATACGTGAGTGATTTTTTTGATCGCGGTAATGCACAAAGCGCACGCTTTCATTACGATTTACACACGGCAATTCGCGGCTCTAAAAACGAAAAGTTTGCTGTTTATCCATTTTTACATGGTAAACCGTGGAAAAAATCCCAATTACAGTTTTTATTAAGCTGTGGTGTTAATACTGTTTTAATGATGAAGTCGCCTGCAACTACGTTTAGTTACTATTCTTCATTTGTGCACGGTGCTGACTCGTTTACTGTTGAACTTGGACAAGTAAAGCCGTTTGGCGAAAACGATATGACCCGTTTTGCTAAAACTAAGCAAACGCTTACTGCATTAATTAGTCAAAATGAAGTTGAATACCCGCAATTTAATGCAAAAGACTTTGAGCTGTTTTCTGTGCACCGAACCATTAACAGAACGCAAGAAGACTTTAGCTTTACTTTTTCAGACGATGCAGAGAACTTTACAGGCTTTGCAAAAGGTGAGCTGTTAGCTAAAGACGGCGACACTTCTTATGTGGCTGATGTTGAAGGTGAAGCAATTATTTTCCCTAATGCAAAAGTTGCACTAGGACAAAGAGCATTATTAACAGTCGTACCTATGCAAATAGATAGTAATTTCGTCTAATACAACTCATCAGACCACAACCTCCATATTTTTAACTGTATGTTTTTATTTAACAAATAATTGCGTACAGTTAACTTTCCATGTTTGTAAGCTTATTTTATTTTTGTTTCGTCTTAGACTTGTTGAATAACATCTTACGTTAACGTAAGGTGGTGGCAGCTTTAATTAAATACAGTGCAGATGCTGCAAAGTTTATTCGCAAGCTTCACCCATAATAATAATCTAAAGGGGGCGCTGTATAACTGACAACAAAAGAAGGTAGGTTATGAGTAATCCCAATAACGTATCGCTGAATATTAACCACGACCTTACGTTTATCGACGGTCATGCGCTAACTATTCCAACCCTTAGTATTTTAACTGAGGACGGCGACATTCATCCTAGTGCAACCGCACCCGATATATCAAAAAACACGGCAATTAAATTATACGAAACCATGCGCTTTATTCGCTTACTTGATGAGCGTATGCAAGGGGCTCAACGTCAAGGCCGCGTAAGTTTTTACATGCAATGTTTAGGCGAAGAAGCTGCCGTTACGGCCTCTGCTGCAGCACTTGATCAAGACGATATGATAATGGCGCAATACCGTGAGCAAGCTGCATTGCATTACCGAGGATTTACCCTTGATCAGTTTATGAATCAGATGTTTTCTAATGAATTAGATTTAGGCAAAGGTCGCCAAATGCCAATTCATTATGGGTCAAAAGAATTAAACTATATGACCATTTCATCTCCCCTTGGTACGCAAATTCCACAGGCCACAGGGTATGCTTACGGGCAAAAAGTAAAACATATTGATGCCAAAAGCGGTGAGCTTGAAAGCCCGATTGATAACGTCACTATTTGTTATTTTGGTGAAGGTGCGGCGTCGGAAGGTGACTTTCATGCGGGTTTAAATATGGCAGCGGTGCATAAAGCGCCTGTTATATTTTTTGCACGTAATAATGGCTACGCGATTTCTACGCCTGCTGATGAGCAATTTAAAGGTGATGGCATTGCTTCTCGCGGTGTGGGCTACGGTATTAAAACAATTCGTGTAGATGGCTCAGATGCACTTGCGGTATTTGCAGCCACTCAAAAGGCACGAGAAATAGCATCTACACACGGTGAGCCTGTGCTTATTGAATCTATTGCGTATCGTTTAGGCGCGCATTCAACATCGGATGACCCAAGTGGTTACCGCTCAAAAGATGAAGAAGCCAATCACAAAGTGTGCCCAATTGATAAATTTAAAAAGTGGCTAATTAAACAAGACTGGTTAAACGAAGAAGATGACGCTAAGGCAAAAGAGGCCATACGCGAAGATATATTAGCCGCCCTTAAACGCGCAGAAAAAGTACAAAAGCCAGCGTTAGAAGCGCTTATTTCTGATGTGTACGATACACCCATTCCGTCACTTGTCCGCCAGTATGATGATTTAAAAGCACACATAAAACAGCATCCTGATGCATACCCAATCACCGCAGGGAGAATCAAGTAATGGCTAAAATGAATATGCTACATGCAATTAACTCAGCCCTTGATATAACCATGCAAGAGCACCCGCAAGCGTGTGTGTTTGGTGAGGATGTCGGTTACTTTGGTGGGGTGTTTAGAGCAACATCGGGCTTACAAGAAAAATACGGCAAGCACCGTGTTTTTAATACCCCCTTAACTGAGCAAGGCATTTTAGGTTTTGCTAACGGTTTAGCAGCCTTTGGCGCGCCCGCTTTAGCAGAAATACAATTTGCTGATTATATATTCCCAGCGTTTGATCAAATTGTGAATGAATCTGCGAAATTTAGATACCGCAGCGGTAACGAATTTAACGTTGGTAATTTAACTATTCGTACCCCTTACGGTGGCGGTATTGCAGGTGGGTTATATCACTCGCAATCGCCAGAAGCGTACTTTGCTCATACACCGGGCTTAAAAATTGTGGTACCGCGTAACCCGTATCAAGCAAAAGGGCTATTACGTGCCTGTATTAAAGATGACAACCCTGTCATTTTCTTTGAGCCAAAACGTTTATATCGCGCCTCTACAGGCGAGGTACCTGAAGAAGATTACAGCATAGAGCTTGGTAAAGCAGAGGTTGTACAACAAGGGACTGATGTCACTTTACTTGCCTGGGGCGCACAAATGGAAATTGTTGAACAAACTGCTAAACAAGCAAGTGAGCAGGGTATTAGCTGTGAGGTTATTGACCTTAGAAGTATTTTACCGTGGGATGTAGAAACCATTGCTAAATCGGTTACTAAAACGGGTCGTTTAATTGTTAGCCACGAAGCGCCTATTACAAACGGATTTGGCGCTGAAATTGCGGCAACAATTCAGCAAGAATGCTTCCTGCATTTAGAGTCACCTATTATGCGAGTATGTGGTTTAGATACGCCATATCCATTAGCACTTGAAAAAGAGTACGTGCCTGATGCACTAAAAGTAATGGCCGCAATTAAACAATCAATGGATTTTTAGGGGATACCATGGCTAAAGATTTTATATTACCCGATATTGGTGAAGGCATTGTTGAATGCGAAGTGGTTGAATGGTTAGTGCAAGAGGGCGACACGGTAAGTGAAGATCAGCCTATCTGTGATGTAATGACAGATAAAGCGCTAGTGCAGATTCCTGCTGTGCACGATGGTGTGATAACCACTTTGTACTATCAAAAAGGTGAAATAGCTAAAGTACATGCGCCTTTATTTGCTATGGATGTAGCAGGGGAAGTGGCTTCTAATGATCAAAAACCTGATACATCTTCTAGCGCTGACACCAACAATATTGAGCAAAGCACGCAAGCTAATTCTCTACAAAATAATGAACAAGTAGAGGACTTTATTTTACCAGATATTGGTGAAGGCATTGTTGAATGTGAAATTGTTGATTGGTTAGTTGCAGAAGGTGATGAAATAGAAGAAGACCAAGCTGTTTGTGATGTAATGACCGACAAAGCTTTGGTACAAATTCCAGCTAAATATACGGGTACAGTGCAAAAACTTTATTATCAAAAAGGGGAAATTGCGAAAGTACATAGCCCGCTATTTCAAATGACTATTGCAGGCAGTGCTCAAAAGCCAAGTGTGGATGTCAATGAAGCGGTTGTAAAAGCGCAGTCAAAAGCGGCTGAAAAACCGTTAGCCACCAATGCAAAGCAAGCTGATAAAGTGATAAACAAAAAAGCGGTTGCATCGCCTGCTGTTAGGCGCAAAGCGCGCGAGCTTGATGTTGATTTAACATGTGTACCAGGCAGTGGTAAAAATGGGCGTATTTATAAGCAAGACATAGAAGAGTTTATTAAAGGAGAGGTACCTAACACAATTGATACTTCGCCACTTAATAGTGCTCCTGAAAATAATACAGCTCAAAATAAAGCGCCTGCTTTAAAACATTCTCAGGTTGGTGGCACACGTGTTGAGCCAATTAAAGGCATTAAAGCGGCTATGGCTAAGCAAATGGTTGCGTCTGTCTCAACTATTCCGCATTTCACGTTTAGTGATGAAATAGACCTAACTGAGCTAATTAGTTTACGAGGAAGTTTAAAAGAGCAATATAAAGCGCAAGGTGTCAAACTCACCATGATGCCGTTTTTTATAAAGGCACTGTCACTTGCTATGAAAGAGTACCCCGTACTTAATTCAAAAGTGAACGATGATTGCTCAGAGATTACCTATTATGACGATCATAATATTGGTATTGCAGTTGACTCTAAAATTGGGTTGTTAGTGCCTAATATTAAATCGTGCCAAAGTAAAAGCATTGTTGATGTAGCAAATAACCTAACTAATTTAACGAATGCCGCACGAGAAGGGCGAGTAGCACCTGATGATTTAAAAGGTGGGACTATCAGCATCTCTAACATAGGGGCAATTGGTGGCACTATTGCAACGCCTATCATCAATAAACCAGAAGTTGCTATTGTGGCTTTGGGTAAGTTACAGCACTTACCGCGTTTTGATGAAAGCGGCCAAGTTGTAAGTAGAGCAATTATGCAAGTTAGTTGGTCGGGCGATCACCGTGTTATTGATGGGGGCACCATTGCGCGTTTTAATAATTTATGGAAATCGTATCTTGAAAACCCATCGGCGATGATGATGGCAATGAGCTAAAAATTAAACTTATAAAAAACCAGCAATTTGCTGGTTTTTTGTTTTAAAGCGGGCTGTTTTTAATTAAGATACAAATGTTACTAAAAAGTAATGAAATTAACCCGCAAGGGAATATAAAAATAAACACTAAGGAACTGTTATGGAACATTATATGAACGCGCTGCGCAGCTACGCTGATTTCTCAGGGCGTAATCGTCGCAAAGCATTTTGGATGTTTTACTTAATCAACTTTTTAATCGCTTTAGTACTGGGAGTGGTTGATGAGCTGATGGGTGTAGCTGTGGTTGGAACAATATATAGCTTGGCACTGTTAATACCGCAATTAAGTGCCGGTGCTCGTCGTCTTCATGATACGGGTCGTTCTGGTTGGTGGCAGCTACTTTGGATAGTGCCAATTATTGGTTGGATAATCTTAATTGTGTTTTTAGCACAGGACTCACATGAAGGTGAGAACGATTATGGCCCTAATCCAAAAGAATTAGCAGCTGAGCCTGCTTCCGTATAACAAAACGTCATACATTAAAAAGCTCAGCAATTGCTTAATGCCGATCAGTTAAGAAATATTTAATGATCCATTGACCGATCTTCTGGCTAGTATATAAAGACTCCTGAATTTATTCAGGAGTCTTTTCTTTTGCAACTCACTACCGCACTTTCTCTTGCCAATGGCTATGCCCCTAACTCAGAAGGCTTAGGTCAACTGAGTGATTTTTTATGCTCTGATTTTATCAAACAATGTGCTGAAACAGCCGGTGTCGCGACTATAAGACGAAGAAGGCTGCCTGTTGAAATGGCTGTTTGGACTGTAATTTGTATGTCACTTTATCGTGAAGACCCACTCTGGAGCATTGTCAGTAAATTGGGTTTAGCATTACCCGGTAAAAAAGAGCTTGTTGCGCCTAGTGCTGTCGTACAAGCAAGACAACGCCTTGGCGCTGGTGCAGTGAAAGAAGTCTTTGAACAAAGTCAAAAAATGTGGAATAAGGATGCTAACCATCCCACATGGTGCGGGTTATCTCTCTTAGGCGTTGATGGCGTTATTTGGCGCACACCTGATACCCAGGAAAATCATCAAGAATTTTCTGCTTGGAAAAACCAGCACGGTGATACGGCCTTTCCTCAAGTTCGTATGGTATGCCTAATGGAGCTGACTAGCCATTTATTATTGGGGAGTGCCTTTGATAGCTGCCGCTCAAGCGAAATGGTACTTGCAGAAGACTTAATCGAAGTAACACCCGATAATTCACTCACGTTATTTGACAGAGGCTTTTATTCTTTGGGCTTACTAAATCGCTGGCATCATGCAGGAAAAAACCGCCATTGGCTCCAACCCATGAGAAAAGGAACCCAGTACGAAGTCGTTCGCTCTTTAGGACGTCAAGACAAACTCATCAAACTAAAAACAACAGCGCAAGCGAGAAAAAAGTTTGCAGACTTACCTATGGACATTGAAGTAAGGCTGGTAACGAAAACAATTAAAGGGAAAGAAGTAAATATTCTGACGTCATTGAGCGACCCAATGCGTTTTCCCAAGGCTGAAATCGTTGACTTATACAGCGACCGATGGGAAATAGAACTTGGCTATCGAGAAATGAAACAAACCTTATTAAATAGTCACTTCACGTTACGCAGTAAAAAGCCAGATATGATAGCGCAAGAGCTATGGGGCATAATGCTTAGCTATAACTTACTCAGGTATCAGATGGTAAAAATGGCGCAGAAAAAGCCGGGACTTTATGCCAAGCACCTGAGTTTTACGACGTGCGCAATCAGTATTATTAACTTAATTCACACGATGTTTATAGAGAATGCGGGACGTATCCCAAAATCTATTGAGCAACTACAAGCACAAGTTGAACATCATATTTTACCGATAAAACGAGAGAGAGCGTATCCAAGGTGTGTGAAACCAAAGCCCAGTAAGTATTCCAATAAAAAACGCCAGTCAGTTGTTAACTGACTGGCATTAAGCAATTGCTGAGCTTTTTTGTACTTATGATCTTTTAAAAAATTAGCTTAAAACGTTAGCTTAAAAAGTAAAGCCCGTAACCTACAACTAAAGCAGGGATAGATGTATACAATGTTGCTATTACAGCTGCTTTGGGGGCCATCGCAATAGCAGGGAACAGCGCATCACCATCATTAGAAATTGCATTCGCAGCTAATGCACTAAAAGGAATAATGCCTTGTATATAAAGCGTAGTTACAATTATTTGCGGCCCACACCCCGGTAAAAATCCAATGACAACAGCAACCAATGGTGCTAAATAGGCATAGTGTACAAACCACGTTTTTAAATCTAGCCCAGCAATATTCACGAGTATTTCGAACAACATAAACGAGGCCACTACCCAAGCTGTTACAAAGTGGGTGTCTTGTAATACTTTTATTAGCTTTGAAGGAGGATTACATTCATCGTCCTCTGAGGTAATTTCTTTATAGGTTTCACCCTTTGAAGAATATGCCCAAATTGTCACTGTAAACAAAGCCATTGCCGCACCAAATAGGCTAATGCCTGTGCTGGTGTATTGGCCAAACTGGTCAAAATCAACATTAAAAGCAATTAAAAAGGCAATAACTAGGCTCGGGATAATAGCAAACATCCAAACTGGCTTACTTATTTTAATAATTTTAGTAGGCAGTATTTTTACTTGATGTTTTTGTTCTTGCTCGGTTGGGCGTAAAAAGTCAGGCTTGTGTATTGCATTTACTATTAAGCCACAAAAGCTGCCAACCACTAAGCCTATAGCCATAATCATTAAACCTTCAGTTGGGCGCGTGGCTAAAAGTAAAAACGCAGCATCACCCATTGTCGCAGTAAGCACAGCAACTATGGCGCCAAAACTCGCTTGGCCTTTGGTAAATTGAGTAACCACTATTATTGCCCCACCACAACCTGGTAAAGCACCTAAAACTGAGGCAAACATAACTTCTAGAGCAGGGGATTTAGCACTTAAATAGCTCAGCTCAAGCTGAGGTAAATGCTCAATAGAGTAGTAATAAATTAATAAAGTGGCAGCAACAAATACGCTAACTTGAAAAAAAGCATCGCTTAGTGCTGTTATTGTGATGTCCCGAAGGGTAGGCACAGCCAAACATACCAATAAAAATAATGGCAGTAATAACCGTTTATTTTGACTTACAAAACGCTTTGAAGCTGGCGTAATAAATCCTATTTGTGAGAGTAAAATCATAAGTGTGACCCAGTTTTAATTGACTAAGTCACACTGTATATTTTAATTAAATGATAATCAATATCATTTGCGTCTATTTAAATCGATTACTTAGTTTAAGTTTTTCGATTACAGCTTGATTGTTATTTACGCTGAAACTCTGAGTTTTTGTACCATGTTGGCCATTGTGCTTGCTCAGAAATATCAAAACCTACTTTATAAAATAATTGTAAGTCTTGCACTGCGCCCGATAAATCCCACTCGTCACGGTATCTATCACATGGCTGGTGGTAACAGCCACGAAGCACTAAGCTCATACGCTTTCGGTAAGTTGCTGTTTCGTCATCAGCGGCAATAGTTCCACCACCTGCATACATTGCAGGAATGCCCATATTTGCAAAAGCAAAGTGATCAGAGCGGTAGTACCCACCAGATGAAGGCTTAGGATCGCCAGCGATGGTTCTGCCTTGCTCTTTAGCTGCATTTGCAAGTAGGTCATCCATTTGTGACTTACCTAAACCAACTACGTTCATATCTTTAACTTTACCTAATAAATTTAAGCTATCCATATTAATATTAGCGACGGTTTTATTAGGTGCAATAACAGGGTTAGCTGCATAGTATTTAGAGCCTAGCAGGCCTTGCTCTTCGGCGGTTACTGCTAAAAAGGTCATTGAACGGCTAGGGTGCTTAGGAAGCTTAGTAAACGCCTCTGCAACTTCAATTAAACCAGCGGTGCCCGAAGCGTTATCGTGTGCACCGTTATATATTTGATCGCCCTTACGAGTCGTATCTGTCCCTAAGTGATCCCAGTGAGCTGAATAAATTACATGCTCGTCTGCTTTTTCACTACCCACAAGCGTAGCAATAAAGTTGTACGAAACCGATTTTTTAATGGTGTTTTTAACATTAACCGAAGCTGTTAAGTCGCCCATGTCTACGTTGTACGCACCTTTAGCTGCATTTTCTTTAGCTGTATTAAAATCAAGTCCTGCTTTTGCAAAAAGCTCTTTTGCTACATCAGTAGTAACCCAACCTTCTACCGCAACGCGGTCCATATTGTTGTTTTCTTTTTGAAAACCAAACTGCTCACCACTCCATGAGTTCTCTACAACCGACCATGGGTAAGAAGCAGGCGCCGTTTCGTGAATAATAATGGCACCAGCAGCACCTTGACGGCTTGCTTCTTCGTATTTATACGTCCAACGACCGTAGTAGGTCATTGCATCACCTGTAAATAAAGCAGGATCCTTAGTCGCAAAACCAGGGTCGTTAACCAGCATAACCACTGTTTTACCTTTAACGTCTAGGCCTTCGTAGTCGTTCCAGTTGTACTCTGGTGCGTTTACACCGTAGCCAACAAATACAAGCTCTGAGTTTTCAATGCCTTCTTGTGCGCTAATACGGCTACTACCCATAACCATATCTTTTTTGTATTGGTAATCTTTACCACCAATACTTAACACCATATCTGAGTCAGCCTCAAGTGAAACAAGTGGCACTTCTTGTAAAAAGCTGTCGCCATTGCCAGGCTCCAAGCCAAGAGCTTTAAATTGACTGGTTAGATAATCAAGCGTTAACTTTTCACCTTCAGATGACGGAGCACGGCCGCCAAATTCGTCAGAAGCTAATACTTTAATGTGCTTAGCAAGCTCATCGGCTTTAATACTGTTGTAACCATTTGTTACGTCTGTAGGGGTAATACTTGTTGTTGCACAACCGGCTAAAACCGCGCCGGCAATTAGTGTGAGAGAAAAATAACGTTTCATAGTCGCTCTATTCTTGTTCTAAGATCTGATTAGTATATTAAGTTCTATTAATTAGAACCAGTTTTTGCGGTAAACTTCCCGTAAATTAAAGGCATAAATTGTTAAAGGTATAAATGAAGCGCTTTACTCCCCCCGAGCAATGGCAGGTTAGCAGTTTAAACACCGGTGCGTTTGAGCACTTACGCACGCTGTTTGAAATTGAAAAACAAACTGATTGGCCCGCACCTGATTGGTTTTCACCTTATTTAACAGCCATTAACGCTAATAATCTTCCAATTGTATTTGAAGATGATGCCAAAGTAGATTTTGCTGAGCGTTATTACGAACAAGTTATTTTTGAAACCGGCGTTGTACCAACACGCGCAGAAAATTGGCACGACCTATTTGGCGGATTTATATGGTGTTTATTTCCAAAAACGAAAGCCCTCATAAACGAGCGACATGTACAAGAAATAGCACAACATGGCTTAAAGCAACGTACTAAGCATCGTAATGCACTAACACTGTTTGACGAATGTGGCGTGGTATTGGCAATTAGCAATACTCAGTGGCAAGAATGGCTACGCGACCACCAATGGAAAACGGCTTTTGTAGAAAACAAAGGGCAATGGGGCAAAACTATTAAACCTTTTATGTTTGGCCACGCTAACTATGAAATGTTGACTAAGCCTTATATTGGCTTAACCGGTAAAGCTTTGTTTATTTGTGTACCAGATGAAATATTTTGTAAAGATTTAGTAACTCAATATAAGTACCTAGACCAAGTACTTTATGAGAAGATAAAAATAGACAATTGCTTAGCCGATAACAAAAAGCTTTCTCCATTACCATTATTAGGTGTACCAGGCTGGCACGACGAAAACCTTGATGAAGCGTTTTATGATAATACAGATTACTTTAGACCCAAACGAAGGACACGACCATGATTGAAGTCGCAGGGCTTAAAAAGAAGTTTAAGCTAACGAAAGACCATAAAAAAAATAAAGTAGACGATATAGACCCCCGCGAAGATAAAGACTACTTTCACTCAGTACGAGACGTGAGCTTTAGCTGCGCGAAAGGCGAAGTGCTTGGTTTACTTGGGCCTAATGGCGCGGGCAAAACCACCACATTGCGCATGCTGTCAACGGCACTTAAGCCTGATGAAGGGCAAATAACCATTGCAGGCAACGATATTATTAAAAAGCCGTTAGTAGGGCGTAAGTCGATTGGTTTTTTGTCTGGCTCTACAGGTTTATATGGACGCCTTACTGTAAAAGAAAATATTGAATATTTTGCAAAGCTCCATGGTATGAACAAGCAGCAAATTACCTCGCGTTGCGAAGAGCTATTTACCTTACTCGATATGCATAAGTTTATAGATAAACGTGCCGAAAACCTTTCAACCGGTATGAAACAAAAAGCCAATATTGCACGCGCTGTAGTTCATCACCCAGAAGTAGTGGTGCTTGATGAGCCAACCACAGGCCTTGATATTATGACAACGCAAACGGTTATAAACTTTATTAAAGGCTTAAAAGCACAAGGGACGCCTGTTATTTTTTCTACCCATCATTTAGATGAAGTAGCCCTTTTGTGTGACCGTGTAGCGGTTATAAACGAAGGCGTAAGTTGTTTTGATGGCACAGTGGAAGAATTTAAAAAAGCAGGTAATAGTGAAGAGCTAAACCAAGCATTTATGAATATTTTAACGGAGAAACCCCATGTTTGAGGTATTTAAAAAGGAATTAAAAGAACTGCTACGCGATAAAAAAACTTTGTTATTTGTAGTCGCGCTACCTGTTGCTGTGTTTCCGTTATTGTTTGCCGTAGTGGCATTTATAAGCTCACAAGCCGCACTCGATGCAGAGCAAAAAGTACATACTTACGCCATTATAAATGGTGATTTTGCGCCAGAGTTTACCGAAAAAGTGTTTTATCATAAAAGCTTTGAGCAATATAAAGGTGCAAAAACTTTTAATAGCATTGAAGAGCTAAAAGAAGGGGTAATCGCAGGTGATATAGACATGGGTATATATTTACCCACTAACGCTAAACAAGCCTTAAATGATGCCCAGCAAAGTAAGTGGGAAGTGGTATTTAATGATGCTAAATCTATCAACTTTTTATTTCAGCGTGTAAAAGAGCTCGCCAAAGAATACAGCGATTCATTACAAACAGAAAAACTAATAAGTTTTGGCATTGAAAAAGAGGCACATTTAGCACTTTTAACACCTATAGAAGTAGTAAAGGTTGATACCGCCGATAAACGTGAAAATTTAGGGGAAAAACTAGGTGGCTTTTTGCCCTACCTACTTATTCCTATAGTGCTTATGGGCGCTACGTACCCAGCAATAGATTTAGGTGCAGGTGAAAAAGAGCGCGGCACATTAGAAACCTTATTGCTTACACCTATTACGCGTACAGAGCTTGTACTAGGCAAATTTATAACCTTACTGACAACCTCAATTGCATCTACAACTATAACTGTACTGAGTATGGGCGGGTGGATAGCTGTAGCCCTTGCATTTGCAGACCTAGAAGTAATTAAAACAGCATTTAGCTCATTAGCGGTAAGCGATTTATTAATGATTTTTGTATTGTTACTACCCATTGCCGCGATATTCTCAGCGTTGGCGTTAGCAATATCTATTTATGCTCGCACATTTAAAGAGGCCCAAAACTACATGGCACCTTTAAGTATGGGGGTGTTCTTTCCCATCATTGTATCAATTATGCCTAATGTAGAGCTAACAGCTAAAACTGCCTTTATTCCTGTTACTAATGTTGCGCTCGCAATTAAAGAAATTGTTAAAGGCACGGTAGATTACACCCTTGTAGGTTTAATATTTTTAGCAACAGCGATTATTGCTGGGGCATTACTTGCATTTTGTGTTAAGTGGTTTAACAGAGAAGACGTTCTTTTTAGATAGTGTTAAATATTAATTATGAGTAGGGCACTTAGCTCTACTCATTTAATACCTTTAATGTTTATCAAACTAAAATTAAAACGGTAATCCCATAATAAAATCCACTTGTCTATTTTAAAACGCACGTTTTTACACACCTTAAATAACCACCTTCTAAATGTTTAATATTGAAATTAGCGTAAAGCACAGTTTTACTTATTGCAGCATTTTTTAATAAATACCGTAGTTGATAGCATGATATTTACGCCTATATTCATCTTAAATTAATGCAGCATTTCTAGGCTAATACTTAGTAATTGGTTTAGAGTTATTATTCTATGAATTAAACAATATTAATGAGTAACTAATTATTTTTACTTCTATTTTTTATTAAATATTCCTCTATAATCTAGTGTAATAACTATGAAGGCGCGAGGGTTCAATGCTCAAAGGGAATGTGTTTATAACTGCGGCAAAAGGTAATAAATTACTATTAATCGCTATTGTCGTGTTTTTAATGATAGCGTTACCTGCGTTATATGTATTTGAGCAAAAAGTGCGGGCCGAAATTTACACAGACGCACGAGATGAGTTAAATCGTGAGTTAGAGACTAAAAGCGCGTCTTTAAAAAATCATTTAACCGATAGCATAACAGCCATACGTTTTTTAAACGCTACTCCGCCAATTCAAGGCATATCAAGAGCGACCGATAACCAATTAATAGATCCATTACTACAAACACCTATAGCCGTTTGGCAAGAGCGCTTAGCCAGTATCTTTAGTGGCTTTATGCAAACAGATGACTCCATTTTACAAGCGCGTTACATAATGCTTGCTGAAAACGGCCAAGAAATAGTACGTGTGGATAGGTTTTTAGGAGATATTATTAGGCTCGAAGGCCCACAACTTCAAAAAAAAGGCGGACGAGACTACGTACTTAAAGCCAGTATGCTTGATCAAAGCAGTGTGTATATTTCGCCTATTAACTACAACCGCGAGAATGGCGAAATACAAAAGCCCTTAGTAAGTACTTATCGTGTTGCTAAACCCGTTTTTGATAATTTAAAACAAGTGTTTGCCATTTTGGTGACTAATTATTCTGCAGATAAATTATTTGAAAGCTTAACATTTGAGCTGCCACCCGGGATCAGCATTTATTTGTTAAATAATGAAAGTGAATTTTTGTATCATCCAAACCCTGATTTACGCTTTGGATTTGAGTTTAATCAATCTAAGACTTGGAATGACGAGTTTAGTCCTTCGCAAAACATGAATGCGCACGATACGCTAATAATGTCACAAGCACCCAAAGAGTATTTTTTAAATAAACGTATTAGCTTTGACGGCAACATAGCAATGTTGCCACTTGAGTTGGCTGTATCAATCGATTCAAAAACCTTGTTAGAGCGTGTAGCACAAAGGCGAGAAAGCTTTATAGCAATTATGGCTACATTTTTTACCATATTTATTATTATTACTTTGCTATATCAGCGTTATATAAATCGAAAATTACTAATACACTCATTAAAAGAGCAAAATAATAAAGTGATTGAAAACTCACTTGACGCTATTTTTACAATAGATAGCGATGATAAAATTGTTAATGCTAACCAAACAGCAAAAAGTGTGTTTGCTAATAAACTCAGTGATGAAGAGGTCTCTTTTACCGGTTTATTTTCTCTTTCTGAGCAAGATAAAAACTGCATAGCAGATACAATTGAACATGGCTCTAAAATGCCATTTGAAGCCATTTATACCGATGCTAGCGGAACAAAAGAGTACTATTCTATTACGCTAACCAGTGTGTTTGATGTATTTAGCAATTGCTACCAAGTGGCTGCTATTTTACGAAATATTAGCTCGTTAAAAAATATTCAGTCTGAGTTACAAGGTTTAAACAGCACACTTGAACTAAAAGTGACGCAACGTACCATTGAACTTGAACGCGCAATTGATCAAGCACTTGCAGCCAGCCAGGCCAAAAGTGATTTTGTGGCTAATATTTCTCACGAAATCCGTACCCCAATGAACGGTGTATTGGGCATGCTAGAAATGCTCAAAGAAGACAGTCTCACTGAGCAACAACAACACTATTTAAAATTAGCCAATAGCAGTGCTAATTCATTAATGAGTTTAATTAACGATATTTTAGATTTTTCTAAAATTGAAGCAGGTAAGCTCGACATAGATAATCACTCATTTGATGTAGTTACTGTGTGCAGCGATATGATTAACTCAATAGCGCTTCAGGGGCAACGCAAAGGGTTAGAGGTCTTTTTAAATACACAAAATGTGGTTGATCGAATGGTTATTGGTGATAGCCATCGATTAAAGCAAATTTTAATAAACCTAATCAATAATGCCTTCAAATTTACCCACAAAGGGGAAGTGAGCTTAACGCTTAACGCTAAATACATTACCGATAGCAAAATTTTAATGAGCTTTACTATACAAGATACAGGTATTGGTATTGCTCCAGAAAACATAGAAAAGCTATTTGATGTATTTACCCAAGAAGACTCAAGCACAACACGTCACTTTGGTGGCACAGGGCTTGGCTTATCTATTTGTAAAAAGCTTGCCCAATTAATGGGTGGTACAATAACTGTTTCAAGTGAAAAAGGGATAGGCAGTACCTTTACTGCAACGGTTGAATTACATGTAGCACAGCAGCAAAAGCTTAATACGGGTATTGAGCTGTCTAAAGACGTTAATGTTGCAGCGCTTATTGCACGCAATAATGTATTTAAAAATGTATGCGTCTTACTTACGCAAACCTGTAAAATACAATCTAGCCATATAACGCGGTTAGATTACTTTAGCGAACACAGCGAATTTGAAGCCGATTTACTAATTATCGATGATGAACACCCGCAAGTGAATGCACTCATTAGTTACTGCGATAAAGCAAATAAAAAATATGTGCTTATACTTCGCGACATGGTTGTTAATAAGCAATCTAAAAAAGTGTTTCCGGATCACAGCCACATATTGCAAAAGCCGCTAACGCAAGATCAATTCACTTATAAACTAGCCAGTATTTTTGGCGCCAATGGCGAATTTGTTTTAGCACCACCAAAACATGCTAGCGAGCAAGAGGCTGAGCCAGAATTATCTGCTTATCATGTATTACTTGTTGATGACAATATGATCAACATTGAAGTAGCTAAAGCAATTTTAAAGCGCACAGGTATTAAAATAACGTGTGCATCAGATGGCATAGAGGCGCTATCAGCCCTTAAATTTAACCAAGAGCAACCATTTGACTTAATTTTAATGGATTGCCAAATGCCTAACTTAAATGGTTACGATACAACTAGCGAAATCAGAAATGCTAAAGCTGGGGTAGAGTATATTAGCATTCCGATTATTGCCATGACCGCAAGTGCGATGGAAGGCGACAGAGAGCGTTGTATCACTGCCGGCATGAACGATTACATTACTAAACCCATAAAGCCTAAAACGCTTAAAAACAGGCTGTTAACCTGGTTGAGCTAATTAAAATAAGTCAGCGTTATGCCGCTGACTTATTTGGTTTCACTTGCGCTTTTGCAGGTGTTACTAGGTTAGATATATCGGTAGTATCAAGTATTTTTTGTGTATCTGACCAATGAATTAGTTCTATTCGTCCGTTTTGTTGCTCAACCAAAGCGGTACAGCTTTCAATCCAATCACCGTCATTACAATACACAATGCCATCCACCACCTTAATTTTAGGGTGGTGAATATGGCCGCAAATGATCCCATCGACCTTTTGCTTTTTAGCTTCATGAATAGCCGCATCTTCAAAGGCTGCAATAGCTTCACGGGCTTTATGTACGCGCGCTTTTATCCACGATGCAAGTGACCAGTAATTACCGCCAAACAACTTTCTTGCTCTATTAGTCCAACGGTTTAAAAATAGTAGTAAATCGTACCCAGCGTCGCCTGCAATACTAATCAGTTTGTTATAACGGGTTGCTGAATCAAAATCATCACCATGGAGTAATAAAAAACGCTTGTTGGCCTTAGTGGTATGAATAAATTGCTGGTGGACTTCTACGCCAAATAAAGTTTGGTTGATATAATTTCGAAAGGTTTCGTCGTGATTACCCGGTATGTAAATTACTCGCGTGCCATCAAGCGCCTTTTGCTGAATACAGCTTAGCACTTGGTAGTGCGATGGGTTCCAATAAAACTGGCGCTTCATTGACCATAAATCAACAATATCTCCCACTAAATAAAGTGTATCGCATTCAATTGCGTTTAAAAAATCCAGTAAATAGTCAGCTCTACAATCTTTATATCCTAAGTGTACGTCAGATATCCAAACGGCTGGGTAGTGCTGTTTTTGGCTCTGTTGATTGTTTGTCATGCCCTTCATCCATAGTGTGATAATTAAACACTTTAGGGAAATCTAATGACACTTATACGACACTTTCACTAAGCCTCTATGACAATTAATGTAGCCCATAAAAAAGCCGCTCATAGTGAGCGGCTTTTGATAAATCTAGCAGGTGTGCTATTAACCTTGTACAGCGGCCTTAATTGTTTCAATCGCTGTATCAATATCAAGCATTAGCTTTTCACCTGTGCGGCGGTTTTTAAGCTCTACTTTATTTTCGTCAAGGTTACGCTCACCAATAACTAAAGTAAATGGGACACCCATTAACTCCATATCGTTAAACATCACACCAGGGCGCTCTTTTCTATCGTCAAATAATACATCTAAACCAGCGTCTTTTAACCCTTGGTATAGGTTATTTGCAATATCAGGAATACGATGCGATTTATGCATGTTCATAGGTACAATGGCTAAATCAAATGGAGCAATAGATTGTGGCCACTTAATACCGTAGTCATCATTATTTTGCTCAATGGCTGCGGCCACAATGCGCGACACACCAATACCATAACAACCCATCGTCATTACTTGGTTTTTGCCACCTTCGTTTAACACGCCGGCTTTCATTGCTTCTGAGTATTTTGTACCTAGTTGGAAAATATGACCAACTTCAATACCACGTTTAATTTGCAAGTTACCTTGGCCACATGGGCTAGGGTCGCCTTCAACAATATTACGGATATCAGCTACTTCATAGTTAGTTACATCGCGATCGAAGTTAATACCGCTAAAGTGCTCATCATCTTTATTAGCGCCAGCTACAAAATCAGCCATTATATTCGCAGTTCTATCAACAATAATTGGCATTGATAAGCCAACCGGGCCAAGTGAACCTGGTTTTGCGCCAATAGCTGCAACTATGTCTGCTTCAGTTGCCATTTCAAGTGGCGAGTCAACAAGTGGGTGCTTTTCTGCTTTTAACTCGTTCAAATCATGATCGCCACGAAGCACAAGCGCCACTAAACCACGTTGCTCATTTTCATCAGGTGTGCCATATACAATCAGGGTTTTTACACCGCGATGAGGCTTTACACCGTAATGCTTTTTAAGCTCACTAATTGTTTTAGCATCTGGTGTAGGAAACGCTTTAAGCTCTTTAGTTGGCTCAGGGCGTTGCTCAGTAGGTGCTAGCGCTTCTGCTTTTTCAATATTCGCGGCGTAATCACTGGCATCGCTAAATGCAATAGCATCTTCACCAGATTCAGCAAGTACATGAAATTCATGCGATAAACTACCACCAATTGAACCAGTATCGGCAAGTACAGGGCGGTAATCTAAATTTAAACGCTCAAAAATGTTGCAGTATGCTTTGTGCATTACTTGATAAGTTGCATCTAAACACTCTTCACTTAAATGGAATGAGTAAGCATCTTTCATAGTAAATTCGCGAGCGCGCATTACGCCAAAGCGTGGGCGGCGTTCATCGCGTACTTTAGTTTGTACTTGATATAGAGTAACTGGCAGTTGTTTATAGCTGCTAATTTCTTTACGTACAAAATCAGTAATAACTTCTTCATGGGTTGGACCAAGCGCAAACTCACGGTTGTGTCGGTCGTTAAAACGCATTAGCTCTGGGCCAAATTGCTCCCAACGGCCAGACTCTTGCCATAAATCAGCAGGCTGAATAATTGGCATCAACATTTCAATTGCGCCCGCTTTATCCATTTCTTCACGAACAATATTTTCTACTTTACGTAATACGCGTAAACCAGAGGGTAACCAAGTGTATAAACCCGAAGCGACGCGACGGATCATACCGGCTCTAAGCATTAGTTGATGCGAAACAATTTCAGCATCTGATGGCGTTTCTTTTAGTGTTGCGAGTATATATTGACTGGTACGCATGATTTTTCCGAAATAAAGTAATATGTTCTTTTTAATAGGGCGCTAAGTTTACCAGCGCTTGCTTTTACACTAAAGCGCTAACTGCACTTTTTAGCTATTTTCTATACTTGTTACTAGGTTATGCTCGCCATTTACCTGCCAGCGAATATTAAAATTATATAACGTCATGCCGTAGCTTTGCTCTCCTTCTTTTTGTTTTTTATAAGCGGGGCGAGGGTCTTGCTTTAAAACGTTAGTAATAAAGTCTTTAAGCTCTGGGTGGTCAGTTTGCTTAGCAATGAAGTCAGTTACTTCAGGGGCAAACTCAACACTCATTTGTGTTTCTGGGCGCGTATCGGCAAAGCCTGCACTGGCATCTTGCATTGCATCTGAATAAGGCAAATAAGGCTTTATGTCTATAATAGGTGTGCCATCGAGTAAGTCTATTCCAGCAAGCAGTAAGCTAAGCTGGCCATTTTTATACTCAACACCTTCTAATTTTACAGCACTCATTCCAATGGCATTAGGTCTAAATGTAGCACGAGTTGCAAACACACCTTTTCGCTCATTACCCCCTAAACGGGGTGGGCGTACCATGGCTGAATAGCCTTTATCTGCAGTTTCATGAAATCTAAAAAGTAGCCAAATATGGCTAAATTCTTCAATGCCGCGTACAAATTCTTCACGATTAAAGTCAGCAGTAAAAATGAGCTTAGCTTTAGCTTGAGGCACTAAGCGAGGTTGCCTAGGAATTGCAAATTTTTGTTTATAAGGGGATTGAATATGGCCAACTGCCGAAATGCTATAATCGCTCATAATGCTCTGTAATCAATAAAGTAGGGCGTTATTCTACCTTTATTTAACGTTTATAGCAGTACAGATGTGGCTTTATATATAGACTAAGCGGTTTAAATTTAAATTAGACTGATTGATTTAATCTATTTTGAGGGGTAAATAATATTGAGTAAATACAAAAGGTGAGCATAAATGCTCACCTTCAACGCATAGATTAAATGTTATTAAAACATGTATTGGATAGATACTGACGCTACGTCCATTTCTGGGTCAATATCGTCATCAAGTTCGTAACGTTCGTATTCTAAACGCATTTGTACGTTTGATGAGAAAGCATACTGAATACCTGCACCGTAAAATACATCGCCGCCATCTTGTGATGCTGAAATGCTACCTACAGGAAGCTCTTGCTCTACATCTGCATCCCATTCAAACCAACCCCCTTTAGCGTATACAGAAAAGCTTTCTGTAATTGGGGCTGCAAGAATTGCAGCTAACGATACACCATCAACTTCTGCTTTGCTGTCAATGTCACTTACTTCATCAAAATTTTGATAAGCAAGCTCTACGCTAAAGTGTTCGTTAAATTGAGTACCAACGTAACCTTTTAGCATTTGTGAATCATCGTCAAAATCAGTGTCGTTTTCACTGTCTTCAAATTGAAATGAGTATTGACCGTAACCAATACCTGTATAAATACGAGGAGAATCAAAATCCGTAATATCAGCGTGTGCTGCAGAGTTAAAACCCAGTGTTGCTAAAGCAATTGCAGAAAGAGAAAGTGTTTTAATCATTGTATAGCTCCTTTAAAAAAATAATAAATGTTTGATTTAACTTATCAAACGACAATTATCTAATTGCAGTGAGCGTGCCAAATATTAAAGTTGTTTATTAAATAGCCGTAAAAACCGCTTTTACAGGGTTTTTACGGCTATTTTGTATTTTTTGTAAGCAGTGTTGAACTTTTTAAGTTATTTGTTTTCTAAGAAAAGGTTGTACCTTTTACACAGTCCATGTGATTTTTACATGATAAAAATTTTAGCGTTTTGTGTTTTGTTTAAAATCCACTCAGTCACTCAACATTAAACCAGACTTATATTTTAAAGCGCTATACTTTATGAAGTAGGTTTTCTGTTTCAATGGCTATTTGTTTCATTTTAATTGCGTAGTTTTCTAATTTTTTATCTTCATCTGTTACAGCTTTAAATGCAGGCACTTCTACTGGGTAACCCGTTTCATCCATGGCTACAAAGCTAATAACACAATGATTTGTCTCTACCATGTTTTGTGTTTTAGGGTCACCACAACGTACCTGAATAAATATTTGCATACTTGTTGAACCCGTATGGGCAATTTTTGCTTCTACTTCTACAATTTGGCCTACAAGAATAGGGCGTCTAAATTTAACACCCGCTACCGATACAGTTACACAGTAATGGCCACTCCAACCAGCAGCACACGCATAGCCTGCTTGGTCAATCCACTTCATGACCACTCCACCATGAACCTTCCCACCAAAATTTACATCGGTAGGTTCAGCTAAAAATCGAAATACAACATTTGACGACGGCATATTAAATTACTCACTTTATGAAACTTATCTATGAGCATACCGCAAAAAAGGGGCCGAAGCCCCTGCAATTTAGGGTAGGTTTATAATTTATATGTAAAAGATGGTTTTTTTGCACGCCTTTGTGCATAAACTAGTTACATATTGGGGTAATTAGGACCGCCAGCGCCTTCAGGTGTAACCCAAGTTATATTTTGGCTGGGATCTTTAATATCGCAGGTTTTACAATGCACACAGTTTTGAGCATTAATAACAAATTGGTCTTCACCTTCAATCTGTTGAATTTCGTAAACGCCTGCTGGGCAATAACGTTGTGCGGGTTCATCAAATTTAACTAAGTTAACAGCAATTGGAATAGAAGCATCTTTTAATTTTAAATGACAAGGCTGCGATTCTTCATGGTTAGTATTAGATAAAAACACACTAGAGAGTTTATCAAAGCTAATTTGTCCATCTGGCTTAGGGTAGTCAATTTTAGTGCTTGAAGCGGCATCTTTTAGCGTGTCGTAATCAGGGGTGTTATCTTTAAACGTAAATGGCAAGGCACCATTAAACACATTTTGATCAAGCGTATTATAAGCACCGCCTATAAATTTACCTAAAGTGTGCATAGCAGGGCCAAAGTTTCGAGATTGATACAGCTCTTTATACGCCCAGCTTTGTTCAAACGCTGTTTTATACTCAACTAAATCCGTATTCGCTTGTTGGTTTTGTAGTGCATTAAAAATAACATCAGCGGCAATCATGCCTGACTTCATTGCAGTATGGTTACCTTTAATTTTTGCAAAGTTTAGTGTGCCTGCATCGCAGCCTACTAATAATCCCCCTGCAAAATGCATTTTAGGTAACGAATGCAAGCCACCTTTTGCAATAGCCCTTGCGCCATAGGCAATGCGTTCACCACCTTCGAGCACTTGTTTAAACACAGGGTGATGCTTCATACGCTGAAACTCATCGAACGGGCTTAAATGTGGGTTTGAATAATTTAAATCCACAATTAAACCTATCACTACTTGGTTATTGTCACTGTGATACATAAAAGAGCCACCATTGGTGTCGCCAGAAAGCGGCCAACCTGTACCGTGAGCAACTTTACCTTGCTGATGTTTACTAGGATCAATTTGCCAAATTTCTTTAAAGCCTAAGCCATAATGCTGTGGTGATGAGTCTTCATCAAGCGCAAATTCATTGATTAGCTGCTTACCTAAGTGACCTCGGCAACCTTCTGCAAAAATAGTGTACTTAGCACGAAGCTCCATGCCTGGCATGTAGCCGTCTTTTTCATTACCGTCTTTATCTACTCCCATATCGCCGGTAATAATGCCTTTAACGGTATCGTCTTCAATAATGAGTGAATGCGCGCTAAAGCCTGGAAATATTTCTACGCCTAAGTTTTCTGCCTGCTCTGCAAGCCATCTGCACACATTCCCCATTGATACAATATAGTTGCCATCGTTATGAAACGTTTTAGGTGTAGCAAAGTGGGGGATGGCGGTGGCTTTATCATTATTGTTAAACCAGTAAATTTCATCATGCGAGACTTTTGTAGTAACTGGTGCGCCGAGTTCTTGCCAATTAGGAAGTAACTCATCCAACGCTTTAGTTTCAAAAACCGCCCCAGAGAGAACATGCGCACCTACCTCAGAGCCTTTTTCGACTACGCAAATCATGCACTCTTGTTGTTTTTCTTGAGCATTTTGCGCGAGCTTAATTGCACTGGCAAGGCCCGCTGGGCCAGCACCTACAATTACTACATCAAATTCCATGGTTTCACGTTCGACCATATTAACCTCTTAATCAGTGACGGGCTTAGCTAAATTAGATAAGCAATGCAGCCTTTTTAATACTTGCACATTAAACATTACAGGCTGTGAATAGTTTAAGGTTATTTTAGGTTGACGTTTACGTCAACAGGAAGTAGTCTGATTTCATAAAATAAATAGGTTGACGTACACGTTAGCTTGTAGGTTTAAATAATAATGGAGTTCCTATGAAAGTTCTCGTTCCAATAAAAAGAGTGATCGACTACAACGTTAAAGCACGCGTAAAGCCAGACAACACCGACGTTGACTTAGCAAATGTAAAAATGGCGATGAACCCGTTTTGTGAAATTGCTATTGAAGAGGCCATTCGTTTAAAAGAAGCGGGTACCGCTACAGAGGTAATTGCCGTAACTATTGGCGCTAAGGCATCACAAGAGCAATTGCGCACCGCACTGGCGTTAGGTGCAGATAAAGCTATTCACATCGAAACCGATGAAAAATTAGAGTCACTTCATATTGCAAAATTATTAGCTAAGTTAGTTGAGCAAGAATCACCTGAGTTGGTTATTTTAGGTAAGCAATCAATTGACTCTGATAATAACCAAACAGGGCAAATGCTAGCTGCATTAACAAATCGCGGGCAAGGTACGTTTGCCTCAAAGGTCGATATTAATAACAACACTGTAAATGTGACCCGCGAAGTAGATGGCGGCCTGCAAACGGTAGCACTTAGCTTACCAGCTATTGTTACTACCGACTTACGTTTAAATGAGCCGCGTTACGCTTCGCTACCTAATATTATGAAAGCTAAGCGTAAACCCCTTGAGGTTATTGCAGCCGACTCGTTAGGTGTAGATTTAGCACCGCGCGTACAACTTGTAAGCGTAGAAGAGCCAGCTAAACGCAGTGGTGGCATTATTGTAGAAGATGTAGCACAGCTTGTAGAAAAACTTAAAACAGAGGCAAAGGTGATTTAAATGAAAACACTTGTAATTGCAGAGCACGATAACGGTGCCTTAAAACCAGAAACCTCAAAAACAATTAATGCCGCGGTTAAGTTAGGCCTTGATGTAGATGTTTTAGTTGCAGGTTTAAATGTAGACACCATGGCACAGCAGCTTGCTACTATTGAAGGTGTTAAGGCGGTATTGACTGCAGACAATGCGGTTTATGAGCACCAATTAGCCGAAAGCATGTCAGAGCTTGTGTTAAGTATTGCAGATAGCTATAGCCACATTGTTGCAAGTGCAACAACGACAGGCAAAAACTTTATGCCGCGCGTTGCAGCGCTTTTAGATGTTGCACAAATTTCTGAAATTATCGCCGTAGTCGATGCAGATACATTTAAGCGTCCTATTTATGCTGGTAACGCGATTGCTACAGTTAAATCGCTCGATACTAAAAAAGTAATTACCGTACGTGCAAGTAGCTTTGATTTACAAGGCGAGCAAGCCGCTGTCAGTATTAATACGCTAGGCACGGTATCAGATTCACAGTTAAGCCAATTTGTAAGCGTTGAGCAAACTGAGTCAGAGCGCCCAGAGCTTACTGCAGCAGAGGTGGTTATATCGGGTGGCCGTGGTATGCAAAACGGCGATAACTTTGCCTTGTTAAATGGCATTGCTGACAAACTAGGTGCTGCCATTGGTGCATCGCGCGCAGCGGTAGATGCGGGCTTTGTACCAAACGATATGCAGGTAGGTCAAACAGGTAAAATAGTTGCGCCTAACTTATATATTGCTGTGGGTATTAGTGGGGCTATTCAGCACTTAGCGGGTATGAAAGATTCAAAAGTAATTGTGGCTATTAATAAAGACCCTGATGCCCCTATATTTCAAGTGGCAGATTACGGACTAGTAGCTGACTTATTTGAAGTATTACCTGAGCTTGAACAAGCACTTTAACTTCATACTAATTCGCTTAATTAAGTGAGCTATTTTGAGGCTGGAAAAACGTGTTGATAGCTAGGTAAAAAAATCGCTATTTAGTTGTTCTCAGCAATTGCTCTGCCTTCTGTATCCATGCAGTCGTAAATGAGGTTTTTTAATGCAGTTAGCGACACGTTTAGCCCTGCAAAATGAGTATGCATTATTGCGGATTGGTATTTAACTTATTCTGGTTGTAAAGCCGCGGTGAACTTAGGTTCCTGCGGCTTTTTTTATAGGCTAGTTATTTTCAACCAATGAGTAGTGGTGTTCGGTTAAGGCTGTTTTAATTGTGTCTTTCTTTAAAAAGTTTAATAGCAATTCTACTTGTTCTACAGAGCGCTCAGACTGGCTATTAACCAGTAAAATAAGCGGCCTCACAAACGTATACTCGCCACTTTTAATTGTTGCATCGTTTACTGCAACACCATCTATCCCTAGTAAGTTCACCTTGTTAATTTTTTTAGAACCTAACATTTTTGATACCGCACCATACGAATCAAAGGCAATGGCATTAGGCATACGCTGCACTATACCAAGGGCTTGATTAAATTCGTCATACATATGTACTTCTGTTTTAGGAAAAAGCCCACGGTTGCCGGCGTATTTAAGTTTAATTGTGTTGTTGCTCGGGATTTTCATGTATCCAAGGTTTAAAAACTCCAGTAAAACATCAAAAGTGCCATGGTTATAGGCTTTGCTAAACAGCAGTATTTTATTATCTCGCTCTGATTGCGGGGTATAATTTGGGTTAATTTCTTGCCACGTTTTATATTTGCCCGCGTAAATATCAGTTAATTGCTGCACGCTAAGGGAGTCTATTTTATTTTTTTTATTTGTAAAAAAAACCAATGCATCTTGAGCAATTACTACTTGTCTAATTTGCGGATAAAGCGCTTGCTCTTCATGGGTTAAATAACGCGAGCTTGTACCAATATCTATAATATTTTGACCAATCGCTTTTATACCTTTATCGCTACCCATTGAGCGTACTTGCATTAATGTATTGGTTTGTTTCTCAAATTCTGGTTTTACAATTTCAAGTAACTGGGAAACCGATGACGAGCCACCCACTAAAATGGGTTTATGGTCTGAAAAATTAGAGGGAGGGGCAGTGGTAACATTAGAGGCTGAAACAAGAACAGAAACTGCCAAAATTAGGTTTTTAATCATAAATTAGCCAAATTAGTAAAAGTTTATAAAACTATAGTTCAAAATTTTTAAATCACTAATTTATAGGCACTATTGTCAGGCAACTTTATTACAGGCAGTAAAAAGCCAGCTAATAAGCTGGCTTTAAAATCAAGATATTTTGATTAGTACGTTGCGCTACCTTTAGTACGAGGGAACGCAATTACATCACGTACGTTACCCATACCTGTTACGTAGGCAACTAAGCGTTCAAAACCTAAGCCAAAGCCTGAGTGCGGCACGCTACCGTATTTACGTAAATCGCGGTACCAGCTGTAATCTTCTTTGTTTAAGCCCATTTCGTCTAAACGTGCATCAAGCACATCAAGGCGTTCTTCACGTTGTGAGCCACCAATGATCTCACCAATACCTGGCGCTACTACGTCCATTGCGGCAACTGTTTTACCGTCTTCGTTTTGGCGCATGTAAAATGCTTTAATATCGCGCGGGTAGTTTTTAATTACTACAGGTGCTTTAAAGTGTTCTTCTGCTAAGTAGCGTTCGTGCTCAGACTGTAAATCAACACCCCACTCAACAGCGTACTCAAACTTTTTACCACAGGTTTTAAGTATTTCTACAGCGTCTGTGTAATCAACTTGTGCAAAGTCTTTTTCTACAAACTCTTCTAAACGGCTAATGGCAGTTTTCTCTACACGTAGTGCAAAAAATTCCATGTCGTCACGGCGCTCTTCAAGTACCGCTTTGAATACGTACTTCAGCATGTTTTCTGCAAGTTTTGCAATGTCTTCTAAATCGGCAAATGCAACTTCAGGCTCTACCATCCAAAACTCAGCCAAGTGGCGTGACGTATTTGAATTTTCAGCACGGAAAGTTGGGCCAAAAGTATAAATTTTTGACATGGCAGATGCGTACGTTTCACCATTTAACTGACCAGATACGGTAAGAAATGCTTCTTTGCCAAAAAAGTCTTCGCTGTAATCAACATCGCCTTTATCTGTACGCGGTAAGTTTTGCATATCAAGCGTAGATACACGGAACATTTCACCAGCACCTTCACAGTCACTTGCTGTGATAATTGGCGTGCTGATCCAGTAAAAACCTTGCTCGTGATAAAAACGGTGAATAGCTTGTGCTAAACAGTTACGTACACGTGTTACCGCACCCATCATGTTTGTGCGTGGGCGAAGGTGAGCGTGCTCACGTAAGTACTCAATGCTGTGGCGCTTAGCCGACATTGGGTATGAATCTGGGTTTTCTACCCAACCCAGCACTGTTACAGAATTAGCCTGAATTTCAAACGACTGGCCTTTACCAGCAGATTGCACTAAAACACCAGTAACCGATACAGAACAACCGGCTGTTAAGCTAGTAACTTCATCATAATTATTTAGTGAATTAGGAACTACCGCTTGAATAGGATCAAAACACGAACCGTCATGAACGGCTAAAAATGAAATTCCTGCTTTTGAATCGCGGCGAGTACGGATCCAGCCTTTTACTGTAACTTGGCTGTCTACCGCAACATTGCCTTTTAATAGCTCTGAAATCGCTAAATGGCTCATCTTCACTCCAATGATATAAGTTGCCTAACTATATAATGTTAACTGCACAACGCGTCGATTAAATTTAGCGCGTCGAACTTGAACCGTGTATCTTACCTAGTTAAATAAAATAAAAAAACTATTGTGAGCAACTCTTTAAAAGTTTTTATGCAGGTGGGTTAAATTTAAGGCGTTTTTTGCTTTAAATTGCCACTATTGTTATTTGTTACTCTGAAATTTAACGATTTTGTGGCATTATTATCAGTATTAACGTTTACCATTACCCAAAAAATGGATGCTATGAAACAAGTTTTTATTTTAAGAGGGCTACCAGGAAGTGGTAAGTCTTACTATGCACAAAGCCTAGCTGATGAACTTGGCGGGGTAGATTCTAGCCAGTACTTAATTTGTTCCACCGACGATTATTTTTTAAATGATCAGGGCGAGTACCACTTTGATAAGTTTAAGTTACCGCAATACCACAATTTAAACTTAGCGCGTTTTATTAATGCGTTGGCTCAAAATATTCCACTTATTATTGTTGATAACACTAATATTAAAAAGTGGGAGTTTATTGCGTACTCTCAAGCGGCACATGCACTTGGGTATCAAGTAAAAGAAGTGATTGTAGGTGAAGTAAAAGACAAATCTATGCAGCACTTATATGCAAAGCGTAATACACATAATGTACCGCTAAAAACAATTAGTAAAATGGCCTACATGTTTGAGTGGTAATTTACGTTAACGTATTCATTTAAAAAGCCCAAATATATGGGCTTTTTTTGTTTTTAGCTTTTTGAATAAACCGCAAGTGGGTGAGAAGTACTTAAAGATACATGCACCTCATCGCCTGGGTTTACCACAACCTCATGGCTAACTCGGCTGGTTACAACAGTAGAGCAGGCAAGTTTTACAGCACATAATCGGCTGCCACCTTCAAAGCGAACCCATACAACTTCTCCGTTATTACCTACACTACTTTGTACAAGTAATACGTCGTCAGGGCGAAGCAGTACATCAACGTGGCCACTTTCGCAATCTACACCTTGAGCTGGTGCGTTACCTATAGCGGTTGTGGCTTGTCCGTTTTCAAAGTTACCGGCAATGAAACTAGCTTCGCCTAAAAAGCGCGCTACAAAGCGGTTGTTTGGTATGCTAAAACAACGCTCTGGTGTATCTATTTGTTGAATTTTACCCGCTTTTAAAATACCCACACGATCCCCAACTGAAAGCGCTTCTTCTTGGTCGTGTGTTACCCACACAGCAGGTACGCCTGCTTCTTTTAGCGCGTTTCGTATATCCCAGCGCAGCATGTCTTTTAGTGCGGCATCTAAGTTAGATAAAGGCTCATCGAGTAAAACAAAATCTGGTTGGTGGGCAAGGGTGCGCGCAAGGGCTACACGTTGTTTTTGGCCGCCAGAGAGTGTTGCCGGTTTTTTAGTTCTAAAATCTTCAAGGCCAAGTAATGTAATCCAGTGATCTGCAATACTTGTATCTTTTAATCTAAAGCAAATGTTTTGCTCAACCGTTAAATGCGGGAACAATGCAAAGTCTTGGAATACCATACCCACGCTGCGTTTTTCTGGTGGTACATTAAGTTTTGGCGTTGCACGCCATTTACCCACATTTATTTCACCTTCGCTAATTGGGATTAAGCCCGCAAGCGCTTGTAAAATTGTGCTTTTACCGCATCCCGTAGGGCCCACTAGCATGAGGATTTCGTTATCACCTAACGATACATTTAAATCGTTTACAACGCGGTTACTGCCGTAATCTATAGACAACTGGCTTACAGATAGCATTTGTTTTTAAATCCTCAATGTTCGAGTTGGTTACGTTTTTCGCCAGACATCATAATAGCTAAGCCACAGGCAGAAATCACTACTAACAATAAGCCTGGTATTGCAGCACGGCCAAAATAGCCTGCTTCGTACACACGCCATAAATAGGTAGACAGTGTTTCAAATCCGGTGGGGCCTAAAAGCAGTGTTGCTTCAAGCTCTCGCATAGATTCTAAAAACACCAATGCGGCTCCGGCAATAATACCACGCATTGTTAGTGGCAAGGTAATACGAGTAAAGGCCTCACGTGGGCTTGCACCCAGTACGCGTGCCGATTTTATTAAGCTTTGATCTAAATGTTCAGTACTAGTACGGATAGAGCCTACAGCTAAGGGTAAAAAACGCAGCATATATGCAATGATTAATAGCGCTAACGTTTGGTACAAAAACGGTAGTTGCAAGCCGCCATAAACAAGGGCGGTGCCCATTACTATGCCAGGAATGCCAAAACCAAAGTACGTAACGCGCTCCATTATTCGGCCGGTTTTACCACTTAGTGCAGCATGTGCAACAGGCACTGCAACAATAACAGCAACAATGGCCGCAATAGCAGAGGCATAGGCTGAATTCCAGGCAATGCTAAAGTCAAAGTCACTTAAACCGTCGCGGGCAAGCCATACAAAAAATATAGCCAGTGGTAGGCCTATGGCGAGTAATAAAATAGGCGCAAAGGTAGCGATCATTGCCGTTATTTGCCATTTATTAGGAAACAGCACTAAGGGGCGCCCGTGGCGCTCACTCGCAGTTTTAATTTGTGATTCAATAAGTAATAAAAAGCCAACAATAACCATCAATTGTAAAGAGAGCATTGCTGCTCGGCCTAACGCAAAGGCGTTGTATTCAACATAAATAACACGGGTAAAGGTATCTAAGCGCATCATAGCGGGAGTACCAAAATCCGAAAGGGTGTAAAGCGCAACTAACAAAGAGCCCGCTGCAATACCATTAACTACGCGAGGTAAAATAACTTTAAATACACTTTGTGTCATCGACATACCTAAGGTACGCGCTGCGTTAACCATACTGGCATCTAAGCTTAACAATGATGAGCGAGTGGTCATCATTACAAAAGGGAAGGTATATAGGGTCATTACAATGGCGGCGCCCGTTAGCCCATACATGGGAGGCGTTTCAAAACCAAGCAGGTTGTTTATTTCACCACCGGGGCCAAATGCAGCGTAAAGGGTAAACGCACCTATATAACTAGGTATTGCCAGAGGGGCTGCAAATATTACCAGCCATATTTTCTTTAGCGGCAAGTGTACATAGGCACTAATAAACGCAAGTGGAACGCCAATTAAAATAGAGCCTAATACGGTAAGTCCCATTAGCGCTAACGTATTGCCTAAAATTGCTAAGTTATGGCTATCAAAAAGGGTACTTGTGTCACTGGCTAGGGTAATTAAAATATAAACAGGGGTAAGCGTAATGAGCGCTGCAAGCAGCGCCATTGGGTAAGAAGCAGGTATTCGCATTTACAAAACGCCGTTGTTGCGCATCAAGTTGATGGTTGGGCGTAAATCCGCAAGTTGCGTTAAATCAACTTTTGGTGGAGAAATATCACTTAAAGAAGGCAAGCCTTCAGGCTGAGTAATACCATTAACAAGCGGTATTTCGTACGCTTCGCGTGCTAAATAACCTTGCACTTCTTCGCTTAGTAAATAACGCATAAAGTTAGTCGCAAGCGGATCATCATTAAGCGTAAGTATGCCAGAGGCATTAACTAAACAGCCTGCGTCTTGTTCGGTAAAGGCTAAATCAAGTTTAGCATCTGGTTTACCTGATTTAAGACGTAATGTGTAATAGTGATTAGCAAAGCCAATATCTACTTCACCGCGCTCTACAGCCATTACTACACCCAGTTCACCGGCGTAAGTTTTGGCGCGCTTTTTAACTTTTTTAAGCCATTTAGCGGTTTTATCATCGCCTTCTAAAATTCGCATAGCTGTCACAAACGATTGGAAAGACGCATAAGCAGGTGCCCAACCAATCGATAAATCGCTATCGGCAATTTCCATAATACTTGTTGGAATTTGATCTTTAGTTAAACGCGAAGTGTTATAAGGTAATGTACGAATACGCCCAGTTACAGGGGCCCATTGATCATATCTAAATTGCGGCTGTAATTGCGCAGTTAAATCGCTAGGAAGAGGTTTTGCAAGGCCTGCATCGGTTACTAAACCAATTGCACCTGAGTCTACCGCCCAAAATAAATCGGCGCGACGAACGCCAGCTTTGGCTTCAGCAACAATTGTATTTGCAAGAGCGGCTGTAGGACCTCGGCGAATAGCTAAATTAAAATCAGGATTTTTTTTCTGAATCGCTTGTAATACATTTTCATACAAACCACCTTCACCACGGCCAAGGTATAAGGTTAAATCACCTTTAAGCTTTGGTAAATTATCTACAGACACTGGGTTTGCTATATCGGCAGCTAGCGCGCGAGATAGAGGAAGTGGCAAAGCGCCAACAACCCCTAACGCAGCTAGGCCTTGTATAAAGGTCCTACGCTTCACTTAAAAAACATCCTTACGCGACTTCTCCGCTTTTTCTATTAGCGTTTTAGCGCGGTCTAATTTAGTGTGCATATCACTTACCACGTCACGAACTTCATCAACGCTTTTAGCGCTTTTAATTGTTTGTGGAAGTGTTACGTTAAAATCTTTTTCCAGTACTTCTACTAATTTTGCGTCTTGTTCAATAAGCGTACCTTCCACGCCTTCAAAAAGGTGTAGGTAAGTGTCATGAACAATTTCAGTGGCTTCGTCTTGTAAACGCTCTGCAAATTTAGCAACAACACGGTCAAGCTTATGCTTAATTTCGTCAATAGTGGCACTTTGAGTCATGCCCTCTGTTGCAGTGGCTTTAACAGTGTCTAGCAAGCCTTTTTGCTGGAATTTTGCGGCAAGCTTAACAGCACCAAGACCTTGCCACAAGGCTATGTTCATGGCTTTTTGCTGTTTGCGCACTTCTTCGGCAGGTTTGTTGTTATCAATGGCCATTTTTACGCCATAAATCCCTTGCCATATAGATGCGTACACCGGTACATAGTTAGTTTCAATCGCGCTATGAAACTTAACCGACTCCCAATATTCAATTAAATCATCACTTTTAACTGCTTTAGCGCCGCTTTTGCTGTAGTCACTTACCATAGTGTCTACTTTACCAACCATCCATTCTACTTCTTCTGAATAGTCTTTAATGTTTGCTTGTAAATGGTTAACGTGTTCGCCAATTGGGCCGTTTGCCAGCACAGGCTGAGTAGCAAAAGCAGAAGCTAGCAATAAGCTTGCGCCTAGTGTTTTAACAGATTTTGAAAGGTGTTTCATATCAGTGGGTCCGAAAGGGTAATTGTAAATGATAGACATTATCATATCCGTAATGCGTACCAAAATCAATATATCAAAATTGCCTAAATAAAGCATAAAACTTGTTATAAATTAGGTAATAACAAGTAAATAGTAAGTATGCATATTTTGTATAATTAGGTATTTTAGCGGTAATGCTTATCTTTAATTGCATTATAAATCGCATCGCACAGTGTTTTAATGCTGTTTGCGTCACTTATATACGGAGGCATGAGGTAAATAAGTTTACCAAACGGGCGAATCCACACACCTTGCTCAACAAAGTAAGCTTGAATTTTAGCTACATCAACGCTGCCTGCAGCATCGTTTAGCTCTACTACACCAATTGCGCCTAATGTGCGTACATCGGCTACATCATCAAGTTCACGGCACTTATTAAGTTGTTGTAATTGGCTGTTTATATCGCTAATACGTTGTTGCCAGTTTTGATTTAGTAGTAAATCTATACTTGCGCACGCCACCGCGCAGGCGAGTGGGTTACCCATAAATGTAGGTCCGTGCATCAAAACACCGGCTTCGCCTTCACTAATACCCGTGGCTATTTTTTCGCTGGTAAGTGTTGCTGATAGCGTCATTGTGCCACCAGTAAGTGCTTTACCTATACATAAAATGTCGGGTTCAATGTCAGCATGCTCAACCGCAAATAATTTACCCGTGCGGCCAAAACCAGTGGCTATTTCGTCGCAAATCAGCAGTACATTATATTCGCTGCAAAGTTTGCGTACGCAGGCTAAGTAATCGGGGTGGTAAAAGTTCATGCCACCCGCGTTTTGTACTATGGGTTCAATAATAAAAGCAGCTACCTGGTTGTGATGCGCTTTAAAGTATTGCTCAAGTGTTTGGGCTTCTGCTTGGTTAAATTCGCTACCAAATTGACTCACTGGCGCAGGCACAAATATATGCTCTGGTAAAAAGCCATTGTATAAACTGTGCATGGAGTTAACGGGGTCGCATACGCTCATAGCAGCAAATGTGTCGCCATGGTAACCCTTGTACGGGGTCATTAATTTTTGTTTAGTGCTAATGCCTTGGCTTAGCCAATATTGTAGGGCCATTTTTATGGCCACTTCTACACTTACCGAGCCGCTATCGGCTAAAAATACTTTAGTTAAACTTTCAGGGGTAATAGCAACAAGCTTTTTACACAGCTCAACCGCGCTATTATGCGTTATGCCACCAAACATGATGTGGCTCATGCTGTTTATTTGCTCAACCATAGCGGCGTTTAAAATAGGGTGGTTATAGCCATGTATAGCGCTCCACCATGAGGCCATGCCATCGATTAGCTGCTCGCCGGTTTCTAAGTGAATTAAATTATGATTTGCATGGGTAACAGGGTAAACCGGAATTGGCTGAGTCATAGATGTATATGGGTGCCAAATGTGCTCACGATCAAAATCAAGGTCAATCGTTTGTTTTTTATTCATATGTAAACTTTAACTTGGTGGGCTTCGTTGACAATGGTACTTCAAGACGTAGACTAAGCCAACATCACCACTGAGAAAAATAAGAGACTACTATGGAATTTGCACCTGTTCGCCACGATTGGACCCACACACAAGTTAAAGCATTATTTGAAATGCCGTTTAACGATTTACTCTTTAAAGCGGCGTCGGTTCACCGTGCTAATTTTAATCCTAACGAAGTACAAATATCTACTTTGTTATCAATTAAAACAGGCGCTTGCCCAGAAGACTGTAAATATTGCCCGCAATCGGGGCACTATAAAACCGACCTAGAACGTGAACGCCTAATAGAAGTAGAAAAAGTTGTAGAGCAAGCACGCCTTGCTAAACAAAAAGGCGCAACACGTTTTTGTATGGGTGCAGCTTGGTCAGATCCAAAAGACAGAGACATGCCATACATTTCGCAAATGGTTAAAGAAGTAAAAGAGCTTGGCCTAGAAACCTGTATGACCTTAGGTAAACTTAGCAACGAAAAAGCCCATGAACTAAGCAGTGCAGGGCTTGATTACTACAATCATAACCTCGATACCTCACCTGAGTATTACGAGCAAATAATATCAACTCGCACATTTCAAGACAGATTAAACACGATTGATCACGTACGTGATGCGGGCATGAAAGTGTGCTCAGGCGGTATAGTCGGTATGGGCGAACAAGCAAGCGACCGTTTTGGTTTATTAATGCAATTAGCTAATTTGCCACAACAACCAGAAAGCGTACCCATTAATATGCTGGTTAAAGTAAAAGGCACACCGCTTGAAAACGTTGACGATTTAGATCACTTTGAATTTATACGTACTATAGCCACAGCCCGTATTATGATGCCACAAAGCTATGTGCGTTTATCGGCAGGACGCAACGCCATGAACGAGCAAATGCAGTCTATGTGCTTTTTTGCAGGCGCTAACTCCATTTTTTATGGTGATAAGCTTCTAACAACCGAAAACCCAGAAGCAGATGCCGACATGAACCTCATTAAAAAATTAGGCATGAACCCAGAAACTAGCGAAGATTATTCAGACGAAGCTGTAGCTGCGTCGCTTTCATCGCAAGTGGCTGATAAAGCAACGTCAGAACTATTTTACGAAGCTTAAGTTTAAACGCATGCCATTTGAATTTATAAATACGCATCTGCAAGCGCGCCAGCAAGATGCGTTATTACGTAATCGCCATAGTGTGCAAAGCGCCACAGCCCGCACCATTACAGTAAATAACGTTACCTACCTTAACTTTGCGAGTAATGATTACTTAGGCTTTGGCGATTGCACATTAAACCTTGAGCAAAGCCAAATACTGGGTAGCCACAGCTCGCCGTTAGTTACCGGGTATCAAGCGCAGCAACAACAGCTTGAGCACTACCTATGTGAGCAATTTGGCTATGGCGCAGGTATGTTGTTTAACTCAGGCTTTAGTGCAAACAGCAGCGTAATTAAAGCGCTGTTTCAAGATAAAACCACCGCGCAGAATAGTGCTATTTTTCAAGATAAGTTAAATCATGCCAGCTTAATTGACGGTGCAATGCATTCTAACGCCGCATTAGTGCGCTTTAATCATAACGATTTAAACCATTTACGCTCTCGGCTCGAAAAATCAAAAGCCCACAATAAGCTTATTATAAGCGAAGGCGTATTTTCGATGGATGGCGATACTGCACCATTAAAAGCGTTACTCGCCTTGGCAAAGCAACATAATGCCTGGCTTATGATAGACGACGCCCACGGCTTTGGCGCTTTAGGTAAAACGGGCTTAGGTAGTTGCGAAGCATTGTTAAATGAGGGGTTAGCACTTCCAGAAATACTGGTTATTACCTTTGGCAAAGCCGTAGCAAGTAGCGGGGCGTGTGTATTAGCAAGTAAAGAGTTCATAAATTACATGCTGCAATATAACCGTGATTACACTTATTCAACTGCTATGTCGCCGCTTATGGCGCACCTTACGCTTATCCGTTTAAAAGCAATTAAAACGGCAAACAGCAAACGCGAGCAACTTAATAGCAATATTGCCTTTTTTAAACAGCTTGCTAAAACGCATAACATTGCGGTTATGGAGTCAAACACAGCAATTCAACCCATTGTACTTGGCTGCGCTGAGCAAACACTAAAAGCTGCTGAGCAACTAAAAAAGCACGGAATTTGGCTTACGGCTATTCGCCCACCCACGGTTGCACATAATACCGCGCGATTACGAATTACGTTAACAGCTGCACATACGCAATCTGATATAACAACACTCATTGAGCATTTAAAAGGTGCAATAGCATGATTGCACACGCATTAAGTAATATACAAAAGCAAGCTGAGCGTAAAACTGAGGTAGTTGAGTTAGTTGAGCTAAAAGTGCCTGAAAACATAAAACCATTTGCAAATACGCCGAGCGGTATAACTAAACATCCTGCAAATAAGTCACTAAAAAAAGCAGCGCAAACTAAGTTTTCACAAGCGGCAGAGCAATACAACAGCCATGCTAATGTACAAAAACTTGCAGCAAACGACTTATTTAAATTAATAAATGCAAACCCACAAAATAAAAATAAACTGTGTGTAGATTTAGGAGCAGGCCCGCTTGTAAATATCCACACGTTGCAAAATCAGTTTGGGCAGGTCTTTGCCATAGATTTAAGCTTAAACATGTTAAAAAGCAGCACGTTAAATACACCTCGTATTTGCGCCGATATGGATAACCTACCGCTACAGGCAAACAGTGTAGATGCTATATTTAGTAACTTTGCTGTGCAGTGGTCTGCTAATTTTGAATTGTTAATGCAATCACTTTATCGTGTTTTAAAACCAGGCGGGCAGGCGTATATAAGCACGGTGGTTGAGGGGTCGCTTAATGAAATTAAAACCGCCTTTACAGCCCTTGATAACAGCAGCCACATAAACACCTTTAATTCACATGGCTATATAAACCAATCAGTCCAAAAGGCAGGGTTTGAAATTAATAGCTCGCAAAAACAGGTTTATACTGATTGCTACTCAACGCCCTTAAAAGCTATTAAATCAATTAAAGCCATTGGTGCGACTACGCAAAACCATACTAATACACGCCAAGGGTTATTAACTAAATCGGCACTGCAAAAAGTGTGTAATGCGTATCCGCTTACAAACAATAAAGCGTGTGTGTCATACCATGTGGTATTATTATCATTAAAAAAACCGATTACAAAAACGTAAGTAGCACACGTTAAAAATAAATACCAAGGCTAAGCAATGAAAGAATTTTTTATTACCGGCACCGACACCGACGCCGGAAAAACCCACGTTACCAGTTTGCTATTAAAGCTGCTTGCCCAACATAAAAAAAACGCGATTGGTTTTAAACCCCTTGCAGCAGGCTGCGAAATGGCATTTGATCAACTCGTAAACGCTGATGCACTTATGCTTATGGAAAGCGCAACGGTCAGTGCCAAATACGATGTAATAAATCCGTTTGCTTTTGCACCGCCAATTGCACCGCATATAGCAGCAGAGCAAGTAGGCGTAACCATAACGCTTGATAAACTCAGCGCAGCGTATTCAACCCTTAAACAACAAGGTGCCGATTACCACCTAACCGAAGGCGCTGGTGGTTGGGCACTACCTATTAATAGCACCGATTATTTATACGATTGGGTTAAAGCAGAGCAACTGCCAGTAGTTTTAGTGGTAGGCATGAAGCTAGGCTGTTTAAACCATGCCTTACTTACTGCTGCCCATATGCAAAGTTTAGGTATTAACTGTGTAGGGTGGATTGCAAACCAGGTAGACCCTAACATGGACGAATACCAAGCCAACCTTGATTCGCTAAAAGAGCGTTTACCATTTCCTATTCTTGCAATAAGCCCCTACAGCGAACAGACACCAAAGCTGCAAATATACAAAACGTTACTCAATACTCTTGATTTAAATTCTTAAAAGTTAAAAAAACTGCTTTGTAATTTTTAATAAATATACAAAGCAGTTTTTGTTTTAAAAACATATGCTTAATATTTTTATTTGCACCTTGAAATAACCCTCTTTAGTACACATATAACATTTATAACTAAGCCGTTATTGTTACTAAGGAAATTACAACCACTATGACCCACCCATTTATCGAAAATTACGCTCAAAATACGCACGTAAAGGCCGAGCCAGACGTACTAAAAAGTGCTTTGCCTAAAACCCGTGTGGGTATTTTAGGTGGGGGCACTGCAGGGGCAACAATAGCAATTCGCTTAGCGGCATTGGGAATACACACTACTGTTTTTGAGAAAAAAAAGTCATTAATAGATGGCCCGCCTATGTGCCACTTGCACGCAGGGGGTAATTTATACCGAGAGATCTCCGACGAAGACTGCATAGACCTACTTAAACAATGCATTGATATTTTAAGGTTATACCCTTACACCATAGACGTACGCCCAACAGTGTTTGCTGTGCCAACGCGTGATGACGACTCACCCGATGATTTACTACCAAGATTAAATAAAATAACCAATGCGTATAAAGACTTAGTTAAGCAAGACCCTAACAACCAAGTGCTTGGCGAGCCCGATAATTACTACCAGCTTTATAGTTATGAGCAAATGGTCGCGCTTTCACATAAAGAGCAAATAGCAGAGCCTAAAACACTTGATGAGTGGATGATTCCTGTTGCTAAGCACCTAAATTTAAACAAAATTAAATACCCACTCATTGTTGCTCAAGAATATGGCTGGAACATATTTAGGTTGTCGGCCAGTGCTCAGCTTGCACTAGCACAATACGAACACGCTAACGTACTTACCAGTACAGAGGTTAAACAGGTTAGCCAAGTTAATAGCAGTAATGGCAGTAATGGCAAAACCCAATCATCAACTTGGCAAATTGAATACCAAAACGCACAAAGCAACGCCACGCAATCAACAGAGGTTGATTACCTTATTAATGCCTGTGGGTTTCAAACCGGTATTGTTGATGACATGGTAGGGGTTGATGCCAAACGTATGGTTGAATTTAAAGCCTCGTATATTACTCATTGGCAGGGCGCTGGTGGTCAAATCCCTGAAATTATTATTTATGGTAACCGCGGTACGCCCGAAGGTATGGCGCAGTTAACGCCTTACCCAGACGGGTACTTTCAAATACACGGTATGACCAACGCAATTACGCTATTTAACGATGGGCTTGTAGAAACAAACGGCAGTAGCGCGCAACCTCAATTACCTAGTAAATATTTAGAGTACATAAGCGAAGGGTGGGATGAAACCGCACTTAAAGCACGCAGCCAAAAAGCGATAAATTATGTTGCCGAGTTTGTACCGGCATTTAATAATGCAAATACACAAAACAATGCGTTATTTGGTGGCCAACAAATCCCAGGAGAAGACGACACATTACGTGTAGCCGATGTTAGCTTATATTCAGATATTAGTTATGCGCGCGCCGAAAACGTAAAAGCGTCATCTACGCTTATCGCTGCCGACGAAATAGTCGCTGAATTTACAAAACTTGGCCTAATAAGCAGCGATCACGATATTAATAACCACCGTAACAACCATCAATGGGCGTACCTTGAGCAAAATTGTAATGAAGACATAAGCAAAATTGCACAAGTCTTGGCAAAAGAACGTGGCTTCCCAGTGGCTATGGCAAATATTAATAACGGTATAAACAAAAGTACCTAAAGTTTAACCTCTTAACCATCTGATTAAATAGCGATTTAAGGCTTGCTGTTATTATTAACTAACAGCAAGCCTATAAAACTTTACGCCTCTAAATACTCCCAAAATATTTATTTATAAACACATAAATAACGCTTGCGTTATGACATAGTTTGTCACAGAATGGCGCTAACGCTATGACATAGTGTGTCATAGCGCGGTGATTGCTTTTAGCTGATTTAATTTAAAATTCGTAAATGGCTTAGTGATCAAACCTATTTTTGTGAGGACAATATGAAACGTATATTTTTGTTTTTATTAACTAACCTAGCGGTTATGTTGGTATTAGGTGTAGTGCTTTCAATAATAATGAGCGTGCTGGGCTTAAGCCATCGTAGCCTTGGCGGAATATTACTTATAGCCACTGTATTTGGCTTTGGTGGTTCGTTTATTTCGTTATTTATGTCTAAGTGGATTGCTAAAAAATCAACGGGTGCACAGGTAATTACCCAACCACGTAATGAAACCGAGCATTGGCTTGTACAAACCGTATCTGCACAAGCACAAAAAGCAGGTATAAAAATGCCAGAAGTGGCAATTTACGATAGCCCAGAAATGAACGCCTTTGCAACTGGCCCAAGTAAAAATAACTCGCTGGTGGCGGTTAGCACAGGTTTATTACATAACATGAGCCAAGACCAAGCCGAAGCGGTACTTGCCCACGAAGTATCGCACGTAGCTAACGGTGACATGGTAACGCTTACGCTAATACAAGGCGTGGTAAATACCTTTGTAATATTTGCCGCAAAAGTACTGGCTGGCATAGTAGATAACTTTTTAAATGGCGACGAAGAAGAGGGCGGTAGCAGCTGGTCTTACTTTTTATTCGACATGCTATTCCAAGTATTATTTGGTGTACTTGCAAGCATAGTGGTTGCTAGTTACAGCCGTAAGCGCGAATTTGCAGCCGACAGCGGCGCCGCTAAATTGGTAGGTGCAGACAAAATGCGATCAGCGCTTGAGCGATTAAAGCAAAACCACCCGTCGCAATTACAAGGCTCTATGATGGCCTTTGGTATTGCAAGTGGTAAAGGTATGGCTGAGCTGTTTTCATCTCACCCGCCGCTTGATGCGCGAATAGACGCACTACGTAAATAAAGTAACGCTTATTTAAAAACACAAAAGCCAGCGTAATAGCTGGCTTTTTAGTATGTAGGCGCTGGTTATTTACCAAAAATAATATCGGTAATGCCCTCTGGTGAGAGTATTTCTATCCAGTAGCCGTCAGGGTCTTTTATAAATGCTAAGCCCTTCATTGAGCCATCGTCTGGCTTTTTAACAAACTCTACATCGTACTTTGCAAAACGCTCACTGGCTGCGTAAACATCGGGTACACTAATACCAATGTGACCAAAGCCTTTAGGCTCTTGGTTGCCACTGTGGTAACCCTCAAAGCTATCGTCGTCTTCTGTACCCCAGTTATGGGTAAGCTCAATTAAAGCAGGGCGACCAAATACCCACTTAGCTTTAGTTTTATCATCACCTTGCGGCTGCTCTGGCTCGTAGCCTAAAAAGTACAGCGTAAACTTCATCTCAGGAAAGTCATACTTACCTAACAGTTTCATACCTAAAACATTTTGATAAAATTCGAGCGATGGTTTGGGATCTTTAATACGCAACATAGTTTGTTGCATCACATAGCCTTTAGTGGCTTGTTCAATTTGCTCTGGAGATTCGTTATAGCTAGACATGATGATCCTTTCTAATAATTAAACAGCGAAAATAGAGATATAATGCTTAAACCATCATAATCAACCGTTGTTTAAATTACAAAGCGTATTAAAAAAGGACTTTTATGGCCATCACAATAGCCACAGGCACAATTGAAGATGTTACCGCAGTAAGTAAACATATTCCCGAACTGCTAACCACTATTGATAATCAAGCATTAGAAAGCCGCTTAAATAATAAAAAAGCACTTATATTAGTTGCCTACCATAAAGGTACATTAGTTGGTTTTAAAATTGGCTATGAGCAATCTAGCACGCAGTTTTACAGCTGGCTTGGCGGCGTACATTTTAAATACCGGAGGCTGGGTATAGCTAAAAAGCTACTTATTCAGCAGGAGCAATGGGCCGCTGAGCAAGGCTATACACATATACATGTAAAATCGATGAACCAGTTTCCTCAAATGCTCACTATGCTTATCACTAATGGCTATCACATTGGTGGCTATGTCGATAAACAAAGTACAGAGCTCAGTAAAATTAAGTTTGTAAAACAGTTAGCAAAATAAAACAGGGCGCTTTATTCATCGTTATTTAACTAAGTACCATGTAGGGTTTAAATAACTACTGCGGGCAATTACTTATACAGAAAATAACGTATATAAAGGAGTGACTATGTTTTTTGATGATATGCAGGGTTTAATACGCGTACTTATTATTGGTGTACTGGGTTATGTAGCGTTGGTGTTTTGGCTGCGCGTATCGGGCAAGCGTACGCTATCTAAATGGAACGTGTTCGACTTTATAGTGACTATTGCGCTGGGTTCTATTTTAGCGTCGGTGATTATTTCAAAAAGTGTGGCGCTACTTGAGGGCATATTGGCCTTTGTTGTGTTAATAGGGCTGCAATACTTAATTACGTGGCTAAGCGTACGCTCCTCTAAATTTGCGGCTTTAGTAAAAGCAGAGCCCACGCTGTTATTGAGTGATGGTGAATACTGCACGGCTGCACTTAAGTCGCAGCGGGTAACTAAATCAGAAATTCGCGCGGCTATTCGTGGCGCGGGAATATTGGCCATAGAAGATGTAGCCGCAGTCGTGCTAGAAACCGACGGCAGTTTTAGCGTACTTAAGCAAAATAACAGCGGCATAAAAACCGCTTTAAGTGATGTAAGTGTCTATTAAAATAATGCGCTACAAATTACCCAAGGCAGGCTTTATACCTGCCTTAATTTGTATTAAAGCCTAAGTTATTTAGCGTGCTGCTCTAATAAACTAAAGGTAGGTAGGCGCCATTTAAAGCGTATTGACGCCATACGTATTAAGTAGCCTGCAACAAGGCTTACAATAATGCTGATATTGTCATCAATATTATAATGGTGCAGCGCTAAGTATAAGCAGGCAACAAGTAACGATACACTCGCGTATAGCTCGTTATGTAATACAAGCGGCGCTTGACGACATATTAAATCTCGCAGTAATCCACCAAATACACCGGTCACAACCGCAGCCACTGCACAAATACCATAATGCAAACCCATATTTAGCCCAACTTGGCAGCCAATAATACTAAACGCCGCAAGGCCCAGCGCATCTAAGCGCATAAAAATGCCCTTAAATTTAACCACCCACTTAGCAAGCCAAGTAGTCACAATACCCGCAATACAAGTAATTAATAAATACTCTGGGTGTTGTACCCAGGTAAGTGGGTAATTGCCAAGTAAAATATCTCGCACACTGCCACCACCAATTGCTGTTGCACTGGCAACCAGTACAACGCCAAACCAATCCATTTTCATTCTGCCTGCGCTAAGTGCGCCGGTCATGGCTTCTGCGGTAATACCAATAATATAAACAACGGTTAGTAGCATGAGATAATCACTTGAGATCTGTGCGTAAAAATAAGGTGAGGATTGTATAGATAAATTAAGTAAATAACGAATGAAAAATCATACTAAATTGGCTTAATTCAGATAGAAATATCTAATAGATAAATGCTTTGTAAACAAGCTGTTAAGCCAATTAGTAGGGAGAAGCTAGCAGTGTTAGAACAAAGGACAAATGGCCGCCATGTATAAAAATAAATAGTATTAAATTCATCTAATACATAATTTAGTTAGTTGGTGATTCAGCTTTTAATGCCGCTAACCACTGTTCACTATTGGCGCCAATAACACACTCTCCATTTACACGCATTGATAAACGCATCATGCAGCGAGTTGTAACATCAGAAAACGTTTCTTTAGGTAAAAACTTTACAGAGTTTACTAAAGCTTGGCAGTGCGGGGCGCTTTGCTCTTTAAGTGTATAGTAAACCCACTTTCCTTTTTTTTCTAAAGTAAGTAAACCCGCTTTATGTAGCATTTTAAGATTTCGAGAAACGTTATATTGCGTATCACCAATAACATCCATTGCTTCAGCAACATTTATATGTTGGCCAACATGAACCACTAACCAAAATAATCTTAATCGGGTAGGGTCTGATAACGCTTTAAGCGCATCAATATACATTTCATCCATTATGTACCTTCTTGATAATAATAAAATACCATAAAAATTTACGAACGGATTATACCAGAGCCTAAATAAAATTTCCTCAAATCTAACAGGCGCTAAGGCTGTGCTTTAAAATTTACACCATCAAAAAATAGTAAAAGCACCACTTAAAAGTGGTGCTTACTAGGGCGTGTTGACCTTTGCGGATTGAAATTTGTTCAATCTAGGGGCGATTAAATCGCGGCGCGAGGTTTGTAACCTAGTGGGCTAAGTAAAAACCGAGCAACAAAGAGTTTATCGCCCCTAGGCAGAGCCCGAAGGGCAGCGCATGTTTGGCATTTATGCTGCGTTATCGCCTATTTATGGGGAGTAACCACACTTCATAGGCTCTGCCTTGCCTAAAAACCAAACATACTGCTGCAAATTCAACCATCAAAGATCAACACGCCCTAACTTAAATAATGTATTGAAAAATTACACCGCCTGTTACTGCAGTACTTAATATAATTAATACAAATGCTAATACAGCCTTTCTTTTTAATACCGAAGATACTAAGGCAATTTCAGGTAAACTCGCACCTGTACCACCAATAATAAGTGCTAAAGCTGGCCCCATGCCCATACCTTTTAAAATCAACACATTTAAAAGCGGGATAGCCATTTCTATTCTCAAATAAAGTGGAATACCAATTAGTGCAGCAATAATAATGGAACTTAAATCTCCGCCACCTACGTATTTTTCAACTAATTCAGCTGGTAAATATGCTGCCGACAAACCACTAATTAATGCTCCCAATAACACATACGGAATAATTCTTTTAAATAAAGATACAGCAAATTTTAAAACATTTTTAAACTTATCAGAATTCGTAGTGTGCAATATTTCGGCACTATCTGAACTGCAGTCTGAACTACAGCTTTTGCCGTTTGTAGCCAGCTCTAACTCATCTCCACGTCTTACTTCATTTTTCCAAGGTGATTTAGATATTAACCATCCACCTATAACAGCAGCACTAAAGGTTAGTGCTAAATATATAGCAGTCACTTTAAAACCAAATGCAGCATATATCATTGCAAGTACGATAAAGTTACATAAAGGGGCCGAAATTAAAAAGCTTAAAATAGTACCTAGCGACGTACCCATAGTAGCCATACCCATGGTAACAGGCACTACAGCAGCGCTACAAAAAGGGGTTAACATACCAAAGCTAGCTCCTAACAGTGAGCCCCACTTATCATGCTTTGTTAATTTAGCTTGAAGCTTGTCTTGCGGAACAAACTCTCTGATCAACCCTGTCAAAATTGAAACAGCAGCAATAATTAATATTAAGCCTCCACCAACATGAATAAATTCATCCAGTGCAACCATCATTTTATCTGTATTCACAATAACCTCTAATGTATAGAACCATGTTTGAGGTCGCAATATAATCATATATGCACAAATGTGCAAGTGTGCTTTTGTGTTTTTTATAAAAATAAAAGCCTGTTTTTAAAATCTACATTAATAGCAGTAGCTTATAACCTAATAAAAAGGATGGTATTAAATTGGGAACGTGTGCTAATGTTAAGCAAGGATTAATAAAACTGGCTAAAAGAAGTTACTTAAAGGTAAGAATAAAAATGAACAAAGGATTGTTAAAAGCGTGGAATGACGAAAAGGGCTTTGGTTTTATTAAATCAGACACCCTAGAGCACGACACCTTTATACACATTTCAGCGCTCAAACACATGAGCCGCAAGCCCAAAGTGGGCGACACCCTTTATTTTGAAGTGGCTAAACAGCCCGATGGTAAATCAAAAGCCGTTAATTGCCGCATAGAAGGCGTAGCTGCACTTAAAGTCACACATAAAAAATCAAACCATCATCGTGTTGCTAAATCTAATTTTACCGACAGTTTTTTAGGGAAAGTCGCCTCAATTAGCATTATCGCTGTACTTGGCTTTATCGCAGTAAATAAATACAACCATTATAAAAGTAGCGAGCAATTTAATAGCCACACTCCCGTTATTACCAACGCCGATTTAGCCACCTTTGACGAACAATACCCAAAAATTGTGATTCCTCAAAGCTCACAAAACTTTACTTGCGATGGCAGGCAGCACTGTAGCCAAATGACCTCACGTGCAGAGGCCGTATTTTTTATAAATAACTGCCCAAATACAAAAATGGATGGCGATAAAGATGGTAAGCCGTGTGAGAGGGATTCGCGGTTTAAAAATGAGTAGTAATTTTATTAATCGATTAGCTAAAAGTTAAATTTAAGATGGTTTTTACCGTGTGCTGTATAAAAATACAGTGGTGCGCAGTTTATCCCATAGCATTATTTAAAGGCGTTATGGGGTTAAATAACAAAGGCTACTGAGTAGCAATTGTTATTGTCTGATTATAAACGAGTTGTTTGGTGTAATTATCGAACAACGAAATATACGCCGTTTTGGGGTGTTATAACCAAATGGTGCGGTATTCTATAAGCTGATAGATGGCTTTGCATAAATTAAAACCTTTAACTAATAAGGAAGTTATAAATTGACAACATCATTAAGAGAAGATGATTTAAAATTTGGTAAAATTAAAGAAGTTGACGGTGCCGCAATTATACTTCATGCAGATGCTCTAGAGCGCGAGTTTCAAGGTATAAAGCACTGCGCAGAGGTTGGTGCTTATGTTAACTGTGGCGGAGCGCACGGTAATACAATTTGTACCATAAGCAAAGTTCAGATCACTGAAATTGAGAAAACAAAAAGATCAGCTGATGGGTTTGAAATTGTTAGGGAAGAGAGGAAAGTAGTAACGCTTTCAATATTGGGTTGTGCTATCAACGGTAAGTTTAATCGAGGCACCAAACGTCTTCCCACAATAAATTGTGATACATACTTTCTTAGCAGTGACCAAGTAAACCAATTAATAGGCATAGACTTAGAAGAAGACAAAGAGCACTTTTGTGTTACTGATTCAAACGATGACGATCAAACGTATTTAAACTTAGATAAGCTAATGGGGCGCCATACAGCCATATTGGGTACTACAGGTAGTGGTAAAAGTTGCACCGTTGCATCGATAGTTCAATCGATATTATCAAGCTATGAGTGCCCGAGAATATTGTTTTTTGATATTCATAATGAATATCCTTCAGCATTTGGCTATAACGATAAAGCACCAAACGAAGGCTTTAAAAATAGGACAAACGCAATCCCTTGGAATGAGTTTACACTCCCATACTGGTTTTTAGATTTAGAAGAGTTCTTTGGTGTTTATAATCTTGAGCCTGGATCTAATCAGAAAGCCATAATAAAAAGGCTTATAACGAAACAAAAAGAAATAGAAGCTGAAAAGCAAAATATTGATGGTGTAGTCGTTTCTGCAGACACTCCAATTTTTTTCAGTATTGATGCTCTTTTAGATGAAATAATAGCTGAAAAGGACTCTCAAAGTAATGCTACTAACAAGAAACCATATGAGAGTATTATTCTAAAACTCCAAGCTGTACGTCATGACACTCGTTACTCATTTCTTCATCGAAAAATTGATAATGAAACCTCAATAGCCGAATATTTTGAATTTATTTTAGGTTTAGCTGAATCTGAAGCATATTTAAATATATTAGATTTAAGTGGCTTGCCAGCAGAAGTAAGGGCTGTATGTGTTGGCGTTATTTCAAGGCTATGTTTCGACTTTAAATATTGGGATTTAGATCCTGAAAATATCCCTCTTAACTTAATATTAGAAGAAGCTCACACTTATATTCCAGAAGATAGCGATTCAAAATTCAATATAGCAAAAGAACGGGTTGAAAGAATTGCTAAAGAAGGTCGGAAGTACGGTATAGGTTTGACAGTTGTAACTCAACGTCCGTCAAATGTTTCTACAACAGTTTTATCGCAATGTGGTACGTATATAGCGCTTCGATTAACTAATGATCTTGATCAAAATAAGATTAAGCGTCTATTACCTGACACATTGGCTGGCCAAGTAGATTTCTTACCTAGCCTTCGAGATGGTGAGGCATTTGTTTCTGGTGATTCGATTAATTTACCAAGGAAAGTTCAATTTAGAGAGCCTAACCCTATGCCTAGAAGCAATGATGTTAGATATCATAAGTATTGGAAGTCAGGGAAGCCGACTAATTACTCACTAAAAGCTTTGGTGGATTCTTGGCACAAGCAGGACAAATCAAAATGAAGATTGACTCCATAAAACTTTGTGGTTGGCGCTCATATGATTTAAATGGCGTCTATATAAGCGGCTTAAAGTCAATTAACTTAATTATTGGACCAAATAACTCAGGGAAATCTAATTTAGCGAAATATTTTAATTACTTAAAAAGTATAGCTAGTGAAAACCTGAATGTTGGAACTGCGATTTCCGTTGCCACTGAACTTGATGAAAGCCAAACATGGGGCTGGGAAAAGGAGAAAATCAACTGTGAAATTTTACTTTCAAACGATAATATCTTCATATCTTCACGGAAAATGATAAAATTTCTTATACGGTAAGTGAGAATGAAGTTACGCTAGATTGCTACCATGACGTTAGTTCTAATACATCTGTTTTAAACATGAAGGTTAATGGTAAGCAGATCTTCGATGATAGTAATTTAATCTGTTCTGATTTGGAAACAGATACATGGATAGACCCGACTGACGATGTAGCAGGGTTTAGTGATAATGAATTTTATTGGAGAAGTTTCTTAAATTCATTGGTATTTGTTGACCCTATTCGACATCACTCGCGTAATTCGAATAATGAGCAAAGCTACTATTTTGATGGCGCAAAAATTATTGAAGAGCTTGATAAGTTAAGACTGGACAGAGCAACTCCATCAAACTGGGCTGGATATAAAAAACAAATTAAGCAGTGGCTAACTGATATTTTATCTGAGCAAGTAACTAATATTGAAGTTGTAGATAAGGATTTAAATCTTGAGTTTGCATCAGGGCTATCCTTTTCTTTAGATCAGTTAGGTACTGGCGTCTCTCAAATAGTGATGTTGCTATCACACCTTTGGATTAACAAGGAAGTCAATTTAAACGTCTTTCTTGAAGAACCAGAAGCCAATTTACATCCAGAAGCAGTAGTTAAACTTATAAGTATTTTTGAGAAAGAGCTAATAAATCATAGATTCTTTATCACTACTCATTCTCCATCCCTTATTGACTGCCTAAATGAAAACTGGGCTGTATACAGAACTTTAAAATCGCCCAATGGCGCAAGCTCAATTACCCCGAATGACAATGTAATCAAGTATTATGAAACATTAGATTCATTGGGCGTAAAAGCTTCTCAAATACTTCAAGCTAATACTGTTTTATGGGTTGAAGGGCCTAGTGATAGGATTTACTTGAAAAAATGGATTGATATATATTCTGACGGAGAACTGAAAGAAGGAAAAGACTACTCCTTCTTATACTTTGGTGGTACAAACTTAGCCTCTTTCACAGTACTAGATGATATTGGTGAAAATCTAATTAATATTTTTAGCACCAGTAGGAAGGCATGCTTGATTGCCGATTCTGATTGTTCTTCGCAAGCAGATCGAGATGATGAGGGTTTTAAAGCATATCTAAGTTCGATGTTGGATAGACTTCGAACAGCCAATGCTGATAATGCTGGTTTAGATTCAACATTAGATGATTATGTCAAAGTGTGGATTACGGAGGGTCGTGAAATTGAGAATTATATTTGCAAAGATCTATTCTTTGATATTTTAACTAGCCAAGGTTTCAAGCGTGAATCAATTGGTCAGGGAAATAACCATAAGAAACTGTCGTTAAAATCAACTCAAGCTTCAGACTTTATATTCGAAAAATTTGATTCATTCGATAAAGCTATTTCCGATTGTTATCAATTTGATGATGCTACTCAGCTAGATACACCTTCATTGAGTAATATTGCTTTAAGTTATGCAAGCAAAAAAGTACCTATTGCTAAAGCGGTAGTCGATAAGCTCGATAAAACACATTGTTCGATACTTGATCTAGAAAATAAACTGAAAGATTTAGTTGATTTTATTCGGAAATAGTTTGGTTGGATTGGTCAGGGTTACCCATTATGGTAAATTTAACAAGACACCCATTAGAAAAAGCCAAAAGCCAAAGGGGTCAAATCTTGACTTCATACATCAACACATAAATCGATTAAAAGCTTTTAATATAAGCTATTTATAGCCTCTAAAAGCGCAGCGCCTCATAGCCTCTTTGTGGATTAGTCTTTAGATTATTGAAAGGTAACAAACTAGGGATGCGCTAAGCGTATACATTAAACGTAAAACATCGGCGAATTAGGTCCTCTAATACACGCCGATGTTTATAACCTATTTAAGTAACTACCTTACTAAAAAGGCATTAAACCTTAATCTGCTTTACGGTTAAGGCTTATTAAACAGATTGCTAAAAGCAACGTTGCAATCATGCCTGATGCGCCAGCAACACCTGATGGTAAGAATCCATCGCGGCCAAAGGTAATTAAAATACCATTGGCAAGCATAGCAACTGCGCCTGCAAGGGCTGTAAGGCTGCCAATGGCTTTGCCACCTTTAGCGAAGTACGACAGGCCAAACACTAGTGCTGCTAATCCCAATAATACTTTGGCTGCGTAGTAAATCATGAATGACAACGCCACCACGCCACCAATTAAAGGTTGTGCGCCTTCTACTGTGCCCGCAACTTTACCAAATGTTGAAAACAACGTAAGACCAACACTTACCTGTACTATGTTAAGTACTGCGCTAAACGCGATAGCCGACCAGCCTAATTGAGCGTTTTTTGCTTGCACCATAGCCGAGCCTGCAAAGGCAACGAGCAAAGTAAATACCAGCGCTTCTAGCCCCCAAGCAAACTGCCTTGAAAAACTAATTTCTGCACTGTAAAGAACTGAAAAAATAGCCTGTGATATGGCCAATACTAACAACAAAGATGCTGAAATTAGGATGGTGCGTTTATTCGTAAATTCCATTAGGGACCTCTTATAATTTTATATTTAACGCTTTTAAAAGATGCAGTAGTTTTGCACACATCAAACCGTTGAAACTTGTATATAAATATTGAAACTATAAGACAGGCAAAGCGATTTAAAAATTTCACTAAAACCAATAAAAATAATAATTAATTACAAATAGGCTCAAGCTTTGGCTTTTTTATTAAACTCAAACGAGCAAAGCCCTATTGAGTTAAGCTGTTAAACCCTTAATAGCACAGCGCCTTTTACCCTCTTTGTGAATTACTAAGAGGGCATTGAGATGCATTTTAGCAATGGGCATAAGCGACGTTGAAAAAGCCGCTTAATTTAGTTGGGCAAGGCTTAAATCGTCTTCATTAAGATAAAAGCCTAAATTGAGACCAATCACTTAATGCGGTAATAGTATGCTCTGTAGGCGGGGCTACATAGATTAAACCTGAAATGGCAATAACCGATGCCAAGGTAATTAATTTATTATCGAAGTCAGCTATTTTTAAAGCGGTGCCGAAAGAGCGTTTAATAGTGACATTATTTAAATCTACACTGTAAAGCTCATCGAGTAATAAATGGATTAACCCGCCGAGTAAAATAAACCCACCCGTTAACCAGGCAAAAGTAGCGGCTTGTGCGGTTGTTTGGTCGTTTAGTTTCCACGTTACTTGGGTTGTTAACAGCGCACATAGCAATAAAAACAGTAAAGAGTGGCAACTGCCTCTATGTACCGTGATCCATTCAAAAATGGGTCTAATAATATATTTCATAAATCCGTAAACCAATAACGGCACTACAATTAACTCGATAAAACTAATGTGAATAATAAGCTCGGTGGTTATGTAATACAGCACCAGTAATACGGCGCTTAGTGCAAATAAGTTAAAAATAGTGTCGAGTGATGTAGAGTTATCTGAATCTATGTCGGGTAACAAGCCGCCAATTGAGCCTAAAAACCATAACCAAAGTGCGCCGTTTAAATCGATATGGCTTGCAGATAATAAAGTGGCTGAGCTTAAGCCGGTGATGATGACTGCAGTATTAAGATGAGTATTGAAATTTGCCATTGTATCTCTTGATAAAAAAGTAGGTTGGCATTCTATCAATTGAAAACTTAATTGTTCAATGTACTTTAAAGGTTTGATTGGAAAATTGGATTAGCGGCTTATTTTTATAATAAAGATTATTTAAAAGCTATAAAAACGCTATAGCATTCGCTATCTAATTTTTAATATCGTCGTAAAAGGCGACTTTTCCTCGGCCTGTTTCTTTTACGTGATAAAGGGTTTTATCACCGTTGTGCATTAATTCATGAAGCTCAGTGCCATCAGTAGGAGCTACTGCAATACCTATGCTTGCACCCACTACGCACGTTTTAGTGTTTGAAATACTAACCTGTTGTTGTAGTTCATTTAGTAAGGCGGTTGCTTGCTCACAGGTTGCTGCTTTATTGAATGTATTTACCTGCCTTGCAACAATAAACTCGTCACCGCCTAGGCGAATACACATGTCGTTTTTTTCGTGAAATAGTGTTTTAAATCGGTGCGCTGTTTCTATGAGAACTTTGTCACCGGCTTCGTGGCCGTAGGTGTCGTTAATGGGTTTAAATTTGTCTAAGTCAATCATCATAAGGACTAAGTGGTTATCATTTTTTATGCATTCGCGTAGTGCTTTTTGCAGGCGCTTTTCACCGGCGCGGCGGTTTAATAAGCCGGTTAGTGGGTCGTGATCGGCTTCAAAACGGGTTTTAAGTTCGCGTTCTGCGCGCTCGGTTACATCATGTAAAATTACTTCTACTAAATGCTCTTCTTGTGGACCTCGGTTGGTGTCTCTTTGGTCTGTTAATCTAACAAATAAGCAGTGAAACCATAGCGTTTTATAACCCACTTTACATTCTACATCTAGCGTAGTTTGTGGCGGATTATGAGCTAAGCGAATATCTTCCAGTAGGCTTTGTAGTTCATCAACGTTGTTTAACAGCTCAGGGAAGTGCAAGGTTGATAATTCTTTTTCGCCGGGAACGGTAAAGTAATGCTTAAATGCAGGGTTGAAGGTGGTGATAATATTTTTGCTGTCGAGTAAACAAATACCTGCGCTGGCTTGTTCAAAAATAAGTCTAAACTTGGCTTCTAGTTCTTGGGTTTTTTTACGTAAGGTTTGCTCGTTACTAATGGTTAAATGCAGCTCGTGCATTAGGGCATTTATACCGTGGGTTAAACGGCTTATTTCGTCTCGTTTGCCTTGCTTAAAGGTCAGCATTTTAAGGGTTTCTGGTTCTGATGGATTAATTTTAGCAAAGCTGTCGGTTAGGTTTTGTATAGGTTGAGTAAGCCAACGCTGTACTACCAGCGATACAAAAAATGCGATAACGATAGATTGTATTAGCATTAAAATAAATTCTTTTTTTAGTGCAGCCTGTGCCTGGTGCTGTATAAAATTATCGTCGGGGTATATTGATAAAACACCTATAAAAGTGTCATCTAAAAAAGGATGCACTAGCTTAACTAACACTGCTTCTTTTTGTTTGTTAATAGTGCCATTTGCAATAAATAACGCCATTTCGCCTTTTGCGTTTGCTTTTGATTCTAGGCTTGCGCCTTGCACTAAATCGTTCCTTAGTAGGCCATTAATTATTTCTTGGCTTAATTCTTTATCGTTTAAATAGGCGGCGATAGCGGCCGTTTTTTCCATTGTTTGCGCTAGTTGTTCTACAAGCAGGTAATTGGTGTTTTTCTTTTCTTTAAAGCCTGAATAGTACGACAGCATTGACGATACTAAAGATACAACAATAGCGACTAAAGCAATTGCTATAGCAACACGTATGTAAAGTTTTTGGCTAATAATTTTAATCAAATCTGTATACCACTTTTACCGTATCGGTAAGCTGCGATACCGGGATGTAACCAATTGCAAATTGTGATGCTGCAATTTTATTTATTGCATCTTCTACTGATGCCGAAGGTGTAGGGGGCTTTGCACGGCCTGAAAATAACAACCTGGCCCAATACGCATTTATTTTTTGCTCGTCTTTATTGACCAGTTTTAAGTAAAAGTCGTTTTTTAGTGTTGATTGGGCGGGTAAATCAAGTGGTGTTGAGGTTTCACCATCAGGAAAAGTTAAATACCTCCCCATGTAAATATCTATAATTTCACGTTTTGATAAGGCGTTAATGGTATTGCTTTTATTTACCACTACAACAAACTCTGTTGATTTAGCATAAAAGCTCACAAAAAGCAGGCATAAGGGAAGCATTACATTAAGGCTTAGGTTGCGAGCGCTTATCATAACTAAAACACCATACTAGCATTTAAACTAAGTATATGTACTTTGTTGCTTTTATTTGCATCTGACGGATCACTAAGGCTCCACAGGCCTGCGCCTTGTGCTTTTATGTCAAAGCGGTCTAACTGAGCTTTAAATACTAAACGATCCGAAAAATGCCATTTAACGCCTACGTTAATTGAGTGTTGGTGAACATTTGTAATTCCGGCCGCGGCTTGAGTTGCAGCTGCGAGTTGCTGTATGGGCACAGAAATTTCATCGGGTGTGCCTGGTAAAAACACAGGGGTGTTTACTTTAACAACATCATGGCGATTTTTAGCTGCTGTAAAACCGGTGTAAAAAATTGCGTCATCGACCCTGTATCCCGCACTGATGTAGCCACTAATTACAGATGGTGCCACTATCCAATCAGACTCTGAAACCCCTAACTCAGATTGAATAAGCCAATTATTATGATCGTATGTAAGACCAAAGGCGGCATACTCTAAACTGTTACCTCGGGTATTAAATTTGGCAGACATACTTTGTGCTTGCGGCCAAATACTTTGCGGTACTGAGTCTAGCGCGGCTATAAACTGATCCAACGAGGTTAGCTTATAACCGCCAAAGTCAGTCCGTGATAACGAAAAACGCATAGTCCATGCATCTTGAGTGTATGTTGCACTTAGGGTTGTTAAATTATCAAAATCTATAAAAAAGTCGTCATTATAGGCTTGTAGTTTTGCTGTAGAGCTACCGTAAGCGAGCTTTAAACGTAAAAAACCATCGTTAATGGCTTTACTGTACTCAACATCAACGCCATCAAAATTACTTGCAATGTTTGCAAACGAATAATACGAATGAGGCGGGCGCACCCATAAATAAGCGTATCCAACGTATGGGTATTCAGAGAGTAAATAAAGGTCGCTATTTAGCCTGCCAGCACGAATGGCCCAATGGCGGGTAGGGCGATAACGGACAAAGGCCAGCTCTAAAAAATTATCAAAGCTTTTATAGGCATGATCTTGTATTACTACTTGAACAACAGAGTCCCAGTTTTTTGCCAGAGATATATTAGCTTGCCCTCCTAAAATGGAGTCGCGCTTTGCTGAAAAGCCGGTATCGTTTTTATTTGAATAACTAGATGCAAAGCCAATATCTGAATCGTCAGTGTAACTAAGGGTTAAAGAGGCAAAACCACTAAACTGCGCGTCAATGTTGTTTGCATAGGTTTTATTAGCTGCAGAGATTGCCAGTAATGCAATGACAATTGTGCTTCGAAGCAACATGTTAGCCCATATTTATTTAAATTTAATATAATAAAAAGATAGCACAATATCTTAGATACCCAACTTAACTACACACTTTTAGCTAAATAAATTAGGCTGATAACAAAATAAATTACACGGTATTTAGGATTGTTTTTAAGGTTTACCTAAAAATAAAAGCTAATAGGTTTAATTTTAAAAAGGGGCTGTTTTACATAACTAAAAAAATGGCATCATTTGTTAAGTATAAGGATGTTATAGTGTTGCAATTATTGTTTGATATAGTATAACATTCGTCGCATTCTAATTTCCCCCTCATATAGAGTTTGAATGTGACTACACCTACTGCAATTAATCAAACATCACCAATAGAATCTCAACGCCCTGAAAATACCAGTAATTCTGAATTAAATAATGCTCAAACCGCTAAAAGCGAAGCCATTATTGAAGTGAATTCGTTAAGTTTTAGCATTAAAAATAACGCTATTTTAAAAAACTTAAACTTTACTGTGGGCTCAGGCGAAATTTACGCGTTACTTGGCGGTAATGGTGCGGGTAAATCAACCACGTTAAAAACGTTATTGGGTTTTAATAAACCAACGCAAGGCTCGGTAAAAGTAGCGGGTAAAGAGGTTACACAAGGACTTGATTTTGTACGCGGAAAAACGGCGTACTTACCAGAGTCTGCAACGTTATACCCGCATTTAACCGCCCGCGAAAACGTAAAATACTTTTTATCACTTGCTGATATTAATAAAACAGATGAGCAAATTAATGCCGCATTTAACCGCGTAGCCTTGCAAGAAGGTGCGTGGGAGCGTCATATACAAACTTACTCTAAAGGCATGAGGCAAAAAACCGCAATTGCATTAGCCATTTTACGTGAAGCCCCTATATTTTTACTTGATGAGCCTACATCGGGCCTTGACCCTGTTGCCATAGATGAGTTTAACCAGTTAGTGCGCGAGCTTGCATTAACGGGCGCGACTATTTTAATGGTGACTCATGATGTATACGGTGCGTGCCAAGTAGCTAATCGTATTGGCCTACTTAGAGCCGGTGAGCTGGTGGGCGAATTTGACGCGCCTGAAAACGGCCGCATTGATACCGAACAAGTACACGCAGCCTTTGCGCAAAGAGGCGCGTAATGAGTATAAATAACTTTTCAAAAGTGGTTATAGTTGCCAAAGATGAATGGCGCTATTGGCTACGCTCAAAACTAGCAATGACCGTTTTAGCCATTGGTTTATTGCTTACGCTTTCATCGGTAGTGGTGACTACCATTACAATGCATGAACTTAGCCACGATCGCCATGAGCTACAATCTAATGCTGAGCAAAGCTTTGTTGATCAACCCGATCGCCACCCGCACAGAATGGTGCACTACGGGCATTATGCATTTAGAACGCCTTCGCCACTGAGTACACTCGACCCAGGTATAGATGCATACACAGGTAACTCAATATTTTTAGAAGGACATAGGCAAAACAGTGCAATGTTTGCCGATCAACGCCAAGGTACAGCGCTTACTAAATTAGGTAGCTTAACGCCTGCTTTTATAGTGCAAACTTTAGCGCCGTTACTGCTTATATTAATTGGTTACAGCTCAATTAGCCGAGAGCGAGAATCGCATACGCTGTCGTACTTGTTAGCGCAAGGTACGTCGGGTATTACGCTAATTGCTGGTAAAGGCTTAGCACTGCTTTCGGTTGTGGGCTTAATTATTGCACCACTAGCGGTATCGGCTTTGTTTACTGTGTCTGCAGGCGAAAGCTTACTCGCTGTTGCCAGCTTTGTTGTAGGTTACGCTTTATATTTAACCGTGTGGGTATTACTGATTTTATTAGCATCGAGCGTGTTTAGTAAAAACAGTGGCAGCTTTACGGCACTTGCGTTTGTATGGATTTTACTGTGTATTGTTATGCCGCGCGTAGCAAGTACCAGTGCTTCTACGGCTGTACCATCTGCCGGTAAAATAGAAACCGACTTTGCGGTTAAAGCTGAGCTTAGAAAACTAGGCGATGGCCATAACACCAACGACCCTGCATTTAAGCAATTTAAACAATCGCTCCTTGAAAAGTACAACGTAAATAGTATTGATGAGCTGCCGGTAAACTTTAGAGGTTTAGTAGCCAGTGAATCAGAAGCTAAGCAAACCGAAGTACTAAACCAATTTGCTGAGCAACGCATGCAAGCGGAACTTAAGCAAACGCAAGTATCGCGTTATTTTGGTTGGGTATCCCCTATGGTTGCTATTCGCTCGCTTTCTATGATTGTGGTTGGCACAAGCATAGAAACGCATCATCGTTTTTTACGCGAAACCGAACAGCTTCGTTTTGATTTTGTACAAGGGCTTAACAAAGTTCATATTGAGGTACTTGATTACCAAGACGACATGAACCGCAACGCCGATGCTGCAGCCACTAAAAAAGCACGCGTTAGCGCCGAGAACTGGCAAATACTACAAGATTTTAATTTTAATGTAGACAGTGCAGATGTTCGCGCACAAAGAAGTGTACCTGCGTTTTTACAGTTATTACTGTGGATTGTAGTGCTATTAGGCGGTATTAAATTTGTAGGAAAACGTTTGATATGAGTTATTTAATTACACAACTTGTGCGTGAATGGGGCTTTTTACTGCGCCAAAAGTACGTAGTGGTATTACTGCTGTGTAGCCTTATTTTATCGGGATTTGCTATTTACAGCGGGCTAAGCGAAGTAAGCGCACAACAGCAAACTATTGAACGCTTAAAAGCAGCAGATCAAAGCGACCGCGCTAAAGTACAGCAAAAGCAAAACGATGCGGGCATGTTAGCGTATTACAGCTTTCATTTAACGTACTCGCAGCCTTCTAACCTTGCATTTGCTGCATTAGGTGAGCGCGATATATTCCCGTGGAAACACCGCATTAATTTATTAGCAATTGAGGGGCAAATTTACGAAAGCGATTCGCAAAATGCTGAGCTGGCCCAAGCCGGTAAAATAGATTTTGTGTTTGTAATTAGTGCGCTAGCGCCACTGGTTATTATATTGCTGTTTCATGATTTATTTGCAAATGAGCGCACCAGCGGTAGGCACGATTTACTCGTTACTACGGCTAAGTCTTACTTTGCTTTATGGGGCGCACGTATAACCGTGAGATTTGTAGCGGTAATAATATGTTTAATGCTGCCATTTTTTGTGGGTGCAGTTATAGCTGGGGCAAGCGGGTCTGAAGTGGTGTATGTATCGCTGCTGTGTATTGCCTACCTTGCATTTTGGACTGCGCTTAGTGTGTGGTGGGGTAAAAATGCAACCAGTGCGCCACGTGTTGCCTCTAGCTTAATTGGTATATGGGTGTTGTTTGCTTTTATTATTCCTATTTTAGGCGACCTTGCTATAAATAAATCTGTGCATTCGCCTAAAGGGGGCGACATTATGCTTACCCAACGTGAAGCAGTAAACGATGCATGGGATTTACCTAAATCTGCAACTATGCAGCCTTTTGTTAAAGAGTTTCCTGAGTTTGCGCCTTATATAGATATGAGTAGTGAATTTGAGTGGAAATGGTATTACGCATTTCAACAAATGGGCGATTTAAAAGCGGCAGAGCTTTCAAAGGCCTACCGCGATGCAGCCGCTAAAAAATACGAGTTAGCCGGTTTTGTATCTTGGATTTCGCCACCGCTATTACTGCAGCGAAGCCTTACGCGTACAGCCAATACCGATTCAATAGCCGCTTACGATTATGAGCAGAAAATTAGAGATTATCATCAGCAATTACGCGAGTTTTATTACCCGTGGTTATTTTACAAAGGCGACCCAACTAAAGCAGCCCTTGAAAATATGCCACGCTTTGAAAGTACCACGCAAAGCAGCAACTAAAAATACAGCGCTAAACGTACCTGTTTAGCGCTATATAAATGACTACATAACTATAAAATACTTACATTACTCACAAGGTTCACAATGAAAACCAATACAAAAGGGCTTAAGCTCACCTATTTAAGTACTTGCCTAGTAAGCTTATTTAGCAGCCAGGTAATGGCTGCTGAGCAAAATCAGCAAAGTACAAGCGTAAAGGATGACGCAATTGAAAGAGTAACCGTTGTTGCATCTCGCCAGGCTTATCAAGGTAACTTTAGCCCTTTAGAAACCCCACAATCAGAGCTTAAAATTGATTTAGAAGCCCTTGAAAATGCAGGTGCAGTAAGCCTTGACCAAGCGCTTGACTTATCAGCCTCTGTTGCGCGCCAAAACAACTTTGGTGGGCTTTGGAATAGTTTTGCATTACGTGGTTTTGTAGGCGACGAAAACCTACCAAGTAACTACTTAGTAAATGGTTTTAATGCAGGGCGTGGCTTTGGTGGCTCGCGTGATTTGTCGGGTATTGAGTCGGTTGAGGTTTTAAAAGGCCCGCGTGCGGCCTTATTTGGCCGTGGTGAACCAGGTGGTACAGTAAACTTAGTTACAAAACGCCCAACATTTGATACCGAAGGCGAAATTAAGCTGTCTGTAGGGAGTTTTGATACTTACCGCGCCGATGTTGATTACACAACACCGCTTAACGACGACGTAGCAATTAGACTGGTTGGTTTTTATGAAGACGCCGAAAGCTTTAGAGACACCATAGAAACCACTAAGCAAGGCTTTAGCCCGTCAATAGTATGGAATATTAACGACAGCAGCCAGCTTATATACGAGCTTGAATATAGCGAACAAGAAGTACCGTTTGATAGAGGTGTATTAGCCATAGATGGCGAGCTTGGCCTTATTCCTGAAAGTCGCTTTTTAGGTGAGCCGGGCGACGGCCCAATTGAAGCCGATGTACTCGGGCACCAGTTAGAGTATATTCATGACTTTGATGATAACTGGAGCATTTTATTTGGTGCAAACTACCGTGATACCTCTATGGAAGGCTTTGCAACCGAAACTGGTTTTGGAGGCGTAATTGATGGCGAAGTAAATCGCTTCAGACGCTACCGCGACTTTGATGCTAAATACCAAGTATTTAGAACTGAGGTAAGTGGTAATTTAGAGTTTGGTGGGTTTGAGCACCGTTTAATTATGGGTGTTGATGCCGATAAATTTGAAAACGACCAAGTGATTTTACGTGTACGTGGCGATCAATACATTAATGTATTTAACCCTGTTTACGGCGCGTACGAATTACCAACGCCAACATCAAATACTGACCGCGTAGAGATTCAAGAGTCGTTAGGGATATTCATTCAAGATCAAATAAGCCTAACCGATAAGTTAGATATTCGTATTGGTGCACGTTTTGATGATTACGAGCAGCGCTTAAATAACCGCTTAGCTAACACCAACACTAAACAAACTGAGTCACGCGTGAGCCCGCAGTTTGGTGTGGTTTATGAAGCAAGCGATTATGTATCTGTTTATGGTGCTTATGGCGAAAACTTCCGCCCACTTTCAGGTACCGATGCTAATGGCGATGGTTTTGAGCCAAACCAATCTACATCTGCTGAGGTGGGTGTTAAATTTACATTAAACGATGGCGCCTTATTTGGTACTGTTGCCGTGTTTAAAGTAGAGCAAGACAACATGCTTGTTGTGGACGACCCAACAGCGTTTACTTACGCAGCCATTGGTGAAGCACAAAGTAAAGGGATAGAAATAGACCTAACGGGTGAGCTTACCGATACACTTGAAATTTGGGCGTCGTATGCATACGTTGATGCAACAATCGAAAACTCATTTTTTGATGCCAACTTTGGTTACACAGTAGAAGCGGGCGCATCACTATTAAACGTGCCAGAGCAACAGCTTAGCTTACAGTTAGTGCAATCAACAGATTTATACGGTAAAGCCATTAAATTTGGTGGTGGTTTATTACATGTGGGCAAGCGTAACGGCTTTTTTGGTACCGACTTTGAATTACCAAGCTACACAACAGCCCGTGCTTTTGTAAATTACGATGTAACAGACGCCATTGGTATTACGGCTGAGGTAAATAACCTGTTTGATGAAACGTATTACACAAACTCGTTTGCCGATGCATGGGTGCAACCTGGTACACCAAGAAACGTTAAGTTTTCTGCATCATATAAGTTTTAATAGGGTTTAAGCTAAAAGTGCAGCGTTTAACTTATGCGCTGTAAAACGTAAAAGGGTCGCTTACTTAAAGCGACCTTTTTTATTTTTGCTTGTTTACTAAATTATTACCATCACTAATTGCCGTGTCTGTATTTTTCAAATATTTTGCTGTACTCGCCTGATTTTTTTAACTTTTGCAGCTGTAAGTTAAACTTATCTCGCACTTTTTTTGATTTAAATAAATAGCCATTTGGGCTTTTGCCAAATAGCGCGAAGCGATCTACAGATTGTGCTGTATCAATATCTTTAAGGGATGAACGGTAGTAATCAAAGCTTTGCTTATCCATTTGAATTACATCAACCTTGTTTGAAAAAAGCATTTTAACTTGTAGTGATTGGTCGTGTACTTCGTAGTATTGGGTATTCGCTTTTGCCATTTTTGCATACTCTTCACCTAAGTGGATTGCAGCAGTTGGCCACGAAATTAAGCTGTGATTTTTTAAATCGGCTATTTTAGTAAAATTATATTGCCTTTTAGTTAAGGCAATTGCCACATTTTCATACACGTAAGACTCATCTGAAATATAGCCATTAAGCACATTTCCATTAGCGGTGTTTAAATTTATGTCTGCTAATACATCTATTTTATTGTTTTTATAGTCTTTAGCACGGCGTGTGTAAGGAGAATATATGGGGACTATTTCATAGCCAAGCGGGGTAAGTGCTGAGGTTATTATATCAACGGTAATGCCGGTATTAGAGTCGGAAATAACAAACGGGGGGAGTTTTTCACCAAAGCCTACAACTAATTTTTGTTTAGCAGTGGTTGCTCCAACAAAGGGTGATACGAGTAGTGTAGCTATAATAAAAATGTTTAACGTCATTTTAGCTGCATAAATTACCTAGTAATATTAAAAGATAGTTATTAACTGCTTATGCAACAAGTAAAAAGCCCATTAAACTAATTATTAATTAGCTTTAGTGGGCTGATAGTTATCTGCTTTTTATTAAGCTTTATTAAAATGGCGCGTAGCCATCGGGCGTTGTAACCGGTGTAGTCCAACGCTCTTTAGCCTCAATTTCAGGGCGTTGTGCGCCTTGCGCTGGTAAACGACCGCGATCACCAAATAGCCATAATACAAAGTTTGTTCTATCACCACTGGTAATAGGTTTTGCTGCGTGAGGTACATTGCCTCGGTGTATCATTGCGGTGCCTGCTTTAAACCCAAGCTGTATAACTTTTCCATTTGCTTGGTCGTAAAAATCAAGCTCAGAACCCGTAAACTCTTCACCCGGTAAATTTAAATTAATATTTAACGTTACCGCCGATGCATCGGTATGTGGGCGAATAGACGCATCTGTACTTGGATCGTAGTAAATAGAAAACCCAAATGTTTGCGTATCGTAGCCCATTATTTCAGGGAACAATAAGCGCGAAATAGGGCGCATATAAGTGTTTAGCATTTCGTTATAAAATGCTTGAAAACTTGGCGCTGCTAAATAGCCCTCTGATCGTTTGTCGAGCATGGCACCACGGCGGTTTAATACAATACCGTACGGTGGGCGCATAGGAATGTTAGAGTTCCATACTTGTTCAAGGTAGCCACGTAAAACGGCTAGGCGCTCAGGGTTAAAAAATTGAAACTGAAACACATCAGGAGCCACTTCTTCTAAAAGGGCTTTTACTAAATGCTCTTTAGATGGGTCTTCCCATGCTTGTTGTACGGCTTCGCGTAAATTTTTATCGAGTAACGAATCGTCTAACGTGAAAGTAGAAGCGTCAATTTCGCTTGCTTCCCATTCTTTCCACGCGTCTGTAATTAGGTCGTCGTTGTTGTACCAAAACTGCTGTACCGAGTGCTCACGGTTTAACATAGCTGTTCGCGATGGTAAATCTAGAGCACGTGCTAGTTGTAATTGATTGGTAGACATATTGTGTAACTCCAGTTGTTGAATTGGTTTATATCAATCTAGGAGTGCAATTTATTATATTTATTAATTTAGATAAATAAGCTGTTTTAGGAAACAGTATCAAAATAATATTTATAATTAGAGGCGGATTATATAATCTAATGTTTGATGTATGGTTAGCGGTTAGCGGTTAGCGGTTAGCGGTTAGCGGTTAGCTTTTACTTGTACGTTAAAATTTTAAATGGATTTTGTATGTTGCCAAAATGTCTGAATTGCCAAAAGAATATATCTTTAGCTTGGTTTGTTGTTGCCCGTATGTCTACAAAGTATAGGTGTACTGAATGCGGGGCACTGCATGAGTTTACCCAAAGACATAAACTAATTGGTATTATTGCTGTAATTCCACTGTTATTTTTAGTGAATTGGTTGGAGCCTTTTATCACTATATCAATCCTAAGATTTGTAATAGTGTTAGCTTTTGCTGTAACAGTTATGATTCTTATACCTAAACAACACACTCTCTCAGAGCATGATAATTTAAAAGAGGAAATTAAAAATAACGATTAAATTTGATGAGTTAACACCTAACCCATCAAATTTATAATTATTAACGTGTTAGTGAGTTGTTCTATCACCCCAAATATCTTCTAGACGACTATCGCGGCCGCAGCGCCAACGGTATGTATTGTAGCGAATAGGGTTATTTTTATAATAATCCTGATGGTAGCTCTCTTTACCTTTAATAGGATAAAAGGTGCTGGTACTTAATATTGGCGTTACCACTGTTTGATTAGGGAATTCGTCTACAACGGCTTGCTTGGTTTGCTCTGCTATTTTACGTTCTTGCTCATTAGCTACAAAAATTGCGCTTAAATAACTTGGCCCTTTATCACAAAATTGGCCTTTGGCATCAAAGGGATCAATATTTACCCAAAAATGATCAAGTATGCCTTTGTAGCTCACCACATCCGGATCGTAAGTGATTTGTACAGCCTCGTAATGGCCTTGATGATTGCCATTGTAGGTCGGGTTTTTAAGCTTACCGCCTGTAAAGCCTGATATTACATCTTTTACGCCTTCGAGTTTTTCAAAGTCGCTTTCCATACACCAAAAACAACCACCGGCTAACACTGCTTTTTCGGTTTTAGCGGCATGAGTAAAAGTGCTAAACAAAATTGCGGCAGATGTTAATGCAAGCGTAAGTGAGTTTTTCATATAATAATCTACCTCTAGTGTGAGTTTAAATACATATCCTTTATAGCTAGACCCGCTAAGTGTTATTACTATTTCATTGATAGTGTATATAGGGTGCAAAGTAATGTACGTAAACCTTTTTAATTAAAGCCACATTTTGAGTGAGTAACCCATATAACACAATGTTGTATTATTAAAGCGTGTTTATTAAAGTGAAAACATTGATGAATAAATTAGCAGGTGTTGAATGAACCAGTTAACCGAAAAATCGATAAGTTGCCCATATTGCGGCGAAAGCATAGAAGTATTACTTGATGCGGCTGATATTGATGAGCAATACATAGAAGACTGCCAAGTATGCTGTAAGCCTATTTCGTTTGTTGTATTTGAAGATGACGACGAGCTAAAAGTAAATGTATACAGTGAAGACGATACATTTTAAATTGGCGTAAATTATAAAAAAGGCTGCATAACTGCAGCCTTTTTTATTGATGGGGCGTTAGCTATTTTGTTCTCGAGCTAGCTGGTTAGGGAGTAGCTCTTCTACTATTTCGCGAGCGGGAAGCGTGTAACGTGTGCCATCAAACATGACTGAGGTAAACTCATTTATATTAGTAATGCCGGTTAGGGTCCAGCCTTCGCCACGCTTAGGACAATACACGGTTGTAGTAGGTTGTATTACTTTAAAATCATCACTCATTAGAGTCTCTGTCCTATTATTACTTTAAATATAATGCTTGTTAATGGGGTATGGTAAGTTAATAATGCTTGCCCATAAAGCGCTATTTTAATTCACTAAATAAAATGTTTAAAACAATTAAGCTTGAACGCGTTACTTTGCGTTTAATTACCCACAAACATGCCCCGCAATTATTTACTATTTTGAATCACCCGCAAGTGAGCGAGTTTAACGATTACAAAACGCCGCTGAGTAAAAGCCAAATTAAACAACTAATTCAAGATGATATTACCGCCTATTACGAAGGCGAAGTGATTAGAGTTGCAATTGAACATAATATTACCGGCGAGTTAATGGGGACCTGTGGGCTTTATAATTTATCGGTGTGTAAAAGTAGTGCGTTTATTGGTTTTGAGCTTCACCCAAGCTTTTGGGATAAAGGTGTAATGTTTGAGGTAATAACTGGCTTTATAAAAACGCTTAAACTGAATATTGGCCTTAAACATTTAAGCGCTGAGGTAAGTGCCCATAATGCGCGTTCGCATAATTTACTTTTAAAATTGGGGTTTAGTTTGCGCGAGCATTCTATATGGCATAAGCAGCTGTAGCGAATACACGTTAAAAAAATTCATCATTACAGGAACAAATAAAATATAAAATTTAACCTCTTTGACTTATAGTGAAGTGTAAGCAAATGAATTTGTTACCCGAGTTTTTAAAACGTGTTCGCTTAACAAGGATTTTATATGCTAGAAAAACTATCTCAAGATGCCCTCGTTATTTGGGCCACCATAGACCCAATAGGCACCATGGCACTATTTGCGGCGCTGACTTCTCATTTAACTGATCAACAACGTCGTAAAACTGCTTTTAAAACGGTGCTTTATGCAGGGGCTGTATTACTGGGCTCTATATTAATAGGGCAACTAATACTTAATGCGATGGGTATTAGGTTGGTCTCGTTTCAATTAGGGGGCGGAATTATATTGTTTTTGTTTGGCCTGCAAATGATTTTTGGCAGCGACTCTAATAAAGCAAAGCAAGATCCAGGGCACGATATAGCCGTTTTTCCACTTGCTATACCTGCAACGGCAACGCCAGGCGCTATTTTGGCTGTAATACTCCTTACCGATAACCATATACACCCCATTACCACTCAAATTGGCACTGCGTTAGTTACGCTTGGTGTATTAGGAGTCACATTAATACTGTTACTACTCTCGGGTAAAATTATTAAACTAATTGGTGCGGGCGGCGCATCTATTTTAACGCGTGTAATGGGTATGATTTTAGCTGCTTTTTCTGTAGAGCTAATTATGACGGCGCTTGAAATAAAGCAATGGGTAAAAATAGATTAAATGCAAAAGAGGATTCGCTAATGGCAATAAAAATATCAAAGTATCATTTAGTAAATGTGTGTTTAGCCATTGTGATGTTTGCTTTGGCTGTTATCGCTATTAGGTATTATAACCATTATGTATCGGCGTTTACAGACATAACCATAGAGTCTAAAGCGCTTAACGAGTCGCGTAAGGTATTTATTAGACTCCCTACCAATTACGATAAGAGTAAAGCTTACCCATTAATTATTAAAACAGACGGTAATTTTAATCTAGATAATTGGGATCGTACTTTAACCGCGCAAAGGAAAGCTGGAGAGGGAGAAGGCGCTATATTGGTGTCTATTCCTAATAAGTTTTGGAAAACTACGCGTAACCGTGACTTAGTGCCGCCATATGCTCGCCAAGAGGTAAATACTGAGCCTCGGCCCGAATTTCAAACGCTTTTAGAGCCTAATGGAGAGGCTGATAAATTTTTAAAGTTTATAGAAGCCGAATTACTCCCTTATTTGCAAGCCCATTATAAATTGAATGATCAGCGTGTATTAAGTGGCTTTTCGGCAGGGGGAAGCTTTGTACTTTATACACTGCATACTAAACCTGAGCTATTTAATGGGTATTTTGCATTTAGCCCTGCAGCTTGGTACGACGATATGAGTGTTGTTAAACGCTTTAGTGACTTTTTAAAAACTAATAACCCAAAAATTAAAGCGCCTACATTTTTATATTTAACAGTTGGCGGGGCAGAGCATCCGCTAATGTTGGAGGCTTTTAATAGTTTAAAAGCGGCGCTTAACGTAAGTCCTAACCCTAATTTAGTGTGGCACAGCACTGTTAACCCAAACGCAGAGCATAATGACAACCCTAAGCAAAGTGTGGCTAAAGCACTTGTTGATTATAAAGAGTTTGCACAAAGCTTAATTAAACAGCATTAACTGTATATTTATACAGTTAATGCTGTTTTCTATATTATTAAGTTAACATGCACTCGTTTACTATTTGGCTAACATTATGTTTTTTATGTATTTTTAGTCTTATTTTTAAGGATAAGGCGAATTAAGTTTTAAAAAGCCACCACTGTATTAATATACAGTGGTGGCTTTTTTGGTTATTATGCTTAACCCAATTGCTTAGTGCTTTAACATGAATACGGCTAGTGATCTGGCTTTACTTTGAATAAACACCATGAAATTAAGCTAAGTTAGGCTTATTTAAACTTAACCGCTGGTGGAGTATTAAAGAACACATCATACTTAATTTGGTTTAATATATATCTTGGCAATGGAGCTATATTTTAGGGTAGGTAAACAGAGAGCTGTGGGATTAGGGCTCAGCTCTCATGGATTTAGTTTTAACTAGCCTTAACTAAGGTTTTGCTCAGTTGCTTGCTTTTTATTTTTAACAAATAAGGTAACAGCAACAACAGCACTTAAAATGGAGCAAATAATAAATACGTTATGAATTCCCCCAGGTATATATTCCATAAACGAGGTAAAAAACTGCCCAGAGAATACCGCCATAGTAAAGTACGATAAGTTACGACCACGTACGTTTTCTGCGCTAAGTTCTACCGTCATATGGTTTAAAAGGGGAATACTAAAGCCAAAACCTATCCCTATTAATATTGCACCTAAAATTAAAACTAGCGTACTTGGTTGGGTAAAACATATATACGATAATCCAAACCCTAAAAACGCCAGTGCCAGTACGTTTGTTTCACCAATTAGTTTGGTTGCTTTAGGCATTACGCCCGCCGTAACTACAGCTACTAATGATATAAACGCCAGTAACTGGCCAATTTGAGATTCGTTATAGTTAAGTGCACTCATAGTAATAGGTAATAAAACGGTCGAGGTAAAAAATATGGTCATCGCGAGGGTAGAAACTATATAAACCCCTTTTAATTTAAAAGCACCAATAACGGTTTTGGTATTTTCAGTTACGTGTTCTTCCACTTGGTTACTTGCTTTATGTTTGCTTGGAACAAAAAGCAAAAGCATGGCTAAAAATACCCAGGCAATTAAATAAAGCGCCAGTGGTAAACCCCAAAACTGTGAAGCTAAATAACCACCTAAGAATAAAAATATTACTCCGCCAAGTTCTATTGCCATGCCTTGTTTGGCTATCATGCCTAAGCGAGCTTCACCTTTGTACCAAGTAGAAATTAATACAGTGCAGCCAGCCATCACTATGGCCGTTATGCCACCAATAATAAATCGGTTAATAAATACAAGTGTTGGGCCATATAAAAAATAGCCGCTAGCACCTACAAAGCCATATAAAAATAACCCGATGATTAAAAGCTTATACGCGCCGTATTTATCTATTAATCGGCCGGCAATTGGCGCAAATACAACAGCACCTAAAGAAGGTAAGGTAATTAAAAGTACCCTGTTATTAGTAATGCCTAAACCGTTTGAAATGCTAACTAAGCCAGGCGCTAAAAGAGTGCCAACCATTATGGTTAAGCTGGCAATACATAATAAGGTAAAGCTACCGGCCGCTTTAAGTGAATTCATCGTTACTCCAATTAATGTACAAGTTACGCTTTTTTAGCTAGGGCATTAAAAACCCCGCTAATAATTATAAAAATAATACTTATGGCAATTACGCCATCCCATTTGTATAAATCAAATGCATTTACACCTGCAGCAGAACCAACGGCTCCACCTATGTAATAACCCAGCATATAAATGCCGTTTATTCTGCTTTGTGCGCTTGGATCTATACTAAATACCCGTACTTGGTTTGATACCTGAGCGCTAAATACGCCAAAGTCTATGAGTATAATGCCAATTATTAACGCCACTAAACTGCTACCAAATAGTCCTGTAATTAAAAAACCGAGTGCAATTACGCTAAGCGATAATGTAATAACGTTTTTAGAACCAAGCTTACTAACAAAATTACCTGCTAGCTTTGCGCCAATAACGCCTGCAAGGGCTATTGCGCCAAATAACCCTGCTTGTTGAGCACTGTAATTAAATGGCTCATCGCTTACGTAAATTGCAAGGGTTGCCCAAAGTACATTGAACGATGCAAACCAAAAAGCGCCTGAAAACGTAAACATACGTAGTTGCTTGTATTGTTTAAATAAACTTAAACTACTTTTTATAAGCGCTAAGTAACTTAAATTAGCATGTGGTTTATTAACGGGTAAAAATACATACAGTAGGGCGCCAAACAATGTAGCTAACAAAGCTGACATATAAAAAACACTTTGCCAGCCCAAGTGCTCACCTACAAAACCACTTAACGTACGTGAAAGTAATATTCCAAGTGTTAAGCCCATCATTAACGTAGCAAGCGTAGCGCCTTTGTTTTGAGCACTCACCATTGATGCCGCAAAGGGAATGAGTTGCTGTGTAATATTGGCGCCTACGCCAATTAAAAATACGCTTATAAGTAATACGGTTAAATTGGGCGCTAATGCCGCAATGAGTGACGCTGCAACTAACAATCCTGACAAAATAGTGATTAGTTTTCGCCTTAGTAGTGAATCACCAAGGGGCGATATAAATAAAAGCGCAAAGGCGTAACCAAATTGCGTTAGTGCAGGAATACTCCCTAATTGAGCGTCGGTTAAATTAAACGCGGCTTTCATTAAAGGCAATATGGGTTGGTTGTAATATAGGTTTGCAGCTGTAGCTGCTATTGCACTTGTCATTAATAGTAATAAAAAACGGCTTATCTGCTGGCTTTGTTCAGGCTTGGTCATAGCTATCTTGCTTTGTTAACTGATGGAGCTATGGTATGAGTTCTTTACCTATAACAAAAATGATATTATTTTATAGAATCTATACAAATAGTGTATTTTAGGTGTGTAATGGATATTAAAACATTAAAAAGCTTTGTGAGCGTGGCTAAGTATCAGAGCTTTTCAGAAGCTGCAAAAGAGCTACATACCGTTCAACCTGCAATAAGTAGGCATATTGCACAGCTAGAAAGCGAGCTTGATGTTGTATTGTTTATTCGAAATTCACGCGATGTTGCTATTACCGAAGCGGGTGAACAGTTATTAAAAGATGCAAATGCAATTATTGAGTTAACTCAACAGGCCAAAACAAAAGTTAAGCGTGCTCAAAATGGCCAAACTGGTACGCTCATTATTGCCCATTTAAGTTCGGCGTGTTTGTCGTTTATGGCGTCGCTCGTGCGTAGCTATAAAGAAAAGTACCCCCAAGTTCACGTTACACTTATTGAAATGACAGCTACAGAGCAAATAGAGGCGCTTAAAAATGAACGTATTGATATTGCGTTTTCACGAGCGCTACCAAGTTCCATTGCCGATGAGTTTTTAAGCCACTGTATTTATATTGACTCGTTAGTGGCTATTGTTAATCAAAACCATTCTCTTGCTAGTTGTAAAAACATTGATTTAGCGCGTCTTAAAGATGAGCAGTTTATTATTTTTAATCGCGAAGAGGCACTTGGGCTTTTTGATGAAACCATTTTGCAGTGTAAAAAAGCACAGTTTTCGCCAAATATTATTAGCCAACCTAGGCACATGCAAACATTAGTTACCGAGGTAGCTGCGGGGCTTGGCGTGGCTATTGCGCCTTATTGCGTGCGTAAGCTATATAGCGAAGGGTGTCATTTTATTGCGCTTAACAATGTTACTACGCAAATACCGGTAGAAATTCAATTTAAAAAAACAGTAACCAATGCAGCTGTCAATGCATTTGTAGATATAGCACTTGATGCAAGGCAGCAAATTCAAAAAAGCATGGCATAAAAAAGCCCAGCTAAATTGCTGGGCTTAAAAATTGAACGAGTAAGTTAAAACTTATATCTGAATCCAAATGCAATGCCGTCATCTTCCGACTGTTCCATTTGGGCTTGCTGATCTTTATCGTCGCTTTCAAAGTCACTAAAGTCTTTACGTGCTTCTACGTAAGCAATCGTGTCTTTATCAATAATGTAATGTAGGCCAATAACTGCAAATTGGCGTTTAAACACATCGTTAGGATCGGCGTTAAAGTTTGGTTGAATAACGTAGTCATCGCCTGCATCTAAAATGTTGTAAGCAATAAACGGGCGCATATCGTTATCAAAACGGTACGACATAAATGTTTCTACACCGATTGAATCTTTAATTAAACGCCCTAGATTATCGGTATCGTGGTTTTTGCTTTTATTAATATTTGCCGCAGCGTATAAGCCAGGGCTATTAATGTTGCCCCAGGTAATGCCCGCACCATATATTAAGTCTTCTACTGTTTGTGTGCTGCCATCGCCGTAAGTTACATCAAACTCACCTCGGTTTACACCGGCTGTTAAGGTAAGCATATCGGTCGCGTTGTAAGTAACGGCACCACCAAATGTGTAATTAAACTCTACTTCTTGTGCAGCACTATCACCAGAGTCCCACAATGTTTGGCATTCATCTTCTGTAATATCGCTTATGTCACAAGTATAAAACTCACTGTTTTTAAGCTGTGCTTGCAAGGTAAAGTTAAAATCGTTGTAGCTGTTGCGGTATTGAATAAGTTTATCACCGCGGCCGGTACCATTTACTGCGCCATCATCTTTGTTGTAAGTGTAAACACCTGCAGCATTACCATCCCATACAAAGCTGTAGTTAGTGTTATATACAACGTCGTACCATGCACCCCATTGTTTACCAATGGTGATCTGGCCGTATTTTTCGTGCGAAAGGCCTGCGTAACCTAAACGATTATATAAAAACTCATCCTGAATTGATTCAAAACGGTTGTTGTAAATTATATCGCTACTGCCAACAGGGTTTACACCCCATTCCACCAGCGCAAGGGCAGACCAGTCTTTTTTTAGCTGACGCGAAAAAGCTAAGTTAATACGTGAAGTACCGTTAACTACTTCAGTTTGGTTTTGTGTATTGATAACGCGCACATCAAGGTATCCACCTACTTTAACTGTGTTTTTATCATCCTTGTATAACTCAACCGCCGAAGCAGGAGCAACTATAATACTTGTGCCTATTAGTAGGGTTACAAAATTTTTAATCATTTGTGATGCCTTGTGTGATTTTTTACTTGTAAACAGTGATGTAAAATTTAAGGCATGAAGACTAGCAAAGGCGCTATAGGCTCAAAAGTGAAAAATAATCATTAAAAAATAGGGGGTGGCTGAGTGAATATTCATTAAACGTTAATGGTGTTTTTTAACTGTTACACAGTTTGGGTTTTAACGCCTAAATTTAGTTAAAAAGTGCTAAAAATAAGCGTGTGCCATATTTTTAGTTTTGAAAAAAATTTCATGTTGGTTAAAATAAAAACGTTAGTGCAAAAGCTCTAAAAACGCTTTTAGATCATAAATATATACACAATTTACGTTTGGTTAAAACTCTTTGCGACAAACCCGCTAACAATTACGTTAAATGGTTTATCTAAATTTGCTTATTAATTATATAAACCGAGAAAGTGCCAGTTTTATTGCATAAAATTTTTATATTTATGAATAACAATGTTTAAACACTTTGCTAATGCAACGCTTTAACGTGCGTTAAAATAATTTGTATAACCATTAACGAAATTCACATTATTCTGTGTGGTTAAAATGCATGCAAACTTAGCTGCGTGCCTTTAAACTTTCATAGAAAAAAGGCCGTATTTGGTTTAAACTGCGCGCAATTTAAATACATCATGTCCCCTTGGAGGGTAGCGCTATTATTAGTACAGCTAACATCACCATGCAATTTGGTGCTAAACCGTTATTTGAAAATATTTCAGCAAAATTTGGCGAAGGAAACCGTTACGGTTTAATTGGCGCGAATGGTTGTGGTAAATCTACATTTATGAAAATCCTAAGTGGTGAGCTTGAGCCATCATCAGGGAACGTAAGTACAGATCCAAATGAACGTGTAGCTAAACTAAACCAAGACCAGTTTGCTTACGAAGAATACTCTGTAATTGACACTGTTATCATGGGTCACAAAGAATTATGGGATATTAAACAAGAGCGCGACCGTATTTACTCATTGCCAGAAATGAGTGAAGAAGACGGCATGAAAGTAGCCGACCTAGAAACTGAATTTGCCGAAATGGATGGCTATTCAGCTGAGTCTAAAGCGGGTGAGCTTTTGCTAGGTGTAGGTATAGATACCGCACAGCATTATGGTCCTATGTCTGAAATTGCCCCAGGTTTTAAACTACGAGTGTTACTTGCACAAGTACTGTTTTCTGACCCAGACATCATGCTACTTGATGAGCCTACCAATAACTTGGATATATACACTATCAAGTGGTTAGAAGATGTACTTAATCAGCGCGATTGTACTATGATCATCATCTCGCATGACCGTCACTTTTTAAACTCAGTGTGTACACACATGGCCGACATTGATTACGGTGAGCTGCGTATTTACCCTGGTAACTACGACGAGTACATGTTTGCCGCAACGCAGGCCCGTGAGCGCCTATTAAGCGAAAATGCCAAAAAGAAAAGCCAAATTGCAGAACTTCAGCAGTTTGTATCGCGTTTCTCGGCTAATGCTTCAAAAGCTAAGCAAGCAACATCACGTGCAAAACGTATTGATAAAATTCAATTAGATGAGGTTAAGGCTTCTTCTCGTCAATCGCCATTTATTCGCTTTGAGCAAGAAAAACAGTTATTCCGTAACGCACTTGAAATGACAAGCCTTAGCCAAGGTTTTGAAGACAATACCTTATTTTCAGGCCTAGAAGGTCTAGTAGAAGTAGGAGAGCGCATTGCCATAATTGGTGAAAACGGCGTGGGTAAAACAACCCTACTAAATACACTTTCAGGGCGCTTAGCACCAAAAGAAGGTGAGTATAAGTGGTCTGAAAATGCCAACATTGGTTACTACGCGCAAGACCATGCCGATGAATTTGATAAAGACATAAACCTGTTTGAGTGGATGGAGCAATGGCAGCAAGAGGGCGACGACGAGCAAGTGGTTCGTAGCTTTTTAGGGCGTATGCTGTTTTCACAAAATGATATTAAAAAGTCGGTTAAGGTTATTTCAGGTGGTGAGCAAGGCCGCATGTTGTTTGGCAAAATTATGATGCATAAACCAAACATACTATTAATGGATGAGCCAACAAACCACATGGATATGGAGTCTATCGAGGCGCTTAACTTAGCCCTTGAAGCCTACGAAGGTACCTTGTTGTTTGTATCGCACGACCGTCAGTTTGTATCGTCTGTTGCTACCCGTATTTGGGAAATTAAAGACGGTAAGGTAATTGACTTTAGAGGCAACTACACCGAATACCTAGCAAGTAAAGAAGCGTAAACGCTTTGTACTTGTAACCAGCAAAAAGCCATGTTTAAACATGGCTTTTTTTGTTTTTGTGAGTCGCATTTAAACGCTATTTGGGTATAATACCCGCCTAAAACCGGACATAAGTCCGCTATTTTAAAATACATTACTGAGGAGTATTTATGACTGTTGGCATTATTATGGGTTCTAAATCAGATTGGCCAACCATGGAACACGCAGCGCTCATGCTAGAAAAATTTGGCATTGAGTACGAAACCAAAGTGGTCTCAGCCCACCGAACTCCTCAACTACTTGCTGATTACGCTAATTCTGCAAGCGATCGTGGCATTAAAGTAATTATTGCAGGCGCTGGCGGCGCTGCTCATTTACCGGGTATGGCCGCAGCATTCACATCTCTACCTGTATTAGGTGTACCTGTTAAATCAAAGGCATTAAATGGTGTTGATTCACTGCTTTCTATTTGCCAAATGCCAAAAGGTGTAGCGGTAGGTACATTGGCTATTGGTGAGCCAGGCGCTGCAAATGCGGGTTTATTAGCGGCACAAATTTTAGGTTGCCAAAACCCAGAAATCTTCGCAAAAATTGAAGCGTTTCGTAAAGAGCAAACCGAGACTATTTTAGCTAACCCAAACCCTGCTGAGTAACAATGACTATTTTAATTTTAGGTGCGGGCCAACTCGCACGTATGATGAGCTTAGCTGGCGCCCCCCTTAATTTAAATGTGGTTGCTTACGATGTAGGTAGCCAACAAATTATGCACCCTTTAACGGGTGAGGTTTACAAAACCACGCTTGAGCAAGCAATTGAATCAGCAGATGCAATTACTGCTGAATTTGAGCACATTCCTGATGATGTGCTCACGCTTTGCTGTAACAGCAATAAGTTTTATCCTGGAAAAGCAGCCATTAAAACAGGTGGCGACCGTAGCTTAGAAAAAGCATTACTTGATAAAACACAGGTAGCTTGCGCGCCGTACCAATTAATTACTGAAAAAGCGCATTTAGAGTTGGCTGTTAAAAACCTAGGTAAGCCACTTGTTATTAAAACCTGCCAAGCAGGCTACGACGGTAAAGGTCAATGGCGACTAAAATCTGATGATCAAATAGCACAAATTTGGTCAGAAATGGCTGAATTTATTGCCTCAGGCGCAGAAGATGCGCCGCATAGTATTATTGCTGAAAAAATGATCCCGTTTGACCGTGAAGTCTCTATTATTGGCGCACGTGATAAGCAAGGCAATGTGGCAATTTACCCAATTACTGAAAACGAGCACACCAATGGGGTGCTAACACTTTCAATTGCGGGTAAAAATAATCAGCAAATTGAGCAACAAGCCAACGATGCTTTTACCAAAATAGCTAACGAGCTTAACTATGTTGGTGTACTGGCCATTGAGTTTTTTGATGTGAACGGCACATTATTAGTTAATGAAATTGCGCCTCGGGTCCATAATTCGGGCCATTGGACACAGCAAGGTTGTCATTGCTCTCAATTTGAAAACCACATGCGCGCCGTAGCTGGTTTACCGCTTGGGAATACGCAGCTTAAGCACATTACCGCTATGATAAACGTATTAGGTCAGCCAAGTATTCCAAACGGCGTACTTAAAACCAGCGATGTAACCAGCCACTGGTACGGTAAAACGGCAAAACCAGGTCGTAAAATGGGTCATGTCAATGTATCGGCCGAAAGTATCAATGACTTGGCCGATAAGCTTGGTGAGCTAACTGATTACTTACCGGAGCAAGACTACCCAGGTATATTAAAAGCAGCGACTAACTTAATGCTATGTGAGTAGCTTTACTACTTAGTTAGCCTAACGAGATTTAATTATATAAATACCGGCATATGCCGGTATTTTTTTGTCATAAAAAAGGGCACTAGCTGTGTAATACTGTTAAAGTCTATTTTTAAATTTTTGAAGTAAAAAAATGAAACTAAAAACAATTTATGGCGCCCTTGTAGTCGCCGCTTCATTTAGCTTTAACGCATTAGCGAGTGAAACCGTGCGTGTAGCTACATTTAATGTGAGTATGGATGCAACAAATCATACTCCTCAAGGCGAGCAGGTTAACCCAGATGCTTTAGTCAATGCACTTAAAGCCAATCATCAACAAATTAAAAATATTGCTGAAATAATACAGCGTGTACGCCCTGATATTATTTTGCTCAACGAATTTGACTACGTACCAAAAGAGCAGGGTATTGAGTATTTTAAAAAGCATTACTTGAACATAAGCCAAAACAAGCAACACGCCATTGAGTACCCATACAGTTTTATTGCCCCTGTAAATACAGGCTTAGCCACTAAATTTGACTTAGATAATAATGGTAAAACAACCGGTGTAATGGGTGATGCGCAAGGTTTTGGCTTTTTTGAAGGCCACTACGGGATGGCTATTTTATCTAAGTATCCTATTAACCTTGAAAAACTACGCACATTACAAACATTTAAATATAAAGATATGCCTAATGCACACATGCCTGTGCACCCAAAAACAGGTGAAAATTGGTATAACGAGCAAGAATGGCAGGCGTTTAGGCTCAGCTCTAAATCGTTTTGGGATGTACCTGTTGTTATAAACGACAAAACGGTTCATGTATTGGCCTCGCACCCAACGCCGCCAGTGTTTGATGGCGATGAAGACAGAAACGGTAAACGTAATCACGATGAAGTCAGGTTAATTGCCGATTATGTGACGAATAAGCCTTATCTTTATGATGATAAAGGCCAAAAAGGTGGCTTAAAAGAAAATACGCGTTTTGTTATTTTAGGCGATTTAAATGCAGCGCCAGAGGGCGACAAAGCAAGGCTAGAGACCACTAATCAAATTTTAAATAACCCGCTTATTAACGCGCAATTTATACCAAAAAGTGATGGTGCAAAAGAGCAATACACTCAAGCTTATGCGCAAAATTTTACTGCTAACTGGCAAGCCCGTGTAGATTATGTACTCCCTTCAAATTATGGGTTTAAAATAGTGGATGGTGGGGTGTTTTGGCCCACTGAAAACAGCGAGCAGTATCGATTAATAAAAGACAGAAACGCATCAAGCGATCATCGCTTAGTGTGGCTTGACCTTATTGTAGAGTAAACACAGCTTTACCTTATTAATGTGCTATTTGTCTTAAAAAATTGCAATAACTCAAGTGCTTCTGCTTAAATACGGCTCAATTATAATAACCGTATAGAAGCACTATGATTTTTAAATTATCTTCATCTAAAACATTAGTGGCACTGGCTGTTGCCTCAAGCGTTATGCTTGCAGGTTGTAGTGCAACTGCAACCACCTCATCAGAGCAAAGCGCAAAAGTAGCCACACCTGCTTTAGCGGTTGTAAACACACCAGCAGATAGCGGAACGCAAAATATTACCCTAGAGCAAGCGATGGCTGATCCTGATTGGATGGGTAACAAGCCACAAAATGCCTATTGGGCGAGTGATTCTTCAACTATTATTTATTCGCAAAAACAACAAGGCAGCACGCTGCGCGATGTGTACAGCCAAGGTGTAACTGAGCAAACAGCGCAACAGGTTGCTTTAAATAAACTACATACTTTAGGCGCTGCAAAAGCCGTTTATTCAAATGATAAAGCACTGCAAGCCTATACTTTTAAAGGCAATGTGTTTGTTAAAAACATAAAAACAGGTGAGCTTAAACAAATTACAGCCACATCAGCGACCGAATCTAAGCCACAATTTTTAAATAACGGTAACTTGGTTTATCGCCAAGGGAACGTATTTTTTAGTGTTGATTTAAAAACGGGTTTATCTACAGAGCTTGTTAATTTAAAACTTGCAGATAAACCAAAAGGCATACAAGCACCAACAAGTTACATTGCTAAAGAGCAACACAAACTCATTGAATTTGTGGCACTTGAACATAAAAATAAGCAAGACCAATACACGCGCAATGAGCAAATAACTGAGCAAAATGACTCAATTGCTAACACCGCTTTTTACTTAGGTGATGGCAATACAATTAAAGAAGCTCAGCTTTCTCCAAACGGCGATGCATTACTTGTGGTTGTGCAAAAGCAACAGTCGTGGCGCGGTGAGGGCGATATAATGCCTAATTACATCACCGGTGATGCAACCATAGACCCTAAAAAAGCCCGCCGTCGTGTTGCCGACTCAAAAGAGCAAACATCACAGCTTATATACATAAACTTGGCTGATAAAACACAAACATCATTAAGCTTTGAAACCCTACCAGGTTTTGATGAAGACGTATTAGCCGAAGTTAAAAAAGAAAACCACGCACGAATTGGTAAAACATATAAGTCAGAGAAAAAGCCGCGTGGCATTAATTTAATTATGGACTGGGGTTTAAACCAAAGCGCGGTTGTATGGAACGACGATGGCTCGCAAGTTGCCATTATGCTTGAAGCATGGGATAACAAAGACCGTTGGATAGCCACTGTTGATTTTGACAATAAGGCGCTTGTATCACAGCATCGCCTGCACGATGACGCATGGATAGCCTACGCCTTTAATAATTTTGGTTGGTTACACAATTCAAATACCCTTTATTACCTCTCAGAAGAGTCGGGTTATAGTCAGCTTTATAAAAAGCCAATTAATGGCAAAGCAACCGCTTTAACTAGCGGGCAGTTTGAAGTATCGGACATTACATTAACGCACGACAATGCCGCTATTTATTATAAAGCAAACATAGAGCACCCAGGCCTTTACGAAGTTTACCGTGTTAACCCACAAACAGGTAAAAACGAGCAAGTAACCGACCTTAACGGTATGACCGATTATACGCTAAGCCCAGATGAATCAAAATTATTACTTAAGCATTCTAAAATCACTATGCCTACAGAGCTATACGTTGCTGATGCTAAAGCCAATACACAAGCTACGCAATTAACCTATACAGTATCGGATGCGTTTTTAGCTAAAAAACTAACCGCACCTAAAATTGTGGCTGTGCCGTCGAGCCATACCGACCAGCCAATTTACGCAAAAGTGTATTACCCAAGTGATTACGTAGAAGGCGAAACGGGTAAAACACGTAAAGCGGTTATTTTTAATCACGGAGCAGGGTATTTACAAAACTCGCATATGGGCTTTTCGGTGTATTTTCGTGAATTTATGTTTCATTCATTGCTTGCTGATGAAGGTTACATAGTTATGGACATGGATTACCGCGCATCTAAAGGGTATGGCCGTGATTGGCGTACCGCTATTTATCGTCAAATGGGCACACCAGAAACACAAGATTTAGCCGATGGTGTTAAATGGATGGCGCAAAATGCCAATGTTGATACCAAAGCAGTAGGCACATATGGTGGCTCATACGGTGGCTTTATGACTTTTATGGCATTGTTTACAGCGCCTGAGTTGTTTCAGTCGGGAGCGGCGCTTCGCCCTGTGACGGATTGGGCACATTACAACACAGCTTACACGGCAAATATATTAAACCACCCAGATGTAGATCCAATCGCTTATGAGCGCAGCTCACCAATTTATTTTGCAGAAGGGTTGAATAAACGCTTATTAATTAATGCACCTATGGTTGACGATAACGTGTTTTTTCAAGACTCAGTACGTTTAGTACAGCGATTAATAGAGCTTAAAAAACAAAACTTTGAAACGGCTATTTTCCCAGTAGAACCGCATGGTTTTGTGCAGCCTTCAAGCTGGCTAGACGAATACCGTCGTATTCATAAGTTATTTAAAGAAACGCTTTAAAGCATTTAAGTAACACCTAAAACGCCACTTAATTAAGTGGCGTTTTTGTTTTTTAAATAAGTAACCACAAGCGGAATAGCCAAAAGCGTACCGCCTATTGCGCCAATTAGATGGGCGTCTATGGCAACGGTAGAGTTGATTAATTTACCTATGCTGGCATCTGGACCATTGATTTGTTCCATTACTATTTTTATCCACACGCCTACAAATAATAAATAGCCCGATTTAAGCCCTAAGGTTGTATCTTTTACGGCGCCCCAAATAATGACACCATGCAGTAGGGCGCTCAGCCCTGTGTATATATGTATACTTGGGCAAAACAAATACACGCCCAATCCACACCACACAGCAAGCACAGATACATTAAAGGCATAACGCCTTGCTGATGTGTACTCACCATGTAATAGCCAAATTAAAAAAATACCTAAACAATTTAAGCCCAAATGCGCATAGTTTGCGTGAACAAATTGGCTCGTAAAAAGTCGCCATAGTTCACCTTGTTCCACTAAGGTGCGGTTAAATTCAAGTAAATTATTTAAATCAAATGCAGCAAAAATAAAGCTAAAAAGCATCAAAAATAAAGGCGGAAGTAAATAACGGGGTTGAAGCGGTAAATTAAGCATTTTATTATATTTTTTTAGTCAAAATTTTTGCATATTGTGCCCGTTTAACTTTAAGATGCCAAATACAACTACGTAATTAAGTGTTTTTAGTATTTTTATGCAATTTAAACTTAAGTCATTATTTGCCATCGGTTTGTTTGCCGTATCACTGCCAACAATAGCCAAAGAACCTGCAAAAGTAGAAACTCGCGAGCCAGAAGCCACCACAGCCATTGTGCAAAAGCAATTGGTAACGGGTGAGCAATATATGGTGGCCGCAGCCAACCCGTATGCGTCAAAAGCGGGGCAACAAATATTAGCAAAAGGCGGCAGCGCCGTTGATGCAGCCATAGCAACACAATTGGTGCTTACCTTAGTTGAGCCGCAATCATCAGGCATTGGTGGCGGTACATTTATGATGTACTACAACAAAGCAAACAATAAACTCACCAGCTTTGATGGACGTGAAACAGCGCCAGAAAATGCAGACGAAAATCTATTTTTAGATAAACACGGTAAAGCCGTAAAATGGATTGAAGCCGTAGTAGGCGGGCGTTCAGTAGGCGTACCTGGCATTTTACATGCCTTTGCTAATGCGCATAAGCAATACGGCAAACTAGCCTGGAGCGAGCTGTTTAAACCGGCTATAAAACTTGCTGAACAAGGCTTTGTGGTATCACCGCGTTTACACGGTTTACTGGCACGCCAATTAAACCCAGGTGTGATGAGCATGCCGGTTATTAACGAATACTTTTACCCTAATGGTGAGTTAATAAAAGCCGGAACGGTTAAAAAAAACCAGCCGCTTGCTGATTTATACAAAGACATAGCCCAGCAAGGTATTGATGCGTTTTATAAAGGCGACAATGCTAAGCAAATGGTTAATGCCGTGCAAAAAGCAAAGGTTGCTCCGGGGACGTTAACCGAGTCTGATTTAGCCAACTATAAAAGTAAGCAACGCGATGCTGTGTGCATTGATTACCGCGTTTACAATGTGTGCTCTATGGCACCACCAAGTAGCGGCGGTGTGGCAGTACTACAAATTTTAGGCTTGTTAGAACACAAAGACATGGCCGCTCTTAAACCAAATAGCGAAGAAGCAATACATTACTTTAGCCAAGCTTCAAGAATTGCGTTTGCCGATCGAAACATGTACATGGGTGACCCCGATTTCACACAAGTACCCACTAAAGAGCTATTAAATAAAAAATACATCGCGTCACGTGCCAAGCTTATTACCGAGCAAGACACAATAGCAGTTGCCGGTAACCCGGTAGGGTATTTAAGTTACGCGCAAGATGACTCATATGAGCTGCCTTCTACATCGCATGTGTCTATTGTTGATAGCTTTGGTAATGCGGTTTCAATGACCAGCTCTATTGAAATGGCATTTGGTTCTACGGTTATGGTTAATGGCTTTATTTTAAATAACCAATTAACCGATTTTGCGCTCTCGCCTCGTATAGACGGCAAATTAGTGGCTAACCGTGTTGAGGCTGGTAAACGCCCGCGCAGCTCTATGTCGCCAGTAATGGTGTTTAACAAAGACGGTAGCTTACGTTTAGTGGTTGGTTCACCTGGCGGAAGCCGTATTATTGATTATGTAGCTCAAGTGGTAATTGGTGTACTTGACTGGGAGTTATCGGCACAAGAGGCTATTAACTTACCGCGCACAACTAATCGTAATGATTACACTAGCCTTGAAAAAGGCACGGCGCTTGAAGCTATTGCCCCACAATTAACTAAACGCGGCCATAATGTACGTGTGCTTGATTTAAACTCAGGTTTACACGCCGTAGAAGTTAAAAACAACAAATTGTATGGTGGTGCAGATCCGCGCCGAGAAGGTGTGGCTTTGTCTGATTTAACTGACAAAAACGCCCCTATCAGATTTTAAATTATGTATAATAGCTATGCAGGCAGTGAGGCCTGCATATGTTTTCTCTCAATGGTCTGACAAGCTTAATTGTCATTGCAATTTAACCTTTTACAATGATAATGGCAGATCATAACTTAAGACTCCGTTAAAGCCTGGAAATATGACAACAAATACTGATCCTAACTACCTATATATTCCTTACTCTGGCCCTGGCCTAATCGAAACGCCGCTTTTAAATAAAGGCAGCGCGTTTAGTAAAAAAGAACGTGAAAACTTTAACCTTGCAGGTTTGCTACCTCCTCGTTTTGAAACAATAGAAGAGCAGGTTGAGCGTTGTTATCAGCAGTATTCAAGCTTTAACGATAACTTAAACAAACATATTTACTTACGTGCTATTCAAGATAACAACGAAACACTTTATTACCGTTTAGTGCGTGACCATCTTGAAGAAATGATGCCAATTATTTACACGCCTACAGTAGGTGATGCCTGTGAAAAATTCTCAGATATTTATCGCAGTGCGCGTGGTTTATTTATCTCATACGAAGACCGTTTTCAAATTGACGACATTTTACGCAACGCAACTAAAGGCAAAGTAAAAGTTATTGTTGTTACCGATGGCGAGCGTATTTTAGGCCTAGGCGATCAGGGTATTGGTGGCATGGGTATTCCTATTGGTAAATTATCACTTTACACAGCGTGTGGCGGTATTAGCCCAGCATACACGTTACCAGTAATGCTTGATGTAGGTACTAATAACGAAAAACTACTTAACGACCCTATGTACATGGGTGCACGCCATAAACGTATTGCACAAGATGAGTACGATGAGTTTTTAGACTTATTTATTAAAGCAGTGAAACGTCGTTGGCCAAATGTGTTACTTCAGTTTGAAGATTTTGCACAACCTAATGCAATGCCATTGCTTAAACGCTACCGCAATGAAATTTGTAGCTTTAACGATGACATTCAAGGAACTGCAGCGGTAACTGTAGGCTCATTACTTGCCGCGTGTCGAGTTAAGGGCTCAACCCTTAGCGAGCAAAAAGTGGTGTTTGTGGGTGCAGGCTCTGCTGGATGTGGTATTGCTGAACAAATTATTAGCCAAATGGTATTTGAAGGTATTAGCGAAGCACAAGCGCGCAGCCAAGTATTTATGGTTGACCGTTTTGGTCTTGTATCTGAGGGTATGGAAGGTCTACGTGATTTTCAACAAGCACTCGCTCAGCCTACAGCAAGCTTAAGTGAATGGACTTACAGCGGTGAATACGCCTCATTATTAGATGTTATGCACTGCGCCGCGCCTGATATTTTAATTGGTGTATCTGGCCAACCTGGCTTATTTACTGAGCAAGTAATTCGTGCAATGCATGCAGGTTGTGAGCAACCTATTATTTTCCCATTAAGTAATCCATCTAAACAGGTTGAAGCACACCCGTCAGATGTTATTAAATGGACCGACGGTAAAGCACTTGTTGCAACCGGTAGCCCGTTTGAACCTGTAGAGTACAACGGCGACATTTTCCCAATTCCGCAGTGTAACAACAGTTATATTTTCCCGGGTATTGGTTTAGGTGTAATTGCTGCTAAAGCGACACGTATAACTGATGCAATGTTGAGTATGTCGAGCGAAATGCTTGCAGAGTCTTCTCCGCGTGCAAACACAGGTAAAGGCAGCTTATTACCAGCGCTTACTGAAATTGAAACGTTAAGTAAGCGTATTGCATTTGCAGTAGCTAAAAAAGCGATTGAAGAGGGCGTAGCTCTTGAAATTAGCGACGATGCACTGTGGGCTGCAATTGACAGAAACTACTGGTTACCTAAATACCGCAACTACAAACGTTGTAGTATTTAATACTTTAAAAGTAATAAATAATAAAAAAACAGGCAATTGCCTGTTTTTTTATGCCTGTTCATTTATTGTTAACCCCATAGGCTATTTAATAGGCCTAATACAAAAAAGGATAACATTATGAATACACTAAAACTTTTTTTAGGCAGCGCTTTAGCATTTAGTACACTTAGTTTTAATGCGGTTGCAGGCTCTACACCTGATGCCCCGCACATTTATGTAAAAGGTGAGGCCACAATAACCACCATGCCTGACTACGTACAATTAAGCGTAGGCATTGTTGAAATAGATAAAGACTTAATTGCTGCAAAAAATAAAGCCGACAAAACCATGGCTAAAGCAATAAAACTTGTTAAAGAGCTGGGTATTGAAGATGGTAATATTAATGCAGGCCATATTTCTATCAATCGTGAAAGCCAATATAACCGCACTTCGGGTAATCAAGATTTTAAAGGGTTTAGAGTATCGCGCACATTAAGTGTAAAATTATCAAACATAGATAAATACCCACAGCTTTTACAAAATTTAGTTAATAATGGTATTAACCAAATTAATCAAACTCAGTTTTTAGCAAGCAATTACAATGAGCTGCATAAAAAAGCGCAAAAATTAGCAATTGAAGATGCCCGTAAAGCAGCAAAAGAATTAAGCACCGATTACGGCGTTAAATTAAAAGGATTATACACTGCGTCATTGAGCCCTATGAATGCGCCAACTCAGCCATACATGCGCGCTGAAAAAACCATGATGAGTGCAGATAGTGCATCAGGAAAATTTGTACCTGATGCCTACCATGCAGGAGAAATTAAAGTGACCGCATCAAGCTATGCCGTTTACTTTATAGATTAAGCTATACTTTGTGGCGCTCAAAACGCGCCACTAATTTTTCACCTTCTTGTTCACTTATACGCGCTATGGCATTTAACATATTTGTTATTTCTCGTCTGTCGTATTCGTTACTCACTTGCTCGTTTATATCATCTACTATGGCATTTAAATAATTAAACAAACTGCTTCGGGCATCTTCATCCTTATGTGCTACAAACAAAATGTTTTTAAACGCCTCTAGTACGTTAGTCATCACGTAGGCATCGCCTTTGGCGTAATTACGTAGCGGCGTAAAGTTATCGTGCAGGAGTTCATCAAAGCTTGTTTCATGAATAAATAACAGCGGGTTGCCCTCACTGTGTTTAAACGAATAGTTCGTATCGTTTAGCGATAGCCGCTCTATAAGTAAAATACTCAGCATATCAATCGATTTTACAGCAGTACCAGGATCGTTAATCCCTGGGCTCATAGCTTTTACGGCTATTTCTGAAATTTGCGTTAGACCATAACGGTAATGATCGCTTATGTATTCTTCTATATAAAAAATAAAGCAGTCTAAAATTTTAGCTATCAGCTCATCGTTGTTAGAAATGTCTTTATCACACTTTAAAAACGGATACCCTTTAACTGTAAAGTAGCCTTGGTTAACCGAAATATAAACACAAATATTTTCCTCAGCTAATATGGCGCACAATTTATCTGTGTGTACACCTTTGTAGTAACCTTCGGTTGTACTGTTTACTGAATGCCACTTGGTAAAGTCTGGAAAGTCTGTAAAGGGCTTTTCTTCTTGCCTGTCTACAATAGATTTGATCTCACTTTTGGTTTGGCTAAATAACCCATTCAATACATTATCAACCTGAATTGCCTTAGAAATTGAATGAATAAAAAATACAAATAAGCCCAATGAAATAAGCCCAAACACTAACGAAAAAAGCACCCCAAGTGATGGAATAGCCGTATCGCCACCTTCTAGCTTATTAATATTTATAAGCATTATAATTGAGTAAATTATGCTGCCTAAGTAAAAACCTAACACCATTTGGTGCGACTTACGGGTAATAAGCCCAGGTACAACACGCGGTGATAAGCTAGCACTGGCTGAGTTTAAAACCACCATCACCATAGAAAAACTAAACACCGTTAACGAAATAATACTGCCCGCTAAGGTGCTTAAAATAGTACGGGCATTTTCAGCGCTATCTACTAACACCACAGATATAAACGACTTTATTTGCTCAACAGGGGCAACATACTCCAGCGACATAGTTAAAACAGCAAACAATAAAAAGCCAACAGAAAGAAAAGAAGGATAAAAGCCAATACTGTTAATCATTTCACGATAACGGTCGGCTACTTTGCGAGGTACAAACATAAATTCCTTTATTGTTTAAATTTTTCAATTACACACACTGTAGCATAGTTGCTAAGTAAACTTATGATTGTGCAAAACTATGTTATTATTGCCAAAAATATAACAGGACAACATCGTGATTATTTCAACCTATGCTGCGCTTTTAGCGTTTTACTATATTTATTTAAGTTTTAATGTAATTAAAGTGCGCCGCAGTGAACAAGTGTCGCTTGGCGATAATGGCAACGCTAAATTGCAACGCGCAGTGCGCGCCCATGCTAACTTTATGGAATATGTACCGTTTGCTGTTATTTTATTATTTTTAGCAGAATACCAAGGCCTGGCTAGCCATTATTGTAATTTGTTAGGTGGCGCATTATTAATAGGGCGCGTATTTCACAATTTAGGCATAGTTGAAAAAAACCTTAAGTATCGCCAAATTGGTACAATTACCACATTTTTAGTAATGATTATTTGCGCTTTTTTACTGCTTATAACCCGTAATAGTTAAGCCTAATGAGTAAAATATTTATAATTGGTTTACCTCGTACAGGCACCACCAGTATATGCCATGCTTTTTTAGAGTTTGGTATTGCAACAGCACATACCGCTTATACACAAGCTTGTTTTAACAAGGCAACAGCCATTGCAGACACCCCCGTATTTAACGACTACCAACAGCTAGATAAGCATTATCCTGGTTCTAAGTTTATATATTTAACGCGAGACTTTAGTGCATGGTTGCCCTCTATTAGGCAGTTGTTAACGCGTATGCACACTAATTTAACGCGACCCGATGGCGGTTTTAATATTCATATAAAACGCTGTTATTTAAATACATTTATCGACTTTTCGCTTGAGAATATACAAAGTGATAGCTATTTAGCTCAGTGTTATAACAGCCATTACCAGCAAGCTGCTGACTACTTTAAACACCGTGAGCATGACTTTTTAGCCATTGATATAGCAAAGCCAAACAGCATTAACGCGCTTAAGCACTTTTTAGGTATAAATAGCGATTTAGCTGACTTTGAAAAAATGAATATGGGCGGCAAAGTAACCGCATGGAATGATATAAAACACCCATTAAAAATTGAATCAACTGCAAAAGGACGGATTGATAAATTTTTACCTTATAGTGCTTAAAGAGAGGCTGTTTATTAGCGTTGTTTGCACAAGATTTTTTTTATCAGATCAGTTAAAATCTCCGCATTATTTTTTAAGTAGTACAAAAAATGTTTGAATTAAAATACCACACACCTTTTGAATGGACCGAAGCGGTACTTGCCGACTTTAATACATTTTTACAAGACCACGCAGCAGCTGAAAAAAAAGCATCGGGCATGGCAATTTCAATGCTCTCGCATTACCCAGATAAACGAAAGCTTGTAAAAGCAATGACCGACCTAGCACTTGAGGAGCTTATTCACTTTAAACAGGTACTTAAGTTACTTGTTGAGCGTGATACAAATTTAGGTGATGACAAAAAAGATCCCTACATAAAGCAAATTCGTGCTTTGTTTAGACACGGTCGTGATGGTTTTTTAATGGATAGATTATTAGTAGGCGGCGTAATAGAAGCACGTGGCCACGAACGTTTTTCGTTAGTTGCCCAAGCTCTGCCTGAAGGCAAAGAAAAAGACTTTTATGTTGCTATAGCCAAATCAGAAGAAAAACATAAAAACCTGTTTGTTGAACTTGCCTACGAGTACTTTGATAAAGAAGAAGTAGACGTACGCTTAGAAGAACTACTGGTTGCCGAAGCTGAAATTTGTAAAAACATCCCGTTTACGGCTGCACTGCATTAAGAGTAAGCAGGGCACTGAGCATAAGCGAGTGCCCTGACTCCTAACTTTATTTGCATTTTGCAAATCAAAATACAAAAACATTCCACATATCCTCACCACCTTTAGTTAACCACTTGAATTTACTTATAATATAACGCTGGTCTTATAATTGCTCTGTATATACAAAGCATAAATGAGGACGCGTATATGTTTAAAACAATCATCGCAGTGTTACTTTTTTTACCTTATTGTATTTGGGCTCAGCAAAGTAATTTAAACTACATAGAAAACGCAAATGGTGAACGAGTGAAAAAAGTATCCCATTTAGTTAAATGGACCCATACTCGTTTTGTGTTTAATCGTGATATAGCACGTGTGGCACTTGGCCATGAAACAACGCTTGATGTAAACGTTGTAAATGGGCGAGAGCTATTAATCTTAGCTAAAAAGTTAGGCCGTACATCTATGATGGTATGGTATGACGATAGTACTTCAGAGACATTTCTGTTGGGTGTAACCGAAGATTACAGTGTGCTAGAAAACGCACTTAATGATATACATCCCAATGTTAAATTAACCATTGCCCCAGACAGGCATGCAGTAGTGCTTCGTGGTGAAGTGCCAACACTTAACTATCGCCATGCAGCACATGAAGCAGCAAAAAACTATTTGTATGCAAGCAGCGCGCAATCTTCTCAACCTGTTATAACCTCAGCACCAAATCAAGGTATGTTTAATTCACTTGCTCAACGCTTACAAGGTATGGGCAATTTAAATAATGGGCTTTCTCAAAACTCCAGTAAAGTTGCCATTATCAACTTAATTAAAGTAACGCAAGCACCAAAGCCTAAAGAGGAGCGAATTGCACAAGTATTAAAGTCGATGGGTGCTAACAATGTAACGATTAAACGTATTTCGGTTGATGAACTATCAAATGATGAAAATGATGTATTTATGCTATCTGGTACGGTTAAAAACCAAATTGAATTAGTAAGGTTACTCAATACCGTAAATAAATTGTTTGAGCCTGAGCAAGCTACGCAAATACCAGGTGCTGCACTTGATCCTAACGGGCTGATGACTAACGCAGCACAAAATAATAGCAGCCCAATTGAAGTGTTAGCGAACGAATCAGGCGCTTTATTAAACGAAGACTCAGGGCTTACCTTAAGTAACGTAAGCTCAAATGTAGCACGGGCTACGTTGCTTTCTGTTGCTAATGGCAAAGTGCTCTCGAGTATAGAAGTGGAAGATTTACCACAAGTACGAGTATCTGTTCAGTTGTATGAAGTTAATCAACGTCGCTTAAAGCAGTGGCGACCAGATATTAGTGTGTTGACTACGGGGTATGAAAAAGAGCAAGGTTTATTTGGCTTAGAAGGTATGGCAAGTCGTGAGTCAGGCTCTGCAACAATTGAAAATGCATTACAACTCATAGGCGGACAGCTAACTAACAATTTGCAGCTATCAACCTCTCAATTTGCCATCGATATGTTGTTCTCATTACTTGAGCAAGAAGGTATTTCACGCACGTTATCACGCCCAACATTAACTGTATTAGCTGGCGAAAGCGCTGTTTTTAAAGTAGGTGGCGAAGTACCCGTGCCAACCAGTTACAGCCCGTCAGGTGTAACTAGTGGTCAACAAGGTAATAGTGGCTCTGTATTTAGTGGCACTGAATTTAAATCGTTTGGGGTAGAGCTAAACGTACGCGCATTAGTAGACGATAAAGACCGAATAACCCTAGATTTAAACCCTGTTATTTCTTTACCCGACACAACACTTACGGCAGAAATAGCACAAAGCACGGGCAGTAGCTTAAACAGCAGCGCATTTAATACTCGCAGTATGCAAACTTCAACTCGCCTACAAGATGGCCAACCTTTAATAATTGGCGGATTAATAAGTACAGATAACAACGCAAGCCATGACTTTGTGCCTGACGCTAATGGCAACAGCATGTTAGGAAAGTTAACTGAAACAACCAGCAATAGTGAAAACAACCGTGAACTAATTATTGTTGTAACACCTAACTTAGTACGTGAACCGATTAATAGTCTTCGCGCATGGCAAAACGCTGACATAGATAGCCAACTAATAAGCTATATACAGGAGCAAGGGTTATGAAAATTATTGTTATATTTATTTTACTTACTTTAGCTGGTTGTGCGCATGTAGATTACAAGCCAAGCGTAAACCCCTATACAGCATTAAACAACATAGTGACTAAATACAATATAAATACAGCACCACTTAAGTGTGAAGGCGCAACTGCAGCAAATTGCTTGACGCTGGTTCATGAGCTTAATCAGCTTATGCTGGAACACCCGAGTAACACTGCTATTTTGTCGGTTGCTGCATACAGCTATTATAAAAGTGGGCGCAATAGCCAAGCTCAGCAAATTGTTAATCAGCTACTTAATGCACCAAACCCACCATTAAATACACTTACGCTAGGTGTAACGTTAGCTATTGAGCAGGGTAATTTAGCTAAAGCAAAACAAATAGCGCAATATGCAATTGATGTATTTGGTACACATGCCTCGCCATATTTGCAAATGGCCTCAATTTATTATGCACAAGGAGGGTATGTTGTTTCATCTAATTACCTAGAACTTGCTTATAAATTTGGGGTAAACCAAAGCAGCTATTATTACCACAAAGGGTTAATTGAAGAGGCCACAACTAATAACCATTTAGCGTGTAACTATTATGATAAAGCAATGAGTATTGACCCACACCACAAAAGTGCTGTTGCGCGTTACGCTAAATTAACCGTACTTGGAAACTGTACAAGTTAAGATAAACACCTTTTTAATTTAATACTCAGTTAAACACTAGGCGCTGCCTCGCCTGTATACTAAACAGGCTGCTGCAAATTTAACCTTGAAAGCTCAACAGACCCTAAGCTTTGTTTATAAATAAACCAGTGAGTTGATAAAAATGACTGTCAACTCACTTGCTCAAAGCGCCTAACAAATCCCTCAATAAATAGCCTATCCCAAATTCTCATTATTAAAACCAAACATCCGAAATTATTTTATTTATAACAGTAAGTTAACTTGAACTTATGGTTTTTTGTGCTTTGAAATATGTGTAATTTAAAAATGATTTGCAAAATGCGAATCATATCAAGGAATAGTAAATAAAATAACAGAGTTTAAATGTAAGTAATTGAAATTAAATGGTATAAATTTTGGCATAGTCCTCGCTATATATAAAGTGAGCATAAGCTCCTAATTTTTTAAGGTGATCATTATGAAAACTATGAAAAGTAATTTAAATAGCAAAAAACAAAAAGGTTTTGTACTTACATCAGAGCTCATCATCCTTTCTACGTCTATGGTTGCAGCGCTTGTAATTGGTTTATCAACCTTGCGTGACTCGGTAACGAGTGAGCTTGAAGATGTAGCAGAGGCCATTGGTTCACTTGACCAAAGTTATGTATTTGATGGCATGATTAACGCCGAGGGTACAGCTGAGATTTCAGGTTCTGGCTATGTGGATGCAGTAGACACCTACGCAGGTGATGGCACTTCATTTACTTTCGTAACATCAGACTTTAGTGAAAGTGCTGCGCTTATCAGTGCGACGCCAAGCGGTGACGCTGCAACGCGAACTACAGCAGGTGGATTCCAAGGTAACTAGTTTGATTACAAAGCTAAAGCACACTGCCACAACTGTGTGGCAGTGAGATTTTGTTAGGAGGGCTGCAATGAAAAGTAAAAATAATAAAGGTGCAACTACAGCTGCACTTACCTTACTTATTACCTCTGGCATGTTGGCTTCAGCACTTGGGATAAGACAAGTAAATGAACAAGATGTAGTCAGTGTTTGGGTTGTAAATAAAAACATGTCTGCTGGGCAAACTATTAGTGTAAACGATGTGTCTCAAAAGCAAGTAGACCCCACTAACTATGCAAATATTGCTCTGAGTGTACAAAATCCTCGGGCGCTTATTGGTAAGCAGTTAGCGACAAATAAAATGGGCGATCAACCCTTATTTGAAACCGATTTTATACAGGCGAAAAGCCAAAACCTGTCTGAAGCGATTCCTGCAGGCAGAGTCCTATACACACTTAAACTCAACAGTTTAGATATTCCTCTTTCTCGCGTTCATAAAGGTGATCGCTTAGATATTGTTGCTAAAACTAATCGTTTAGTAAGAACAGTTGCCCGTGATGTACAGCTCATTGGTGTATCCAAAGGCCCTAAAGGCAAAGCACAAAAGCCTGGTGTTATGGATAGCCTTTCAAATAAAGAGCCATCACCTGCAAGCGCGGTGTCTTTGGTGCTTGCCGTGTTACCTAAAGATGTGTATTCACTGGCCGGAATAGATTTAGAAGACAAAGTCTCCATTATTGTTCACAGCGCCTACGATATTGAACAAGGGAAGCTTCAAAACTTTTCAAGATTACAAACCAGTCGCACTATAGAGGTTGTTAAAGGTGTGAAAAACGAAGCCGTCTATGTGGCTAAGTGAGTACCTATGTTTAACTTATCAAATAAATCAGATGCTATCGACGAAAGCTTAAGCACCTTTGAAGAGCTTAAAAAAATACTCCACGATGCAGTCATTGAAGAGTACGAGCAAGACCCAAAAGCTCTACTGTCAGACGGCGTACTTGAAAAAATAGCTTCACTTTGCAGCGACTTAGAAGAGTTCGAACATGCTTCATTTAACAAATACCAACAAGAACAAGTCGTTCAAGCTGTATATGATGAAATCCAAGGCCTAGGGCCTATTGCGCAATTTATGCTGGATGACCAAGTAAGCGACATTTTAATTAACGACACACAAGACATTTGGATTGATAAACAAGGTAAGTTACTGTGCACAGCAAGTAAATTTGACGATGAACGTCATTTACGTCGCTTTGTAGATAGGTTACTTGATAGCTGTGGGCGTCAAGTAAATGCATTAATGCCGATAGTTGATGGCAAGCTAAAAGATGGCAGCAGGGTACATATAATTGTTCCTCCTGCTTGCACAAGCGCAGCCATCGTTTCTATTAGGAAGTTTAATCATAAGAAAATTAATGATGAGTTTTTAATTTCTAATAATGTACTAAATCAAAACACGCTTACATTTTTAAAGACCGCTGTAAAAATGGGCGTAAACATTTTGGTGTGCGGAAATGCTGGCGCAGGTAAAACAACGCTTTTAAATGTGCTTGCTAACTCAATAAATCCAAATGAGCGCGTTGTAACCATTGAAGAAAGCGCCGAACTTAGCTTGCATCACAATCACGTTGTACAACTTGAAGCACATGATACAAACAGCGATGGCAAAGGGGCCGTGAGCTTAAGAGATTTAGTTAAAGCAGCACTCAGAATGCGTGCCGATAGAATACTAGTAGGTGAAGTACGCTCAGGTGAAGTAATCGACATGCTCCAGGCCATGAACTGTGGTCATCAAGGCTCTATGACAACTATTCACGCTAACAGTGCAAGTGATGCAGTTACACGCCTTAGCACGCTCGTACAATTACACAATGCGCAACTTAGCGATAACCATACAAGTGCTTTAATTGCCTCAAGTATTCAATTAATAGTGCATGTTTTTCGCAGCACCGATGGTGTAAGAACACTCAAAAGCATTGGTGAAATTAAGCAAGTAAATGGCAATGCACACTTTAGCTCTTTATATAGCGCGAGTGATATTGAAAAAGTATCAGCCAATGCTGTTAACGACTCAAGTGTTATTAAATTTATGACCCAGCAAGGGGCAAATAAGCAGCGACTTCAAACACTTCTCAATGCAAATGAGGAGTTAAGCTATGAATAAGCTTGATTACCTACTTGCAATAGCCAGTGTTATTTCGCTTACATTGGCACTGAGTGTGTTTATTACCATTAATGTAAAAAAACCAGCAACAAACACCCTGCAAGATGAAGATGTATTACAAGAGAAAGATATTCTTACGCTTTCATTGCGTGTGTTGGGTATAAATATAAGTAATATTTTATTTATTAGTGTAGCCAGTTCACTGGCAAGTAGTGCATGGTTTGTTGCAAAGCATTATTATCCGCAGGCTTCTACGAGCGCGCTAATACTCGCAATGGTTGTTTTTATAACCTGCTTTATTTTTGTTATTGACTTAGCTCATTACAAGCTTGCTAAGTTTGAGCATTTATTTTTAGAGTATATGGAAACTGTACAGTCTTGTTTAAGTACGGGATTATCTCTGCAGCAAGCGATGCAATTTGCAGACGAACACGCAGACAAATACATAAAAGAGCAAAGCCACTTATTACTGCAGCGTATGAGTATGGGAAGCGATGCACATACATCATTTTACCCACTAATTAACCGCTACAACTGCGAAACCGTTCGCCTGTTTGCACACAGTATAATTACTCACGCACAAAGCCAATGCGATTTAACTGATATGCTAAAAAGCGTATGTAAAATGATGGCATTAAGAACCTTAGACCGCCAACAATTAAAGGCTAAGCTTTCGGGCACTAAGTACGCAGCCGTATTTAGTGGCGTTTTACCCTATGCATTAGTGCCATTATTTAACTACACCGACCCAACGTGGTTTGATCCGCTTTTGAATAATCCTAATGGCATGGCATTTATAACCGTGGCAGTACTTTGTCAGCTGTTTGGTTTTTTATGGTTACGCTTAAGCTTGAGGGTAACACTATGATAGATCTATTTTTATTTATAGGCCTTATGATCTCTATGGGTGCGTTTATTCATATTCATAAGCAATCATTAAAAGCTGAAGTACAAAAGCCCGTTAAAAAAAGTATTAATTGGTACCCACTCATAATTATTTCTAAGTCGCAGCTTAGACAAGCTGGGTTTCAAATAAATAAAATTTTATTAAGTATGTACTGTTTTAAAATGGCAGCTGCATTTTGTGGTTACACAGCTATAGAGATATCGGGTTATGAACTGAGCATAACAGCAACTTCTATACTATGTGTATTGTGCTTTTTTATGCCAGATATATGGTTTTTGTTTAGAAAGGGCCAACGTAAGCAACAAATTAACAATAGCCTAGAGTTTTTTCTAAGTGTGTTACTTGTTTACATGCGCGCGGGGTTCTCACTTGAGCGGGCATTCTCTTTAGCGGTTGATCATGGTTTAAGTAAAAAGCACCCTTTGTACAAAGAGCTAAAACTGTTTTTGTTTGAGCTTAGTGCAGGTAAAGAGCGAGAGCTGGCATTTAATTCATTATTTGAGCGTACCGATGTTACAGGCTTAAAAAAGCTAGCTAACTTAATGTTAATCGGCTCTAAGCTTGGCACGCCATTAATTCAAGCGGTTGAATCGCAATTAGAGAGTTTTGCGCTTAAAAAAAACATACTACTTGCCAAAAAAGTGAATAAAAAAGCACTTCACACCACGTTTCCAATCATTTTAATTTGTTTTCCTATGTTTTTAGTTTTGGTGTTTTTTCCTGCTGCATTGCAAGTAATGAATGTACTAAAAATGCTTGTTGAAGTGTTATAGGAGCTTGGCATGAATAGACGTTATCAACACGGATATATACTTACAATAGAGCTGATTTTAATCATAACTATTTTAATCATTGGCTCTATTGGTGGCGTAATTTTAGTACGTGATGCCCTAATAAAGCGCTACCAGACTAAGGTAGATAACCAAATTACAGTTATAGATGCCAATAATACGCCTTTAGGTATTGCGATAGGTTTTGATGAGCATCAAGCCCCTTTAATTTTTTATACAGACCGACAAGCAAATGCAACTTACCGTGCATTAATTGGTATACGCGATGATAGATTTACCTCGCGAGAAGCTATTTATTACGATGCTCCAAATTGCCAGGGTAACCCATGTATTAAAAGCTTAAGCGATGAGTTATCGGATAGCTTTGGTGTAAGCAAAACGCCAAACAGTGGCAATGTAAGTTACATAAATGCACTTCAGCAAGGGCCTAATTATGCAATTGGCCAGTTAAACAACTCTGTTATAGGACAACTTTTAAAAAGTACTGCTTTGGCATGCCCAGCCACAGGAGATGAAATTGTATCACGCTATATGTCACAAAAAGTGGTCTCAGGTAACCCTTGTGAAAGCTTTTCAATTGATAAGCAACCGGCGGATAGTAGCTGCTTAGTGGGTGTTACCGCACTGGGTAATCCATTACTTGGTATAGACTCAGCGCAACTATCTCAATCGTGCAGTGATTGCAAAACAGGCTACGAGTCACAAGGCGATATACTTGACTTATATTTACCGCAAGTTGAAATACTATTAAACACAACTTTAGATGCCTTGGCTGTTCTAGGTATTGCAGCCAATGTGGATGTTGAGCTTGGGAGTGTATGTTGCCCTCAAGGTACTCGATTAGAAGAAGACGAAAATATAGTTGAAACTCTTGTATTTACAATATTACAAACCACTTTCAAATTACTGGGTATAGATTTAATAAACAACGAATTAATTATTCAAACCTTGGCTCTATTAGGAATTGAGCCTGGTGTTACTTACTGCGAAACAACACTTAACTTAACACGTGCTGGGCCTGTAATTAATACGGTTACAGGGGAGCCTGCTTTAAACAATTTATTACCACCATTTAGAGTTTCTTTACCATCTCATACGAGTGCAAATAGCACGCATTGGATTTCTACACCTCCTAGAGGTGAAGGGGTACGCCCATGAATATTACACAAGATTTTAAAAATGATACATTTGCAAGCATCGAAAATGATGAAGTTAAACACGCAATTGGTGAAACACTGTCGTTAATGAAGCAATTTTACGATACACCTATCGTGAAATATTTAGACTTTAGTGCATTATATACGCAGCAAATTATAACTTGCGACGACAGCTATAACGTTGATATAGAAATAAATAGTTATCAGCAATCATGTGATAAAGAAAAACTTTATATTATTGAAGATACCTTATTTGACTCACTTACTAAAAGAAATAGTAACCTAGTTCGCTTTTATGCCCAATACCCAATATACGGACAGAAAAATAATGTATTAGGGGTGCTGATACTTGCAGATTTAGCGCCTAAAACATTAATTGGCTCACAAAAAGATCAATTCGTATCTTTTGCTCAATTATTGCAAGCTCAACTTAACAAAAATGTTTTAGATACACAGCCCAAGCACGTAAAAAAAACACACTCTTTAAATAATTTTGTTCATATATTTAGTTTAGCGCCAGTGGCTTTTTTGATTGCATTGGTTATTTGTTCATTCTCGGTTTTACTTTTATATACACTTGAAAAAAAAGAACAACAAAGTGAATATATAGCTAAAACCCAACAATTAAGAAAAACATTATTTGATGCTTTAGAGCGTTTTGACAACCAAGCACTCTATATCACACAAAAAGATAAAATTGTTGCAGGCTTTTTACAAAGCCAAGAGAGTTATACTCAAAAACAATTAAGTGATTTAGTAAAAACACAGGTTTCTGATAACTTAACTTATAAAGGTTATGTTATTTTTGATACTGATTACAACCAACTTGCGCTTTGGTCTAAAAACAACTTTGACCTGGCTGCTTATGGCTTTAATAATTGGTTGAACAGGTTTTCTACACGGGCGAATAAACAGTCTGTTGAAGTATTTACTGTAGCAGACACCGCTTTTTTAATATCTGAAATCAATTTTACCAACAACTCCGTTTACACTCTGACTGCGTTTGATTTGAGCAAGTTTTTAAACGCAATAATCGGAAAATTAAACACACAAAACTACAATTTATTTATTACTACTCCACAATTTACTTTAGGAAGCAGGGGGGAGCTCAATGTAAGCGCTATCCCTAATAGCATAAGCGCTGCGAGTAATCGTTTTCCACCCACTTGGCGCCTACACGTACAACCACGCTCTGCGATAGTACCTCCTAAAGTATCGCGTTATGATTTGTTTAAGTTAGCGCTAATAGGCTTTGCTGTATTCGCTTTTGTATATTACTTCTTACGTTTACCTAAACGCTTACATGATGAAATTAAACAAAAAAATAAATTAATATTAAACAGAGAATCGTTATTTTCAAGCTCTTTGGATGCGCTTCCCCATGGGTTTGCAATATTTAATAGTAATGAAATTCCCGTTATTACAAATGATGCTTTTAATAAATTATTTGAACAGGTAACTAAAAATAACAGTCAACTTAGTTACAGTCAGCTTATAAGTATTTCGCAGCAATACAATATTATTAACCATTATAAAGAACATAATAAGTTAGCTAATGAGCATAACCAACTTATCGAAATAGGTTTTACTGATGGACGCTGGATCACAGTTGTACAAAGGCATACCGATTTTGGTGGATTTGTTTGCTACTTTAGGGATGAAACAGAATCTCATCAAAAAGAATTGTTACTAGCACAAGTGTTAGAAAAATCTAAACAATCTAACCAGCTTAAAGATAAGTTTGTAGCGCGGTTAAGCTCACAACTAAATGCGCCAATAACCTCATTACAATCAATCATAGCGTTAGCAAAAGGCAATAACAGTAATTCAAATAATTACTTAAAAGAAATTGAAAGCGCCAGCAAACAACTTAAAAGCGTAGCTCAACAACTTGTAAATGTTAATAAATCAGATTCCGATAAATTAAAGCTCAAAATTAGCACTATAAATTTAAACGAATTACTAAATAACAGTGCTGATATAGTGAATAAAGAGGCTGAAAATACTAATTTAATTATTAATAATAAACTCAATGAAAATGAAGGAATAATGAGTGATGAAAAATTAATAATGCAATTGGTTCTTCATCTTTCAAGTGAGTTGTTAGAGAATTCTTATAAAGGATTACTAACTTTAAATACAGAATTAACGTATAAAGACAGTAAAAATTACTTATCACTTAATTTTTTAATTAATAATTTATCGAATAAAAGTCATTTTTTCAGTCAGTTAAAACACATCGTTCAAAGTGAAAATTTTGAAAAAATGGAAAGTATTGACGCCACACTAGAAGTTAAATTTTTTATGTCTGTGTTTAAAATGTTGGGAGGAAAATCAATTAATATTAACGAGCGCGGGAAGACAACATCTATCAGCTTATCTTTATTGGTTAACGTGGTGGCACTTACTAATAGCAAAGCAGAAAATAAGCAAAACATTGTACATTTAACAGATAATAAAGCAAAAACCACTTCAAAATCATTACTGTTAGTGGATGACGAGCCTTTAGTTGAAATGGTAATTAAAGCTATGCTCAAAAATGAAAACTTAAATGTTGATTATGCAAGTAGTGCAATAGAAGCAATGCTAATGGTGTCACAAAATAACTATGACATAATTTTAATGGATATAGTAATGCCAGAACTTTCTGGTACTGATGCAATGTTAAAAATCAAAAAACACAGCAGTGAGAAGCAAACTAAAATTATTGCACACACTTCTGATTCACAAGGAAGTAGCAGTGCTAAGTATGTTGAGTTAGGTTTTGATGACATGCTCGAAAAACCCGTTAAACAAGATGTTTTAGTAAATAAGATCAGGAAATTAATTGAGGCTGAGAACTTAATTAAATAGGCAGTAACTATTTCATGCATCTACCACTTTATTTCACATTGTAAAAAAGTAATGCTGAATTATAAGTTATGTATAGCTTACTTATTGAATACGCTAATACGATTTTAAATCGCTACAAAGCAGGGCACAGCGGTGTTTTTATTTTAGCGATTGCACTTAGCATAAAAATTTTTAGCCCTAATAAAACGTGGGACGATAATTGCTCTTAACTACTCATATATAAATTTTGTCCGAACTTTAATTTAAAAGGAAAATTAGTATGAGTAAAACACAATACGTTAGCATTGAAGGCCACCAAATTGCTTATCAAGAAATGGGAGAAGGCACACCGCTATTATTAATACACGGAATTCCAACTAATAAATCACTTTGGCGTAATGTTATGCCCGAGCTTGCTAAATCACATAACGTTATTGCACCCGATTTACTGAATTATGGTGAATCAAATATGCCTAAAGACACTGACGTTTCTATTAATGCGCAATGCAGAATACTTATTAAGTTTATGGATGCAGTTGGTATTCCTAAAGCAATATAGCAGCGCACGATATTGGTGGCGGTATTGCACAGTTAATGGCAGTAAATTACCCTGAAAAAGTGAACGGACTAATTTTAATCGACAGTGTGTGTTTTGACTCATGGCCAATACCAGAGTTTGAGCCGTTACTTGAGCCAGGAGTTGAGGAAAAAACAACGGTTGATGAATTTGTTGATACACTACAGGATTTTATGCCTAAAGGCGTGTATGACAAAAGTATAATGACTGATGAACTAAAGAAAGTTTATTTAGAACAATGGAGTAACGAGCAAGGTAAAGCCGCATTGTTTGCTAATATGCGTCGTTTAAATAAAGAATACACGCAAGCAATTGTAGGTGAACTTAAAAGCTTACCGCATGAGACCCTAATTCTATGGGGTGAAGAAGATAACTTTCAAAAACCTAAATACGCACCCATGTTAGCGCAAGCTATTCCTAACTCATCGCTGATCTGGGTAGAAAAAGCAGGGCATTGGTGTTTAGACGAACAGGCTGAAAAAATATTACTTTTAATGAGTAATTTCTTAAAGGGTAAAACGTTTTAAATCTTAAAGTTGTATATTAGCAATCTAACGAGGCAGTTATGCCTTGTTAGATTTCTGGGATTTTATACTTAACTGAGTTAAAAGCACACTATTTACAGTAAAAATCCTACCTAAAATGTATCTGACATCAAAACTTGCTCAATATTAAGCCAGAAAATGTGTGTTTTTGGTGATGTATTGTGGTATTCACCTTAGTTAAATCGATTAGCAGTCAATTTAACATAATGGAATTCTGTATGATTTAACCTTAGTATTCAGAAACAGCTCGCCATTCAGACCTTTGGTTATTAGCGCTGCTCAAGGCGATTAAAACTCAATTGATAGGTAGGGCGCTTGTACGTTTTTAACTTGTGTTTAATTAATACCAATAACCTAGGCCAATATTATTGTTTTACTGATTTTTACTTTTATATTTAAAAACAATTAGTTACTTAAATATTATTGTAATAAGAAGCTGTTAATTTTTATCCTCTTTAAATTGAGGGTATAACAATGAAGACAATCATAAAGGCATCAATAGTACTTACAGGTTTATGTTTTGCTCATAGTGCAAACGCAGCTAATTGCTTACAAGGTTGCCCAACGGGCTTAAATAATGGCAACACAATTGAGCGAAGTATTTATACATTAAAAAATAATAGATATACAAAGTTTGCTGATTGGGTTGCATACCATGTAACTACCAATACTATGAGTGGACCATCGAGAAGTAGAAGTTGGAAAGCTGATCCAGACTTATACTCACACTACACGTTAGAGCCTAATGATTATACTGATGCATATGCAACAATAAATACAGATAGAGGCCATCAAGTCCCATTAGCATCTTTTAGTAATACGGCTGATTGGAAACTAACAAACTTGCTTTCTAATATTACGCCGCAATCATCTGCATTAAACCAGGGTCCATGGGTTAGGCTTGAAACCGCAGTGCGAAATCATGTTAGTAATGGCAACGATTTATACGTAGTAACAGGTCCATTATACGAATATTACTTTGCAGAATTACCACAAGCTAATGAAGCACATACAATTCCAAGTGGTTATTTTAAAATTGTGATGGAGCAATCTGGTAGCACAATTAAAGCATCAGCATTTATTATGGAGCAATCGGCAAGCCGCAGTGATAATTTTTGTAATACTGAAGTAAGTATTGATGAAGTTGAATCACGTGCTGGTATTAACGTTATGCCAAATTTATCCTATAACAACGCGCAAGTAATTGAATCAACCGTGTTTGGTTTAATAAATGAGTTAGGCTGTAACTAGAAACTTAAACCAGAAACTAAAATTATAAAAACATAAGCCTTAAATTAAAGTGTATTTATTTAAGGCTTTTAAAAGAGCTTTTTAACCAGGAAAACCAAGAACGCAAAAAACTATTGAGTGATAATGTTTAATTTTATCCTTAGGTATTTTTTAACTTAGTTATTGGTTAACTAGAAGGTCGATAAATTTATAACTTAGTTGTTAGCCGGTGTTACATTTGTAGGTGTAGCCAACCTAGGTGAAATAATATTGCCCGTAATTTAAAACTGGCAATTAATGATAATTGAACAGCGTTTATACATATAAGAAAATCTGCTTAAAATAGATGAAAATAGGGGTTATATACATAAAATAATGAAGCACTTTATCTTACTATTGTATTAATTTACCTTATTTAACATAATATAAATTATAGGTAGTAATATGTATTATAATAAGGAGTACTCATTGCACCCCTTAAATGTCCAATACTAGACGGTATCGGACATAATAACAGTTTTCACTTATACGTATTTGCTTACACATTAGCATCAATTTCTAAATTTCATTTGCTAAACTCTTATCTGCAAACTTATCAACAAATGCAAAATAACTATTAGCTAACGACTATCTATGTTCAGCTTTAAATTGTAAAGCTGGATTAATATTACGCTTTCAAATTTCACTACAGTTTTAATTTAATAAAACACAAAGCTATTTTTACTATGTAAAACCGCTTGCCTAAATAGTATTTTTAATTCGACTAGTAAATTTTAAAATACAGGAACCATACATGAACCATTAGTCCATACTCAAAATACGTTCTGCTGTGTATTCATTGGTAATTAATCCACTAATCATATTAGATCTAACTGCGCCTAGTATTGCTAAAACTTTATCTTCACCAGCAGCAATTGCGTAAATTTGTTTATTACCTTCAATTTTTAAAGGCGTACTGGCAACACGTTGGTTTACAGTGCAGTCAATTAGTTGGCCACGCTTATCGTAAACCCAGCTAATCATTTCACCAACTGCTCCTAAATTTTGTAGCTCTTTAAGTTCTTGTTCGTCAACAAACCCATCAATATGCAGTGGCGACTTTTCACCTAAGCTGCCTACACCTACAAATGTAACATCGGCTTTAGTAGCCAATTTTAAGTTGCTGGTAATATTATGCTGTGCATGAAGTTGTTGTTTTTCTTCAACACTTCTTGGTAATACCGGCAATGGCATTGGATAATGTTTAGCATTAATATGTTCGGCCATTCTTACCACAACATCGTATGGTGACGCCGACCCATCAAGTGCCATATTGCCAAGCATAGCCACTACTTTATGTTGGCTACAATCAAGGGTTGGTAATTCATCAACACATGCACGTAGTACACGCCCAGTACCCATAGCTAAAATTTTTGGTGTTTCTGATTTTAAATGGCGTTGAATTTCTGCCGCGCCAGCTTGTGCCAAACCAACAGTAGAGTTTGGATCTGAGCCGTCACTTGGTACCACTTCACATGATTCTAATCCAAATCGATTTTTTATTTTTTCAGCTAAATCCATGCATTTAGCAATTGGGTGTTCAAGCCTGACTTTAATTAGTCCTTGGCTTACCGATAAAGCGACCATTCGTTGTGCAGATTGGCGAGATACATTTAGCTTTTTAGCTATTTCGTCTTGGGTTTTACCCGCAACGTAATATAACCACCCTGCTCTTGCTGCATCATCAAGCTTACGTATTTCTGTATTTGATAGCTTTGCCACTTAAACCTCTTAATATCAAAGGATCGTGTCCTTGGGTTCGATAACTTTTAGAAAAATTACTAAAAATTCACCGCAATTAATCATTTTATAATATTCGTAAATATATCATTGATTTATAAAATGCCGAAGCGCCACAATAAGTTAATAACCAATACTTTATATGTAAACGAGCTAGTATAAAGTATTGGTGTATTTTTACGCTTTAAGGTGCGGCGTTTTTAATAGTTAAGCCGTTTTTATCAAACCGATGTACTTTATGCTCAGGCGCACTTAAGTAAATAGTATCACCGTATTTTAAAGGGCAATCACCATCAGCTTTTACTGTTACTGTACTGCCATCTTCAATAGTTACATGTAAAAAGCTTTCAGAACCTAAATGTTCTATAACGCCTACAGTACCTTGCCAAGTACCAGAGTCAGTGGAAATTTCAAAGTGCTCAGGGCGTACACCTAAACTGTATGTTTGCGCATTACTATCGTTAGTTACATCAATAAAGTTCATTTTAGGAGAGCCAATAAAGCCCGCTACAAATTTATTTACCGGGTGTTGGTATAGCTCAAGCGGAGTCCCTACTTGCTCTATAATTCCACCATTAAAGACTGCGATTCTGTCAGCCATTGTCATGGCTTCAACTTGGTCATGAGTAACATAAATCATTGTTGTAGCTAAGCTTTTATGTAGTTCAGATATTTCTAAACGCATATTTACACGAAGCGAAGCATCTAAATTTGACAGTGGCTCATCGAATAAAAACGCCGATGGCTGCCTAACAATTGCACGCCCTATCGCTACCCGTTGGCGCTGACCACCAGATAACTGACCAGGTTTACGGTCTAAGTAGTCTGTTAAATTTAATATTTTAGCGGCGTTCGCTATTTTAGACTCTATTTCTGCTGGGCTCACTTTTGCACGTTTTAGTGGAAAAGCAATATTATTACGCACGCTCATATGCGGGTATAAAGCATAAGATTGAAACACCATAGCCAAACCACGTTTTGCAGGAGGTGTATGTGTTGCGTCTTGTCCGTCTATTTCAATATTGCCACTTGTTGTGTCTTCAAGCCCTGCAATCATGCGTAAAAGTGTTGATTTACCGCAGCCAGATGGCCCAACAAATACAATAAATTCACCGTCTTTAATCTCTAAATCAAGCGGTTTTATTACGTTTACTTCATCAAAGTTTTTAGTAACTTTTTTTAGTGTGATGCTGCCCATGTGTGTTCTCCTACTTTACTGCGCCAAAGCTTAAGCCGCGCACTAATTGTTTTTGACTAAACCAACCAAGAATTAATATAGGCACTATGGCCATGGCAGATGCTGCCGATAATTTGGCGTAAAATAACCCTTCAGGGCTTGAGTAACTGGCAATAAATGCCGTTAACGGTGCGGCATTTGCAGCGGTTAATATAAGTGTCCAAAATGCTTCATTCCATGCCAAAATTACATTTAATAGTAATGTTGAGGCAATACCTGGTAAGGCAATTGGTAGTAAAACATGAAATATTTCTTCACCAATTGTTGCGCCATCCATACGTGATGCTTCTAAAATTTCGCCTGGGATCTCTCTAAAATAGGTGTATAACATCCACACCATGATTGGTAAGTTAATTAATGTCATTACAATGACTAAGCCTAGCTTTGTATCAAGTAGTGCAAAGTCTCTGAATAGTAAGTAAATCGGAATTAACACCCCAACCGGTGGTAACATTTTTGTAGAAAGCATCCACATTAGAAGGTTTTTAGTTTTTTTAGTTTGCACAAATGCCATTGACCATGCTGCAGGTACTGCAATCATTAGCCCTAACAAACTTGAACCAAGTGAAATTACAACTGAGTTCCAAAAGTGATCAAAATAAGGCGAACGTGCTAAAACATCTTGATAGTTTTCAAGTGTCCAATCGAATGCAAATAACGCAGGTGTTGCTGAAATAGCTTCAGCTTCTGTTTTAAAACTTGTAATTAGTGTCCATAAAATTGGGAAAAATATCATCCCGCTAATTGTCCACGCGGCAAGGGTATAAATTATTTTTGATTTTTTAGTTGATGTAATAGCCATGAATTAACCCTCCAAGTTTTTGCCAATAAGGCGCATTAAAAATATGGCTACTATGTTGGCAATAATAACTGCCACTATGCCCCCTGCTGAACCGCCGCCAACATCAAACTGTAAAAGCGATTGGGTATAAATTAAGTAAGTAATATTGGTAGAGGCGTAACCTGGTCCACCACTGGTTGTTACTAAAATTTCGGCAAAAATAGACAGTAAAAATATTGTTTCAATTAATATTACAGCGGTAACTGCACGTGATAAGTGTGGTAAAACAATGTAAAAAAACTTACTAAAAGGCCCTGCGCCGTCTAGGTCTGCGGCTTCTAGCTGTTCGCGATCTAACGACTGAATAGCAGTAAGTAAAATAAGTGCTGCAAATGGAAGCCACTGCCAAGACACAATAATAATGATTGAAAACAAAGGCATTTGGGCAAAAAAATCAATGGGATCTAAGCCAAGCCATAGAGCAAAGTGAGCAAATAAACCATTTACTGGGTTCATTAACATGTTTTTCCAAACCAATGCCGACACTGTTGGCATTACAAAAAATGGGGCGAGAACCATAATTCGAACATAGTTTCGCCCCCATATTGCTTGGTCGAGGAGAACAGCTAAACCTATACCACCACAAATAGTGATAGCTAATACACCCGTTACTAAGTAAAGGGTATTAAAAAATGACTCAAAAAATGCTGGATCAGTTAAAAAGAATTCGTAGTTTAAAAACCCTACAAATTCACGCTCTCCAGGTATGAGTAAGTTGTAATCTACAAACGAGAAATACAATGTCATGCACAGCGGAACTATCATCCAACCGAGTAATAGAATTACGCTAGGAAATAGCATCATGCGTGCAAGCGTACGTGACTGTGTCGTTGCCATAATGTGGTGACCTTTAAAAAGTCAGCATTAACCCTAGTAAATACCCAATGTGGTACTTACCAAAAAACACAGTTAATGCTGACGAAAATACGGGGTAAGTTAGGAGCTTACCCGCCTACTTAATTATTTTGGGTAGCGCGCTTTTCGCATTGTGCGCTCAACAAGGCGTTGAGATGCATTAAGTGCTTGATCAACGGTCATTTGCCCTGTTAGTGCTGCTGAAAATTGCTGCCCAACCGCGGTACCAATTCCCTGAAATTCAGGAATGGCCACAAACTGAATACCTACATAAGGTACCGGTTTAACCGTAGGGTTTTTAGGGTCGGCTGAATTAATTGAATCAAGCGTAATTTGTGCAAATGGGGCTGCACTCATGTATTGCTCGTTTTCGTAAAGTGAAGCACGCGTACCTGGCGGTACTTTTGCCCAACCTTTGTTGTCGGCCACAAGTTGGCTGTATTCTTTAGAGGTTGCCCAGCTAATAAATTTCATAGCGGCGTCTGATTTTTTACTGCTCGATGGAATAGCAAGGGTCCACGACCATAACCAGTTACCACGTTTACCTAAGCCGTTATCAGGTGCGAGCGCAAAACCAACTTTGTCAGCTACTTCAGAGTCTTTTTTGTTAGTAACAAATGCGCCAGCTACGGTTGCATCAATCCAAATACCACATTTACCGGTTTGAAATAACGCTAAGTTTTCGTTAAAGCCATTGGCTGATGAACCCGCAGGGCCTGATTCTTTCATTACATCTACGTAGTATTGAAGTGTTTCTTTCCACTGTGGGGTATTAAATTGTGGTTTCCAGTTTTCATCAAACCAACGTGCGCCAAATGAATTAGCCATTGAGGTAATTAATGCAACATTTTCGCCCCAGCCTGCTTTACCGCGTAAACAAAGACCGTACACACCATCTTCTTTATTCGTCATGGCTTTTGCTGCTTTTTGAATAAAGCTCCAGGTCGGCGCTTTTGGCATTTCAAGGCCAGCTTTTTCCATCAGATCAGTACGGTACATAACCATAGAACTTTCACCGTAAAATGGTGCAGCGTATAATTTGTTATCTATGGTTAAGCCACTACGAATAGCAGGTAGTAAATCGTCTACATCGTAGTTTTCGCCTAAGTCGTTAAGCTCGGTTAGCCAGTTTTGCTTGCCCCAAATTGGTACTTCATAAGTACCAATTGTCATCACGTCATATTGGCCGCCTTTTGTCGCTACATCGGTAGTTACACGTTGGCGTAAAATATTCTCTTCAAGTGTTACCCACTTTAATGAGATGTCTGGGTATTTTTCTTCAAAGTTATTACTTAACTCTTTCATGGTGATCATGTCACCATTATTTACCGTTGCAATCGTAATAGTTTCTTTTGCGGCAGCATTACTCATAGCCATAACACCGCACGCTAACATTAATAATTTAGTTTTCATCAGGGTAACCCTCATAAATTTGTTAAATAGACGCATACAAACTCAGTTTTTAGCGTCCTTAAAATAAAGCGATTCACCAAAGCCAGGCTGTTAAGCCAGTGGCCATGGCTTTTTAAAACACAATAAAGGTGTACTACTTATTTAAAATTTAACTGAGATTTCTGAGGTGAAACCGTCAAAACCACTACCAATTTGACCGCCTGAATTTACACCTTCTTCTTGGTTTACATATTCAACCTTTAAAAGTGTGCTATCAGTAAACCAGTAGCCCGCAGCTACTTGTAAACGTTCAACAGTATTGTCGTTTTGCTCGATTAGATCTGAGGTGTTTTCTGACTCTGCGTAACGCGCAGCTACGTATAATTTTTCAGGAATAATGTATTGTTGAGCTTCAATTGCAAAATATTCTACTGAAGTTTCGCCTTCAATTACGCTATTTGAATCAAAGGTTGTTCCGTTTGCATCTGAAACACCGTCGGTGCCAAAGTAAGTAATACCTGCAACAGCATTACCTGCAGAATCTGCAAATGTGTAATCGTCTGATGATTTACCTAGCATAACAATAACGCTTGTTTGATCAGATGGCTGATACGCTAAGTTTAACTGAATAATTGACTGTTCAAGCCCCGGCATTACACCTACGTGTGTGTCACGTTCGCTTGAAGGCGATGCTGAAAAGTTATAGTTTTCACCATCACCAAAACGGTAGTTTGTGGTGGTTAAACCGTCTAAACTTGCTACGCCATTTTCAAAACGAAGCTGATCACCTTGATTAGCTTGTAAGTAATTTAAGCCAACTTTAAAGCCACCATCAAATTCTAATGTACCTTGTAGGCGGTAGTTAAAGCCTCTATCTTCTTGAAAAGCTTCACCAAAACTTGATGTTGTAATATGACCCGCTACATTGTAAGAGCGCAGCATACCGCTATCAAATGTTTCTGTGTAGCTTAGCTGTGCGCCATTTTCAGCCGTTGCGTAATCATTAATGCCGTTACCAATTAATGCATTGCCTTGGTTGTCAGCACCATCTTGAAAACCTTTAAACTGAAATGGCGAAGCACCAATGTTACCTAAACGCAGTGTCAGGTTTTCATTTTCTTTAGGTGTGCCGTATAAGCCAAGTAAATCAAACTCTACACCTGCAAAATCGTTGTGAAATGAAAAGTCGCGATCGCCACCACCAAAGTCATTTGGCTCTTCAGCTATGTCGATGTCTGCAGTAATGTATTCGTTGATATGAAATTTGAGCATTAAGTTAGCTCTAATACGGCCAAACCCTGCAGATTGTTCTTCATCTTCTGGGCGAAAAGCGCCATCTTTAGCTTGAATAGACTGGAAATTTTGCATTGCTAGAAAGTTAACGTCAAGGCGGTCAAAGTAATCTGACATATCAGCTTGGGCTGGTGCCGCTAACGCTGCTGCTACTAAGGTTAGTGCAAACTTTGCATTCTTATTATTAAACATAATGAACTCTCTATTTAGTGTGTTGTGTATATTCAGTGTATGCAGCTAAAGCAATGAGCATTTTTACTTATTCGTGTACTAACAACTCTTAATGGGCATTGGCTCAGCTAGTGAGCATAATCACAAATGAATAATGTAACGTCAACATCTTTTATTACAAAACATTTACATGGATTCGCTAATTTATTAAAAGCTATTACTTTACAATTAGTTATAAAATTGTGTTTATGAGTTTAATAATAAAAATATGACTAAAGTCTTAATAGTAAAAAGGGAGATAAACAGGGAAAGTTTGTTTATTAACATTTAGTGTTAATAAACGCGGTGTTTATTTATACGTATTGGTTTAATTTAAACCACTATTAATGCGGGTATTTAGGTGTTTTTTTGATTTACTTTCTTGAGCTTATACATTGCTTAGCATAAGATTAAGGTACTTTTTGATGTATAAAAATAGAAGTAATTAACATATGGAATTTGTGCGCCCTTTAGAGCCTATACTCATTATTGATGATGTTAAGGAAATACGTGACTACCTAAATCAAATATTAACCGAGCTTGGCTTTGAAGATATTTTAGAAAGCACTGATTATATTTCAGCAAAACCCCTACTTGATAATAAAACACCCAATGTAATTTTTTTAGATGTAGACTTACCTGACTCAGACAGCTCTGATATTCTAGAGCACATAAACGACTCTTACCCTCATGCTCATGTGGTTATGTGTTCAGGCCATAATAGCCTCGAAAATGTTCAAAACACATGGGAGTCAGGCGCCAAAGGCTTTATAGAAAAGCCCTTCAATGCTAAAAAAGTTAATTCGGTAATGAAGCGCCTAGAACTAAGCGAATAAATAAGGTGAGTATGCAAAGCACTGTAACAGCTATTATTGATGATTTATCGAGTGTTATTTTTGGAAAAAAGCAGCAAATAAAATTAGCACTTACCTGTTTGTTTAGTGAGGGGCATTTACTAATTGAAGACTTGCCAGGAATGGGAAAAACAACGCTTTCTCATGCGCTCGCAGCTGTTTTAGGGTTGTCTTATCAACGCATCCAATTTACTAGCGATCTATTACCTGCTGATATTTTAGGTACTAATGTATTTAATGCGAGTGAACATACCTTTACCTTTCACAAAGGCCCTATTTTTAGCCAAGTAGTATTAGCTGACGAAATAAACCGTGCTGGCCCTAAAACACAAAGTGCTTTACTAGAGGCAATGGAAGAACAACAGGTTACCGTTGATGGTAAAAAGTACGCGTTACCAACCCCCTTTTTTGTTATTGCTACTCAAAACCCTTTGTATCAGTCGGGCACTTACCCATTACCAGAGTCTCAATTAGACCGGTTTTTAATGCGTATAAGTTTGGGCTTTCCGCCTAAAGAAGCCGAAAAACAACTCATATTAAATATTAAACCTCGCGATTACACCCAACTACCACAGCGTATTAATTCTCAGCAACTTACTGATATTCAAAACCTTATTAGTAAAGTGATAATAAGTTCACCGGTAATCGATTACATTATTGAATTAGTAACCCATACTCGCCAAAGTGCTGCATTTGCAGGTTCACTTTCTCCAAGAGCCAGTATGGCATTAGCCAAAGCGGCTAAATCGTGGGCGTTTATTGAAAGTCGAGATTTTGTAACCCCTGAAGACGTACAGGCAGTTTTTGCAAGCGTATGCCAACACAGACTAGGGTTACATAATGAATCGGGCGAATCTCAAGTAAACGAGATTTTAAAAACTGTAGCAGTGCCAATTTAACCGTGGTATTTAAAAAAAAAGCTCGTACATTTGGTATTTTTAGTAGGCTAAAAAACGGTTTACTCAATAAATTACTTAAAAAAAAGCATTTAAAGCAAACCATTACACTTGCACATAATAATATATATGTAGTGCCCTCGCAGCTTGGTTTTTACTTTATTGTAGTGGCCATCTTAAATTTTGTAATGGGCATTAATTATCAAAATAATTTAATTTTGGTGATGGCCTATTTAATGTTTGTTGTTATGGTTATTGCAGTATTACTTGGTTATAGCAATGCGAAAGGGTTAACTGTTCACTACAATAAAAGCTTTGCTAATTTTGCACCAAATAAAGGGTCGGTTAAATTTACCTTTAAAGCACTAACAAGCACGCAATCTGTTTCATTAATATATTCAGAGCACAGTAATTGTCATGCTCATATAGATGAAGTTACTAAAAAAGACTCACATTTAATACTTCATTTGCCCTACGAACAACGCGCGAAGCACACGCTTAACCGTTTTAAAATTGTGAGCAATTACCCGTTTGGCTTAGTTAAAGTTTGGAGTTACATTCACCCTACCGATGCTGTTTATATATACCCCGCACCTGAAAAAGTACTAAGTGACACATATAGCAGTGCGTTTGAGCAAAGTACACAGCTAGGCAGTATTAAAGAGCCCGGAAGTGATGAGTTTGATGAGCTAATTCCTCACCTGCCCGAAATGGGATTGCAACGAATATCGTGGAAGCATTACGCTAAGTCGCAACAGTTATTAGTTAAAGAGTTTGTAGATTATAAAAAGTCCGATATTATTTTTGATTTCAACAAACTAACCGGCAATACAGAGCAGCGTTTGAGTCAGCTGTGTTTTTTAGTATGTGGTGCGTGCGAAAACAACACACCATTTACCCTTAAATTACCAAATGCTAGTTATAAAGCAACTAACCACCCTGAAGATAAACAACAGTGTTTAGAGTTACTAACTGAGTACACCGGAGCAGCTCATGGCTGATATGCTAAATATACGCGCAATTAATTTAGCAATGAGCTTTATTTATGCCTGCTTGTTTGCTTTTTATTTAGCGCATATGCCCGTATTTTTTGTAGGTGTTTTAGCACTTTTATGTGTGTGGAATTTTTATTTAACGCTTACTAATAAAGCAAAGCCAAATGGATGGCTTGCTAACATTTTAGCGGGCTTTGCGTTAATATTAATGATTTATACATTAGGTATGGGCGACACCGTTATTTTATTTGTGGCCATGTTACTGCTTTCAAGTATTTTTAAGTTGCTTCAAGCTAAAACTAAAAAACATTACCATGTCATTGTAACACTAACTTTTTTTTCTATTTCGTCGGCGTATTTATTCAATCAAAGCATATTAACTACGCTTAGTATGAGCGCCCTATTTTTACTCAATTTTGCTGTACTTAGCTTAATTGAGTCTAAACATAGTTTAAAGCTAGCCTCAAAACAAAGCGCTAAGTTACTATTTATTGCACTACCTTTAGCGGTATTTTTATTATTGTTTTTACCTAAAATGCCCGCTTTTTGGCAATTGCCCGGGCCAAAGCTTGCAAAAACGGGGCTATCTGAACAGGTAGATCCGTTTGATATAGCCAAACTGTCTAATTCTGATGAACTTGTTTTTAGGGTCCGTTTTGATAGCCCCCCCCCTGTTAGTCCTTATTATTGGCGAGCACTCGTGCATGACACATTTGATGGTAATGCGTGGAAAACATCAGACCTATTAAAGTTTAATAACAAAACTACTGAGCCAATTAAGCAATTAAGTGTTACAAACAGCTACACCATTATTGCCGAGCCTGCGAATCAAAAATGGCTTTATGGGCTTAATTACGCAACTAGTAATAATAAATATGTTGATAGCAATGCACTTGGGCTACTTCGTAAAAAACAATACCAAGCTAAAAGCTTACAGTATCAGGTATCTAATTCACCACTAAGCACAGAGCAACTCTCTGATTGGCAAATTAATTACTACACACGTTTAAATAATAAAACTAACTCACAAGCGCAGCAGTTAGCTAATACTCTTAAAGAGCGTAGCCGCTCTGATAAAGATTTTTATGATACGCTTTTAAATTACTTTGCTACTAAAGGGTTTAGTTACACGTTAACGCCCGATCTGATGACGGGTAATAACACCATAGACCAATTTTTATTTGAAAAACAACGTGGTTTTTGCGGCCATTACGCAAGTGCTGCTGCATACATGTTTAGAGCCGCGGGTATTCCTGCTCGTTTGGTAAGTGGTTATTTAGGGGCAGAAAAAAACCAAGCCAATAATTATTTGTCAGTTCGCCAATACGATGCTCATGCATGGGTTGAAGTTTACATAAATGATCAGTGGCAAATATTTGATGCAACAGCCGTTGTTGCACCTGAGCGTTTAAATGGCTCTTTATCACAAAACGAAGAGCTAAATGATGAATTTAAAAGTAACCTTGATTTTGGACTAGTTAGCCTTAGCAACTTTGCAGCAATCAATTGGTTGCGTTTAAAACTTGAAACCTTAGATTACCAATGGACCAGCTGGGTATTAGGCTTTGATGAAGAAAAACAAAGTAACTTTTTAAAGTCACTATTTGGCAGTAAAAATATTTGGTTAGTGCCACTTGGCGTTGTGCTATTTTTAATTACTAGCTTTAGCGCTTACTTTATATATTTAAATTGGCCGCGAAATAACACAAAGCAACCCCCTTTAGTAAATGAGCTTGAATCACTTAATAAATGGGCAAAAAAAATGAATATAGCGGCACCCGTGCACTATTCACCTAATCAGCTTTTAGCGCATTATGCTCAGCAAAAACCTCAAGCTGCACAGCATTTGAACGAATTTAGCCAATTATTTAATCAAGTACGTTACGCTAAAAAACCATTTACCAAAGATCGTAAAACTCAGGCTAAAGATCTGATAAAATTAATTAAATCTTCAAAATAGAGAAAACTATGAATGCGGTTGTTATAGGCGTTATTTTAATGCTGGGGCTGTCTTTGGCTCGCGTAAATGTCATTGTTGCCATGATTATTAGTGCACTTGTTGCTGGTTTAACTGCTGGTTTAGGAATTAAAGAAAGTGTTGATGCATTTAACTCTGGCCTATCTGCCGGTGCTGAAATTGCACTTAGTTACGCTATGCTAGGTGCATTTGCAGTGGCTATATCTAAATCTGGTTTAACGCGGATCTTAGCTGAAAAACTATTAAATAAAGTAAACGCTCAAGGGAGTGGCAACGAAACCTTTTTAAGCTATTTTATATTGCTAATTATATTAGGCTGCGCTATTTCATCTCAAAACTTAGTGCCAGTTCATATCGCCTTTATACCTATATTAATTCCGCCTTTACTTGTTGTTTTTAATCAGTTGCGCTTAGACCGCCGCGCAATTGCTTGTATTTTAACGTTTGGCTTAGCGACTTCATACATGGTGTTACCGTATGGCTTTGGTGGTATTTATTTGTATTCTATTTTGCATAAAAACTTAGTTGATAACGGCCTTGAAATTATAAACACACAAGTGCCAATGGCTATGATTATACCGGCTTGCGGTATGTTAGTAGGTTTAATTATTGCGGTATTTTTTAGTTATAGAAAACGTCGCGATTACACTGCGCAGCCATTAACTACGCAAAGTAAAACAAGCGACATTGAAAAACCTAAAAAAGTGATGGTTGTTGGTTTGTTTGCCGTACTTTCTTCGCTTGTGGCACAAAACTTAAGTGGCTCAATGATTTTAGGTGGCCTAGTAGGTGTAATGATATTTAGTGTATTTGGTGTTGTTAAATGGGAAGAAAATGGCGATGTATTTAGTAAAGGTGTAGCCATGATGGCTATGATAGGCTTTATTATGATTTCAGCTCAAGGGTTTGCCTCTGTTATGAAAGCCACAGGTGATGTAGCAAGTTTAGTGCACAGTGGCGCCGCATTGTTCGATGGCAATAAGCCATTAGCTGCAGCGTCAATATTGCTTGTTGGTTTACTAATAACAATGGGAATTGGTAGCTCATTTTCGACAGTACCAATTATTGCCACCCTATTTGTTCCGTTATGTTTAGACTTAGGTTTTTCAGTAATGGCTACAGCCGCTTTAGTTGGTACAGCCGGAGCGCTAGGTGATGCAGGCTCCCCTGCTTCTGACTCAACGCTTGGTCCAACGTCAGGCTTAAATGCAGATGGCCAACACGACCATATTCGAGACTCAGTTATACCTACCTTTATACACTTTAATATTCCGTTATTAATATTTGGCTGGATAGCAGCCATGGTACTGTAATTTATATTAAAAAGGCATGTATAACATGCCTTTTTAATGCGCGCTCCTCTGCTTGATTTATTGTTTTTACTAACTCGAAAGCTTAGTTACGTTATTTACAACAAATTAGTATGATGTGTTCTTTATGCATTATTAAATAAGGCACCTCATTGGTGCCTTATTTAGCTAGAGTCTATGCGGTATGAGCAATAAAATCACTTATCAAAGCCGTAAATCATTTTATCACATACAACAGGTGTTGGCCTGTGGTCATCATCAACCGCTACAAAAGTAAAACTACCCGAAATAGCTGAGTGCTTGTCATCTTTATGCATTGTTTCTAAGCATATATCTACGTCTACTTTTAACGAGGTATTACCTACATGCACTACCTTAGCAATAAGTTCTGCAAAAGTGCCTGCAGGTATAGCCTCTTTAAAATCAACTCTATCAGATGAAATAGTTACCAGTGGCTTTCTGCAAAAGCGTGTTGCCGCAATAAAAGCAACTTCGTCCATCCAAGCCAAAGCATCTCCACCAAATAAAGTGTTGTGATGATTAGTACGCCCAGGAAAAACAGTTTTAGTAACCGATGTGGTTGAGTCTTCAATACGCTGTGCAATAATTGCATCGCGGTTTACGTCTGTCATAGTATCTACTTTTTATTAGCAAGCGTATCTTGCATGAGTAAAGCTGGGTCTAGGCGCTCGCCTTCCCAGTTAAAACGCCAATCTAGGTGTGGACCTGTAACACGCCCTGTAGCACCAATTTCAGCAACTTTGTTACCTTGGGTAATTTTATCGCCCACTTTTACATCTAACTTACTCAAATGAATATAAGTAGACGTCACGCCATGGCCGTGATCAATTATTAAAGTACCACCTGAGTAATATAAATCAGGTTCAGCAAATACAACCGTACCACTTATAGGCGCATAAACTGGTGAGCCAGTTTTATTGGCTATATCTAAACCAAAGTGAGGGCGTCTTGGTTCACCATTAAAATAACGTTGGCTTCCATATACACCCGAAATTCGCCCTTGCGCCGGCTTTAATACAGGGTCTAGGTAAAACTGTAAATCAGAGTTAACTTCACGGGCTTTACGTACAGCGACCGCTTCGCGGCTAATACGTGCGCTAACTTCTTTAGGTGGTGATACATACTTTTTTGCCACACCGGTAATTTTATCAATTTTGTAATCACGTTTCGTAATTATTAAATCCTGATTGTGAGTTTTACCCTTTTCATCTACCCAGCTAAGCGTGTGATTAGCTGTGGCATCGCGCCCAAAACCAAAAACAAAATCACCTGATGCAGATAATTTTAACGTTTTACCGTCTAACGAAACGGAAGTAACATTTTCAAGTTTACCGATTACTAACCCACCTTGGGTTAAGTGCCCTTTTAGCTCAAGCGCTAATGCACTAAAGCTAGTAGAGGTTATAAGCGCTGTTGCTAAAAGAGTTTTAAGCATAACTGATCGATCCTTTTCCTACGCCTTCATAAGCTGTAATTTTTACGTCTTTATCTGGGTATTCTATTTTAACTTGCTCAGCTAAGTGTTGTGCAATGCACTCAACGGTAGTGTCTACAGGTAAAATATCACAACGCGATTCACTAATGGCCATTTCAAAATAACCTTGCGCAGCAGTATAGGCAAAACATACATCATCGCTTTTTGCGTTAATGTGTTTTAAATCACTGGCGCTTATTTGATCTTCACTTGTGGCTAGGTAAATATCTTGCCATTTTTCAGCCCATTGCTTTTGCAAACGTGGCATCGACATGCCATCTAAGCTAATACCAATTTGTGAGCGATGGCCATGAATAATTCGTTGGCAGTTTCCATCGTGCTTTTTAAGGCCATGGCTGTAATGATAATAAAAGCTTTGACTGTGCTCAGGTTTAAGAGACAGTTCAATTTTTTCTATGTTATCTGGTAACTGAGGTAAAATAGTTGCAATTAAAAACTCGGTAACTGATTCTACGGTAATTTCTGGGGCATCTATCATGCAATATGCTTGGTGTGGTGCACTCATAGCTAAATGATGGCTATCACCAAACGTACAATCTAAGGTTTTATGTTCAGCAAATTCTTCAACGGTGCCATTTAAACCTTTGGCTATCGCAAGCTTATGGTCTAAACATTCATCAATTATGCCTTTAATTTGCTTTTTAACTAAGCCAAAGTCTAACACCATAGACTCTTCATTTAGCTTGCCGTGCAACGTTAAGTCAACAATCCAGCTCTCGCCAACGGCGCCGCGTTTGTTACATAAGTAAGAAAAATCAATCACTGTTAGTGAGTTAACAAAAAGGATCATAAACTTCCTTTAAACTGGTTATAAGTCAGGGGTAATTATAATGATTTCTGATTGTAATTGCGCGGTTTTATAGAGCAAATACCAATCGCTACGGCTGATTGGCTATAAATCATGCAAAAATTTGATTTTTTAACTGCTCCGAGTTGTTTAGCGTACAAGTGTACGCTAAAGTACTTGGCAATTTCTAAGCGAAGATAAGTGTTATGGAACCTAAAAATAGCTATACAAAAGAAGATTTGATCCTATGTGGTCAAGGTGAAATGTTTGGTGAAGGTAACTGCCGTTTACCAAGTGACAACATGTTAATGATGGACCGTATTACTTCAATCACTGCTGATGGCGGTGAGCACGGTAAAGGCCAAATTGTAGCTGAGCTTGATATTGACCCAAGCCTTTGGTTTTTTGATTGCCACTTTAAAGGCGACCCTGTAATGCCTGGTTGTTTAGGGCTTGATGCTATGTGGCAGCTGGTTGGCTTTTTCTTAGGGTGGTCTGGTGGCCCAGGTTTAGGTCGCGCACTAGGTGTAGGTGAAGTTAAATTTACAGGTCAAATTTTACCAACGGCTAAAAAAGTAACTTACCGCCTTGAAATGAAACGCGTTATTAAACGTAAATTATTTATGGGCATGGCTGATGGTACTGTTGAAGTAGATGGCCGTGTAATTTACGAAGCAAAAGATTTAAAAGTGGGCTTATTTCAAGACACTAGCGCATTTTAATTTATTAAATTGCTATACAAAAAGGCCTCCAGTTGGAGGCCTTTTTGCTTTAATTCTGTGTGATGAATTAGGTTTTGTACATGTTTCGATTTTCTATCGCTTCACGCCAACCACCTAGCCACTGTGACTTAGGATCGATTTGTTGATAAGGGCAAAGCTCTTTTGAGCGACCTGCCATACCTGCTTTAAAACCTTGAGAATGAGCTCTTTCTAAACGATCTCTTTTTTGTCTCTTCATCGGTAATATCCTCACCTTTTTTAATTATAAATTTTGTAGCATTAGTGAAATCTACATTTAATGAATAGTTAATAAAAATGTTAAATTCAAATAGCAAAAGCAATTAATTTGTTTGACATTAACTAAGCTGCTGATGCAAAAATAAATTAACATTTATAAAAACATTGTGGTCGTACCACTTGTTATTTAACTGCTTCTTTAATTTACAATACGGCTTTATAACCGCTTAATTGCACCTATGTGCAATTTATCCGACCGACTATTTTTGGCTAAGTTCCAAACAAAAATGTAATCGTGACATTTTTATTTCAATTAGTTTTTTCAATCAAAATAATTTGAGTGATTTATTTTTAAACAGTTGAAAATTACTCTTGATTATTTAAAGTCGATCGGTCTAATATAGGTGTAAGTTAAAAAACGAGCAATAAGGTGTTATTTACAATGAATACAGTGCAAGCACCCGTTAGGCGCGGCAGGCCTCCAAAAACCCCACGTGAAAATGCCGACACTAAAGCACACCTTATTAGAGTAGGTCTTGAAACCTTAACTGAATTTGGTTTTAGTGCTACCGGCTTAGACACCATTTTAAAAAAAGCGGGTGTGCCTAAAGGCTCGTTTTATCATTACTTTAAAAGCAAAGAGGTATACGGCATTGCATTAGTTGATGCTTACGATGATTACTTTATTGCTAAACTTTCTAAGTATTTAAGTGATGAAAGCACCCCACCCTTGGAGCGCTTAATTAATTTTACGCAAAGCGCTATTAGTGGCATGCAAAAATACGATTTTAAACGTGGCTGTTTAGTCGGAAATTTAAACCAAGAGCTAAACCATTTAAGTGACGAGTTTAAAGTACGATTATTACAAAGCTATCAAGCATGGCAAACTCAAGTTGAACACTGCCTAAATGACGCCAAACAAAGTGGCACTATAGCCAACAGTGTAAACACTCAACTAATGAGCGAATATTTTTGGATAGGCTGGGAAGGCGCAGTTATGCGAGCTAAACTCACTCAATCAAGTAAACCCTTAACGCTATACACAGAAATGTATTTACGCGCTTTATTAACGTAATGCGCATTTTATTTACCCATTAAAAACCGATCGGTCTAAAAGGATATGTTATGAGTAACTCAATTAAAGCCATAGTGATAAACAAAGACGAAAACTACACCGCTGAGCTAAGCGAAATACAACAAAGTGACTTACCTGAGCAAAACGTTCAGCTTGATGTGCTTTACAGCACCCTTAATTACAAAGACGGATTAGCAATTACAGGGAAAGGCCCTGTTGTACGTAGCTTTCCTATGGTGCCAGGTATTGATTTAGTGGGTACGGTTACAACCACCAGCAGCGACGAATTTAAAGCCGGCGATAACGTAATTTTGAATGGCTTTGGTGTTGGTGAAAAACACTGGGGCGGCCTTGCGCAAAAGGCATCTTTAAGTAGTGACTGGCTAATACCTCTGCCAAACGCTATTTCACCGAAACAGGCAATGCAAATTGGTACTGCGGGCTACACAGCTATGCTAAGTGTTATTGCTCTTGAAAAACAAGGCATTACTCCAAGCGATGGTGAAATATTAGTAACAGGTGCAAACGGTGGTGTTGGCAGCTTTGCAATTTATTTACTTAACCAACTTGGTTACAGCGTAACAGCCGCAACCGGAAGAATGGAACAAAGTGATTACTTAAAAGAGCTTGGCGCGTCACACATTATTAGCCGAGATGAGCTTTCAAACCCAGGTAAACCACTTCAAAAAGAGCGCTTTGCAGCAGCTATTGATTCGGTTGGTAGTCATACATTAGCCAACATTTGTGCATCGCTAAAATATGGCGGCGTTGTTACAGCTTGTGGGCTTGCCCAAGGTATGGACTTACCGGCATCGGTAGCCCCCTTTATTTTACGCGGTGTTTCTTTAATAGGCATAGACAGTGTAATGCGACCAAAAGCTGACCGTGTAGAAGCTTGGGATAAATTAGCCACTTTAGTTAAAGCTGATTACTTAGACAAAATTTCAACAGAAATTACGCTTGATCAAGTTGTTGAAAACGCACAGCAACTTATGGAAGGTAAAATTCGCGGTCGTGTTGTTGTTAATTGCCAAAGTTAAGCAATTTTATCTATTAAAGCCTCGTTATTAAATTTATAATAGAAAGTGTATTTTTAAATAATGAGGCAACACCTATGAGCAACCAAGAACTTTACAGTAATAATCCACTGCAAGGCGTAAAATTAGAGCAAGTGGTTGAAGAACTGGTTGAGCAATATGGGTGGGAGCTTCTACACGCTTATATGCAATTAAACTGTTTTAAAAACAATCCTGATATTAAATCGGCGGTAAAGTTTTTACGTAAAACACAATGGGCACAAGAAAAAGTAGATAACTTTTATCTTTATCGCCTTAAAAACTTACCTAAGCCCGACGATGTTCAGTACGAGCTGCCACCACGCGACAGAGTGATCCCTGCAGATCATAAGCCTGGTGAACCATGTGAGCTTAGCTTTAGTGATGCAAAACGCATTATGGAAAAAAAGGCAACTAAACAGCGCGCACGAGCTCGAAAACAACGCTCTAATGCGAGTAACCCTTGGGGTAACTAGTCATTTTATAGACTTAAAAGCCAATTTAAATTGGCTTTTTTTATGCCCGTACATTTAATAACCTCGCTTTCGCCAAAAGTCATTTTCTGAACGTTGCTGCTCAAGCGCTATATTAAATGTTTTATCGGCAATCACTTTATTATTAAGCGTTAAGGTCATTCGCCAATCTCCGAGTTTATTTTCAATTGGCTCCCATAATGTATCACCCAAATAAAAGTGCCAGTCGTTATCTTTAACATACTCTACGCCCTCAAATGGTGGCATTATGTCGCCGTTGCTATCGGGAATATCTGGATGATAAATACAAAAATAAAGCTTTTCACCTTTGGCTTTTTTTATATTAATAATTAAACCAAACTCAACATCGAGTTTTGCTGTTACATCTGTTGTAAATTGCTCTATTTGCGGTAAGTCTTTGCTTTTACTATCCCACGTTGAGTAAATACCATAACTTTGCAACGAAACTTCAGCTTTAGACTTTGCCATTAATACCCATTTAACCTTAAAACTTTAATACACTGATTTTATAGCACTTGCACAATTATGTCTGTGCTCAAGCCCCGGTAATTAACAAACATACTCAATGTTGATTTATTTTTACACATTGCTTGCACATTTAAGTTTAAAAATGCCTTTATTAAGTACTAGCAGGCGTTTTTAATGAAATCACTTACTCAGACATCAGTTAACAGATTAAGCATACCATTAATGGCCATTACGCTTTTTGGCCTCATGGCCTGTGGAAGCGACGAGCAATCATTATCAGCTCAAAGCACTACAGATACAGTTGACCAGTTATCATCTAGTGATGATACAAGTGCGACAGGCACAAGTGGCTCTACCTCAGGTGTGTTATGTGAATACAGTTACAGTGAATACAACAGCTCTGACTCAGTTCAAACCACCAGCTCTGCCGATTGGGCTTGCACAGGTACTACCCGCGATGTAGTTGCTAATGGAATTCCCGACCATGCTGTAGGCACATTCCCGAATGCAGATAACCCAAATACTATTGCTGAACAATCAGTAAACGAAAGTTTTACTTTAACCCCTGTGCAAAGTGAAGATGCAACGATGATGGGCGGGCCTCGTGGCGTACTCGGTATTGTATTAAATGGGGTAAAAATAGATGCCGGTACAGGTGGTAGTTGTGACGACTCAGGAGAAAACTGTGATTTAGGCGACAATAGCGGAAACTGGAACATTGAAGCCCTAAGCCAAGACACGTTTAGCTTTGGTACGGACGATAATAATGCCCACGTACAACCCGATGGCACCTATCATTATCATGGCATGCCAGAGGGATTTATTGAACTTAAAGGAGGTAATAGCTCAACTATGACACTCATAGCATGGGCTGCCGATGGTTTTCCTATTTATGCTCGTTACGGTTATAGCACAGCAGATGATGCAAGCTCTGCGCTTAAATCAATGACTGGCAGCTACCAACATGTAAGCGCTGTTAGTGCTAACCGCCCTTCTACTGATATTTACCCATTAGGTACTTTTGCACAAGATTGGGAGTACGTTGCAGGTTCTGGCGATTTAGATGAATGCAACGGCCGTTTTGGTGTAACCCCCGAATTCCCTGAAGGCATATACCATTATTACGCCACCGATACTTACCCGTTTTTTCAACGCTGCGTTAAAGGCGAGCTGTAGTTAAACCTTGGAGTAAAATTTAATTATGCGCTTATTAAACCAAGTATTAGTAACCTCATTATTTTGTGTAACCTTTTTATTTGCAAACATTGCACATGCACATTTAATGGTTGCGCAGCACGGCACTTTAAACTTTGTAGATAACCATGTGTTTATTGTGCTTTCTTTACCTATGTCGGCTTTTCCTAATATAGATGACGACCAAAACGCTAAGGTATCGATTACTGAATTCAACGCACATAAAAAACAAATAACACGCGCCGTTAAGCAACACGTTTATTTAAGTGATCAACAATATAAATTTACGATAGAGGGCTTATTGTTAAACCCAGAACTGGCACACGATGAAACTAGTGCTATTGAACAAATTACCATTACGGGGCGTTACACGTTACCTAATGGCCAAGCTAATACTAAATTTAATGTAAAACTTTTTGGGCATAACCAACAGCACACTCTTTATCAAATTACGGCTACTGATAAAAAACAAAAGTTAACCCATCAGTTTGCGCTAAGCCCTCGTTCACCGTTTAATTTAGTATTTGAATAACGTCACAAACAATTAAGTAGCCAAGGTGCGGTTTTATATTTAAAACTGCACCTTTTTTTAGGCTAACCTTGGCCTGATTTAGGGTTTTTAGGAAAATAATGTTCGCTTTGCTGAGCACACAGCGCAAATTCGCGGGTATTTTTGTACGGTAACTTCATAAAGCCGGCAACACCTACATCGGTTATATTTACCGCATATTGCATTAACTTATTTAGTAAGCGTTTAAAGTCGGCTTCTTTGGTTTCATCAAGCAGCCGGTAATAATGGTGTATTTTCATTCTATCTGGCAGCGCCTCAAAAATAATACAGCCAGTATGATGAATTTGGTTTAGCTCAAATACACATCTAATTACTTTTTTAGGCAGTTGCAGTTGTTCGTCAGGGTCTTTACCATCTTCAAAATAAGAGTGTGGGCGCGCTATTTCATGTGCTTTCATACTAACTACTTCGTAATCAAGCTCAGGTAAGTTATTAAACTTAAATGCACCTGTGCCATCACGCTCTAACTGAATAGTTTTACGTGCATCAAATAAACAACATTTAAATAAGCCCTTTTGAGTAATACCTTGAGCAAGCATTACCGTATTATTAATTCCATCAGTAAATGCATTACCTAGGCTTTCGTCATGCATAATGAGCGACGACTCAACAAATAACGAGTCATCCTTCCAATGAAAACTAAGCCCCCCTACAGCGGGGTATTTAGCTAAGCGGCTAATTGAGGCTAAAAAAGCTTTTTCGGTATCGCCCGTATCAAACAAAAACTCTTTGTAGTAGCGATCTAATTGGGCATCGTTTACATCTAGTAGTTGCTGTTTATGATCAGCCTGGCGTAAAAACTGTTTACGAGAGCTGTAAACTACCGTGTCGGGTTTATCGCCAGAGCCATACCAATAAGGAATTGCAGGGCGTGGTGTCGCCTTTTTAAGTTCAGGCAAATAAGCTTTTGCCATAGTCGTAATGTTACGCATAAAGTAATCGCCAGCACCATCACGTATTGTTTTGTCTTTAGAAAGCATGCCATCAATTACTTTAGCCAGCTCTTTAGGTAAACCTAAACTACTTGCAGGAATAGCTTGCGCACCAAAACGACAAGATTGCGCCGATGCAAGTGCATACAAGGTAGACGCTACGCCTTGCTCATCAAAACGCGGAGATGATTGCTCCCCCGACATTTGCGCATCACCTATAAAATACACATCACCCATGCGGGCATTGGTGGTACTTAAATCGCCCGACATTAAATCCATAAAATTACTGGCTATCGGCTCACCGTTACTATCAACCTGCGCATAAACCGAGCTCCCCCAATCTACTAACGATAGCGCATCGGTTTTTTCATCCCACACAAGGTTAGAAGGCTTAATATCACCATGTACAATAGGTTGTGGGCTAATACCGTTTTTATGGCTTCGTAAATCAACTAAAACGTTACGAAGCCTAACGGCAAGCGCCATTACTTGTGATGCACTAAAGCGCCCTTTTTTTAACGATACTTTTTCAAGGTCTTCACCAATTGCACGAGCCATCATTAAAATGCCTTGCTTTTTAATCCGCTCAAACGCATAAAAGGTAGGCACTAATGGGTTACTAATTTGCGAAAGCATATACGCTTCGTCTTCAAGGCGGTCGCGCACACTTTGCGCAAGCGTTATACGCGAGAACTTAAATACCCAAGGTAAGCCGTTGTCATCATCCCCTGCAAATACAAAACCAAACGCGCCAGAGCCTATCATTTCTACATTTTTATAGCCCAATATAGTTAGTTGCTTAATACAAATATTAAGCCATTGGCGGTGTTTTTTTGCATCACGGTGCGAAAGCAAATACACCGACTGCTCTTCGTTAATATAAAAATTGCGAATTTCTTTGGCTTTCAATACAGGCTCTCTAATTGAGTAATTTGTAGAATTTTTTAACACGCTGATTATTAGTTTTATATTTTGATATTACAATAGCTTGCCAGTTTGTTTTTAAACCAAGGTGTAAAGCGTGGTTTAAAACATTACATATACATAACAAATGTTGCATCCAATAATAACACTAAGCCGTATTTAATTTAGCAGCTCTTTAAGTTAGCAAAATAAATAGGGATTTTAGTCATGAATAAATTAGCAATTATTACTTTAAGTACGTTGTACAGTGCCTATAGCTATGCAAACATAGAAACCATAACCGTATACGGCCACCGTGATGGCTTAATTGGCGAGTCTATCAGTGCCTCTAGTGGCATAATAGGTCAAGGCGAAATTGAGCAACGCCCCATGCTCAGAAGTGCCGAAATGTTAGAGCTCATACCGGGCATGGCGGTAACTCAGCATAGTGGTTCAGGCAAGGCAAACCAATACTTTATTAGAGGATTTAATTTAGATCATGGTACCGACTTTGCCACCAGCATAGATGGCATGCCCATTAATATGCGAAGCCACGGCCATGGGCAAGGTTATACCGATCTTAATTTTATTATTCCTGAAAGCATATCGACTATTAATTACCAAAAAGGCTCATATAGTGCCACTCAGGGCGATTTTTCAAGTGCAGGTAGCGCACAATTTAATTTGGCTAATAACTTAAAACACAAACAAATAGAGCTAAGTATTGGAGAGGACAACTATAAACGTGCAGTGGTGCTTGGCGCGGTTGATATATCTAATGCCAAGTTAATAGCTGCAGCTGAGTGGCAAGGTTACGATGGCCCATGGGATGATATTAACGAAAACGTAAATAAAAAAAATGCCCTACTTCGTTATGTTGGCAAAGCTTTAAATGGAAATTTATCTATTACAGCAATGGCGTACGACAACACATGGCAATCAGCCGATCAAATTCCTCAGCGCGAAGTGTCACAAAACATAATTTCACCATTAGGCTCGCTTGATACCACTCTTGGGGGTAGCTCGAGCCGTTATAGCTTATCAAGCGTTTGGCAAGGCGAGCATATAAAAGCCAGTGTTTATGCAATAAATTACGACTTAACGCTGTTTTCGAACTTTAGTTACTTTTTAAATGATCCTATAAATGGCGATCAATTTAATCAACAAGATAGCCGCAATATATATGGTGGTGAGCTAAGTTATCAGTTTGACTCTTTAACTGCTGGTTTAAATATGCAGCATAGTACAGGGCTTGAGGTTCGCCATGACGATATAGACAATGTAGGACTTTATAACACGAAAGCGCGAGAGCGACTCAATACGGTAAGACAAGATGCCATAAAACAAACAAGCTATTCGAGTTATTGGCAAACAAAAATACTTTTTACACCTAAATTAGAGGCAACAGCAGGCGTAAGGTACGACTATTTTGATACCGATGTAAGCAGTATCACACGGGTAAATTCGGGCAAAGCAAACGACGATTTAGTTAGCTTTAAAGGCAGTTTAAATTATAAATTTACGGATTTATTAGCGGCTTATGCTAACTGGGGGCAGTCGTTCCATTCAAACGATGCACGCGGTAGTACCATTAATATTGACCCTGTTAGTCAACAAGATGCCGAAAAAGTAGATTTACTGGTAAAAAGTGAAGGTGCTGAAGTAGGTCTGCGTTTTGCTGATGATCACAACTTTAATTTATCCGCTGCTTTATGGTGGCTAACACTCGACTCAGAGCTTTTATTTGTAGGTGATGCAGGTAATACAGAGCCGAGTGATGCATCAAAACGTTATGGCCTCGAACTAAGCGCGTATTATTGGATTAACGAGCGCTTTAGTTTAGACATGGAAGCCTCGTTTACTCATTCACGATTAGATATAAACTCTAACAACAACTATATAGAAGGTGCAGTACCTGTTGTAGCAAGTGCAGGTTTAAATTGGCATATAACACAAATGTGGCAATCATCATTTAGAGTGCGCCATATTGGTAAACGGATGCTTTCTGACTCGGGTGATATTCGCTCTGAACCATTAACGGTTGTAAATAGTGCTATTAGCTATAAACAAACTCACTGGAAAGTCGATTTTGAACTACTCAATTTATTTAATAGTACCGATCACGATATAGATTACTACTACGCTTCGCGCTTACCTGGCGAGCCTGCACAAGGTGTAGAAGACAATCACTTTCATCCAATAGAGCCGCGTACGGCGCGCTTAAGCTTTAGTATATTGTTTTAAATACATTACAAAACACATGTACTGTATATAAACACAGTGCATGTGTAAACCCGCACTTTTTCAGCTAAAACATGCCCAGCTAATGTTATGCTTAGCCCTAAAATGATTAAATAACCTGAGCTCTGGTTAAGAGATTTACTAACATCCTGAATTGGTTGGATATTTAAATTGATTCTCTCTAGCCAGAGATTTTTAGTGAAAACAAGGCGAATTTACGCGTCAATAGCTGGCCTATTGCAAGTAAATTCAACGCAGTTAGCGCTGAAAATAGCTGCTCGAGATAGATTTATTATCCAGAGCTCAGGTTAAATAGTATTGCGAATTGGTAATTACACACTCAAGGTGCATTGCGCTGAGAAGGATCAGAGATAAAACTTTTGACCATAGTATGCGGATCAACGTTTTTGCTGTGATTGTTTGCGGCTTGCGCCCACCACATAAGCTGGCTAAAAGTACGTGAATAGTATTTAAACCATGCCTTTTCGTCTTCTGTTTGCTGCATTGTGCCGTCTGCGTTTAATACTTCTTGCGCTTTTGGTACATGCACCATAGCCGACACAGGTAAACAACCAAGCTCAGATAAAAACGTTCGTAAACTAATTGCTGCTCTTAAACCGCCCCACTGCCCTGCAGAATATGTGACGATAGCACTTGGCTTGTACGAAAATAAAGAACTACCAAAATGATTAAGTAAATCAGCCAGTGCTGGGCTCATACTGTGGTTGTATTCTGGGCTTACCATTATATAACCATCGGCTTTACTAATTTTATCTGCTAGGGAAGTTAAATGCTCAGGCGCATTACTTTTAGCATAAGCAAAATGCGGTTTAAAAATATTCTCTGAGGGAAAGTCCAGCGCATCAATTAATTCAAACTCATGCTCTGCATATTGATTGTTTAAGCAAGCCAAACACGATTTAGCCACTCGCTCACCCAAGCGAGCAGGTTTTGGCGGGGTACTGTCTCGAACTGTGCCTAAAAAAACTAAAAATTTCATAACGGCTCCTGTCGTTTAAATATGTAAATACTATAACCTAAATCAGAAACATATTAAAAACGGTATATTCTTCATAATGTTTGCACATTTTTAGCCTAATATTATTAATATCAGTATTTAAACCTTTATATACATTGCAACTTATAGCCCTCTAAAAGGACTAATTATGAGCCTTAAAAATAAACGCCTTATAGGCACTGTAGTAACCCTTGCTGCATTTAGCCTATTAGGCTGTAACCCATCAACGCACGATGAAACAGCGGTTAAGCCAGTAATAGATTTATCTATGTTTACACAAGGGGCTTTTATTGAAGAGCCCACCATAGTTAATTGCGAAACAGCTCAAGGCACTCAAACCACCTGTTATAAATTTATTACCACAGGTGCGCCAGCAGGAAGAGTGCCAGGGCCATTTTGCCCTCGAAGTACAAGCGATGGCGCCGATGTATCGGGTAAATGGTTTGATAAACAAGGTAAAGGTGACTTAGTTGATTTAACTGGCGACTTTATATTAAAACTCGACGAATATTATGGTGATGAAAAGTGGGTACTCTACGATGCTAAAACTAATAAGGTACGCTACACCGCATCAAAAGAGTCATGTGCAGGTGCAGCACGCCCAGATGTAGAAGAGCAATATAAACAAAACTGCATTGAGTGTGAGCTTGACTACCTTGATGATGATTTTTCTTTAACTTATTTAATCCCCACCACACCCATTGAAGCTAAACAAACAGGTCGATTACATACCGTAGGGTTGGCACTTGATGGTACAGAGCTTTCTGGCCCCGCCCCTGTCAACGAAATTTTAGGTAGTTACACCATAGCTGCTTTTGACGATTGTGGCGGTCATATAAACTTGCATCAGGGCTATCATTATCATTCATCAACCGGCTGTACAAATAAATCAACAAGTGAAGACGGCCATGCTCCTTTAATAGGTTACGCAATTGATGGATATGGGATTTATGCAATGCGAGATGCAAACGGTAATGAAGAGGCACTTGATGAGTGCAGAGGTAATACCGACTCAACTCGTGGTTACCACTATCATGCAGCAAGCCCTAGCGAAAATTTATTTATAGGTTGCTTACATGGTGAATCGGTTCGCCCTGCAGGAGGCCCTCCTGGCGGACAAAAAGGGCACAAACCTCCCCCTAATAATAAGGACTAACAGTGAAATTTACTAAACAGTTAATAGTTACCATTAGCTTTTTAATGGTAACTAATTATGCGTTAGCACATGCAGGCTCGTTAAATAAAGTAGCGGTAAAAGCATGTACGGCTAAACAAAAGTCTCAAGCGTGTGAATATATTGGTGACCATAACGACCTTTACATTGGTAGTTGCCAGTATATGGCTGACAATTTATTGTGCGTGCGAAACCAGCCCATACAACAAATTAAACAAACCACAAGCTCCAGTACTGTGCAGCACACTCATAAAGAAACAGACAATAAAAAACAGTCTCAATAAGGTAGGTTAAAAAATAAAGTAGGTGAGCATAGCCTCACCTACTAAAACTTAATTAGTACTGGTAATTTAAGCCAATACCTGCCCAAAAGAATGAGTGTAAGCTTTCATCGCCAGCGTAATCAGCTTCATTTTTATTAATTGCCGCACTGTAACTTACATAGCTTTGTACTGATAATTTATCGAGTAATTGATAGGTTAAATTAGCCGTAATTTTTATATTATTAGCGCCATTGTGACCATCATTTATATAACCGTGGTTAAACCCAACTCCTGTTGTAAGTGCAAACATTAAAGACTCTGCTATTAGGTAGTCTTTTTTAATTGCCAACTCTATAAACGTGCCATGTGCTTGCAAAGCGTGATACATACTCGCAAGTGCTTGTGTATCACTGGTAAAATAATATTCAAAATCTAGGCTAAGCTCGTTATTGTTGCTTTTTACGCCTTCTTCATTGGTTTTAATGTGGTTGAAACCACTATAAAGCGTTAAGCGCTCAGTTAAATTAGCTGCGTAAATAACATTTAAATTAAGCTCATTGTAACCACTGCTTACCCCTGTTGCGTGCCACGGAATAAACGCTAAGTTTTCATAATTAAACTCTGCAGCTATAGAGGCTATGCCATCAGTATTTAAGTTGTCGCGCCCTTGTGAAACGTATCGGCTTTCCCATAATGGATGAATATGTATATCAAGCTTATGATTTATGTATTCACTGCCATCAACCGTTTTAATATTTCCGCCGATGCCGACTTCTAGCTCTTTAGGTTGCTCGCTTGCTATGCTTTTACTTAGGCTTAACGTAGCAATAAACACAAAAGCAATTAGCATTACTTTATTTAAATACCTTGTCATTTAAATGGTCAAAATCCGTACATAAACTTAAAAAAGTTGCGCATAATATTCCTATATACGCTTGCTTAGCAATAACTATATTGAGTTTTACGAATTTAATTTGTAAAACGTTTACAACCATTAAAATCTTAAGTTACTTGCTCATTTTACAGCCCATAAGGTAGGATAAATTTGAGCAGTTAATAATGTACCGTATTGATTTATAAATATAACAACACGTATTGTATAAATTACAGGCAGGTAAACGCTTAGCTCTTTAATTCTATATATAAGTTGGTATCCTACGCGGCTTTTTACTCATTCAATTAAAATGAATAGCCAAGGGGCGGCTCTAGCTGCAAGGCACTTAAAGTGGCAGCAATAAATGTACGGGTTAATTTAAACACCGTGCAAAATTTAAAAGCAAATATTAAGGTAACTTATGCGATTTGGCCCAGGATTACTCGTAACAGCCGCATTTATTGGCCCAGGCACTATAACTACAGCAAGTGTAGCGGGTGCAAATTTTGGATTTGCGCTAATTTGGACATTACTTTTTTCGGTTATTGCCACTATTTTATTACAATCTATGGCCGCACGATTAGGTGTAGCAACAGGCCAAGATTTAGCGCAAGCATTACGCGCCCACATTAAAACCCCATACCTCAAAGCACTTGCTACCTTTTTAGTAATAAGCGCTATTGGTGTAGGCAGTGCCGCCTACGAAGCCGGAAATTTAAGCGGTGCCAGTATGGGCCTAGTAGGAATATTTCCAGAAATTGGTGCACAAATATGGACCCCACTAATTGCAATATGTAGCGCACTGCTTTTATACAGCGGTAAACATAAAGTGGTAGAAAACGCGTTAATACTGCTTGTAATACTAATGAGCTTAGTATTTATATCTACGTTAATTATGGCCGCCCCCCCTCTTTCTAAAGTTGTAGCCGGGTTTATACCTAGTATGCCCTCAGGCTCTTTAACCACCGTACTTGCGCTGATTGGTACAACTATTGTGCCTTATAACTTATTTTTACACTCTGGCGTATTAGCTGCGCAAGACCATTCAAAAAGTGATAAAGACACAATTATGAAGCAAACAAACCTCGACACGGGTTTATCAATTACTTTAGGCGGTGTGATCACACTTGCTATTTTATCTACCGCGTCAGTGGCATTTTATGGCACAGATGCCGGTAAAATAAGTGCTGCTAATATGGCTGTGCAGTTAGAGCCACTACTTGGTGAAGCCGCGCATTACTTTTTTGCCATTGGTTTATTTGCTGCAGGCTTAACGAGTGCTATAACAGCGCCACTCGCGGGCGCATATGCGGTTTGTGGTATGTTGGGCTGGAAAAACGAAATGAGTAATACACGGTTTAAATCGGTTGCGATTACTATTTTAGTATTTGGTGCTTTAGTTGCCTCGTTAGGGTTAGACCCCGTAGCCGTTATTATATTTGCACAAGCTGCAAACGGCTTACTACTTCCTATAATTACGGCTTACTTGGTTTGGTTAGTAAATCAAAAAGCCGTAATGGGTAAATACACTAATTCAACGTTATTAAACTTAATTATTTTACCTGTATTACTGCTTATTTTTTCGCTAAGTTGTTACAAACTAACCGGTTTATTATTTTAATCACGCAATAGTGAACTGCTGTTTAACCATGGGCATGCTCATGGTTAAACATACAACCGCGGTTACCGTGGCTAGTTTCTATTTGTATGGTGGCGTGTTCAATTTTAAAGTGGTCGTGCAAATGCTGTTGCACTTCAATTAAAAATTCATTATTGAGTGTTTGTTTATTAGTCACTAAATGAACAATAAGTGCAGACTCAGTGGTACTTAATGGCCAAACATGCAAGCCATGTAAATCTACAACATGATCAATGTTTAAAAAATACGCTTTAATTGAGTGTACATTAATATTTTTAGGCACTGCATCGGTTGCATAATTAAGTGACTCTTTAAATAATCCCCAGGTCCCAATAAATACAATTACCACAATGCTCAGGCTAACCACTGGGTCAACCCAATGCCAATTTTTAAATAATATTATTACGCCTGCAATAACAACACCTAAAGATACAGCTGCATCAGCAGCCATATGTAAAAACGCACCCCGAATGTTTAAATCATGCTTTTGCCCTTGAACAAACAGCAAAGCAGTTAGCGTATTTATTACCACACCAATTAACGACACCACAATAATTGTGACACCTGTAACAGGTTGTGGATTTTCAAAGCGCTCAATGGCATGCCAAGCTATACTTACCAGTGCAGCCATTAATAATATAGAGCTCGTTAAAGACGCTAGCACCGTAGATTTTTTATAACCAAAAGTTCGTTTATCCGTGGCGGCTTTACTAGCTAAAACATTTGCACCCCAAGCAAGTAATAAACTTACAACATCGCTTAGGTTATGCCCGGCATCGGCTAATAACGCTAAGGAGTTGGCATAAAAACCATAGCCAGCTTCTATTACTACAAATACAATATTTAGTAACACACCTATCGCAAAAGCACGATTATAATTGCTAACATGATGACAGTGATCGTGGCTCATAGGTGTCCTTAAATTATCGAATATTTATAATTATTTAGATGAATACCAAAATTGTCGCGTGCCTAATAAATAACATATCCCATATAGGCAACACACAAGCGAACTTATTATCCAAAACTGCATAGTGTTATGGTGAACAATTTGGCTGGTAGTTAAAAAGGAATGATTAAACCTGCAATACCGCGCACTAAATAAATAGCGGTGATTAATACCAAGGCAGTTTTTAATAGTGGCAATTTTAAGATAACGCCTGCACCAGAGAGCGCGTATAAGCCCCAAAGAGCAATAATAACTGCAATAGCTAAAGTCACATAAGTTGGATAGGTACTTCCCTGCTCTGCCAGTTGAGCCATTTTCTCACCAGCACCAAAAAAGCGATACCAGTCGGGCCCACCAAAAATACACGCTACATGTAAAAGCGAGGCTATAAAGCTCAAAGCACTCGCTGCAATCAAAAATCTATTTTGTTTCATGTGGTTTGTATAAATTAGTGGCTCATGTAAGCAATAAAGCCAATTAACAGCACATAAAAGCTAAACCCGAGTAAGCAAATTAAGTAAACATCTTTGGCTTTATTCGCCTTAAACGATACATAATCGGTAATTTCGCTTTTAAACTTACCAAAGGTAACTATTTTTAAAATAGTGCAGCCAGTTGAGTAAATTAAAAAACCTAAAATTGTCTCTATCATTAACCAAATAAATAAATCAAATGCCAAACTCATAACGTTCATCCATTAAACACTGTAAAAATAGCCTATCAAATATTTATTTAATTACAAACCTATTACCATAGTTAATATGTAACATTAAATTTTGCCAAACCTATTAACTGGCCTGATTCAGTTACTACTTTTACTTGCCACTTACCTAAAGCGTTTTTAGGAAAGTTAACCTTATGAGACCAAGCCCTATAACCTTGCTCGCGCCCGCCATTAATATTTAAGGTGATTCTATCGACTTCTTTTTTATTGTGTATCCACACATGAAATATTTTTTCGTTTAAACCCCGTGGCGCTTTAACCGCAGTCCAGCTGTATAAACCCTCGCGGTGTAGGGTGTGTAAATCAAGCGTTTCAATACTGCCTACAGGCTTTTTATGTTGTAAGTCGACTTCGTGCGCTAACGTAATGTCGGTTAATCTAAGCGCTGCTGGCGGCACAAAGCTACGTAACTGCCAAACGCTGGCACTAAAAGCACATAAAATTAAAACTAAAATAGGAAAACGCCACCAGCGTGCATTAGGCATTAAATTTTTTAAACTCGGCAAGGTAACAATAACACCCGTAATTAGTGCAATTACCAAACTTTGGCTAGTTGTCAGGTTTAATAAAATGGGCAGTGTTACAAGCAATACTACAAATAAAGCAAAGTTATGAAACACAGTAAATAATGTGCGATTTGTGGCTAGTTTTTTATAATAAAGCGGGTCGATAACCGACACTACGGCACACAAAACAATAAGCGATGTAAAAATAGATTGTGGATGATCCCACTGCGTAACCGCTAAAAAAAAGGGTAACGCAAAAAATAAGCTCTCTTGTTGCACCATTTGCAGTGCAAAACGCATTACATTCGGCGATACCGCTACACCAAACCTCTCTTCTACTTTTTCGCGTAGCCAGTTATCAATTATTAGCCAAAGCCAGCTTATCAATAACACAATAGCAATAACCTGCGAAAACGATTCCTTCCTGTCAACCATGACATAGCTTGCTACACCAGAGCAAAACGCCATCACAGCTAATAATCCAGGGCGCTTTTGCATTGCAGTTATAAATTGGGTGATAAGGTTTTTTAATTTGTTCATCTATTTACTTATGCGTACACAATGTACTTTATTATTAAGAAGTTAGTAATCGAGTGTAACTAAGTGTAGATGAACAACAGATAGATAACCTGTCTTTTTACACATTACATAGTTTATAAAACAGAGCCCTGAATATTACTCATACCGAACATGAAATTACCGCAACAACCCCATCTAGACATCTAAACCGCTATAAATACTACCCCTTACAGCTAACTTACTTACCTGATTTCAGCCTATCGTTGGTGCGAACGCTAAGCCATATTTTATAAATGAATCAAACTCATGTTTTATGTGAAATTATACCGTTTTTATTTAAGGCACAATTTACGTATAAATTACTCATCGAACAGCGCTTAGCTAACCACTAGTTTATAGCTAAGCAGCAGCCACTTTTAAAAACAATGGCTTTGCCTTTAAATAAAAATTGGATACCAACATCATGAGTAAAAACTTAACCTTTAATATTCAAAGTCAGCGCCTTGATGAGCACTATACGCCATCAACAAATACTCGTATTACAACTAACTTTGCAAACTTAGCCCGTGGCGAGCACCGTCAATCTAATTTGCGCAAAGCACTTAACATGATCAATAACCGCTTTAATACACTGGCTAATTGGGATAACCCAACAGCAGAACGTTATTCAATCGAACTCGAAATTATTTCTGTAGATATTGGCTTAGATGAAAACAGCCAAAGCTTTCCATCAATAGAAATACTTAAAACCAACATAGTAGATAACAAAACAAACAAATGCATAGAAGGCATTGTTGGTAACAACTTTTCGTCTTACGTGCGTGACTACGACTTTAGCGTGCTCCTTCAGCAACATAATAAAAATAAACCGCAGTTTAGTATTCCTGATAATTTTGGTGAGCTGCATGGAAAGTTGTTTCAATCGTTCGTGAGCTCAACTACATATAAACAAAACTTTAAAAAGCCACCGGTAATATGCCTAAGCGTGTCTGATAACAAAACTTACCACCGTACAGCAAACGAGCACCCTATTTTAGGTATTGAGTACCAACCAAACGAATCTTCGCTAACAGAGCAATACTTTAAAAAAATGGGCTTACAGGTTCGTTACTTTATGCCTGCAAATAGCGCTGCGCCTTTTGCCTTGTTTTTCTTTGGGGATTTACTAAACGACTACACCAACCTTGAGCTAATAAGCACAATTAGCACCATGGAAACGTTTCAAAAAATTTATCGCCCAGAAATTTACAACGCAAATGCAACGGCAGGCAAAGCTTACAAACCTAATTTAAAAAATGCAGACCATTCACTCACACAGATTATTTACGATAGAGATGAGCGCAGTAAATTAGCCGCAGAGCAAGGTAAGTTTGCCGAAGAGCACTTTATAAAACCATACCAATCGGCGCTTGAGCAATTTACAACGGTAAACATCTAAATTTAATTAAATTATACGGTATCACTTATTATGAAAACTTTATTACCTACATCTACAGCAGGCAGTTTACCAAAGCCATTATGGCTTGCAGAGTCAGAAACTCTTTGGTCACCTTGGAAGTTACAAGCAGATGAATTAACCCAAGGCAAACACGATGCCCTACGCTTATCATTATTCGACCAGCAACAAGCAGGCATTGATATAGTAAGCGATGGTGAGCAAACACGTCAGCATTTTGTAACTACATTTATAGAGCACCTTAACGGTGTTGATTTTGAAAAACGTAAAACAGTAAAAATACGTGACCGTTACGATGCAAGTGTACCAAGCGTAGTGGGCCCTGTTAGCCGCCAAAAACCAGTGTTTGTTGAAGACGCTAAGTTTTTACGCTCGCAAACTACCCAACCTATTAAGTGGGCGTTACCTGGCCCAATGACTATGATAGACACTCTGTATGACGACCATTACAAAAGCCGTGAAAAACTAGCGTGGGAATTTGCCAAAATACTAAACCAAGAGGCCAAAGAGCTAGAAGCCGCAGGCGTAGATATAATCCAATTTGATGAGCCCGCTTTTAATGTGTTTTTTGATGAAGTAAACGATTGGGGCATCGCGTGTTTAGAGCGTGCAATTGAAGGGCTCAAATGCGAAACCGCAGTACATATTTGTTACGGCTACGGCATTAAGGCCAACACCGATTGGAAAAAAACACTCGGCAGTGAATGGCGCCAGTACGAAGAAGCATTCCCTAAATTACAGCAATCAAATATTGATATTATCTCATTAGAGTGCCACAACTCGCACGTACCTATAGATTTACTCGAACTCATTCGAGGTAAAAAAGTAATGGTGGGTGCTATTGATGTTGCTAGCAATGAAATAGAAACACCTGAAGAGGTAGCCGCCACTTTACGCAAAGCCCTACAGTTTGTAGACGCTGATAAACTCTACCCTTGTACAAACTGCGGCATGGCCCCGCTTTCTCATGAAGTTGCAAATGGTAAGCTCAATGCCCTAAGTAAAGGTGCTGAAATAGTAAGAAAAGAGCTACTACAGTAGTAAAGCTTGCTTTAAAAGCAACTATGTAACTTAAGCCTGCGCACGTATTTAAAAAATAAGTGCGCAGGCTTTGTTATTTAAGAGCTTATAAGCTCAAGCGTTTCATTCTCAAAATCTATAACGCCTTTGTGCTGAATAAAAAAAGGCGAGCCAAGTAAACCATGTACGCCCTCTTCTCCACCTGCAACTTGCACATGGTCAAGGTTTAACGATACAAAGCTCGGGTTTTTATATACAACGCCAGCTAATTCAATTTCTGAAACCTCAATATTTCCCATTACATGCTCAGATGTACCTAAACCCGCTGCATTTTCATCACTAAGTGTTTCTATAATGTTTAAATCATTAAGGCAGGCTTTATCTAAAACAGACGAGCCTGCGGCTGTATCTAAAATTAGGCGCAAAGGCTTGCCATTAATTTTAGCATTAACAATTTGGTGCCCTGTTTCTGACATTTCAAATTTAATGATTGCTTTTTTATTTACTTGATTCATATACATTCCTTGTTTTCTAATTAGATTTAAAATAGATGCAAATTACTAAAGTACCCACGCTGTACTAACACTAACCAACAATACAGCATAACTTGTAACCTATTGTCTAATAATCATATCAGGTTGTTTATTTAAGATTTAAGTAATGCACAAAAGTCATCCCACGATAGTGGCCGCGATAAATAATAGCCTTGCGCCCAATCACAACCGAGTTCTTTGAGGTAAGTCATTTGTGCTTCGGTTTCAACGCCTTCAGCAATCACTCTAAGGTCGTAAAGCTTGGCCAAACTTTGGATGATCATCACCATTTTGTTACGTGCCTCACGCTCTGAAAAAAGATCATTAACAAATGAGCGGTCTATTTTTAAGCAATGAGCTGGGTAATGTATTAATTGATTAAATGCCGTGTAACCAGTTCCAAAATCATCTAATGCTAAGGATACGCCAAGTTCATTTAGCGCATTGAGCGTTTTAAGGCAGGTAACATCACCAGCAACAAATGCCGTCTCTGTCACTTCTAGCTCAACACTGTTAGGTTTAATTTTGTGATGTGCTAATAAATTTTTTACTTGTTCAGGAAATAGCTCATTGTGTAGCTCAACACCCGAAATATTAATACAAATTTTGCCACTAAAACTGAGTTCTTTTTGTAAAACGCCTTGTGCTTTTAAAGCATTGTCTATAACCCATAAATCAATATCTTTGATAAGGCCTGTAGCCTCAGCCACAGGGATAAAGTGATCAGGCCCATAACCATTTAATGCAGGACTGTGACACCTAAGCAGCACTTCAACGGCTACAATAGAGCTATCTTTACACGCAAAAATAGGCATATAAACTAAACTAAAACGCGCTTCATTTAAGGCAAGTCTAAGCCCTTTTTCAATGAGTTGGCGTTCACGAAGCTTGTCAGCAATGTCTTGGGTAAAAAATTTAAAGCAATTACGTCCATTATTTTTAGCGTCATACATTGCTGCATTAGCATGATGGAGTAAATCAGTGGAGTCAGCAGAATCATCGGGGTAAACAGCAATACCAATACTTGCGTATATCATGTGATCTACATCATCAACATTAAAACCCCCTTTAAAAATATTTAAAATTCTTGCGGCCACGGTACTGGCATCAAGGGGGGCTTTAATATTAGGTAACAATACAACAAACTCATCGCCAGCAAGCCTTGCTAAGCTTTCTGTTTGTGGCTTATATATTTGATCATTTGGGCGTATAACATCTAAAAGCCGCTCACTAAATTTAAGTAAAACTCTGTCCCCCGCTTCATGGCCATGCTGATCATTAACCTGCTTAAAGTTATCCAAATCTATATAAAGCAAACCAATGCGTTGCTTATCTCGCTCAGCACGGTTTAGCATACGCTCAAGGTTAGTTTTAAAGCTCCATCGATTAGGTAACCCCGTAAGCTTATCGTAATAAGCCATTTGGCGAATATCATCTGCATGCAGTTGCATAATAGTTTCGTAGGCTTGCTCTTCTGAACGTAATGCAGCTAAACAAATAGAATTTAAAGCAAGCATTGTCAGCATGAAGCGTACGGCTTCCGTAAGTGAGTAACTAGTCATTAATAAAGCGCTTAACGGCGTAAATAAAAGCAAAGCACTTGCAATACTAAAAATGCTAAATACAAAAACGGCAGGCCAAAAGCGGTTTATAAAAAGATTTATTGCAACAATAGGATAAATCCACAGCATTCCGGTATTGTTCTCACCACCGGTGATTAATAAACTCATAGATAAAACAAACAAAATACCGCTAAGAATTTTTGCCGCTCGCTCAACATTACCACTTCTCTTTAAAAGATAAAGATTGATTAACCCCACAAGTGCATTAATTAATAATATGGTACCTAAAACATACGAACCACTAACTAAGCTCAAACCTCCAAAAGCAGCAAGAAAAAGTACACCTAAAATGGTCAAAACATGGCAAAGTGTATAGCGCCTGCGGTGGCGCACAGCCAGCATTTCTTGCTGGCCAATTATATTTTCTGGTGTAGAAGACATGTGAATCAATTATTCCTTAAGGCACTTACTAAAATCACTTCACGACATCTGTAGCTGTGATAACAAAAATTACTTTTTACTAAATGTTAAAAGAATAAACGAGATAGCTATTCTGTCAAATAAGTTATTGTTTTTTAACGTTGTGAATTACTAAATAATTTATATTAGCGACTTAATTTTGTTGATAATGGTTATAAATAAAGCTCACTTCGGTTAAATAATAAAAACTCTCGCTTTCTCTCGTATTTAAATCTCAAGCAGCTAATTTTTAAAGCCGGCCAACTAAGTAAAGAACGCTTCATTATAAAACTTATAAATAGTGAAAAAGCATTGTTTTGTTTATATAAGAATTATGTTTTTATAAACTTAATTAAAATTTCAACTTATTAATTTTTAAATAGAGTAATTAATATCTGAGAAATTAGTTTATAAAATAATAAGAGAACAAAATGACAGAATTAACAGGTAATAGCGTTGTTATATTAAGCGCAGTGCGAAGCCCTATCGGCAGCTTTGGAGGAAGTCTTAAAAACTTTACGCCTGCTGAACTTGGGACCCTTTGCGCTAAAGAAGCCATTATTAGAGCAAAATTATCCCCCACCCAAATCGATTCTTGTATTGTAGGCAAAGTCATTCATAACGGTCCAAAAGATGCCTACCTTTCAAGAGTGATTGGTTTAGACGCCGGGCTACCTATTAACAGCCACGCCGTAACATTAAATAGATTATGTGGCTCTGGCTTAGAAGCAATAATACAAGCCGCACAACAAATTCAGTTAGGCGATGTAGACACAGTATTAGCGGGTGGAGCAGAAAGCATGAGTAGCACCAGTTATACACTTGACAGTAATCGTTGGGGCCAAAAAATGGGCAACAGTACACTTATTGATGAATTAACGACCACATTACAAGATCCATGGGATAACAATCCTATGGGTATAACCGCTGAAAACATTGCTACTAAATACGCAATTAGCCGAGAAGAACAAGATAGCTATGCAGCTCTAAGTCATCATAAAGCAGCCAAAGCCATTGCCGCTGGGCACTTCAAAGATCAAATAATACCAGTCGACATTAAATCTCGTAAAAACAGCTATATATTTGATACTGATGAGCACGTACGTGCTGATACAACTCTTGAAAAGCTGGCAATGTTAAAGCCGCACTTTAAAACAGATGGCATTGTAACAGCTGCAACCTCATCAGGTATAAATGATGGAGCCGCTATGCTTGTACTTATGAATGAGCAAAAAGCGGTCGCTCAGAACTTAAAACCTTTAGGCCGTTTAATTGCTTATGCGCGTGTGGGTGTTGAACCTTCACTTATGGGTATTGGACCAATACCGGCCGTGCAAGAGGTATTAAGAAAAACAGGGCTATCTGTTGATGATATGGATGTAATTGAATCTAACGAAGCCTTTGCTGTACAAGCATTATGTGTAGCTAACGAGCTAAGTTTTCCTCAGCACAAAGTTAACCCTAACGGTGGTGCAATAGCATTAGGGCATCCAGTTGGTGCAACAGGTGCTATTTTATCCACTAAATGTTTATACGAGCTAAAGCGCATAAACGGTAAATATGGCTTAGTAACTATGTGTATTGGTGGTGGCCAAGGGATCGCAGCAATTTACGAAGCGCTATAATTATAACTATGAGAACACATGGCATTACAATGAATATTACTTTTGCTAAAGCGAAAGAATTGCTACAACTCTGCCCCTATGATGTTCTTAAGGTTGACCGGGGAAAGTTCTGTTTATTATTAGAAACTAAAAGTGACACCTATCTTAACTAAAAAAGTTAAACCAGCTTAATTTACAAACAAAAATTTGCCAATTAGGTTAGAAATTATATTTTTGTCATAAGGCACGCTGCTTGTTTTATACATTAAACAAAAGCTAGCCTCTAAGTGTGTAAAGTGAAAATTTAGGTTGGATGTCTTATTTGTTTTATTTACTGGCATATGAATATACCTTTGATACTAAATAGAACAAGATACTGAGCGAAATTATTACAACAGGCAACAGCGGCAAGAACCAACTGCCGAATGTTTGAAGCAGAACCCCCCAGTTGGTCGTCTCTTGGCTATAAAATAGGTTGTTCGGATTTGCACTCCAATCTAGCACCGTCATCGTTACAGAAACAACTAACGAAAAAATTAACGAGGCAACAGCTATATTGACGCACGACTTACGGCATTTATTCATTTGTTTACTCGTCTTGAAACGAACTAAAAGTGAAACCAGCTTAATTTACAAACAAATATGTGCAACTAAATTTGCCAATCAGGTTCAGAACTTATCTCTTCTTGCTGGGTCACTTTTCATTTCATCTAATAAATAAGTCACTAGCTTTCTTAGATCTAAATTTCAAAAATGAAAATAACTGCAAAATTGCAGTTTTAACTTTTACTAAGTGGTTTTTGATTTATGCGAGTAGCTTTTCGCAGTTGCTAATATTTGAACGCCGTTTGCGCTTTAAATTTTCACAGTAGCTTACTTGTGATTTGGGCCTGCATACTGCACCATGAAATACGCGTGTAAATTGTGTGGTGAGTTTTAACCAGTTTTCTGGTGATATATTAAGCCTTTCTAGCAAAGGAAGGGTTATATTATCAATATGCTCGCGTTTGTCCTCCCGCATTATTCGCCCTGTCAGCTCAACGAGTTCAAGGTACGATTTAAGCTCAAATGGCAGCCCTTTAGGCATAACTTGACGAGGCATACCTGCAAATCGGAGTAACTGCTTAGGTTGTTTACCAACTGCCGCGCTTGTAATTCGATTTTGCACACTGGTATGATCTGACTCTTCTGGTGTGTTAGCCATTTTAGCTCTTATTGGGTTTAAATCTACATACGCTATACACGCTGCTAGTGCGGCTTCATCTAATAATGCTTGCGATTTGAATCTACCTTCCCTGAAGCGTCCTGTGCAGTTATCTTCTTTATTTGCTCTGCGCGCAATGTCTTCATTTAATAGGCGCATAAACCAGCTGATACTTGCTAAACGTTCGCGATATTGTTTAACCGTTTGATTGAAAAAGATGACCTCAACCTTACTTAACTTTTCACCTTGAATGTATTTTTGCGTTAACAATGTGCCTTTACAGAGTTTATGCCAGCGAATTACAATCGCTTTATCATTCAGTCTATTTGCTTTTTTATCATCAACATACAAGACTAAATGGGTGTGATTGCTCATTACGGCATAAGCACATACATCAATACAAAATACCTTCGCTAATTCAAGTAACTTATCTTCAACCCACCCTCGTCTATGCTCGTAAGATTGACCAGTAAAACGGTCTTCCCCACATAAAAATGCACGACGAACACACCGAGAAATACAGTTATAGTGTTTTGTATCAACCAAACTAACTTGACGCTTTCATGCAATAGCCATAAGACACCCTGCTTGCTTTTTTGGACTAAATAAAAGCTAGCCTCTAAGTGCGTAAGTGCAATATTTAGGATGGGTGTCTTGTTTATTTATACTTCCAATTAGAATCTAGGAGTACGCAAAGTGCAAAATTTAGGTTGGGTGTCTTTCTTATATGTTTTCCCTCGCCGATGCTCGTAAGATTGACCAGTAAAACGGTCTTCCCCACATAAAAATGCACGTCGCACGCAACACGAAATACAATGGTAGTGTTTTGTATCAACCAAACTTACTTGACGCTTTCTTGCGATAGCCATAAGACGCCCTGCTTATTTTTCGTACTAAATAAAGGCTAACCTCTAACTTCGAAAAGTGCAAAATTTAGGTTGGGTGTCACTGTTAATTCTGGACATTTGTAATCGAACTAATAATTATTATAGCTAAACCTAAAAAAACTATAACTAAGTGCATTATTATCTGTAGATTTGGCCTTCTTTCTTTGTCTTGGTCGCTATCAGGTTTATTCTCGTCTTCATATATTTTCATTATTTCAGGGTTTGATGCTTTTAATATTTTTCTAGCTCTATTCTGATGAAACTTTATCCAACTACGTGACTTTTTGATATATATAGAAGCTACAGCATTAAGAAAAACCAATATCATGGCGAGCCAAATATTACTTATAATACTTAGTTCTTCCGTTGACTTTATAAATAGAGCAAGTATAGCCGTTGAAATTACAACAACGATATTGCTGAATATTAATCGCTGATTTTCATGTTGAGCAATTCTCTCATATTGTAATTTGTATATATCTACCCAACCTTCATTCATATTCCAAATTCCTTAGATGCCTAACAAGCCTGTAGATTAACTCGTTTTTTATTTGTTTTTATTAATAAACAAACCATAGCTGAGTTCCTATTTTGGTTCAATCGATTATTGTATTTTTACGCAGTATATAAAGAAGTGTTTGTGTTGTTTAAATTGGCGTTTTGGAAGGGATTACGAGTGGTTGAGTGGCTTTTATTAGGTTAAAAGGGCTTCCCCTTCTTAATGCATCGTGTTTTGCAGTTTTCTATATTATGAACAAGGCAATACAGTTGCCATTGCGTATTAACTTTCGTTTGACCCCGTAAGGTCAATTTATTCATGCCCTTGTTGACGGTAATATTGCCGAACACGGGTTCAATACAGCCTAATCGCTTACTGTATTGTCGTCGTCCGATTGGGCTGTCTATTTTTACTTTCATTTTGTCTACATAGCTCAGCTTTTTGCGTGATTCATTATTTATAAACTGAACTTGTCGTCCCCTGTCTATCGGTGGTTTTCGCATGCATTGCTGCTGTAGCGGGCAGGTTTTACAGTCTTTTAAGTAACCGCAGAATCGCGTGTATTGCTGGTTATGACTTTTTACATTTATACCACTTTGCCACATATCGTTACCTGCGGGGCAGCGGCAGGTTTGAGTTTTTTCATCATAATGAAAACCCTCTGAGGTAAATAACCGTGGCTTGCCTTTACTGCGTTTTAGCCGGCGTTTCTCTTGCTCCGTTTCGTATGTTTCACTGTCTTTAAACAGCGGATTTCGTTTTCTAAACTGATTATCCGCAATGTAGGTATCAAACCCACTTTTCGCCAAATATTCAAGGTTCACTTCGCTGTTAAACCCACTATCTGCGGTGAATTTAATCGTATGTTTGTCTTTGAGCTTGTCAGTGTTCAATTTATCGAGTTGCTGTTTTAATTGCTTAACACCTGGCTGTAGAGTTTGTTGTTCACCCACTGAGCCCCACGCTTGTGCTTGTAGAATGATTTGATGTTTGTCATCGTTTATCGCTATGCCGTTATAGCCTTGGATTGTCCGTTTTGAGGTCGTCATCTTCGCGCTATCAGGGTCAGTGATATTACTTTTAACTGGCTTGCTTTTACTGCCTGTTTTTTCTTTGTGAGTGGCTAAGAACTAGGTAATTTTATCTGCACTTTTATCCAGCTTTTCTTTTTGTTTTAAATCCTGAGTTATCAACTCTTCACTCAGTCCATCTTGTGATTGGTGGCGTTCAATAATACGTTTGCTTGCGCGTTCTAGTTTTGCTTTTTTGCGGCCTAACTCATCGAATGTGCCACTCCACTCTTTACTCGCATTGGACTTTAATTTACACCCATCAATGGCAAACATATTACGGCCTATCAAGCCTTCTTCATCACATATCATCAGCACTTGCGTAAAAAGTGGCTCAATCTGTTCATGCATTTTAGCCACGAAGCCCGCTATTGATGTGTAATGCGGCTGGATATCTCCCGACACACTCATAAATAAAATGTTCGTCTCACACGCTTTAGCAATTCGTCGGCTACTGATAAAACCATGTGCATAACCCAGTAAAATAATCTTTAGCATTACCGAAGGCGAATACGCAGCAGCGCCCGTTTTATCGTTGTTATACCACGCGTCAAAGCCCGATAAATCGAGTTTATTTTCGACGATATAACAAAGGGCATATTCAAATGTGCCTGGCAAAATTTGCTCAGCGAAATTGATAGGAATGAATTTATTTTGACAGGATAAGTCAGGCTTGAAGTTAGCCATAACAATCTACCGTGAGTGAATAATATCTATTAGATCACAGCGAACAGATGGATTCAAGGTTAAAAAACAACCAACCAAGAATAGTTGTATACGTTCTTAAAAAGAGTAATTCTACAGCCTCAACGCCTAAATAACAGGCAAATAGTGCTTGGCTATAATTTTGGAACGCAGTGACAAAAGCCAAGCAGTATTTGTCCGTGTTGATTTGTTTTGTTATACATTATTTAAGCAATTGTGGATGTTCATGTAGGTACTTCCACGCCCAAGGTTGAATGTTGTATGCAAAATAGTCGTTGTGAACCGATACAGTTGCAACTAGCCGAATTATATTATTAGTGGCTAATTCCTGTATTACACCATCAGATAACGGAGCATCTATTGATTTTGTGTCGTTTTCTATAAATTCACATAATACTTTTTTCTCAACCTTAGTTAAATGATGAAGGTGAGACTTACAGTGCTTTAAGTATTTTCTCTGTTTATATTTTTTTATGCATTTTCGGTAAGTGGGGACAAAGACTTCAGCCAATAAAAGTGCCAGTGCAAATAACCACACTAAACCGAGATATGGCTGAAACAACTCCTTTGGTTTTTCTAAACCCAACTTAGAAATAATTATTCCTTTGTCAAAAAGAAGAATCGAACAAATAACAAAAATGATAAATGCTTGCTTAGGTGATAATTTGAGCCACTCAACTACTTTTTTGAATTCAAGCATATGTTTCCATAATGTATAACAATTTTGTCTACGACATTTGTCGTTTTATAAACCGACAAATGTCCATATATTACAATGCATTTATCTTAACCATCAAATAAACACCTGTAAACAATTAGTTAACTGAAAATTATTTTTAATCAGTGTGAAAATGTACCGAAATGGTGGAGATCAGTAATATTGGACAAAACAATAAGCACTGTCTATATACAGTTAACTTTTGCTAAAGATTCATATCATGAAATCACCTTTTTTAACTATGATAGCAGAACAGATGTATCTAAAGCGTTATGCTAAAAGTACCGTTAAAGCGTATTTATACTGGATAGCTTCGTTTATTCGCTTTAGCTCTATGAGGCACCCAACAACGATGGGAGACAATGAGGTCGAACTTTTTTTAAACCACCTTGTCAACCAACAAAATGTTGCTCCTAACACTCAAACACAAGCCTTAAATGCGTTGAGCTTTTTATTTAAAGAAGTGATTAAAAAGCCACTCTCATTATCATTAGGTTTTATTAAGAGCAAACGAGCAACTAAACTACCGGTAGTTTTAACGCAGCAAGAAATAAATAATTTTTTTAAAGTGTGCTCTGCAAAGCATTATTTACCCTGTGGATTACTTTATGGCAGTGATATGCGATTAATGGAAGTACTGCGTTTAAGGGTACATGATATTGACTTTGACTATAACTGCATTCGAATTTGGGATGGTAAAGGAGAGAAAAATCGTGTTGTAACCCTTGCCGTAGAGCCCACACCGCAATTACGTTCCCAAATACAATTAGTTGATAGTTATCTACAATTAGATCTTAAAAACCCTTTGTATTGCGGTGCGTACATGCCGTATTTGTTACGTAAAAAATATCCAAACCACAATAGGCAGCTGGGTTGGCAATATTTATTTTCATCACATAAATTAAGTCTTGATCCCGAGAGTAAACAATTAAGGCGCCATCATATTGATGAAAAGCAATTACAACGCGCTGTTAAAAAAAGCCGCTTTTGATGCACATATAAGTAAACACGTTACCCCTCATACTTTACGTCATTCTTTCGCTACGCATTTGCTGCAAAGCGGCGCTGATATCCGCACAGTACAAACACAATTAGGTCACAGTGACGTGCGTACCACACAAATAATACCCGCTGTATTGAATTAGTGAGCAATTATAGCGACAGATAAATAGCTCAGTAACAAGGCAAAAACTTAGTTATATAGTTTATCTATATGAGAAGTTTTTAACGCAGTTAATGAGTTATTTAGAACGCTAAAATGATCAACGTTTTAATTCAGCGGGTATCCTACCCATGTACTACAGCAAGGTGCCAACGGTGTTGTTAGCCCTTTTTCAAGGTTATAAACCTCCCCTATTTAAAACAAAAAAGCACAACTCGCTTGAGCTGTGCTTTCAATAATTAAATGAGAGCTGACAAGTTACAAACGTATACCGCCGTCTATCTCTACCACGCGACCGGTAAAAAAGTCGTTTTCGATTATGTATTGTGCAGTATGGGCAATTTCGTCGCTTTCACCTAAGCGCCCTACGGGTGTGACTGCAAGCATACGCTGTTTGGCTTCGGGTTTCATGGCGTCGGTCATGGCGGTGCTTATTACACCTGGTGCAATAGCGCCTACGCGTATACCAAAGCGGCCGAGTTCTTTAGCCCATGTGGTGGTAAGTGCCACTACGCCTGCTTTTGATGCCGCGTAGTTTGTTTGTCCTATATTACCTGCGCGCGCTACGCTCGACATATTAACAATTACGCCGCCTTTGCCTGATTCAATCATGTGGCTTGCCGCTTCTCGCCCTGCTAAAAATACGCCAGTGAGATTTACATCAATCACTGATTGAAATTGCTCAAGGGACATTTTTTTAACCACTTTGCCGTCTTTGGCTTTAATAAACATGCCGTCGCGTAAAATACCGGCGTTGTTTATAAGCACACCAATGTGGCCAAAATCGCTATTAATGGTATTAAATACGTTTTCTACTTCGCTCTCTGCGGTTACGTTTGCAGCGTAGCCTTTAATAGTGCCAGATACACCGTCCAGCTGTGTTAGTTTTTCGCACGCTGTGTTTAATAACTCTTGCGCCATATCTATAAGTGCAATGTTAGCGCCCATAAGGGCAAACTTTTGCGCCATTGCAAAGCCTAAGCCTTGTGCGCCACCGGTTATTACTACCGTGTTATTTTTAATTTCCACGCCTTGCTCCTACTTAGAAAACAGTTTAAAAATGGCACTAAAATCATCACTGCCTGCACCTTGGTGCTGCAGCATCGTATATAAATTTTTAGCCATTGAGCCCATTGGGGTTGATGAATTACTTTGCTGCGCGGATTCCATGGCAAGGCCTAAATCTTTAGCCATTAAATCGACCATAAAGCCTGGTTTATAATCGTTACTAGCAGGGGCTGTATCCATTACGCCTGGGCACGGGTTGTAAAGCTCAAGCGTCCAGTTACGACCAGAGCTTGCAGTCATAATATCGCTGAGTACTTTTGCATCTAGGCCGTTATTAATACCCATTTGCAGGGCTTCGCTGGTGCCTGCCATTAAAATGCTAAGTAACATGTTGTTACATATTTTTGCAACTTGCCCTGCGCCAATATCGCCTGCATGAAATATGTTTTTACCCATATCACTGAGTATTGGCTGTGCTGTGTTAAAAGCAGCTTTACTACCACCAACTATAAACGTAAGCGTGCCAGCCGCTGCGCCTGCAACGCCGCCCGATACTGGTGCATCTACAAAGCTAATGCCCTGCTCGCCAAGTGCGCTGCCAACCACACGGGCTGATTCTGCGTCTATTGTTGAGCAATCAATAACTAGGGTGTTTTTGCTCAGCACATTAATTAGACCGCTGTCGTCGTTATTACCTAAATAAAGCGATTTAACATGTTTGCCTGCTGGCAACATACTGATAAGTATATCGGCATTGGTTGCACATGTATTTGCATTTTCAGCTGCGTGTGCACCTTTGCTTGCAAGTTCATTTAAGACCGACTGGTTTAAATCGAATGCCGTAACACTGTGGCCAGCTTTAATTAAATTAGCCGCCATTGGGCCGCCCATATTACCTAAGCCGATAAAACCAATATTGAGTTTAGTCATCGTCTTTCCTTTATGTGTGTGATGGCGTGTGTAGGCCATTGAGTGGGTGGTTTTCGCCAAATCTGTTAGCAAAAAAGCTCTCTATTATTGTTTGTGGTACATCACTCAGTGTTTTGTATTGCCAATTTGGCGCGCCGTCTTTATCTATTAGTAGCGCTCTTACGCCTTCTTGAAATTCACCAACTTCACCAGCGCGAACCGACATACCCAGCTCCATTTTAAAACACGCTAATAAGCTTTTGCCTTTACTGGCTTTTAATTGCTCACTAACCAGAGCACAACTTAATGGGCAACCATGCTTAAGTGACTTTTGAGCACGTTGCAGCCATTTATCGTCAGTACTTAGGCCTAAAATATAATCAACCTGTTCTTGTAGCGTATTAAATTCAGCTAATTTTTGAATGGTTGCTAAGTTAGCTTTAATATTACCTTTTGGCATACGGGCAGATTGGTTATCTAAATCGGTTAATAATTTAGTTAAACGCTCATGATTTAAGCTTGCAGTTTTGCCCCACTTAGCAGCTAAAATTTGCGCTAGCATGTCATCATATTTAGTGCTGTCGATAAAGTGATCGGCAAGCGATACAAAGCGCGCATCTTCACAATTAATAGAAGCCGACGTTAATCCTAAAAATAGCCCTACACTGTGTGGCATTTTATCTAAAAAGTAACTGCCCCCTACATCTGGGTATAAGCCTATGGTTTGCTCTGGCATGGCAATGCGCGACGTTTCGGTTACTACGCGGTGGCTAGCACCTGCCATTAGGCCTAAACCGCCCCCCATTACTATGCCGTTCCCCCAAACAAGGATTGGTTTATCAAAGGTATGAATAAGGTAATCAAGTTTGTACTCAAGCGTAAAAAACTCTTCAACTAGGCTTGTTGGTTTACCTTGCGCCATTGCATGGTGCAGGCTAACTACATCGCCACCAGCGCAAAAGGCTTTATCGCCAGCGCCTTTTAACAACACCATTGCAATAGCATCATCGTCTTGCCAAGCGCGCAACTGCGGCTTGAGTAATTTGATCATGTCAAAATTAAGTGCGTTTAATGCTTTTGGTACGTTGAGTGTAATAACCCCAATTAAGCTGCCGTTTGCTGCGGTTGCCGTTTCAAATAGCACGGGGTCGTCTGCATTATTTAATAACGTTAAATCACTCATTAGCCGTTTACCCAATTAGCACGGCGTTTTTCTAAAAAGGCATTTACACCCTCTTGCTGATCTTGTGTATCAAATAAACCAACAAATAATTCACGCTCAAGTGGTAATACACTAGCCATAGGTTGATGTCGCCCTTTTTGTATAAGCGTTTTACACGCAGAAACTGAGCTTGGGCTTTGTTCGCTTACTTGGTTGGCAAGTTTTAACGCCGCTGCAAAGCTTTCGCCTTGTGGCACTACTTCTTCTACTAAGCCTATTTGCAAGGCTTTATCGGCTTTTAAGCGCTCGCCGCATAAAATCATGCGTTTTGCCCAGCCTTCACCTACAAGCCATGCTAAATTTTGTGTACCACCCGCGCATGGTAATAAGCCCACTTTTGCCTCTGGCAGTGCCATTTGTGCTTGCTCTTCTGCTATGCGTATATCACATGCAAGCGCCACTTCTAGCCCGCCGCCCATGGCATAACCATTAATGGCCGCAACCGACACCCCTGTAAAATTAGTCAGTGCTTCAAATGCTTCACCAAAAACACGCGACATATCAGCAGCTATACCTTTATCGCCACTGGCAAATACGTTTAAATCGGCACCGGCGCTAAAAAATTTCTCGCCTTCGCCGGTAAGTACTAAGGCATAAATATTTTTGTTGTTATTAAGCTCGTTAACTTTGTTTTTTAAATCTATTAAGGTGTCTTTTGTCCAGGTATTAGCTGGCGGGTTAGACATAGTTAAAATTGCAACATGGCCTTCGGTTGTTAATTCAATACACGGCTTTGATTGTGTCATAACTTGCTCCTTATAAAACGTCGCTTGCAGATTCAGCTAAAATACGGCGCGCTATAATTACGCGCATAATTTCGTTTGTGCCTTCTAAAATTTGATGAACGCGCACATCACGTACATGGCGCTCAAGCGGGTATTCTTTTATGTAACCGTAACCACCATGAATTTGCAGTGCATCGTTACACACGTTAAAGCCAACATCGGTCGCAAAACGTTTAGCCATGGCGCAGTAAGTCGTTTTTTCGCAATCACCGGTATCAAGTTTAAATGCCGCAAGCCTTACCATTTGGCGCGCAGCTACAAGTTCGGTATTCATATCTGCAATTTTAAATTGCAAAGCCTGAAACGCAGCCAGTGGCTTACCAAATTGAGTGCGCTCTTTTAAGTACTCTTTTGCCGTGTTTAGCGCAGCTTGTGCTGTACCAATTGAACATGTGGCAATATTAATGCGCCCACCATCTAGGCCTTGCATGGCAAATTTAAAGCCTTCACCTTCTTTACCTAATAAGTTATGCGCCGGTATACGTACATCTTCAAAACTAATTAAGCGTGTTGGCTGTGCGTTCCAACCCATTTTTTCTTCTGCTTTACCGTATTCAACGCCTTTTGCATCGGCCGGGACTACAAATGCCGAAATACCCGCAGCGCCTTCGCCACCAGTGCGCGCCATTACCACTAATACTTCGGTTTCGCCCGCGCCCGATATAAACATTTTTGATCCGTTAATAACGTACTCATCACCCTCAAGTACGGCTTTTGTTTTTAGTGATGCCGCATCTGAGCCCGAGCCAGGCTCTGTTAAACAATAAGAGGCAAGTAGCTCGCCCATTACTAATTGTTCTACGTATGTGTCTTTAACTGCGTCGGTACCAAAACTTGCCACCATCCAGGTCGCCATATTATGTATGGTTAACATGGCCGTTGTAGCAGTACAGCCCATAGCAAGCTGCTCAAATATAATGCTTGAATCTAAACGTGATAAACCAAGGCCGCCGGCTTCCTCTGGCGTGTATAAACCACAAAAACCAAGCTCGCCTGCGGCTTTAATCGTATCTTTAGGAAAAATATGCTCGCGATCCCACTTTGCTGCATGTGGGGCAAGTTCTGATTCGGCAAATTGGCGTGCAGTTTCTGCAAAGGCTTGTTGATCTTCTGATAAGTTAAAGTCCATGTTAGACCTCTTTAATTGTGTGTTGTTAGTGTGCCCTATTGGGATAGGTGTGAAGAGCGGCAAAGGCTGATGTGTGTGTTCTAGTTGCTTGTCAGCGAGTTTAGCCTTTGCGCCCTTCTTTATTATTATTTTTGAGTGTGTTTATTTTAAATTAATGCTCATATTTGGACCTGAAGCAATGTCGTCTTCAAACCAACGTGAGGTAATGGTTTTAGTTTCTGTGTAAAAACGTATACCTTGCTTACCGTAGGTATGCGTATCGCCGTAAAACGAGCCTTTCCAACCTGTAAACGAGAAAAACGGCAGCGGCACCGGAATAGGCACATTAATACCCACTTGCCCTACTTCTATTTCGTGTTGGAATTTACGCGCAACAGCACCACTTGAGGTAAATAGTGATGTACCGTTACCGTATGGGCTTTCGTTAATAAGGGCAATAGCCTCCTCTAACGTATCTACAAACATACAGGCAAGCACAGGACCAAAAATTTCTTCTTTGTATAAATCCATCTCTTTTGTAACGTCGGTAAATAGTGTTGGGCCAACCCAGTTACCTTGCTCGTATCCTTTTACTGTAAAGTGTGAGCCATCAATTAAACACGTGGCGCCTTGCTCTTTACCGCTTGCTATATGCGATAAAATACGCTCTTTTGCGGCTTTTGATGTTTGTGGGCCGTAGGCTGCGTCTTTATCATCCCACACGCCTGGGCGTACGTTTTCAAAACCTGCTTTTATTTCATCAACCCACTCGCTTGCTTGGCCTACAAACACAGCAACCGAAATACCCATGCAGCGCTGGCCTGCGGCACCAACCGATGCGCCAACCAGGTTATTTACAACGTGCGATTTACTCGCATCTGGCATTATAACCATGTGGTTTTTAGCACCCACACACGCTTGCACGCGTTTAAGGTTTTGTGTGCCTTTAGAATAAATATACGCACCTACGCCACACGAACCTACAAACGAAATAGCACGTACGGCTTTATCTTCTAGTAGGCGGTCTACTTGTGGTTTTGTACCGTGTACAACTTGTAATACGCCTTTTGGTGCGCCGGCTTCAATAAATAGCTCAGCTAAACGCATAGGTGTAAGTGGGTCTTGCTCAGACGGTTTTAAAATAAAGGTATTACCACATACAATAGCCAGCGGAAACATCCAAAGTGGGATCATCGCCGGAAAGTTAAACGGAGTAACGCCCGCACAAACGCCAAGGGGCTGCATGTAAGAGTAGGTATCTATTTTGCGGGCAACGTTTTCCATTGTTTCGCCCATCATTAATGATGGTGCATTTGCAGCTTGTTCTACTACTTCAATACCGCGCCACACATCGCCTTTTGCATCTTCAAACGTTTTACCTAGTTCGTGGCAAATAATGGTTGCAAGCTCATCGTGGTGCTCTTTTAATAGCGCCGCGTATTTCATCATAATGCGGGCACGCTCGGTAATTGGAACGTCTTTCCACGTTTTAAACGTTTCTGAGGCCGAGGCAATAGCTGCATCCATTTCTGAGTCGGTAGTACATGGAACTTGTGCAAGTACTTCTTGATTTGCGGGGTTAATTACATCAATAAGCTCTTTAGAAGCCGACTGAACAAATTCGCCATTTATAAGTAGTGGAACTTGGTGCATGTGTAAATCCTGTTGTTAGTGTGTTCTTTTAAAAAATGGCACCGTTTTGTTATTAGTATGAGTACGGTGCATTTTAGTTGCTGTTAGTTAATTAACTGCTTTGTTAGTAAGCCTCTACCGCCATGGCTACGGCTTCGCCGCCACCAATACATAAAGACGCAATTCCTTTTTTAAGGCCACGGTTTTTAAGGGCGTGAATCAGTGTTACTAAAATTCGCGCGCCGCTGGCACCAATTGGGTGGCCAAGTGCACACGCGCCACCATTTACGTTTACTTTGCTCTCATCAAGCTTTAATTCGTTAATGGCAAGCATAGTTACCATGGCAAACGCTTCGTTAATTTCCCAAAGGTCAACATCAGTGGTTGCCCAGCCTGCTTTTTCAAGCACGCTGTTCATTGCGCCTACAGGCGCTACCGTAAATTCACTTGGTTTTTGAGAGTGCGTACTGTGCGCTACAATTTTACAAAGCGGTGTTAAGCCTTGCGCTTTTGCTTTTGATTCGCTCATTAATATAAGTGCTGCGCCACCATCAGAAATTGACGACGAATTAGCCGCCGTAATGGTGCCGTCTTTTTTAAAGGCTGCACGAAGGCTAGGAATTTTTTCTGGGCGGGCATTACCCGGCTGCTCGTCAATCGATACGGTTACATCGCCTTTACGGGTTTTGATGGTGTGCGGGGCAATTTCGTTTTCAAAGCTGCCATTTTCAATTGCTGTATTAGCTTTACTTAACGAGCCTAGTGCAAATGCATCCATTTGCTCACGGCCAATACCATATTCATCGGCGGTGTCTTGTGCAAAACAGCCCATTGCTTTCTTATCGTAAGCATCTTCTAGGCCGTCGCTCATCATGTGATCTTTAATTTCACCGTGGCCCATACGCATACCACCACGCGCCTTAGGTATAAAGTAAGGTGCATTACTCATGCTTTCCATACCGCCGGCAATTGCACTGCTAATTGAGCCCGCTTTAATTAAGTCGTTTGCTAGCATGGCTGCTTTTAAACCAGAACCACATACTTTATTAATGGTGGTGGCACCGGTACCCAGAGCAAGGCCTGCTTTTAACATGGCTTGGCGAGCTGGCGCTTGGCCAAGACCCGCTGGCAAAACACAACCCATAATTACTTCATCTATTGCATCATTAGCTAAACCAGTTTGTGCCAGTGCACTTGCAATGGCGGTAGCGCCAAGCTCGGTAGATTGTGCATCGGTTAATGCGCCCATAAAGCCGCCCATAGGCGTACGCTTAGCTGCTACAATTACCACTGATTCTAAAGTCATAACTAACTCCGTTGTATTTTTATGCAAATAGTTGTTAGAATATTTGCTCTATTAATTTAGTATTCATTTATTATTTAATACCCATACACAATACTAACGTTTACGCTAACGTCAACTAAAAAACGCTTAATTTTTAGTTTTAAAAGTGTAAGGTTTATTTTCCAGCAGTACGGTTAATCAACACAAATAAAAATAAGCCACTGAATATTAATAATTTAATTTAACATTTCACGCCAACACTCCTTTATAAATAGTTTCATACCACACCGAGCTTTACCTTTACGTAAACTTCACTTATATTGGAGTTATTCGAATGAGGTAAACACAACTATGAAACCAGATAACCAAACAAACTTTGCAAGTTCAGCCAACGTACCTGGCAGTAACGAACAAACCTTTAGCATTAGCGATTTAGCTAAAGAGTTTGATATTACTACCCGCTCTATTCGTTTTTACGAAGACCAAGGCTTAGTAAGCCCAGAGCGTAACGGCCAAACCCGTATTTATTCAAAGCGCGACAAAGTTCGCTTAAAACTTATATTACGCGGTAAACGCCTAGGCTTTACGCTTGCTGAAACAGGCCGTTTGTTTGAACTGTACGACGCCGATAAATCAAGCGCAAAACAGCTGGTGACTATGCTCGACTTAATAGCTGAGAAAAAAGCCGACCTTTCTCAACAAATGGACGACATAAAAGTTGTGCTTATGGAATTAGTGACAGCGGAGCGCCGCTGCAGAGACACACTCAATAAAATAGACGAGTAGCCTATTTTAATAATAAAAACACACTAACAACACACACTCACACAGGAATGAATCATGAGCACTATTTCACTTTATAAAGAGATGAACTTTGGCCTAGGCGAAACCGCCGATATGATCCGCGACCATGTAAATAGCTTTGCAAGCCAAGAAATTGCGCCACTGGCTGAGCAAACTGATATTGATAATGCGTTTCCTAATCAGCTTTGGCCGCAAATGGGCGAAATGGGTGTACTTGGTATGACCGTTTCTGAAGACTTTGGCGGTGCAGGCTTAGGTTACTTAGAGCATGTAATTGCAATGGAAGAAATTAGCCGTGCTAGTGCCTCAATTGGCTTAAGCTATGGTGCGCATTCAAACTTGTGTGTAAATCAAATTAACCGTAACGGTAATCAAGCACAAAAAGAAAAATACCTACCAAAACTAATTAGCGGCGAACACATTGGTGCCCTTGCCATGAGCGAGCCAAACGCAGGCTCTGACGTGGTATCGATGAAACTTAAAGCAGAGAAAAAAGGCGATAAGTACATTTTAAATGGTAATAAAATGTGGATCACCAATGGCCCCGACGCACACACATTTGTGATTTACGCAAAAACAGATTTAAACGCCGGCGCTAAAGGCATTACCGCATTTATTGTAGAAAGCAGCTTTGCTGGGTTCTCTACTGCGCAAAAGCTCGACAAGCTTGGCATGCGAGGCTCTAACACCTGTGAACTGGTGTTTGAAAACTGCGAAGTACCAGAAGAAAACATTTTAGGTAACTTAAACGAAGGCGTTAAGGTACTAATGAGTGGCCTTGATTACGAGCGTGTAGTACTTGCTGCTGGCCCACTTGGCATTATGCAAGCGTGTATGGATATAGTTGTGCCTTATATTCATGAGCGTAAACAGTTTGACACCCCTATTGGGCAATTTCAGTTAATTCAAGGCAAAGTAGCCGACATGTATACGCAAATGAATGCAGCGCGCTCATACGTTTATACTGTTGCAAAAGCCTGCGATCGCGGCGAAACCACCCGTAAAGATGCCGCAGGCGCCATTTTATATGCTGCTGAACTTGCCACCAAAATGGCGCTAGATGCCATTCAAATTTTAGGTGGGAACGGCTACATAAACGAATACGCCACAGGGCGCTTACTACGTGATGCCAAATTATACGAAATTGGCGCTGGCACTTCAGAAATTCGCCGCATGCTAATTGGCCGCGAACTATTCACCGAAAGCCGTTAAGGATTAAATTATGACGATATTAAAATCGAGCGTTAATCCTCACGATCCTACTTTTGTTCAAAATCACAAAAACATGGTGGCTTTAGTTGATGATTTACAAAGCAAAGTGGCTACCATTAGCTTAGGCGGTGGTGCTGCATTAAAGGAGCGCCACGAAGGGCGAGGTAAATTATTTGTACGCGACCGCATTAGCACCTTATTAGATGAAGGCTCACCGTTTTTAGAAATTTCGCAATTTGCAGCCTTTGGTGTATACGAGCAAGAAATTGCCTGTGCAGGTGTAGTGGCAGGTATTGGCCGTGTTAAAGGCATTGAGTGCATGATCATTGCAAACGATGCCACGGTAAAAGGCGGTACGTACTTTCCGCTTACTGTTAAAAAGCATTTACGCGCACAAGACATAGCTGAGCGCTGCCACTTACCATGTATTTATTTAGTTGATTCGGGCGGTGCTAACCTGCCTGAGCAAGACGATGTATTTCCTGATAAATTGCATTTTGGCCGCATTTTTTACAATCAAGCTCGTATGTCGGGTAAAGGCATTCCTCAAATTGCTGTGGTAATGGGTTTATGTACCGCAGGCGGCGCATACGTACCCGCTATGGCGGATGAAAGCATAATTGTAAAAGAGCAAGGCACTATATTTTTAGCAGGCCCTCCCCTTGTAAAAGCAGCCACGGGTGAAGTAGTAAGCGCCGAAGACTTAGGCGGCGCCGATGTGCATTGCAAAACCTCAGGGGTTGCCGATCACTTTGCTGAAAATGACGCGCATGCGCTGTCTATTGCGCGCCAATGTATTGAGCGTATTAATTACACGCGCCCTACAGCGCCGTTACTTAAACAAGAGCTAGAGGATGTAAAACCACCCCGTTACGATATAAACGAGCTTTACGGCATTGTAGGCACCGACCTTAAAAAGCCGTTTGATGTACGCGAAGTAATAGCCCGCACAGTGGACGACTCATCATTTGATGAATTTAAACGTTACTTTGGTGAAACGCTGGTAACAGGTTTTGCCAGTATTTATGGTAACCCTGTAGGCATAGTGGCAAATAACGGTATTTTATTTAGTGAATCGGCGCAAAAAGGCGCGCACTTTATTCAGCTATGTGCACAGCGAAACATTCCTTTAGTGTTTTTACAAAATATTACCGGCTTTATGGTAGGTAAAAAATACGAAGCCGAAGGCATAGCAAAGCACGGCGCTAAAATGGTAATGGCGGTTTCGTGTGCCGATGTGCCTAAATTTACGGTACTAATTGGTGGCTCTTACGGCGCTGGTAACTACGGTATGTGTGGCCGAGCATTTGAACCAACAATGATGTGGATGTGGCCCAATGCCCGTATTTCAGTAATGGGTGGCGAGCAAGCCGCAGGCGTATTAGCGCAAGTTAAGCAAGATGGTTTAGCACGTAAAGGCCATAGCATGAGCGAGCAAGAAGTTAGCGATTTTAAAAAGCCAATTATTGATCAATACGAAGAGCAAGGCCATCCGTACTACGCAAGCGCGCGCTTGTGGGACGACGGCATTATTGATCCTGCCGATACCCGTAACGTATTAGGCCTTGCCTTAAGTGCAGCTAACAATGCACCACAGCAAGACTCTAAGTTTGGCGTATTTAGAATGTAACCGGAGCGCAAAAATGTCAGTAACACTACAAATAACAAAATCTAATGTGGCTGTACTTGTTTTAAGCCGAGTTGAAAAACGTAACGCATTTAATAGTGAAGTAATACACGAGCTAATTCAGTGCATAGAGCATGCAAATACGCTGGGTATTCGCGCTTTGGTTTTAAAAACTGAAGGAAAGCATTTTTCTGCAGGTGCCGATTTAGCCTGGATGAAATCAATGGCTGATAACAATTACGCCGATAACCTTGCCGACTCTATGCAACTCGCTAAGTTAATGCAGGTGTTAGCGACCTCCCCTCATCCAACCATATGTGCTGTACAAGGCGCTGCGTTTGGCGGAGCGTTAGGCTTAATTGCTTGTTGCGATATTGCCCTAAGTAAAGATGACGCTCAGTTTTGCTTAAGTGAAGTAAAATTAGGACTCATCCCTGCGGTAATTAGCCCCTATGTTATTAAAGCAATTGGTGAGCGCGCTGCGCGCCGCTATTTTTTAACCGCCGAGGTGTTTGATGCCCACACAGCAAAACAACTTGGTTTGGTTCATCAGGTAACCGGTAATTTAGATTGTGCGCTTGATAACATGCTGCAAACATTAATCGATAACGGCCCTGTCGCTGTAAAAGCCGCTAAATTATTAATAAATGATGTAGCAAATAAGCCAATTAACGATGAACTTATTGAGCTCACGGCCGAACGTATTGCAAAAATTCGTGTATCTAATGAAGGCCAAGAAGGGCTAAGTGCCTTTTTTGATAAACGCCCTCCCGCTTGGCAACTGTAGGATTAATTATGAACACACACACTTTAAAAAAGATATTAATTGCCAACCGTGGTGAAATTGCATGCCGTGTAATGCGAAGTGCAAAACAAATGGGGTTGACTACAGTGGCTGTTTATTCCGACGCCGACAAACATGCACAACATGTAAAAATGGCTGATGAGGCCTACCACATTGGCCCAGCACCCAGTAAAGACTCATACCTAGTTGCCGACAAAATTTTGCAAGTGGCTAAAAACGCAGGCGCTGACTGTATTCACCCAGGTTATGGATTTTTATCTGAAAACAGTGAATTTGCTAAAGCCTGTGAAGCTAACAATATTGCGTTTATTGGCCCACTTGCAAGCAGCATAGAGGCTATGGGCTCTAAAACCCGCGCTAAAGAAATAATGGCCGCTGCCAATGTGCCGCTAGTGCCGGGGTATTATGGTGATAATCAAGACCCTGCTTTTTTACAATCTGAGGCGGAAAAAATTGGCTACCCCGTGCTAATTAAAGCGGCCTTTGGTGGCGGCGGTAAAGGCATGCGCGTTGTTGAGCAAGCCAAAGACTTTATAACTGCACTTGAGGGCGCACAGCGCGAAGCAATAGCTGGCTTTGGTAACGACTTAGTACTGCTTGAGCGCTACGTTAACCAGCCTCGCCATGTAGAAGTACAGGTATTTGCCGATAACCACGGTAACTGTGTTTATTTAGGGGATCGGGATTGTTCCCTGCAGCGCCGTCATCAAAAAGTAATTGAAGAAGCCCCTGCGCCTGGTTTAAGCGATGAACTACGCAAAGAAATGGGTGAAGCTGCAGTGCGCTGCGCTCTGGCAATAAATTACAGAGGTGCAGGTACGGTTGAGTTTTTACTGTGCGGCGATGAGTTTTTCTTTATGGAAATGAACACGCGCCTGCAAGTAGAACACCCAGTAACCGAAATGGTAACCGGTGTAGATTTAGTGAGTTGGCAAATTAATATTGCCGCTGGGCAAACACTGCCGTTAACGCAATCAGACATACAACTCCAAGGCCACAGCTTGGAAGCCCGTATTTATGCAGAAGATCCAAGTAACGACTTTATCCCCTGCTCGGGCACAATAGAAGCGTTAAGCACACCACTTAACAGTGAATTTGTACGCATTGATACAGGTATTGCACAAGGCGATGAAATCAGCCCGTTTTACGACCCTATGATTGCAAAACTGATTGTGCATGATGATAACCGAGAGCAAGCATTATCGCGTTTACGCCATGCACTTGAGCAATTTCACTTAGCGGGTTTTAGCACTAACATTGGCTTTTTACATAACTTAGCAAGCCACCCTACGTTTGCTCAAGGTGCGCCAAGTACCCACTTTATTGCTGAGCAAGGTGATGCATTGGTGAGTATTGATAGTATCGCACTTGAAAAAGCACACGTAATTGCAGCCTTTGCTTACCTTGAATCGCTGAGTGCTACAAACGCGGCTGTTCAAAGTGCAAGCCCTTGGCAACAATTAAGTGGTTTTACCCTTAATGCACCGCAAAAAGTGGATGTTCCATTTACAGATTTACCTATAAACGCCGTTAAAACTAAAACAGGTTATGTCATTAACCATAATGAAAAGCCGTTTGAGGTTAGCGGTGAAATAACCCAAAACGTATGCAGCGTGTTTATTAATGGCGAAAAATTTACCGCTCATGTAAGCCACGTTGATAACAGTATTAGCGTGATGTTTGCTGCGCTGCAAATTAAGCTTGCTCTAAATACTAAACATTACATTAGTAGCCATGAAAATGACGCACTGCCACTTGCGGCCCCACTTAATGGCACAGTAGTTAAGCATTTAGTTGAAGTAGGAAGCACTTTAAGTAAAGGCGATGCGGTCGTTATTATTGAAGCCATGAAAATGGAATACACGCTGAGCGCTCCGCACGATGGTATTTTACAAAGCTATTGTTTTGCCGAGGGCGAACTTGTAACCCATGGTGCCCTACTTGCAATTGTAGAAGACACCACAGCGCAGGAGGCATCGTAATGACCGCTTTTCCTACAAAAGTGCGTATTGTAGAAATGGGAGCCCGCGATGGTCTGCAAAACGAAAAAGCGGTGTCTACAAAAGATAAAATTACCTTAATTAATGCACTTAGCGATGCTGGCTTAAAAGATATAGAAGCAGGCGCGTTTGTATCACCTAAATGGGTGCCACAAATGGCCGACTCAGCCGACGTGATAAAGGCACTTGATTTACCCCATGTAAATTTAAGCGCCCTTACGCCTAATTTAAAAGGTGCCCAAGCTGCACTGGATGCAGGTGTTAAAGAATTTGCTATTTTTACTGCTGCAAGCGAATCGTTTTGCCAAAAAAACATAAACTGCAGCATTGATGAAAGTATTGAGCGCTTTAGTGAAGTAATGGCGTTTGCAAAAGCCAATAACATACGCGTACGTGGTTATGTAAGCTGCATTGCTGGTTGCCCATACGAAGGTAACATAGCGCCACAAAAAGTGCTTGAAGTAACACAAAAGCTACTTGCACTTGGCTGTTATGAGGTAAGCCTTGGCGATACTGTAGGTGTCGGTACCGCCAGTAAAATTACCGAGGTGATATCTTTATTATTACAACACATAGATAAAACTAAATTAGCGGTTCACTTTCATGATACTTATGGCCAAGCGCTCACAAATATTTACTCAGCACTGAGCTTAGGAATAGCAACGGTTGATGCCGCTGTTGCGGGCCTTGGCGGCTGCCCTTATGCAAAGGGTGCGTCAGGAAATGTTGCCACTGAAGATGTTGTTTACTTACTCAATGGGCTTGGCATAGAGCATGGAATTGATTTAGAAAGGTTAAGTAACGCAGGGTGGCAAATTACACAAGCACTTGGCAAAGCCCCTGTAAGTAAAGTGGCAATTGCACTGCACAACACACAAAAATAATAGTTTGACTCGCCAAATGGCAGTTAACACAATGAGGAGAGTCTCATGGCCGGTTTTGATAAAGTGGTTTCTAGTTACGAAGCTGCAATGGCAGGTTTAAAAGATGGCGATACCGTAATTGCTGGTGGTTTTGGCTTATGCGGTATTCCTGAGGGCTTAATTAAACACATTAAGCACATGAAAACTAAAGAGCTAACGGTAGTTTCTAATAACTGCGGTGTAGATGACTTTGGGTTGGGTATTTTACTCAAAGACAAACAAATAAAAAAAGTGATTGCCTCATACGTTGGCGAAAACGCCCTGTTCGAACAGCAACTTCTTAGCGGCGAAATTGATGTAGAGCTTACCCCACAAGGCACGCTTGCTGAAAAAATGCGTGCAGGTGGTGCAGGTATCCCGGCTTTTTATACCGCTACAGGTTACGGTACCCCTGTTGCTGAGGGCAAAGAGGTAAAAGAATTTAACGGTCGCCCTTATATTTTAGAAGAGTCTATAACGGGTGAGTTTGCCATTGTAAAAGCGTGGAAAGCCGACCGATACGGTAATTTAGTGTTTAGACACACCGCGATGAACTTTAACCCTATGGCGGCAACAGCAGGTAAAATAACCGTTGCTGAAGTAGAGGAAATTGTAGAACCCGGTGAGCTTGAGCCAAGCCAAATTCATACCCCTGGTATTTTTGTTAATCGCGTTATTAAAGGCAACTTTGAAAAACGCATTGAACGTGTAACAACACGAGATTAAGCAGGAGCACAGTTATGGCATTATCACGTGAACAAGTTGCAATGCGCGTTGCACAAGAACTACAAGACGGCTACTACGTTAATTTAGGCATAGGAATTCCGACACTCGTCGCAAACTATGTACCTGAAGGTATTGAAGTTATGTTACAGTCCGAAAATGGCCTGTTAGGTATGGGTCCCTACCCTACAAAAGCAGAATTAGACGCCGATATGATCAACGCGGGTAAAGAAACCGTGACAGCTGCAACAGGCGCAGCCATATTTAATAGTGCAGATAGTTTTGCCATGATACGGGGTGGTCATGTAGACTTAACCGTTCTGGGTGCATTTGAAGTTGACCAGAACGGCAACATTGCGTCGTGGATGATCCCAAAAAAGCTGATTAAAGGCATGGGTGGCGCGATGGACTTAGTCGCTGGCGCGAAAAATATTGTTGTTACTATGACCCATGCAAGTAAGCATGGGGATTCTAAATTGCTAGAAAACTGCTCTTTACCGCTTACAGGCGTTAATTGCGTTAAAAAAATAGTAACAGATTTAGCCGTGTTAGAAGTTAAAGACGGCGCATTTCATTTATTAGAGCGTGCTCCTGGCGTATCAGTTGATGAAATAATTAGTAAAACAGCAGGTAAATTACTTGTTGACGGTGAAGTACCAGAAATGGTTTTTTAAATTATGTGACTGATCACATAAATTTAAATAGCTTTACCATGTACCGACCTCATTCCCAGTGCCAATGGCGCTGAGTTACCCAAAATCCCTCGCAAGAGGGATTTTTTTTGCCTATTACTGTCTTATTCATACATCTGTAGTAAATTTATATCTATAATAGCGTTATAAATAAAATGTAAGCGCTTAGATTAATTGCACTAATTTGTAGATAGCCTGCACCTTTTTTGTGAACTACCGTCAATTTTATTTTTAACTAATTGATATTATTACATTAAATAGTTGGTTCGATTTTTGCCTTAGATAGGCGTCTTAATAAATTAAATAATACTGGAAAACATGCAAACTCCTATACGTGGCCTCCGCTCTTTTTGCTTTGCAGCAAGAAGTTTAAGTTTTAAGCATGCAGCCAATGAGCTGTACTTAACGCCGTCTGCGGTAAGCCATCAAATAAAACAACTTGAGGAACAACTTGGAATAGAGCTATTCCAACGTAAAACACGCTCTATTAGTTTAACTACAGCAGGTAAAAACTTTTTTGATGCTATATCTCCCATTATTAGTACCCTGGAGGGCACTATTAATGAGTTTAGTCAGATGCAACAAAATACTAATTTAACAATTACGTTGCCTGAATTTTTTGCCAGCGAATTGCTTATGCCAAAGCTTAGTGAGTGGACCTCAGAGCATCCTAATATAAACTTGCAAATGGATACGCTAAAAACCCGTAAAGAGTTAACGCGTCATAGTGATTTATCGATTGTTTTGTCATCGAGTAAACCCACTGAAGGCTTAGCTACAGAGCTGTTTAATCTTGAGTACATACCTGCATGTAATGAAAAGCTTTTAAAGCAATGGAAAGACGATCATTGCCAAGCGCTTAATCAAGTACCGCTTATACTACATAAAGCGCGCCCGTGGGCATGGCATCAGTGGGCTGAAAAAGCGGGAATTGATGACTTTTCGCCTACACAAATTATTCAGATAGACAGTATGTTTGGTGTAGCACGGGCAGCACAGCAAGGTATAGGCATTTCACTTATTCCATTACCAATTAGTCAAAGTTGGATTGATGAACAATGGCTATATAAACTTTTTGAGCGGCCCCTTACCACTAAAGATAAATATTACTTAGTTCAGCATGAAACTAACACACCCAATCCGGCACTAGATTTATTTGCAAAATGGGTTGTATCTACTTTTCGAAAAATTCAAAGTTAACTTATATTGGGCGACGAGCACCTAAAGCACGCAATACTACTTTTTAATTATTTTAAAATAGTTACTTAATCGCCGCCCTATTATCCCCCTTTGCGATCCTTTAGTTTTACTTATTAATAAACAATCACTTAAAAACACACCCTAGACTAAAGTCTATAACTTAATTTTTTTCACTTATTAGTTTTATTTTTATCGTTTGTCGAGTTTGTAGGTTTATTTTAAAGTTAATCCATCGCAAACAAGCAATGAAATATCTTTAGTTATTTAAAGTAATTTTTTGTTTTGCACCAAATAAATGCAACCTTTTTAGAGGTGATAGCTCTAACTAGGTAATAAAAGAATCTTATATTGTGTGTGTAAGATGTTGTCAGTGTGAAAAAGCAGTTCAAGTTAGGTGGTGACTTAATTTGAACTGTTTTTATTCAATCAACTCCACGCAGTAATAAAATTAGCTACGTTGTAGCAAACCGAATCTTATATTGTGTGTGTAAGATGTTGTCAGTGTGAAAAAGCAGTTCAAGTTAGGTGGTGACTTAGTTTGAACTGTTTTTTATTCCACCAGCTCCACGCAGTAATCAAATTAGCTACTTTGTAGCAAACCTAATCTTATATTGTGTGTGTAAGATGTTGTCAGTGTGAAAAGCGGTTCATGTAAGGTGGTGACTTTATATGGGTCGTTTTTATTATCCCCCCTATTTATTCAATGATTATCTTATGCTTCAGCTTAAGTGCATTTATTTTTTGCTGATTGTTTTTTAAAAAAGCATTAAATTTTTCAACTAACTTAGGATAATTTATTGTAGATAATAAAAAGGCTTGCTCATCTACTGGTAAATGGTGCTGAAAATAAACCGGCACTGTGGTGTCAAAAAACGCTCCTAAGTTATATTCAAGTACATCATGAGATATGTATATGCAGTCTATTCGCTCTTTGTATAGTAAGTAGATCATTTCGATTACGTTGTCGGTTTCAACTACTTTAAGTGCTGGCTTGGTAGTGAGTTCATTTAAGCCTTGCAAAGTAAAACCGCGCACCTTAGCAAGTGATTTACAGTCTTTAAGTGCAATATTTTGTTTTAAACTGGCTATACCGGTATGAGTAACTAAAGAAGGTTCAGAATAATTAATGGCTGTGTTAAGCGCCTGTTTGTAACCCACTTGCCAATTAGGATTATCAGGATATTTAAAGTCTACGTGGTGATGTTCTATAAACTCTTTATACAACCGTGGAATAGGTAGTGAATAAAACTCTAATTTTATACCCTGTTTATCAGCAAACATTTCTAATAATTCGCGGCTGTAACCATAGTAGTCAAGTTTATTAGTACCACTACCATCGTAATAAGGTAGATATTCTATATTTTCTACACCGACTACGTATTTTTTAATAGGCTCTGCAAACGCCAGATCTGCAGCTAAAAATCCATAAGTGAGCGCTAGATAGTTAAACAATTTGATAATCTGTTACAGCCTATTTTTAAATGTCTATTTTAATTTATATATCATATTCGCAGTTTGTTAAAGTTTAGTTATACAAAAAATAAAGCCCGATTAAATCGGGCTTAGCTAGGATCTGTTGATCTTTCAAGGTTAAATTTGCAAAGATCAACAGACCCTAATAATTTTAGCTTTTATCACGTGGGATAAACTCAAGTACCGTTGCGTTAATACAGTAACGGTCTGTACCTCTTGGCCCTTCACCTGGAAATAAGTGCCCTAAATGAATACCTGTGCTTTTAGATTTAAGCTCAATGCGTGTCATACCCCAGCTGCTATCATCGTGCTGAGTAACGCTATTTTTAACCGGATGCTTGAACGAAAGCCAGCCAGTGCCAGAATTAAACCTATCGCGCGTATCAAATAATGGCTCACCACTTAGTTTATCAACAAATGTGCCATCGGGCGTGTTTCTAAATTCTTTGTATTCTTTGCAATAAGGTCGGTCTGTTCTGGCATTAAACGCCACTTTATACGCATCGCTATTGCCTAATTTAAATGCACCGAGTGCTTTATAAAACTCCTCTGGAGATGCATAGCCTTGGCGTGCGTATACTTCTTCACCATTTTCTAAAAATAAAATAGTTGGCGTAGCCCATGTTGCCGATTTAATTTTTAATCCCTCAAGCTGATCAGCATGGCGAAACGACATAGGTATGGTGCCTTTATAGTCATTAGCCACTGCCTTTTTAAACTTTTCACAATATGGGCAGTATTCACGCGAATCAAGCACCACAATATGCTTGCCTTGGGTTAAAAAGCTATTATCAACACCTTCAACTGGCGCTTTATTAAATACCACACCGGTAGAATGATCAGGACAGTAGCCATTAGGGTTCTTTTGCAGGTAGTTTTGATGGTACTCCTCAGCAGATACAAACCCTTCAAGTGGTTTTATAACTGTTTCTATTTTCCCATAATTAGCTGTTGTTAATAATTGTTGATACTCAGATTTAACTTGCTCAGCAATGTCTGCTTGCGTATCTGTTGTCGTTAATATAACTGAACGGTACTGCGTACCTACGTCGTTACCTTGGCGGTTTTTTTGCGTGGGATCATGACTCTCAAAGTAATTTTTTAATAAATCTTCTGATGAAATAATATTACTGTTATACATAACTTGTACAACTTCGGCGTAGTTATTTTCATCAAACCGGCGAGCTTTATCAGTGACGTTTTGATACGTTGCTTTAAAACCTTGCCCATCGGCATAACCCGATTCAGCATTAATAACGCCATTTAACGCTTCGTAACGTTTTTCAGCCCCCCAAAAACAACCCGAACCCAACACGATGGTTTCTATGTGCATGGTTGCCTCTACGTTACTGTGCTCCACTTTTTCCATAGATAATGCAAAGCTTCCTGCGCTAAATAAAATAGCAGCGCCAGATAAGTAAATTAAGCGAGAATGTGTCATAAATACCTCTAAAACAGATGTGTTTTAACTAAGACCTAACCACCAGCGTTTTAATTTCATGGACAAAGCGCTTTAGTTAAATATATTAATCTGTAATTTATTACGTTTAATATATAAACAACGTTTAGTTTTTCTTATCGCAACGCACTGAATAAAATTATAAAACTATGTTAGGTTTGCCTTATGTTGTATAAAAAAAATGACTTATGACACCGACTTCACAAATATATGTACTCACAAATAACAGTTTGCTTTTAGATGCAGGACAAGCAAACCAAGGTGATGTTTTACAAATTCAAAAAAAAATTTGGGCGCTAGCAGCTCACCTTCAACATACAAATGAATTTACCGATATCGTTCCAGGGATGAATTCACTCACGTTATACTTAAAGTTTGCAGCTGATTTAGATAAGTGGCAAAGCGCACTAGCCCAACTATGGGAAGATATTGAGGCGACATCGTTTAAAGGGACTCACCACAACATAAAAACAAATTACCAAGGTGAAGATTTAAACTACGTAGCTAAAACAAATAATCTAACACCTGCGCAAGTAATAGAACTGCACAGCCAAGCAACTTACCATGTTTTATTTTTAGGTTTTCAACCCGGTTTTGCATACCTTTATGGCTTATACTCACGTTTGTATATTCCGCGCAGAGACATTCCCCGTACTAAAGTGCCTAAAGGCGCTATTGCATTAGGGGCTAAACAAACCGCCATTTATCCTGCAGAATCGCCAGGTGGTTGGCAAATTATAGGCCATACCGACACTAAGCTATTTGACAGTACTCAACCTAACCCCTGCTTATTTAAGCCCGGCGACACGTTAACGTTCATTAATATAAATGCTGAGCAAGGAGAGTAGCGTGATAAAAGTATTAAAACCTGGCGTACAGTTAACAATACAAGATAAGGGGCGTATAGGGTTTCGCCACTTAGGTATTAGCCAAACCGGTTGCTTAGACCCTTATGCACAAGTTATCGCAAACAGACTTATTGATAACAACGATAACGAGGCCGTGCTTGAAGTCACTCTTGGACTTTGCGAACTTCAATTTGAAGCAGACACCGTAATAGCTTTACAAGGCGCTGATTTAAATGCCTCTTTGGATGATACCCCTATTTACCCCGGATGGAGCTACGAGGTTAAAGCTAAGCAAATTTTGAGCTTTGATACAGGCCGAGCAGGGTTACGCGCTTATGTTGCAATTAAAGGCGGTATTAATGTCGATGAAGTTATGGGCTCTAAATCAACTGATTTAAACGCAGGTTTTGGAGGTTTAGCCGGAAAAGCACTTGAAGCTGGTGATTTAATTTCTATCGCCAGTTTAGATAAACCAACTAAAAGCTTTGTAAAGCGTGGTGCTATTACGCCGCCAAAATTAAAAATGATTCGCGTGCATCCAAGCCCCCACTCATTATTGCTAGGCAATGCACTTATTGAACAGTTTACTAAAATCGCGTTTAAAGTAAGCCATAATAGTAATCGTATGGGTCTAAGATTAGCGCACGAAAATAATTTAACTCATTCGCACTCACTTGACTCCTTAGGTGTAAGCCCAGGGTCGATTCAACTCCCTCCAAACGGCGAGCCAATTGTATTATTAAATGATGCACAAACGACTGGCGGCTATCCACTACTTGGCACTGTAATAGACGCAGACCTGCATCAGTTTGCCCAATTTAGACCTGGCGATTCAATAGAGTTTAAGTTTGTTACTTTACAGCAGGCAGCATTAGCAAAACAAAAACTCAATGGCCATTTAAGTCAACTTAGCCTTGCAATAGCTCATAGCCAACAGTAATAAACGTTTAACTTAAATGAGCTATATATACTTATACTTGCTAAGTAACCTGAACTCTGAATAATAAATCTATCTCTAGCAGCTATTTTAAGCGCTAACTGCGTTGAATTTACTTGCAATAGGCTAGCTATTGACGCGTAAATTCGCCTTGTTTTCACTGAAAACCTCTGGCTAGAGAAATAAGCTTAAATATCATCATGATAAAATATGTTGGTATATCTCTTAACCAGAGTTCAGGTTAAGTAATATCCCAGCTTGCAATGCGCCATATTGGTGCGCAAAAAATACAGAGTGTAATGACCTAAAAGCCGCTAACAACGCCTTTAGTTTATTCGCTGAGCAATTTATCGGATGTAAAAACAACCAATATAAAATTGATTTTACCATTTTGGTGCATCGGTATTTACCATGGTGCATAAATTATTCTTAATTAATTGTAAAAGCAGTGTGACTTGAGTAATTATTTCTGATAAAACAAGGTTTCGCAGCATCGCAAAGTTGCTTTGCTGCACACATAATAGGAATGAGGAGTTACTATGTGTTCAATTTTTGGTGTATTAGATATTAAATCTAACGCCGCTCAGTTGCGTACCCAAGCAATTGAAATGTCGAAGCTGCTTAGGCACCGTGGCCCTGATTGGTCTGGTGTTTATTCATCTGAAAAAGCGATTTTAGTGCATGAGCGCTTAGCCATTGTTGGCGTATCAAGCGGCGCACAGCCTTTATACAACCCTGAAAAAACAAATATTTTAGCGGTTAATGGCGAAATTTATAACCACAAAGAACTTGCAGCAGAGCTAAATGTTGATTTCGAATTTCAGACTCAGTCAGACTGTGAAGTTATTTTAGCGTTATACAAACAAAAAGGTCCTGAGTTTTTAGATGACCTAAATGGTATTTTTGCATTTTGTTTATACGATGAAGAAAACGATGCTTACCTAATTGGTCGTGATCACATTGGTATTATTCCACTTTACACTGGCCACGATGAGCACGGTAACTTTTATGTTGCCTCTGAGCTTAAAGCACTTTCACCAATCTGTAAGCACATTGAAGAGTTCCCTCCGGGTCATTACCTTTATAGTAAAGATGGAGAGCTTAAGCCTTATTACAAACGTGACTGGGAAACTTTCGACGCAGTTAAAGATAACAGCGCAGAAGCTCAAGACGTTAAAGAAGCATTAGAAGCGGCAGTTAAGCGCCAGCTAATGTGTGATGTGCCTTATGGTGTGCTACTTTCTGGTGGTTTAGACTCTTCTGTTATTTCGGCTATTACACAACGATTTGCAGCTAAACGTATTGAAGATAATGATGAAAGCGATGCATGGTGGCCTAAGCTTCACTCATTCTCTGTTGGTCTTGAAGGTTCACCTGATTTAGCGGCTGCACAAAAAGTGGCTGATATGATCGGTACTGTTCACCACCCTATCATTTTTACTATTCAAGAAGGTATTGACGCACTACGTGAAGTTATTTACCACATTGAGACGTACGATGTAACCACTATTCGCGCATCAACCCCTATGTATTTAATGGCTCGTCAAATTAAAGCAATGGGTATTAAAATGGTGCTTTCGGGCGAAGGTGCAGATGAACTATTTGGTGGGTACTTATACTTCCATAAAGCGCCAAACGCACAAGAGTTTCATGAAGAGTTGAACCGTAAAGTGTCTAAACTGCATATGTTTGATTGTTTACGTGCTAATAAATCAATGGCGGCATGGGGTGTTGAAGCACGTGTACCGTTCCTTGATAAAGAATTTGTTGATGTTGCAATGCGCATTAACCCTGAAGCAAAAATGTGTAAAGATGGCAAAATTGAAAAGCACATTTTACGTGCAGGCTTTGACGGCTACCTACCAGAGGAAGTGTTATGGCGTCAAAAAGAGCAGTTTTCAGATGGTGTAGGCTACAGCTGGATTGATACATTAAAAGAGTTTGTAAACGAGCAAGTAAGCGATCAAGAGCTTGCTAACGCTAAGTTTAAATACCCTATTAATACACCAGACTCTAAAGAAGCGTATTACTACCGTACAATTTTTGAAGAGCATTTCCCAGGTGATGCATCGGCTAAGTGTGTACCACATGGTAAGTCAGTGGCGTGCTCTACCCCTGAAGCACTTGCTTGGGACGCATCATTTCAAAACAATGCAGATCCTTCTGGGCGTGCTGCGGGCGTTCATAACGACGCATATGCAAGCAAAGGCTAAACGCTCTTGTTTAACGCAGCATAGGCCTTTTTGGCTTATGCTGCGCTTTATTAAACATACCTTTACCGAATCTGTTTTTTATAGCCATAAACTTAACTTATTAGGCTCAAGTGCCTTAATAGTTATTTACAAAAATGGGCTTACCTCTAAAATGATGCAGCATATAGCATCGAAGTCTAAGCACCCCGCTACCGTATTTTTAAATCTTAATGAAATATCAAAACCCAGATGTAAAATTCGTTGGTTTAATCAAAAAAACGAAATTAAACGTTGTGGACATGGCTCCTTAGCAGCCGCTAAATGCTTAATAAGGCATTTTAATTACTGTCCTAAAGTATTTGTGTCGTCCTCTGATGAGCTATTTAATATAAATATTAAAAGGCAAAAAGCACATCTCAAATTACAAACACTTAGCTTGTATAAAACAAACTATACAAAAGAGCTAACTACTTTATTTTCTCTTCCTATTAAAGCGACATACAGCAGTGCAAATAAAAATAGTTATACAGTTTTGCTATTTGATTCAAAAGAAGATTTAGAAAACTTACAAGTTGATTTTAACGGCTTAGCTAAAGCTCATAACAATGCAATTATTGCACTGAGCATTTCAAGTTCTAACAACGAGAAAGCAGTGGCGCATTTTAGGTATTTTGCACCGCAATTTGGTGTAAATGAAGATGCTGCCACAGGCTCTGCGGTATCGGTTATCGCGCCAATTTTATTTAGACTAGCTAGTTTAAATAAAGTTAAGTTAATACAAAAATCAAGTAATGGCGCGTTGTTACAGTTTATATATAACAACGCTCATGTTGAAGTGAGTTAAATAAGCTTATTGCGGTCGTAATAAGCAAAGTGCAAAGTAGTTGTTATCATCCTGCCATGTTTGCGCTAAGTTTAAGTTAGCTTGCCCTGCAAGTTGTTTAAACGACTCAAGAGTATACTTATGTGAATTTTCAGTATGAATACTTTCACCTTTAATAAAATCTACTCGTTGGTTATTTATCACCGCACTTTGGTCGCACTTACTCACTAAGTGCATTTCTATGCGGCTATGCTGTTCGTTAAAGCGCGATTCGTGACTAAAGTTATCTAAATCAAAAGTACCGTTGAGCTCATTATTAATTCTTTGTAGCAGGTTTTTATTAAATGCTGCAGTAATACCCGCTTTATCGTTATAGGCATCAAGTAATACTTGGCGCTCTTTTACTAAATCTATGCCAATTAATACATAACCATTTACACCACATAAGCGATGAAAGTTATTCATAATTTCAATCGCTTTTACTGGCGCAAAATTACCAAGTGTAGAACCCGGAAAATACACTAGGTTTGTTTGGCTATCGAGTGAAGTGTCTTTTGTTAGCTGCTTAACCATTTGACTATGAGTAAAGTCGCCCAGTAGTGGCGAAATAGATAACTCAGGAAATAACGGCGATAAGTGAGCTAGAGAGTAGTTGAGCATTTCTGATGATATTTCAAAAGGGACAAATGTTTTTACATTGCTCATATGAGCAAGTAAATACGCAACCTTTTTACCCGACCCACAGCCAGGCTCTATTATCGATAAGTTTTCAGGCAGGATGTTCGCAATGGCTTTTGAGTAGTCTTCTAAAATACCTAGCTCGGTACGCGTAACGTAATACTCTTGTAAGGAGGTTATTTGTTCAAATAACGCTGCCCCTTTATCATCATAAAAATACTTACACGGCAGAGATTTTTGCTGCTGGGTAAGCCCGTGTAAAACATCATTTAAGAAATCTAGGTCGGTTATAGATTGCTGATTAATTGCTGTTACTTGGCTCATAGTATGTCCTTTGCTAGTCTTATGCCGCTACACATCCACGCTTGGTGTGGGTAAAAAAAGTTGCGATAGGTCTCTCTTAAATGATTGTTAGGTGTAAATATACTGCCACCACGTAACACCATTTGATTATTCATAAATTTACCATTGTATTCGCCAGCTGCACCGCTAAAGGGCTTAAAGCCAGGGTAAGGTAAATAAGCACTGTTAGTCCATTGCCAGCATGTGTCACTAAGCTGACTTATTGATTCGTTGCTCTTAGCTACTTTGGGGGTTAAATCACCTTCATCAGTATGTTTTATTGTATTTTGCTGCTGCGCTACATATTCCCATTCATATTCGGTTGGTAATCTTGCGTTAACAAAATTAGCATAGGCAGCCGATTCAAAATAACTCACATGACTTACTGGCGCGTCTAAATTTAATGGCTGTAATCCATACAAGGTAAACTCATACCATTGCCCATCAATAAAGTGCCAATATAAGGGTGAAGAAATTTGCTGCGTTTGAACGTGTGCCCAGCCGTCACTTAACCAATACTCAGGCTTTTTATAGCCCCCCGCGTCTATAAATTGTAAATACTCTTTATTCGTTACTAGGCGATTTGCAAAGCTAAATGAATGTATAAGGGCTTGGTGCTTAGGTTGTTCGTTATCGTAGGAAAACCCAGTGTGAGGGTCGCGCCCTATTGTAATTATACTTTGCTTAAATGCCGTAAATTCAATATTGCTTAGTGGTGTGGAAATAGCTTTATTATCAGGCTGTTGCTCGCTATAAGCGGGAAATGTTGGATTAACCGAAAAGTTATATTTAATGTCCATTAACATCAGCTCCTGGTGCTGTTGCTCATGATTTATGCCCAGCTCTACAATGCTGTTAATTGTATCGTTTGTCTTTGTTTCAAAAAGCTTATCAATAGCACTATCAACGTATTTTCTGTAATTTAAAACAGTATCTAAACGCGGCCTTGATAAACTCCCTCTGTTAGCGCGCTTAAATTGCTCGCCAATACCGTTGTAATAAGAATTAAATAATACCTTAAAGCTTTCATCAAATACGGTGTAATTAGGCAGGTGCTTGGCCAGTAAAAATGTTTCAAAAAACCATGTGGTATGTGCTAAGTGCCATTTCATGGGGCTTGCATCATCCATTGCCTGCAATTGGCAATCTTCAGCACTGAGATGTTTTACAAGTGAAAGACTATATTGGCGAGCGTAGTGAAATTGAGCGTGGATAATTTCAATATTGTGCGCTTCATTCATTTTTTTGTTTAGCATAATAATGTTAGTCCTTTTCACTTTTTGTGATTAAAATAAAGCCTACCTCAGATTTTACCTTTATGCATGTTACATAATGATTAAACCTAACCTTAAACCTTTACACCACCTAGACTAATGTCTTAAGTACTAAATAAGTTTAGTTACCAAGCTTTTATTTTAGTTTAATAACAAACTAATTTTTAACACTCACTGAATTAACAATAGCTTATCTTTTTACTTATAAATAGCTTTTAGCGCTAAGGAATCAGGGATTTATAAGCAAATTGTTTTACATTTAAGATTTAACTCATACACTATTAAGGGTATGATCAGCGACTAATTTAGTTAGTCCTCAAATAAGTTTTGTTGTAATTACTGCAACGCACTTTATGAGCTAATTAACTTAGTATTATGCCGGAACACTCTGGCTTGTTAGGACAACATAAGAGGTATTCATGAGCGAAAATCATGACAAGTATAGTATTGATAATACGGACTACACCGTAGGTCAAGATAACGTACAAAAATGGGGGTTTGATATTCATAATCCCGTTTTTGGTATTAGTGCCGGTTTGATTGTCATCTTTTTAGTCGCTATTTTAGTTTCAGATGCGCAAACAGCTAAAGCAACCCTTGATGGTATTAAGCTAGATATAATAAATAATTTTGATGCGTTTTTTATGTGGGCAGCAAACTTCTTTGTTATTTTTTGTCTTGCATTAATTGTATCTCCTTACGGTAATATTCGTTTAGGTGGCGACGATGCCAAACCATCTCATTCACGTATGTCGTGGCTTGCAATGTTATTTGCTGCAGGTATGGGAATTGGTTTAATGTTTTGGGGTGTAGCAGAGCCCGTAGCTTACTTTACGGGTTGGTATGAAACTCCACTAAATGTAGCTGCCAATACGCCAGAGGCTGCAAAAGTAGCAATGGGTGCCACTATGTTCCATTGGGGTTTACACCCTTGGGCTATTTATGCGGTCGTGGCGCTATCTTTAGCATTTTTTACTTACAATAAAGGTTTACCTTTATCTATTCGTTCAATTTTTTACCCACTGCTTGGCGACAGAGCATGGGGCTGGCCTGGTCATATTATTGATATTCTTGCCGTTCTTGCGACTTTATTTGGCCTTGCTACTTCACTAGGTTTAGGTGCACAACAAGCCTCTGCAGGTATTAACCATGTATTTGGTACTGAAGGCGGTGTAGGTGCACAGTTACTGGTAATTATAGGTGTAACCCTACTGGCAATTATCTCTGTAGTACGCGGGATAGACGGCGGTGTAAAAGTACTTAGTAATGTAAACATGCTAATTGCTTTTGCCTTACTCCTATTTGTTGGCTTAGTTGGTTTTGCTGTGGCAATTGGCAATGTACCAAATACAGTGATGGGCTATGTTGAAAATATTATTCCACTTAGTAACCCTCATGGTCGTGAAGACGAAACGTGGATGCACGGTTGGACTGTATTTTACTGGGCATGGTGGATCTCGTGGTCACCATTTGTAGGTATGTTTATCGCACGTGTATCGCGTGGTCGTACAATTAGAGAGTTTTTAATTGCTGTGTTGTTAATACCAACAGCTGTGACTATTTTATGGATGTCTATTTACGGCGGCATTGCGATAGATCAAGTTGTTCAAGGTGTTGGTAGCTTAGGCGTAAATGGCTTAACTGATGTACCAATGGCGATGTTCCAAATGCTAGACGAATTACCTATGTCGAGTGTGCTTTCGTTCCTTGCTGTGGTTTTAGTATTAGTGTTTTTCATTACCTCTTCTGATTCGGGTTCATTAGTTATCGACTCAATCACAGCAGGCGGTAAAGTGGATGCGCCAGTACCACAACGTATCTTTTGGGCTACAGTTGAAGGCTCTATTGCTGCTGCACTTTTATGGATTGGCGGTACAGAGGCAATACAAGCGCTGCAAGCGGGTGCGGTATCAACCGGTCTTCCGTTTACAGCTGTACTATTATTAATGTGTGTAAGTTTGCTTTTAGGCTTACGTACAGAGCCTCGTGCAGGTAAATAATACAGTGTAGTAATACATTTAAATAAAAATGCCGCATTTATTGCGGCATTTTTTTAAGCTTTTTATATTTATTAACTAAGTAGTTCAAACAGCGGCGTATCTTCACGATAATGATACTGCATTTGCGCTATGAGCAACTCAGCCGTTGCCAGTGCATCGGTTAGCGCATTATGGTTATGATAAGCTGGCAATGAATACCGTGCGCGGCAATCAGTCAACCTAAGCGAACCAACCTTTTGATTAAACAAACGCCCTATTAAGCCTTGGCGAGCTCTTAATGCGCGTTGCTCTAATTCCATGGTATCTACTAGTGCAAATTGAATACCTTCATTAATACGTGCAAGTAACGCATTATTTAAAAAGTGACGTTCAATGGCCGCATAATGTACCACCACTACTTTACCGCTTAATGCATTAAGTAAAGGTGCTAATTTAGAGGTTAAATCGGGGGCATCATCAACCTCAGAATGAGTAATACCATGAATTACAATTGACTCTTCGCTTAAGCTTTTACGAGGCTGAACCACCCAATGTTTAGCATGTTTACAGTACACCCTTTGCATAGAAAACGGTACAAGCCCAACACTCACTATATCGTCAACCTCACTATTTAGACCGGTCGTTTCAAAATCAAGCGCAACAAACTCAACAGCCTTAATTGGGGTATTCGTGTTGCCGTAAGCCTGAGTATAAAACGCTTTTAAATGCTCATTTTTAGCATCATGCGCCAGTGCTTTATAATGCGACTGCCAATCAAAGGTTGATTGCTTTTCCATGATTTACTTAACACCTACATTGGCTGAATAACTAAATTTTAAAAAGCTTTGTGCTTTTTCTAAAATAGCAAAAGCCTCTTTTAAATTACGCTGTTCAAACGGTGACAATAAATGCGGGTCAATATCGTTATCAGGCTCTTCGCCCTGCTCTATTTGCCAAGCCTGATGACGAATTCGCATCATTGCAATGTATTCTAAAGAATCGCGTAAATCTTGTGCTTTACCCTCAGGCAGCAAGCGAGCGTCAATAATATCTTCAAGGCGCTCAAACGAATTTTGCTTTCGTGAGCCCATAGCCAATGCGTGCACTCTAATTACATCTGAAAGAGGCGCTGTACCGCGGCGCTTAAGGTTCATAGAGCGCTTATGTTGGCCGTTATGCTCCAATACAAAACCTTTAAAAAAGCCAAGGGGCGGTGTACGATTTCTGGCATTAGCAGCCATATTGGCTAAAAACACACGGTTTTGTTTACTTTGTTTTGCTATAAACACTTTAAGCTCGTCGGCCCATTTTGTTTTGCCCCACACGCCATCTAAATCAAAAAAAATGGAGCTGTTAAGTAACGCTTGTGGTTTTGGTTGCGCTATCCAATCAGAGAATTGATCAAACCACTGCGAGCGGGTTTTACGCCACTTTTTGAAAGACGCCATAATTTCGCCCGTACAATATGTATATCCACATTGCGCAAGGCCATCACAAACAAAATCAGAAATATTTTGAAAGTAATCGTTGTGCTTATCGTCATCGTAACTGTCATCTAAAATAAGCGCGTTATCTTGATCGGTTACAATTAGCTGCTCATCGCGTGCCATTGAGCCAAGAGCTATAAAACAATACGGTACAGGTGGCGGGCCAAACTTTTCTTCAGCTAAGACCAATAAACGTTGCTTAAATGTGCGCCCTATTACGGCCATTGCAGTGCCGACCATATGCGAATTTGCATCTTCGTTTACCATACGTACAAAAACATTGGGTAATTGGCGCGCATAGTGTGCTAAATCTTCGATTGTTTGTTGCGCTAATATTCCACGGACTAACAATAAGCTACTTTGTGACTCATAGCGTAAAATATCAGAGAGCGATATAACCCCTATAGGTCGGCGTTTTTGTACCACAGGTAAATGATGCAAATTATCACGTAGCATGGCAAGTACAGCCTCAAATACGTACGAGTTTGAATCTAACAGCACTAAGTTGGTAGACATAATTTGATTAGCAGTTACATCAAGCCCAAGCCCTTGAGCAACCACTTTGGTACGTATATCTCGGTCAGTTATTATGCCTACAATTTGCCCATCGTCTTCTTCGGGGTCATCGCTTATAGGCTTATCTAAATCGGTTACTAGCACAGACGAAACCGCTTCTTCGGTCATCATTTTAGCTACATCTTGCACGGTTGTTTGTGTGTTTACCGTTACAACATCGCGGTGAATAAGCGATTTAACTTTTGCCGTTGTTAAATCGTTACTATCTGCTTGCTCTACTAAGGCTTGGCGTAATCGCACGTTACCATCGGCTTCAAAGTAATCGGCAAAGCCGTCAAATTCATCGCAATAGCGATTAAATAATTCAAAATTTATACAATAAACCAACGTATCTTCGAGCGCTTTTGCAGGAAAACGCACTTTTCGGTTCATCAACAAACCCATTTGGCCAAAAATACCCCCTACATCTAGGCGGTTATAAAGCTCACTATTACGACGATAAATTTCGACCGAGCCGCTACGAATAATAAATAAGTCGGCAATATCTTGGCCTAATGTAAGAATATCAGTTTGAGAGCGGTAATAAGCCACCTCAACCTGCTGGGCAAGCTCGTTTAAGGCGTTGGTAGGTAAATCATCAAATGGCGGGTGCTGCGCTAAAAACTGCGCTATTTCAACTTGTTCAGCTTGCATTGGAATTCCTTGTGGCCACACAATAAGGCATGTATATGCTTAAGTGGCTATCTTAACAAACAAAGGTAGCCAAGCAAGATTAAACTCAAGCCCACTACACTTTTAAACTAAAAGTGTAGTGGCTAGCTTTTATTATGCACTTTAAGTTAGCTTTTCAAGCTCTTGTTCTAGCTCTTTAGACTCATCACCTCGAGGAGTTGTAAAACGTGCTAAACCTAAATAAATTACAGGCGTAAGGTAAAGCGTAAATAACACAGCCAGTGCAAGCCCACCAAATACCACCCAGCCAATTGCATTACGTGCTTCAGCACCTGCCCCAGTAGACATAATTAATGGCAGCGCACCTAACAAGGTTGATATTAGGGTCATGGTGATTGGTCTTAAACGCACTAATGCCGCCTGCTCTACTGCTTTTCTAACCGTTAAGCCTTGATCTCTTAATTGGTCTGCAAATTCAACCAGTAGTATGGCGTTTTTAGCGATTAAGCCAATAAGCATAACTAGGCCAATTTGAGAATATATATTTAACGATGTTCCCGTTAAATAAAGCGCTAAAATTGCAGAAGTAATCCCAAAAGGGACGGTTATCATAACGACTACAGCGCTGTTTACATTTTCAAATTGCGCAGCCAACACTAAAAATACAATTAAAAAAGCCAGTACATAAGTTACAAGTACTTCGCTAGATGTTTCTTCATAGGTCAATGCTTCCCCTTTAAACGCAAGGGCGATACCAGGCGCTAGCGATTGCTCAGACACTTGCTTAATTTGCTCAACCAACGATGCAATCGTTAATCCATCTGGTAGCTCCATACTGAGCTCAATAGAGCGGCGTTGGGCGTGGCGCTCGAGTTCAGCTGCAACCCCTTCTTCAGAAATATAAGCCACGCTACTTAATGGCACTAAGCTGTTATTGCCAGCTCTTATGTATAAATTAGCCAAATCGCTCGGATCGTTTATTGTTTGATTTTGCGCTTGCAACATTATAGGAACGGACTGATCGCCTATGTTTAAATCTTCAATATCGTCGCCGTTTATGGCAGCCCTTAGTGTAATTGCAATGTCGCTGAGCGCAACGCCAAGTTCTTGTGCGCGTCGTCGGTCTATATTTACTCTAAGCTGAGGTTGTGAAGGTTGATACGAAATACGCACTGGGGCAACTTCAGGTACTGCTTTTTCAAGAGCTGTAGAGAACTGCTGAGCTGCTTTAAATATTTGCAGGTAGTCTTGCCCTAGTAAGGCAATTTCAACACCACCGCCTTGACCTCGTAAGTTTAAGCTATTGGCTCCACCTGGGTACGCTGGTGCACCTGGAATATTACCCAAAGGCTCGCGAATTTTATTAATTATTTCTTGTTGAGTAAAATGCCGCTCGTCCCAATGTTTTAGTGGCACAGTAATAAATACAATGTTTGGATCCCATTGGCCAACTACGGTATAAATTGATTCAATTTCGCCGCTATCAACAAAAGGCAGTAAAATATCTTCCATTTTTATGGCTTGTCTATCCATAAAATTAAGCCCTACACCATCAGGCCCGCGCGCAAATATACGTATTTTTCCGCGATCTTCACTCGGTAATAGTTCGTTATCTAGGCTTGTATATAATGCACCCGAACCAGCTGCAACTAATAAACATGCAACAAACGTAAGCCATGCATGATCAAGCACCTTGTGAATTGATTTTGTATAAATTCCGCCAAGCCAGTGACCTAGTTTTGCAAATGGGTGAAAGCCACCCTGCTTTAACTTTAATTTAGAGGTAAGTGCAGGCACTAAAGATAGCGCTACAAAGCTAGATATAATTACAGCACCTGCAAGTACACCACCAAACTCTCTAAATAATCGCCCAGCGGTTGAAGGTAAAAATGCAATAGGAATAAATACAGCAGCCAGCACGGCTGTAGTTGCTACTACTGCAAAAAACACTTCTCGTGTGCCTATTACCGCAGCTGCACGCCGACCTAATCCTAAGCCTCGTTGTCGCTGAATGTTTTCGCTTACTACAATGGCGTCATCAACAATTAAACCAGTAGCGAGTACAAGGGCGAGTAAGGTTAAAATATTAATCGAAAACCCGAGTGCCCAAATAAGTGCGAGCGAGCCAATTAAGGCCACCGGAATTGCAAATGCAGGTACGAGTGTAGCGCGCCATGAGCCAATAAAAACCCACAGTGTTATCACTACTAACAGTACAGTTAGCAATAAAGAGTAAATTACCTCATCAACTGAGCTTCGTATAAACTGTGCATCATCAGAGGTAAGCGTAAATTCCATTTCAGGAAAGCGTGTTTGCATGCTGTTGATGAGCTTTAATACCTCATCAGATATCTCTATTGTATTTGATTGTGCTTGGCGAATTATTTCCATGCCTATAACAGGTTTACCATTAAGCCTAACCATAGAGCGAGGATCGGCAGGGCCAAAATAAACGGCTGCAATATCGCTAATACGGGTGTCGCCTTGTATTATTATATCGCCCACTTGCTCAGGGGTGATTGATGTAGCATCGGCTCGGACAATTATTTGCTGATCGTTTGCCTTTAAACTCCCTGCTGGTACATCAAATGGGGCTTGGCTAAGTACTTGTGCAACATCTGGAATAGTTAAATTAAAGCTGCTCAGTTTAAGCGGGTCGATTCGTACTCTTAATACTCGCTCTCTATCACCGTTTAAACGTACATCAGCAACCCCAGGAATAGTTAAAAATTGTGGGGCTAAGTCAACATCAACTCGCTCGGTAAGTGCTTCAAGCGATAAACTATCACTAGCGACAGTTAGCGATACAACGGCTTCTGCATCGTTATCAGCTTTTATTATTGATACGCGCTCAACTTCTTCAGGGAGCTCACGTTGAACACGCGCTACCGACTCACGCGTTTCGTTTGCGGCATCATCTAAATTAATACCCGGTCTAAACTCAACAACAATCCGCGAGTTGCCTTCTTCACTTTGCGCACGGATAGATTTAACACCACTTACGCGCGCTACTGCGCCTTCTAATTTGCTGGTTACTTCGGTGTCTACTGTTTCTGGGGAGCCACCTGGAAATGGAGCTGAAACGGTAATACGCGGCCTATCTACATCGGGGAGCTCTCTAACCTCAACCCCTGCAATAGCTGCAATGCCGGCAATAATAATAAGTAAGTTAAGTACCACAATAAGTACTGGGCGGCGAATCGCCATTGATGGTAAGTCTTGCATCATAGGTTGCTGTTTCATACCTACTCCTGCGTATCTGCTGCATTGAAGCTTAGCGCTTGCTGAGTACGCAAGCGCTGTACGCCTTCAATAACTAAAATATCATCTTTATTTAAAGGCCCAGATACTAATAATCGCCCTGAAAGACGCTGCTCTATTTTTACATCAACACGTGTGGCTTTGTTATCAACACTTGTCCACACATACGGCCCTGTTGCTCCCCACAATAATGCAGCTTCTGGTATTGCGGCATAATTATCACCTAACATTTCAATATGAACTCTAAAACTCATACCCGGTAAAAACTGCTGGTTGGCGTTATTTAGCTTTGCTTTTACACGCAGGGTACGTGTTTGAGGGTCGATTCTTGAATCTAGGTACGCAATTTCGGCGTTAATTGGCTTTTCTGACTGCCACGGAAATACTGTTATATTGCTTTTATTACGAAGCATAGATATGGCTGACTCTGGCGCGTTAAAGTTAATGTACAAGTCGCTCGTATCATCAATACTCGCTATAGCCGTTTGCTCAGAGATTCTATCGCCAACTTCTACATCAGTAAGGCCCATAATACCGTTTAATGGTGCAATGACTTTTCTATCCTCAAGCTCAGTTTGAGCCTGAGTCAAAGTAACTTTTGCAAGTTCAACAATGGTTTTAGCATCATCAACGTCACTTTTTGGCACAGCCCCTTTTGCTTGGCTTTGTTGTAATCGCTCTAGTATTCGTTGGGTATCGGCAAGTTTAATTTTAGCTTCATCAAGTGCAGCTTTTTGCCTACGTGAATCAAGTTCGAGTAAGGTGTCGCCTTTTTTTACTTTATCGCCGGGTTTAAAATGTACAGCGGTTACTCTATCAGCAACTGCTGGGTATAACATAACTGAATGAATAGCCTCAGTATTACCAACAGCTTGAACTTGTTGCTTAGCACGCTCTAGCGTTATTTTTTGTACCACAACATTGGCACTTACTGCTGGTAAGGTTACAAATGATAAGACAGTAAACATGCTGATTAATAAAATTCGCGATTTCAAAGTAACACCCTAATTAATTATTATTTTCATTACCGTACGAAGTTTAACAGCTGTTTGATCAATAAGTAGGTTACAACGATAAAATAACAAAACAATAAGATGAATATTATGCATAAAGTAGCAGAATAAAGTTATGAGCCAGCCAAAACAAAAAAGCCCAGCAAAAGCTGGGCTTATAAAACTATATATGAATATTATTTACCGCGCTGGGCATCCTTTTGCGCTTTTTTAGCCTCTTTGCGTTGCTGTAAAACAGCTTGGGCTTCATTACCAATGTGCCCTTCTCCACGGGCTTGAGCGAGCTCTATTTGCTTTTGACGCTCAGCAAAACGAGCGCGTTGCTCATCAGTCACATCATCAATACAATGATGACACGATACACCTTCCATGTACTCTGGTTTTTGCTTTTCTTCTTCAGTGATTGGCATACGACACGCATGACACTGATCGTATGAACCTTTTTGTAAATCATGATTTACCGCTACACGGTTATCAAATACAAAACACTCGCCTTCCCACATAGTTTCTTCTTTTGGTACTTCTTCTAGGTATTTTAAAATACCACCTTCTAAGTGGTAAACCTCATCGAAGCCTTGCTCTTTCATGTAGGCAGTTGATTTTTCGCAGCGAATACCACCGGTACAAAACATAGCCACTTTTTTGTGTTTTTCAGGGTCTAAGTTTTCTTTAGCCCACTGCGGGAACTCGCGGAAAGTTTTAGTGTTAGGGTCGACTGCATTTTGAAATGTCCCAATTTCTATTTCGTAATCGTTACGTGTATCAATAAGGATAACTTCAGGGTCAGATATAAGTGCGTTCCATTCATTAGGCTTAACATAACTACCTACCACTTTAAGTGGGTCAACACCTTCAACACCCATGGTAACAATTTCGTTTTTAAGCTTTACTTTTGTACGGTAAAACGGGCATTCGTCATCGTATGACTCTTTAGTAACGATGTTTTTAAGGTTATCTTGAGTGTCTAACCACGCGAGTAAGTTATCTATACCTTCGCGTTTTGCCGATACAGTACCGTTAATACCTTCAGCTGCAAGTAATAAAGTACCACGTACTTCGTTTGCTTCCATTACTTCTAAAAGCGGTTTACGCAGCGCTTCAAAATTGGGTAAGCCTACAAACTTGTACATTGCACACACTACAAAGTGCTCGTTTGTTACATTATCTTTATGAACAGCAGTCATTTTTGTTTCCTATTTTGCTTTGATAGCCTTAAGTGGCGTTTACCGAATCGTAAATCCGGCGCATATGGGACGCGTATTTTACGCTTTTTATAATTAATTGCAAAAAATAGCGCTATAGATTGGTTTTTACTGTCGGCATAACCCCTGTGTAAGCTATAATGCGGCCATTAATTTAAGTTGCACATTGGAGAACACGACTTTGCACTTTACTGATCTTGGGATTGATACACGCCTTGAAACACAATTAGCACATCAAGGGATCACCCAGCCCACAGATATTCAAGCACATGCAGTGCCTACCGCACTTGCAGGGCATGACATTTTTGCTCAGTCTAAAACTGGGTCGGGCAAAACATTAGCGTTTTTGTTACCTGCTGTTCAGCGAGTTATGAAACAAAAAGCGCTCAGTAAACGCGATCCTCGTGTACTTATCGTTGCGCCAACTCGTGAGCTTGCAACGCAAGTATTTACTCAGTTGCGCTTATTAATTGCGGGCACAAACATTAAAGCCGTAAAAATTTTAGGCGGTGAAAACTTTAACGATCAAATTAAAGCACTGCGTAACGACCCGCACTTTGTTGTTGCAACACCCGGGCGTTTGGCCGATCACATCACAAAGCGCTCATTACAATTAAGTGGTTTAGAGCTGTTAATTTTTGATGAAGCTGACCGTATCCTAGATTTAGGTTTTACTGAACAACTTAAAATGATTAATGAGCAAGCAAATCACCGTTTGCGCCAAACATTATTGTTTTCGGCAACACTTGATCATGCACAAGTAGATGCACTTTCACGCAACTTATTAAAAAAACCAAAACAGATTACGCTTAGCGCAGCAAACGAGCAGCACAGTGATATTAAACAAACTCTTTATTTAGCTGATCACCTTGATCATAAAGAAGCGCTACTTGAACACTTTTTAAAGCAAGACGATGTTGGCCAATGTATTATTTTTACTGCAACACGAGCCGATACCAGCCGTTTAAGTGAAGCTTTAAATGACAAAGGATTTAAATCAGTCGCGCTCGCTGGCGATTTAACACAAAGTAAACGCCTTGAGATCATGGACTCGTTTAGCCGTGAAAACTTTAAAATACTTATTACGACCGATGTCGCTTCACGCGGCTTAGATTTATTAAGTGTTACGCACGTAATCAACTTTGATTTACCAAAACACGCAGAAGAATATGTACACCGTATAGGGCGTACAGGCCGCGCAGGTTTTAAAGGTAATGCATTATCACTTGTGGGCCCTAAAGACTGGGCAAGCTATTTAGCTATAAAATCGTTTTTGAACGATGAGCTGGTATTTGCAAGTGTTGAAGGTTTAAAAGCTAAATTTAAAGGTATTAAAGAGAAAAAACCTGTTGCTGCAACTGTAAAAACTAAAAAAGTAACGCAGGTTAAAAAGCCACACGTTAAACGCAAAGTCAAACCTAAAAAACCACTGGCACCAATTAAAGCCCCTATGAATATTGATGGCGATTCACCAATGCGCCGCAAAAAAAAGCCTGAGCAGGAATAATTATGAGTTACCTAGGAACAACACAAACCCTATTTGTAAAAGAAGTTAGCAACGAAGGTGCTTACCTTGATGGCCATGATTTAGGTGAAGTGTTTTTACCAAAACAAGAAATAAAAGATGAGCTTGAAGCTGGCGACAGTATCAGTGTTTTCATTTTTTTAGATAATGCTAATTTACCAACGGCAACAGTTAAAAAACCACATGCTCAAGTGGGTGAATACGCCCTACTTCGTGTAAAAGAAATCAATAGCATAGGTGCGTTTTTAGATTGGGGCTTAGAAAAAGATGTATTAGCACCATTCAATGAACAAAAACCACGCATGCAAGAAGGTCACTCTTACCTTGTACGCTTATACTTAGACAACGCAAGCCAACGTATTTGTGCTTCTAGTAACTTTAACCGCTTTATATCAAAAGAAGAACCAAACTACGCATCGCTTCAAGAAGTTGATTTAATTGTTGCTGGTAAAACCGATATTGGCTACAAAGTGTTAATTGAAGAATCTCACTTTGGTGTTGTATTTTACAACATGGTATTTAAAAGCTTATTTGTAGGTCAAAAACTTAAAGGTTATGTTCAAAAAGTACGTGAAGATGGTAAAATTGACGTTGTACTTGAAAAGCCTGGCATGGGTAAAGTAAGTGAGCTTAGTGAAAAGATTTTAGAGAAACTCAAACAAGAGGGTGGAATACTTGCCATTGGTGATAAGTCAGATCCTGAGCTTATAAAAAAGGTTTTCTCTACGAGTAAAGCGAATTATAAAAAAGCAATTGGCGGTTTATTTAAGCAAGGCTTAATAGATATTGAAGCAAAATCCATTCGTTTAAGATAATCCGTTTTAAAGCGCTAGCAAAACGTTAGCGCTTTAATTTACTAGTTAACTTAGCCTAAAATATGTTTATAAGGCAAAGTGCACTCTGTGTACTGCTTTGAATAGTCAAGTATTTCTGCTTTAGTCTCTAGGCTAAGCGGCGCTAATCTAAACACCTTCCCTTCACACTCATTTTGTTTTTTATCGTGGTTTGTAATGCACTCAGAGGTAGTTACATTTTGACTCGTCAAACGAGCTTCATTTTTATAACATAAGTGGTGAGCATAGCCGTGCATAGTTTTTTTAAATTCAAATAAATCTACAGGGTAATTAGCAACTACGTCGGTAACCGCGGTAACGCCATCATATGCTTTGCTAGAAAAGACATATTTATTTACTGAAAATCCTGCAACAACAATTAAAACAGATCCAAAAATTAACTTCAAAACAAACCCCTAACTGCTTTCTTAGTACTAATGTAGCATAAAAATGTGTACAGAAAAGGGTTTTGGCACTAAATAGCTGCTTTTTGTTAATTTATTTTAATGATAAATTAACATCGCTTAAAGTTTGTACTGGATCTGATGATTGAGTAATGGGTCTACCAATCACAAGGTAATCACTGCCAGCTTCTACTGCCTGCTTAGGCGTCATAATTCGCTTTTGATCGCCAACATCACTCCCCTCAGGACGAATACCTGGAGTGACTAGCTTAAAGCTACTTCCAAGCTCGGCTTTTAATGCACTGGCTTCTTGTGCAGAGCACACTACACCATCTAAGCCTGCTTCTTTAGCTAGTTTAGCTAAATGAATAACTTGGTCTTGAGCAGATTTATCTATACCCAAACGTTTAAGCTCTGCCTCGTCCATGCTCGTTAACACTGTAACTGCAATTAATAGCGGCGCGTTATCACCAAATTTTTCTAGTGCGAGCTTTGCTTTATTCATCATTTCAAAGCCGCCAGAGGCATGGACATTAACCATCCATACACCCATGTTTGCTGCAGCTGTTACAGCCTTTGCAACCGTATTTGGAATATCATGAAATTTTAGGTCTAAAAAAACATCAAACCCTAAATCAATTAACTCTTTTACAAATGACGGTCCAAAGTACGTAAACATTTCTTTGCCTACTTTTAAACGACACATATCTGGCGAGAGTTTTTTTACAAAATTAAGCGCTGCGTCTTGTGAGTCGTAATCTAAAGCGATAAGAATTTTTTTTGAGTTTTCTAAAGACATAACTATCCTAGTGAATGGCAGTAAAGTTATTAATAGTTGGGGGTTATTAAAATCCGTCTAAGCCTCTGCTTGGTACAATGGTTTCCCAGTGTTTACAAGATGGGCAGTTCCAATAAATTGTGTGGCTTGTAAAGCCACAGTGTTGGCATTGAAAGTCTGGTTTTGTAGCAATATAAGAAGTGACTAATTTATCAATTTCATTGAGTACTTCTTTTGTATTTTGATTTTTGTCACCCATGAGCTGAAGTAAAAAGCTAAAACCACGAATAGTTGGCTGACGTTTTAAACTGTCAGTTAAAAAATCAAATGCTTGTTTTGTATGTCCTTGCTCTAACAATGCTTGGCAATGTTTTATTTTTATTAACACGCCGCCTTTATCAAGTAAGTCACATAATAAATCATGAAATTGGTGTGTTAAGTTTAATTGTTTATAACTGTGTGCCAGTTGATCAATAAATAGTGGCGCAAATAAGGTAAACTGACAAACAAGCTCCCGCCAATAGTAAATAGCTTTTACATAATCTTCGCTTGTGTAAGCCGACAAACCAAGTTCATATAAAGGGCGCACGGCTTTATAATTTAAACTAATTGCTTTTTGCATAAGCTGCGGATTATTTTCGCTTAAGGCAGACTCACAGTAAAAGTTTGCTATTGCTTTAAAATGTTGCTCTTTAACAAATAATTCGCTGTGGGCTTCAAACATATTAATGCCCTTTTCCCATTCTCTGGTTTGCGAATATAAAGTAATAATTGGGTCAAGCGCTTCACTATGCCCGGCTTTTACAAGCCAAACTAAATGTTCTTCAGCACCATCTAAAAGTCCAGCCATAATGTAATCTTCGGCTAATTCTAAGCGACTAGCGGCTGCTTGCTGTTCATTTAAACCGGGGTGTTTTAAAAGCAGTTCATGAATTTTAATAGCACGGTCAAGCTCGCCTCTACGGCGAAACATAGTAGCAAGTGTGGAATAATGGTCTACTGAATCGGCTGCCACTTCTAATAAATTTATTAAATGTTCTAAGCCTTGGTCTTCTTCGCGGTCGAGTAAAAACTTTAAGCCTTTACTGTATTCTGAGGTAATTTGACGATTAAGTTGATGAGCTTGGTTTTTAGCACTATTTTTGCCCATAATCCAGCCATAACCGGCAGCAACGGGCAGTAGTAAAAACAAAAGCTCAATCATGGTTAGGTGTCTTTATTAGCAATAAGCTTATTATTATTTTTTTCTGGCGATAATTGTTTTTTTAAGCGGTAATTTTGCCACTTTAATTTTGAAAACAATTTAAAGCTAATAAAACAACCAATTATAACACCGAGTATAAAGCAGATACTTATAATTACAGCTAAAGGCAATGTATTACTGGCAATAATGTAATTAATTTGTACTAATTGTGGGTTTTGTGAACCCAATAAAAATGCGCTAAAAAGGCATAGTACAACCAGAATAATTTTTAATACCTTAAACAAGTAACTACTCCAACTAGTTAACTAGGCAATGCTCTCATTTACGCGGTCGCGTAACTCTTTGCCTGGTTTAAAATGAGGTACATGCTTACCATCAAGCTCTACTGTATCGCCAGTCTTAGGATTACGACCTGTGCGAGGAGCGCGGTAATGCAAAGAGAAACTACCAAAACCCCTGATCTCAATACGATCTGAAGTAGATAATGAGCCGGCCATTTGTTCAAGAATTTCTTTTACTGCATTTTCAACATCTTTCACTGGTACGTGTGCGTGCTGTTCGGCAAGTGTTTCTATCAGTTCTGACTTAGTCATAGCGTTTCCTTAAAGAGAATAGTGGAAGGGCAAAACTGCCCTTCCAATTAAAAACTAATTAATAATTAGTCTTTTTGTGCATTTGCGAAAGCAGCTGCCATTGCGTTTTCAAACACTGGCTCTTCTTTCTTAAGCTTCTCTAGTACTTCTTTCTCTTCTGCTTCGAAAAGAGCTTTAACAGATAAGCTTAAAGTGCGGTTCTTACGATCAACACCAACGTATTTAGCTTCGATTTCGTCGCCAACAGAAGCAACAGTAGTTGCATCTTCAACGCGCTCTTGAGCGATATCAGCTACACGGATGTAACCTTCAACGCCTTCGATAAGCTCAACAGTTGCGCCTTTCGCATCAACTTCAGTCACTTTACCTTTAACAATAGCACCTTTTTTGTTTGCATCAAGGTAGTTATTGAACGGGTCAGCTTCGATTTGCTTAACACCTAGAGAGATACGTTCACGCTCTGGGTCAACTTGCAATACGATAGCAGTGATTTCGTCGCCTTTCTTGAATTCACGAACAGCTTCTTCGCCAGGCGTGTTCCAAGAAATGTCTGAAAGGTGTACAAGACCATCAATACCACCGTCAAGACCGATAAAGATACCGAAGTCAGTGATTGATTTGATCTTACCAGTAACTTGGTCGCCTTTGTTTTGTAGACGAGCAAATTCCTGCCAAGGATTAGCAATACATTGCTTAAGACCAAGAGAAATACGACGACGTTCTTCGTCGATTTCAAGAACCATAACTTCAACGTTGTCGCCAAGGCTTACAACTTTAGAAGGGTGGATGTTCTTGTTAGTCCAATCCATTTCAGAAACGTGTACTAAACCTTCAACGCCTTCTTCGATTTCTACGAAGCAACCGTAATCAGTAAGGTTAGTTACACGGCCAGAAAGTTTAGAACCTTCTGGGTAACGACCAGCGATAGCTGCCCATGGATCTTCGCCAAGCTGTTTAAGACCTAGAGATACACGAGTTTTATCTTTGTCGAATTTAAGAACTTTAACTGCGATTTCGTCGCCAACATTAACGATCTCTGAAGGGTGCTTAACACGCTTCCAAGCCATATCTGTAATGTGTAGTAGACCATCAACACCACCAAGGTCAACGAATGCACCGTAGTCAGTAAGGTTCTTAACGATACCTTTAACTTCTTGGCCTTCAACAAGGTTAGCAAGAAGCTCTTCACGTTCTTGTGAGTTTTCTGATTCGATAACTGCACGACGTGAAACAACAACGTTGTTACGTTTTTGGTCAAGCTTGATTACTTTAAATTCAAGCTCTTTGCCTTCAAGGTGAGTTGTGTCACGTACTGGACGAACATCAACAAGTGAACCAGGTAGGAAAGCACGGATTGAATCAACTTCAACTGTGAAACCGCCTTTAACTTTACCGTTGATAACACCAGTAACAGTCTCTTGCTCTTCACATGCTTTCTCAAGACGGATCCACGCTTCGTGACGCTTCGCTTTCTCACGAGAAAGGATAGTTTCACCGAAACCGTCTTCAATTGCATCTAGTGCAACATCTACTTCGTCGCCTACAGCAACTTCTAGTTCACCAGCAGCATTTTTGAACTGCTCTGCAGGGATAGCACTTTCTGATTTAAGACCAGCATCTACAAGTACAATGTTGTTCTCGATTGAGATTACTGTACCTTTAACAATAGAGCCTTGCTCTGCTTCAAAACCCTTTAAGCTTTCTTCAAATAACTGCGCAAAATTTTCTGACATACGAATATACGTCTCATATATTAATACCAATAAGCAACCATGCTGCATGGGGTTGTTAAAATAGCACTGGCATCCTGCTGGCGCATAAAATGTGTTTAGCTTCGTTTAGGAAGCTTACCTTCTGAGATGGCAATATCGACTAAAGTTATAACTTTATCAAACACTTGCTGAGCATTAAGCTCACTAGTGTCTATTTCAATTGCATCATCAGCAGGAACAAGCGGCGCAACCGCACGATTCATATCGCGCTCATCACGGGCTTGAATGTCCTGTAATAGACCACTTAGTGTAACATCATGACCGCGCTCATTCAACTCAACAAAGCGCCTACGAGCACGTTCTTCTGCACTAGCGGTTAAATATATTTTTAACGGCGCATCTTGAAATACCACAGTGCCCATATCTCTGCCATCGGCAATTAAGCCGTTTTCTGTGCGAAATGCACGTTGGCGACGTAATAATGCTTCACGAACGCGAGGTAAAGCAGCCACTTTTGAGGCAGCTGCCCCCACTTCTTCATTACGAATAGTGGTTGTTACGTCTTCGCCTTCTAAAATAACTTTTCCTGCATTAGTTTGGCTATCTACCAAAAACTGCACATCTAAATTTGCAGCAAGCGGGACAAGCGCTTCTTCATTGTCTAATGCTATTTGGTGATGAAGTGCGGCAAGGGATAATACACGGTAAATTGCGCCGCTATCCAATACATCCCATCCCAATTTGTCGGCTAACAAGCGACAAACAGTTCCTTTACCTGAACCACTTGGGCCATCAACGGTGATCACGGGCATTAATAACGCCTGCATTTAAAACCTCCTGCAATGCACACCTAAATAAAACCGCGATATTATACGTCACTTCTGCAAATAGATCCGCTTTAGTGTGTAACTTTTTATAATTATTTATAAAAAGCCTATTCGCTCACTGATGCTAAAACCTTGAAAAAGGTTGGAAAAGTTTTATATGTGCACTTAGGATCGTTAATCGTAATAGGCTTTCCACCTACCGCTACCATTGAAAAACACATAGCAATACGGTGATCGTCATAGGTATCAATAGCAACATCATTAAATGTTCTTGGTGGGGTAATTTCTATAAAATCATCACCTTCAACAACTTCAGCACCGACTTTACGAAGCTCTGTAGCCATTGCATATAAACGGTCAGTTTCTTTAACGCGCCAGTTATAAATATTACGAATAGCGGTTGGGCCTTTGGCAAATAAAGCAACAGTTGCAAGCGTCATTGCCGCATCAGGAATTGCGTTAGCGTCTATGTCTACGCCATTTAATTCGCCTTTGCTAACAACTAAACGCTCATCATACCATTGTATTTTAGCGCCAACTTGTTCCATTACTTTTGCAAAACCAATATCACCTTGAACTGATTTAGCGCCTACCCCTTTTATTTCAATTTCACCACCGGCAATTGCCGCAGCGGCCACAAAATAAGACGCTGATGATGCATCACCTTCAACCATTATACGCTCAAGTGATTGGTACTGTTGGCCACCTTTTACTTTAAATGTTGTGTAATGGTTATGTTCAACACTCACACCAAAGCGCGCCATTACATCAAGCGTAATATCAATATAAGGCTTAGACACTAACGTGCCTTTAATCGTTATTTGTGTATCGCCACTAAATAATGGGGCGGCCATTAATAATGCGGTTAAAAACTGACTCGATATACTGCCGTCAATTTCAACTTCGCCGCCATTAATTTGCCCACCGACAATTTTAAGTGGTGGATAATCTTTGTGTTTAGTGTAGGTAATATCACCGCCAAGTGCTTGCAGAGCATCAACCAAATGCCCTATTGGGCGCTCTTCCATGCGTGGCTCACCCACTAGCTCATACTCGCCTGAAACAGCTGCTAGAACCGCTGTTAAAGGGCGATATGCAGTACCCGCATTGCCTAAAAACAACGGCTCACTAGGTGTTTTAAAAACACCGCCTACGCCTTGCACTGTTGCCACGGTACGCTCGTCATTAAGTGTTACATTTACACCTAAAAGCTTTAAAGCGCCCAACATGTGACGAATATCATCACTGTCTAATAAATTTTCAACAACCGTTGTGCCATTGGCAAGGGCTGCTAAAAGTAAAATACGGTTTGATAGGCTTTTTGAGCCAGGTAATGTCACTGTACCATTTACACGAGAAATGGGCGCTAATTTAAGTTGTTCCATTAGCTGTTCTCCTTAGCAAAGGCTGCCATAAAATCAACAAGGGCTTGTACACCTTCAAGAGGCATTGCATTGTAAATACTTGCACGCATGCCCCCTACTATTCTGTGGCCCTCTAGTGCTAGTAAGCCTGCGTCTTTAGATTGCGTAACGAACTTGTCATTCAAGCTTTCATCATTCAGCCAAAACGGTACATTCATTCGTGAACGGCAATGCTTAGCTACTTTGTTTGTATAAAAAGGCGATTCATCAATAAAGTCATAAAGTAGCTGCGCTTTTGCGATATTTTGCGCTTCCATGGCTTTAACACCCCCATTTTGCTCAAGCCATTCAAATACTTCAGCCGCTAAATACCAAGCAAAGGTAGGTGGCGTGTTAAACATACTGCCTTGTTTTGCTTCTAGTGCGTAATCTAAAATACCTGGCTTTGCTAACCCTTCGCGCTCAAGTAATGTTTTACGAACAATAACGATAGCAATACCTGAAGGGCCAATATTTTTTTGTGCACCAGCGTAAATTAAATCAAATTTATTTACGTCAATTTCACGCGACAAAATAGTCGACGACATATCAGCAATAATTGGTGCGTTTGGGTGGCTAGGCACATCAAAAATCTCAAGCCCATCTACGGTTTCATTTGGGCAGTAATGAATATATGAGGCATCTGCTGGTAATTCCCAATCAGTTACATGCTTTATAGAAAACTGACCTTCTGAGTCATTTCTTACATTGATTGATTGTGTTTGAGTAAATTTATTAGCTTCGTCGGTTGCGCTTTTTGACCACACACCGTTTTCACAATAAACAGCATTTTTGCCATTTTGGTGTAAGTTTAAAGGCACCGCACTAAATTGACCGCGGCCACCACCGTGCATAAATAACACTTCAAACTCGTCGCTAATATTCATTAAACGGCGCAGGCTTGCTTCACATTTAGCTGTAAGTGCTAAAAAATCTTTACTACGGTGACTTATCTCCATCACCGATACGCCTAAGTCTTGCCAATCTAAGAATTCTTTTTGTGCTTTTTTCATAACCGCTTGCGGAAGCATAGCTGGTCCCGCACAAAAATTATATTTACTCATTACCTTTGCCTCATTCCAGTAATTTAATCTTTCTTGCAATACAAAAAAGTATTATTAGTTTTTTTCAACATGATTAAAAAAAGCGGCCTTAGCCGCTTTTTCAATCTCAGTTATTCAGAAGGTGGATTATCATCCGTTGCTTCTTCATTCACTGTATCAACCGTTTCAACGTCTTCAATATCAATCAAGTCACTATCAGTCACTTCAATCTCTTCGATACGTTGTAAACCAACTACTTGCTCTTCGTCAATAGTTCTGATCAAAATAACACCTTGGGTGTTACGTCCAACCGTAGAAACTTCATTAACGCGAGTACGTACTAAGGTACCACGGTTTGAAATAATCATTATTTCGTCGTTGTCGTCAACTTGTACAGCACCTACTACAGCACCGTTACGCTCACTCACCTTAATCGATACAACACCTTGTGTTGCACGGCTCTTAGATGGGTAATCTTCAAGTTGTGTACGTTTACCGTAACCATTTTCAGTAACAGTTAAAATAGCCCCGTCAGTTTTTGGTACGATTAACGATACTACACGTTGATCATCGGCCATTTTAATACCGCGAACACCGGTAGCAGTACGACCCATAGGACGAACGCCTTTGAAGCGAATCTCAGGGTTGCCTTGCTCATCAAGCACTGGGTTGCCGTTTTCATCAACAACTGCTGACTCTTCAGCTTCTTTAAAGCGTACAACTTTACCGGCATCAGTAAACAACATAATTTCGTTGCTACCATCGGTAATATCAACACCAATTAGGCTATCGCCTTCATTTAGGTTAACAGCAATAATACCGCTTGCACGTTGACGGCTATAAGCAGTCAGTGGTGTTTTCTTCACTGTACCAAATGCTGTAGCCATAAAGATGTATTTATCTTCTTCGTACTCGCGTACAGGTAAAATAGCAGTAATACGCTCATCATCTTCAAGCGGTAGTAAGTTAACAATTGGCTTACCACGCGCGGCACGACTTGCAAGTGGTAACTGGTATACTTTAAGCCAATATAAACGCCCTGCTGTAGAGAAACACAAAATGGTATCGTGGGTATTAGCAACGAGTAGACGCTCGATGAAATCTTCATCTTTCATCTTCGTTGCTGATTTACCTTTACCACCACGACGCTGCGCTTCGTAGTCAGACAATGCCTGATACTTAACGTAACCTTCGTGAGAAAGCGTAACTACTACGTCTTCTTCGTTGATTAAATCTTCAAGACTAATATCGTGTGCTGCGGCATTAATTTCTGTACGACGCTCATCACCATATTGCTCTTTAATTTCAACTAGCTCATCACGAATAACTTCCATTAAACGCTCTGGGCTACCTAAGATGTGTAATAGCTCAGCTATTAAATCTAACAGTGATTGGTACTCTGTTAAGATTTTTTCATGCTCAAGGCCAGTTAATTTATGTAAACGTAAATCAAGAATCGCTTGTGCTTGTTGCTCAGATATATAGTACTGACCATCGCGAATACCAAGGTCACTTGCTAGCCAATCAGGACGCGCTACGTTGTCTTCGCCTGCTTTTTCAAGCATCGCTTTTACGTTACCTAGCTCCCATGGACGCGCTGTTAAAGCAACTTTAGCCTCAGCAGGTGTAGGCGACTTACGAATAAGCTCAATAATTGGGTCAATGTTGGCAAGCGCAATCGCTAAACCTTCAAGGGTGTGAGCACGGTCACGGGCTTTACGTAGGTCAAATACAGTGCGGCGAGTAACCACTTCACGGCGGTGAATAACAAACTCTTCAAGCATTTCTTTTAGGTTGAAACACTTAGGTTGGTTATTAATTAATGCAACCATATTCATACCAAACACAGTTTGTAACTGGGTTTGTGAATATAAGTTGTTTAATATTACTTCGCCTACGTCACCACGTTTGATCTCGATAACGATACGCATACCGTCTTTATCTGATTCATCACGTAGTGCACTGATCCCTTCGATTTTTTTATCTTTTACAAGCTCTGCAATTTTTTCAATTAAGCGCGCTTTGTTAACTTGATAAGGGATTTCGTGAACAATTATGGTTTCGCGGCCTGTTTTTTCATCGGTTTCGATGTCGGCGCGTGCACGCATGTACACTTTGCCACGGCCAGTTAAATAGGCATCTTCAATGCCTTTTTTACCATTAATGATTGCTGCTGTTGGGAAATCAGGACCCGGAATATAATCCATTAACTCATGAATAGTTAAATCAGGGTTTTGAATAAGCGCTAAACAACCATTAACCACTTCAGTTAAGTTATGAGGTGGGATATTAGTAGCCATACCTACCGCAATACCAGAAGAACCATTCACTAATAAATTAGGAACCTTCGTTGGTAGTACGTCAGGGATTTGCTCTGTGCCATCGTAGTTAGGAACGAAATCAACCGTTTCTTTTTCAAGATCGGCTAATAACTCATGCGACATTTTTGCCATACGTACTTCTGTATAACGCATTGCCGCTGCTGAATCACCATCAACCGAACCGAAGTTACCTTGGCCATCTACAAGCATATAACGTAGTGAGAATGGCTGAGCCATACGAACTATTGTGTCATAAACTGCACTGTCGCCGTGTGGGTGGTATTTACCGATTACGTCACCGACCACACGGGCCGATTTTTTGTAAGGTTTATTCCAGTCATTACTAAGCTCGTTCATTGCAAACAAAACGCGGCGGTGAACAGGTTTTAAACCATCACGTACGTCTGGTAGTGCACGTCCTACAATTACGCTCATTGCGTAATCAAGGTAGGAGTTTTTTAACTCGTCTTCGATATTGACTGGCAGAATTTCATTGGCGAGATCAGTCATTTGATATCACATTCCTTCAGTATCAGCTCTTAGCAACCCGGTATTAGGCGCCAAGAGTATTTGTTATTATTTCTAAGCGACCATGCTATCACAATTAATTTAGATTTACAGGCGCAAAACTTTGCGATTTATCAATTTAGCCCTATATAATGGCCTCAGATTGACGAGGAAGTATTTTATGACCGAACATCAAAATGTAGATAACGCAGAAATAGCAAAATTTGAAGCCATCGCAGAGCGTTGGTGGGATCAAGATGGAGAATTTAAACCTCTTCACGAAATTAACCCGTTACGATTGGACTTTGTGGCCAACAAAACACAAGGGCTTTTTGACAAAGAAACCCTCGATGTAGGCTGTGGTGGCGGTATACTCAGCGAAAGCATGGCGCGTATGGGTGCACGTGTTACAGGTATAGATATGGGCCAAGAGCCATTAACTGTAGCCAAATTGCATAGCCTTGAGACCGGCGTGAATGTAGATTATATAAAAGTACCCGCAGAAGAGTTTGCAACGCAGCACCCAGCACGCTTTGATGTAATTACTTGCATGGAAATGTTAGAGCACGTGCCCGACCCTGCCTCTATTATTCATGCGGTAGCTGAGCTTGCAAAACCCGGGGCTGATGTGTTTTTTTCAACACTTAATAAAACCCCTAAAGCGTACTTATACGCCATTGTTGGCGCAGAAAAACTGTTAAAAATGGTTCCCGAGGGCACTCATGACCATAAAAAGTTTATAAAACCTGCGCAATTAATTGCTTGGGCTGAACAAGCAGGATTAAAAGTACGCGCAAGTGCAGGCCTTTCTTATAACCCGCTTTCAAAGCAATATGCGCTTAATACCGATGTAAGTGTTAATTACATTCTACATTTTCAGAAGCTAGCGTAATGGACCATTTAAACTCACCCTTAACACCTTTTGAGTACGACGCTTTTTTATTTGATTTAGACGGCACCTTGCTTGATACCGCTGACGATTTAGGTGCAGCACTTAATGCTGTACTTAAAAGCCAAGGCATTGCCCGCGTTAGTCCTGATGAATACCGTAAAGCAGCATCTAATGGTGCCGGCGCATTACTTGAACTGGGCTTTAAAGAACAATGGGCCACTCAACCGCAAACAGAGCGAATTAAACAGCTAGTTGATTATTACAGCCAAAATATAGCAAAACACACACGCTGTTTTGATGGTGTAGAGCCTTTATTAATTGCGCTTGAAAACCAAAATATAAAATGGGGAATAATGACCAACAAACCCGGCTTTTTAACCGATCCTTTAGTGGCAGCGATCCCTGCGTTAAAAAATGCCAGTGTTATTATAAGTGGTGATACGCTAACAGAAGCAAAGCCCTCCCCCATGCCCTTATTACACTGCGCAAAACTAATGGATGTTGCGCCTAGTCGTTGTTTATACATAGGTGATGCACAACGAGATATAGAAGCAGGGAAAGCGGCGGGTATGCAAACCGCTACTGCACTTTGGGGCTATATACCGAGCCTTGACGATGCGCTTGGTTGGGATGCAAGTTTTAACTGGCAAAGTCCAATTGACGGTTTTAACCATATATAGTGCTATGTTAATTAATAAACACTATATATTGTGATTGTGTTAGTTTTTACGCAAAGCTTGATGATAAAAAAAGCAGTCGAAATTTATTTTCAAATTGCGTAAATTTAGCTGATCATTAGTTGATTTTTACATATTTCAACTTAAATGATTGTTCGAGGGTGAGTGTCTACTAACACAATTGCGTTATCCCAAAGTTATCCACAAATAGGGGCAATTATGTCCCTTGCAAAACAACTCAGACCACACTATCTTGTGATCTCTAAATTGAACAACACCAGATATTGTGGCCAAATGTTATTCAATTAAATTCGCCAACACGGTGAAACTTATAATAAATGAATACGTACCTTGCTATTGCGAGGTATAAAGCATTGGTCAAAATACTAAATCCCCAAGGAATACAGGCAAAGCTATGAACCAACAGTTATCTGTAAGCAAGCGTGACGGGCGTAAAGAGCCTCTTGATCTTGATAAGATCCATCGCGTTATTGAATGGGCCGCCGAAGGTTTAAACAACGTATCGGTTTCGCAAGTTGAGTTAAAATCACACATTCAATTTTACGATGGTATTCGTACTAAAGATATTCACGAAACCATTATTAAAGCAGCAGCCGATCAAATTTCTAAAGAGTCGCCTGACTACCAGTACTTAGCTGCTCGTTTAGCTGTATTCCATTTACGAAAAAAAGCGTATGGCCAATTTGAGCCACCTCGTTTATTTGACCACGTTACTAAAATGGTTGAAGACAAACGCTACGACGCGCACTTACTTGTAGATTACACAGAGCAAGAACTTGACGAGCTAGATGCATACCTAGATCACTCACGCGATCTTAACTTTAGCTACGCCGCCGTAAAACAGCTTGAAGGTAAATACTTGGTTCAAAACCGTGTAACGGGCGAAATATACGAAAGTGCACAGTTTTTATATATTTTAGTAGCCGCAAGCTTGTTCTCAGACTACCCGCGTGAAACCCGTATTGATTACATCAAACGTTTTTACGATGCGGTATCGATGTTTAAAATATCATTGCCTACGCCAATCATGTCGGGTGTACGTACGCCTACTCGTCAATTTAGTTCATGTGTTCTTATTGAATGTGGCGACAGCCTTGACTCAATTAATGCAACGTCATCAGCCATTGTAAAATACGTTTCGCAGCGTGCCGGTATTGGTATTAACGCAGGTCGTATTCGTGCTCTAGGTAGCCATATTCGTAATGGCGAAGCGTACCACACTGGTTGTATCCCGTTTTACAAGCACTTTCAAACTGCCGTTAAAAGCTGTTCACAAGGTGGTGTACGTGGCGGTGCAGCAACGTTGTTCTACCCGCTTTGGCACTTAGAAGTAGAAAACCTACTTGTACTTAAAAATAACCGTGGTGTTGATGATAACCGTGTTCGTCACTTAGATTACGGCGTACAGTTTAATAAGCTAATGTACTCTCGTTTAATCAAAGACGATTACATTACATTATTTAGCCCATCAGACGTGCCAGGCCTTTACGACGCATTCTTTGAAGATCAAGACGAGTTTGACGCGCTTTACACTAAATACGAGCAAGACGAGTCTATTCGTAAAAAGCGTATTAAAGCGATTGAGCTTTTCTCAATGTTTGCACAAGAGCGTGCAAGCACCGGTCGTATTTACTTACAAAATGTTGATCACTGTAATACGCACAGCCCGTTTATTTCTAAAGTGGCGCCAATTCGCCAATCTAACTTATGTTTAGAAATTGCATTACCAACTAAGCCGTTAAATAACGTAAACGATGAAGAAGGCGAAATTGCCCTGTGTACGTTATCTGCATTTAACTTAGGTGCTATTGAGTCACTCGATGAACTTGAAGAGCTAGCTGAGCTTGCAGTTCGCGCACTTGATAACCTGCTAGATTTCCAAGACTACCCTGTACCGGCTGCAAAAAATGCAACTATGGGTCGTCGTACGTTAGGCATAGGCGTAATTAACTACGCATACTACCTGGCTAAAAATGGTAAGCGTTACTCAGACGGCAGTGCAAATGCACTAACGCACAAAACATTTGAAGCTATTCAATACTATCTAATGAAAGCATCAAACGAGCTTGCTAAAGAACGTGGTGCGTGTCCTAAATTTAACGAAACTACGTACTCTCAAGGTATTATGCCAACAGATACGTACAAACGTGACCTAGATAAAATTTGTGATGAGCCACTTCACTTAGATTGGGATTCGTTACGTGCTAGCATTCAAGAGCATGGTATGCGTAACTCAACGCTAAGTGCGTTAATGCCATCAGAAACATCGTCGCAAATTTCCAACGCAACTAACGGTATTGAGCCACCACGTGGTCACATTAGCGTTAAAGCAAGTAAAGACGGTATTTTAAAGCAAGTAGTGCCAGAATACGAACGCCTAAAAGATAACTACGAACTACTGTGGGACATTCCATCAAACGATGGTTACTTGCAGTTAGTGGGCATAATGCAAAAATTTATTGACCAAACTATCTCGGCCAATACAAATTATGATCCAAACAAATACGAAGGCGGTAAAGTACCTATGAAAGTCTTACTAAAAGACTTACTAGGTGCCTACAAGCTTGGTGTTAAAACACTTTATTACCATAACACCCGTGATGGCGCATCAGATGCACAAGACGACACTCCAGAAGTGGAAGATGATGATTGTGCAGGCGGCGCGTGTAAAATTTAATAGTTAAACTTAAAGCGGGCTCTTTGCCCGCTTTGTCCTGATAGTTTTAGTGATAGTTTTTTGAGTGATAGACATGTCTTATACTACTTTTAGTCGTAATCATAATAATCAAATGCAAGAGCCAATGTTTTTTGGCCAAACAGTTAACGTATCGCGTTACGATCAACAAAAATACCCAATTTTTGAAAAATTGATCGAAAAGCAACTTTCGTTTTTTTGGCGTCCGGAAGAAGTAGACGTAAGTAAAGACCGTTTAGACTTTCAAGCCTTACCTGAGCACGAAAAGCACATATTTTTAAGTAACTTAAAATATCAAACATTACTTGATAGCGTTCAAGGCCGCTCGCCAAACGTTGCCCTACTTCCTATTGTGTCTATTCCTGAACTAGAAACATGGATAGAAACATGGGCGTTTAGCGAAACAATTCACAGCCGCTCTTACACGCACATTATTCGTAACGTAACTCAATCACCAGAACTTATTTTTGATGACATTGTAAGTAACGATAAAATCAGTGAACGCGCTGATGCGGTAACTACCTACTACGATGATTTAATTAATTCTGTATCGCTATACAACCTTTACGGCGAAGGCAAGCACGAAATTAACGGTAAAACAGTTGTTGTTAATTTATTCGAGCTTAAAAAGAAACTTTACCTTGCGATGATGTCGGTAAACATTCTTGAAGCCATTCGTTTTTACGTAAGCTTTGCGTGTTCGTTTGCGTTTGCAGAGCGTGAGCTAATGGAAGGTAACGCTAAAATCATCAAGCTAATCGCACGTGATGAAGCACTTCACCTTTCGGGTACTCAGCATATTTTAAACATTATGCAAGATGGTAAAGACGACCCAGAAATGGCGATTGTTGCTGCGCAGTGCCGCGAAGAAGCTATTAAAATGTTTGTAGAAGCAGCAGAGCAAGAAAAAGAATGGGCAGAATACTTATTCAAAGACGGCTCAATGATTGGCTTAAATAAGCACATTTTATGTCAGTATGTTGAATACATTACTAATGCACGTATGACCGCCATTGGCCTACCTGCTCAGTTTGAAAATAACAGCAACCCTATCCCATGGATTAATTCATGGCTTGTATCAGATAATGTGCAAGTAGCGCCACAAGAAGCTGAAATTAGCTCATACCTTGTAGGTCAAATTGACTCACAAGTTGATGCCTCTGAATTTGGTGACTTTGATTTATAATGAGTGACAAACCCACTGCAAGCATAACGCTTGCAGATAACAGCCAGTGTATAGAATTTACCACTGGCTGCCCTTCTGTTTTACATTGCTTAGAAAACCAAAAAATAGCCGTAGCGTATCAATGCCGCGAAGGTTATTGTGGTGCCTGCAGAGCTACTTTAGTAACCGGTAATGTTGAATATAACGAAGAGCCTCTTGCGTTTGTACGCGAAGGAGAAATACTGCTGTGCTGCTGTAAACCTAATGGTCACATTAGTATAAATCTAAAATAGAGAGTGCTAATTGGCAGCAGTAAAATGCTCGCTTGCATAACGGTAATGCCCGGTGATCGGATAAGCAAACAACATGTCGCTTTTTTCAGGCCCTCGGCCAATATTATGCACTATTAACGGGTTATCGCCTTCTTCTGTGCTTGCACTTACAACCATGCCTATATGCGGTAAATTACCCGGTAACATCCACGTGACTATATCCCCGATTTTGTAATCATTGGGGTTTGTAGATTTTGCTAAAACAACGCCGTGCTTTTTAAAATACACTTGTAAATTTGGCACACGTCGATGGTCTATATTTTTATCAGGTTTTGATAACCCCCATATACGCATTGACGGATATTGAGTAAAGTGTGCTTGCATGTCTTCGTGTACGCGTTTTTGTAAATCCACGCCAAGTGTGCGGTACGCCCTAATAATTACATCGGTACATACCCCAATATTGCTCGGCACATCGCCACCTGGGTAGCCAATTGAATAGTAAGCGCCATTATAGGTAATGTTATGCGTTGTTCTTTCGATTAAAGCTGCGGTTATGTCTTCATTAAACGTATTAGCAGCACCAGAAAAAGATATAAGCGTGAACAAAAATAAATGAGACCGAATCATATAAAATCCTTTAAAAACGGTATTATTAAAGGGAGTTAGCTACATACTTAGGAACATTTATTCCCTTGCCTGCATCTGCAAAGTGCGCATCAAGCTCATAAGCCATTAGCTCAAGTGGTGCATTATGATAACCAACCTGCTGAATTTCACTCATATAACGCTGCATAAATGCAATTGAACCAAGTTCAGCCCACTGCGCGACATGAACTAATTCATGAAAATGCACACGTAAATTGTCTAGCATGTGTGGCAAAACATAATAGGTGTTTTTATAGGTAATGCCAGCAGCGTCCATATCAATAAAATCGCTCAGCCCCATAGCATGCAACTCTGCAAAATCTGGTTTTGGGATGTTATTAACCACAACATAAAACGCATCGTTTAAAAAATCCAAAGGGTAAAAATCTGCAAATTCATTTTTAAATTGACTACAACACACCCTTTGCGATTTATAATCTGTATTTGTTTTATCAATCCATTGCTCTATTTTGTTCAACATATCCATAATCAAACCTTAACTTATAATTGTGGCTTTAACTATTTAACCTTCTTCTTCAGTGAGGGATTCAAGTAAATCATGAATTTCAGCTTTAAGTTCTTTATCTGAAATTTTATTCGCGCTTACTTTAGCATCTTTTAAATTTTTAATGGCTTCGTCCTTTTGACCAAGCTCTATCTGTAACGTAGCCATTGAATAAGCCACCGACGACATGTGATCTTTATTATTTATAGCAATTGATTTCTCGAGCGCTTTTTCATACGTAGTAATTGCTTCTTCAAGCTCTTCTGTAAAATCAGCAAGGGTTTCCCACTGTACAGGGTGATCTTTTGACGTATTTTCGTTTTCTTCACATAGTGTTTTAAGTTTTAAAAATAACAATTCAAACCTTTTACGGTCGTTTTTATTAGCCGCATCCATAAGTTGCTCTGCTAAATCGTGTACTGCTTTGTATACTTTGGTGTTCATCATCAAAAACTATCCTTTAATAGCGCTAAACAAATTTGTGATTTAATTTTTACTAAAATACGAATTTCAGCCACTTTAAATAATTATATACGGCCTTTATATGGCGTAATAATACATTAATAATTAATAACGCGTTGCAATTACAGGCTTTGATTTAAAATTAAATTTATAATACGCCTAATAGTCTAATGACAATGCTACACTCAATAATTACTAAACATACCTGCCGGCAAAAATATGAAAGAGTGTAACCAATGTGGTAAATGCTGTATTAAATACGGTGGCGGTGATTTAAGCGTAACAACAGATGAAATAGAAATGTGGGCGCTATTTAACCCGAATATATATGAATACGTAAAAGATGATGAGATTTGGTTTGACCCTACAACAGGCGTAAGGCTCTCCACCTGCCCTTTTTTAGAAATTGCGCCTAAAAAAGCCCCACACGATAAAACACTGTACACCTGCAGTATTTATCTAGACCGCCCTGAAGATTGCCGCCATTACCCAAGCTTAGTTTCTGAAATGATCCGTGATGAATGCGAAATGATAGAGCCCGTTGATATACAAAATCAAACCAGAGCACAACACAAACTTAATATAATTATGATAGATAGCCGCACATAAGCGCGTTTACTTACCACAGTATAACCATTTTAATAAATAAAATGTGCGCTTAAAAATTCAACTTATTTAAGTGTTTATTTATCGCAAAACTTTAAGCTATAGTATAACATTGTTGATAAGTCAATATTGCGGTGTTATATTATATCACAACATAATAACCGCGAATTTTTAAAATTATGACAAAGTTAACACTCATCTCCTCTGCAGTTTTTTCTGTTTTATGTTCACAATCAGCACTGGCTGCTACTGTTACCGGTAAAATAACAGACGATAAAAACCAGCCTATACAAAATGCAGCTGTACACATTCATGGCAAAGACCAAGGCGTAAAAACAAACGCACAAGGCGAATTTTCAATAAATGTAGATTCACAAAGCCAATTACATATCAGTAAAGACAACTTTGTAGACTCTCGTATTTCAGTCAACGAAAACTCAAACAATGTAACCGTTTCTCTTGCTCCTACTTCTGTAGAAACAGTGGTTGTGTACGCATCAGCGCTTCATAAAAACAGCCTTGAGATGATTTCTCCTGTCAGCGTTTTATCGGGTGATGAGCTTAAAAACAAATCAAAACCAACGCTTGGTGAAACTTTAAAAGGTTTACCTGGCGTAAACGCAAGCTACTTTGGGCCTGTTTCGTCAAGTCCAATTATTCGTGGCTTAGATGGCCCGCGTGTTAAAATTACACAAAACGGTTTAGATGCAAGCGATGCATCACGCATTGGCCCAGACCATGCAACATCAAGTGACAGCTTAGCAGCAGAACAAATTGAAGTGCTTCGTGGCCCAAGTACCCTACTATATGGTTCTGGCGCAATTGGTGGTGTAGTTAACGTAGTTGATAATCGTATTCCTACTAGCAACATCGATGACTTAACTGGTGCGGCTGAGTATAGCCACGACACAGTATCAAACTCAAATACAGTGGCTGCAAAACTTGAAGCTGGTAATGAAGGGTTTAACTTTCATTTTGATGGCACTAAACGCAGTGGTGATGACTATGAAACACCAACCTTCACAATAGCAGATGACGATGGCGACGTTGAAACTGAAAACTCAGTAGAAAACACTTTTATTGATAGTGAAACATTTAACTTTGGTACTAGTTATGTTGGCGATAATTTAACGCTAGGCTTGTCTTACGGTAGCATCGACACAGATTATGGTATTCCTGGGCATGAGCACAGCCATGAACACGAACATGAAGACGAAACCGAAGAAGAACATGACGAGCATGAAGACGAAGAAGCAGAAGAGTCTGTTTATGCTAAGTTAGAGCAAGACCGTTGGCAGGGCCTAATTAGCTATGCTGTAGATAATAGCTGGATAGAAAATATTAATCTGCGTGTAGGTTACACAGATTACTCGCACAGCGAAATTGAAGACGGTGAAGTCGGCACAACCTTTGAAAATGAAACAACCGAAGCTCGCTTAAATGTAGAGCATAAAATTGCTCAATGGCACGGTATGATTGGCTACCATTATAGTGAGTCTGATTACGATGCTATTGGTGAAGAAGCATTTACACCTGCAAGTGTAACCACAACACATGCTTTATATTTACTAGAAGAGCGTGAATTTGGCGATGTAACTATTGAGCTTGGTGCACGTATTGAAGATTATGAAATAACAAGCACAATTACAGAAGCAGAGCATGAGCACAGTCATGATGAAGAAGAAGAGGAAGATCATGACGAAGGTGAAGAAGAAAGCATTGCATACAGCAAAAGCTTTACTAACGTAAGTGCATCTGCGGGTGCTATTTGGCAATACACGCCAGGACAAAGTGTAGCACTTAGCCTATCTCACTCTGAACGTGCACCGCTTTCTGCTGAACTGTTATCTAACGGCCTACACATTGCAACCGGTACATACGAACTTGGCTTAGGTTACCACATTGAAGATAACGAAGCGCATTTTGAACCTGAAGACATTAAACAAGAAAAATCGACTAATCTTGATTTAAGTTTTAGACGCTTTAGCGGTGATTTTGGCTACACAGTAAACTTTTTCTATAACGATATTAAAAACTTTTACTACCAAGAAAACACCGGCTTAGTTTACGATGAAGAAGATGGGTTAGAGTCAGCAATTGGCGCACATGACGATGCTGTGGCTGTTTATCAATTTGCCAGCAAAGATGCTGAGCTATATGGTATTGAGTTTGACGTGCACTACCAAATAGACCCAAGTGCAATGATCAAGGTTTTTGGTGACTCAACTCGCGCTAAACTTAAAGATGATGAGGGGAATTTACCACGCATCCCTGCTAATAAGTTAGGCTCTGAATTACAATACAATTTAGGTGACTTACAGCTTACTCTTACTGGCACGCATTACTTTGAGCAAGACGATATAAGCGCCTTCGAAACCAAAACAGATGGCTACACAATTGTTGATGCACAAGCTAATTATCAATTAAGTCTAGGGGCAATTGACACGCAACTTTATTTGAATGTAGATAACATTACAGACGAATTAGGCTTTGTACATAGCTCATTTATTAAAGATAAAGCACCACTACCTGGTAGAAACTTCCGCTTTGGTATTCGTGGCTACTTTTAATAGTAATAAACGCGTTTATTAATTTAAAAACCGCATTTAATTAAATGCGGTTTTTTTATGCTTATTCGCTTAATTAAGTGATTTTTTACGATAAGAACATTCTGTCTATAACAAGGCAAAATTATATAATTTGCTTGTTTTAAATATCAGCAGTTTTTAACGCAGTTAGCATCAGATACAAAAAAGCCGCATTTGTTATAAATGCGGCTTTTTACATTTTACTTAATATTTAAATTAAGAAAGTATTTCGTGTAACTCAACATCAAATACAAGCGTTGAGAAAGGTGCAATTGCAGCACCTGCGCCACGTTCACCATAAGCAAGCTCATGAGGAACGTAGATACGCCATTTAGTGCCTACAGGCATCATTTGTAATGCTTCAGTCCAACCTTTGATAACGCCACCAACTGGGAATTCAGCAGGCTGACCGCGCTCGTAAGAGCTATCAAAAACAGTACCGTTAATTAGTGTACCGTGGTAATCAACACGTACTGTAGACTCAGCTGTTGGCTTTTCGCCTTCACCTGTTGCTAGTACTTCATATTGAAGACCAGACTCAGTAACTGTGATTTCTGGACGCTTAGCGTTTTCTTCTAAGAATGCAATACCTTCAGCAGAAAGTACTTTAGACTCTTCTTCACGACGAGCTTGGATCTCTTCGTTAATTTTTTCGAATGCAGCTTGGATCTCAGGGATCTCAACTTGAAAAGCGCTACCAGCGTACGCATCTTTCATGCCTTCAAATACTGAATTTAGGTTTAAGCCTTCAAAAGGATTAGACTTAAGTTGCTCACCCATTTGTAAGCCAATACCGTAACTTGCTTTTTCAGCATCTGTAGTAAAATTATCTGACATAATGTGTTTTTCACGTTTTGTTAGTTAAAAGACGCGTACATGCTAACATAAAATAAAACCGGTTTGGGGCTAGTTTTTACTGTGTTTTAGCTTAATTTTACCAACAACGTAACTACAAAGGGGTAAACTGAATAAAAATCCAACAAGCAGTGGTGAAGCGATTAAACCAGCACTACCAAAGAGGATAAATGGCACTGCAACCAAGCCCACAAAGCCAATAAAAGCGGAGCCAATAATTGGCCAATGCGTATCGTATTTAGTAATAAGGTGGGCTGTTAAAATATTAAAGCCAATACCATATATAAAAGCAGTAATTAAAACTGCATCAGGCTGTGCATCGGCTGCCATTTTTATTAATAAGCTAATTGCGCTTTGGTAGCAGTAACCAAACACTGTCCATAATAAAACATGCTTAAGTAATAACTGCGATGTAGTTAAATTTTTTTCTTTTGTCATTTATCAAACTCCACAAAGCAAAAAACCGCCCATAAGGCGGTTTTTTTAAATAATGGTGGAGAGATAGGGATTTGAACCCTAGATAGGCTACAAACCTATGCCGGTTTTCAAGACCGGTGCATTCGACCACTCTGCCATCTCTCCGTGTGGCGCGAATAATAGGGGTATTTAACTAAGTTGTAAAGACCTAAATATAAATAAATAGTTAAATAAGTGCTTTTGGCTTAAAAATAAAGCACTAAGGCTTAAAATTATACTTTAGTTAATAGTACTGTTTCGGCCTGCGAGCAATCCACGAACAAATCAAGCATAGCAATAAACTCAATGCTAAAAAGGTAACGCTTTGAAATATTAAATCAAATCGGTTTAAATCATCACTTGGTACTACAACAAACAAAAAAGCAGGCAATACACTTAATAGCAATACATAAAAGCACACCTTAAATGCCCTACCAAAATCAAACCGTTTAGACTGCTGCATCCACCAGGTAAGTAATACAAGCATTCCCATAGCGGAGCCTGCAATAAAATGTGCGGTGTTAGTGCTCATAGCTACATATAAAGTAACAAAGGCACCCACTATTCCCCAAATTGACCATGCAAGCCAATTTTCTTTCTCTTGTAAAAATAAATTTCCCATCGTTTTCGTCTTCTTTATCGTTATTTTTATTAAGACTTTCCATACATTATCAAAAAACAACCGATTAAAAAACAAACTGAAGAAGAAAAATTAACATATTTTGCTTCCATGCACTTCTCACAGCCAAATCAAAAAAGGGCAAGCCTAACAGCAGCAACCTTAATGCTATATGACTGTGTAAAAGTGCAAAGGTTCAACTATTTTATAAATTACTAAAGTAATGCTCTGCCTTGTGTTTAGCTGATTTTTTGCAATCAACTACCGGAGTACCTAAATACAAGTACCCTACTATTTCATCCTGCTCGTTTAAGCTTAATGCGTTTTTCACTGCTGGGCTTTGTGCAAAGTAGCCTGTGCGCCATACCCCGCCCAAACCTTGTGCAAACGCAGCTTGTTGCATTGCCAATACACTACAGCCAGCACTTTGAACTTGCTCAATGCGTGGCACTTTTGGATGCGCTTGGTATTTTGCAATGGCAATAATAATCATTGGCGCACGAAGCGGTAGCTCTTTTGCTCGATTAATTACTTTTTCTTCTTGTTGTTCGGCTATTGCGCTTTGATAATAAATATCGCCGAGCGTTTCGCGGGCTTCAGCTTCAACAACTATAAATTGCCATGGTGCAATGCAACCATGATCAGGCACACGCAATGCGGCTTGTTTAATAATATCGAGTTGCTCTAAATTAGGCCCAGGTGTTGTTAATTTAGAGTCGGATTGACGGGTTAATAAAAGCTCAATAGCATCCATAATGCACTCTCAAAATTCAAAACGTTAGAGTAACATTTAAAAGTTAAAAAAATAAACACTAACGTACTAAGGGTATTCACCTTTAATGGTTTATATAGCAGGGTTTAGCGCGCCCAAACAATAAAGGCGCATAAGTTAATTATGCGCCTACTTTAAAAATATTAAATATGTGGGTTTTGAGTCACGGTGCTTTTAAAGCATGACTTTTTAAAGCACCGCGCTTTAACCAATAATCTAGGCTTACAAAACGTCCGCCACCTATAAAAAACAAACTCAATAGCATAGCAAAATATATAGCAGAAAATTCGATACCATTATTCAATATTGATGGTTTACCTTTAGCGTATAGATAATCAGGAAAACCATGTTCTTCAACTAAGCCGCGAATTTTACCTATGCGCTCTTGTACTTCTAATGAATTTTCGAGGCTTTCTTTGGCACCAGGGACTGATAACCAATCAAGTACTTGTGCTGCACTTGTTTCTGGGTTAGTTGGCGCTATAGCGAACCAACCGTTATGCCAATGTACCGTTGTAGCGGCTACTACCATTGTAAACATAAGCGGAATACTGACTAAACGTGTAAATAAACCAATTAATAAAAACCAGCCGCCTAAAAACTCACTCCATCCCGCTAAAAAGGCCAATAAATCTGGAAACGGTAACCCTAACCCCCATTCACTATTACCAAACCATTGCACCACATCTGGGGATGCTAAAAACTGATTAAAAAAGCCATCTGTATCGCTGCTTATAGCGAGTTTGTTATAGCCTGCAATAATCATAACAGGCGCTAAAATTAAGCGAAAAAGCAAAGCTGGTAATCCATCTGAAAAAGATAGTTTACCTATAATGTTGTCATAAAGCGTAATTAAATTATTCATGCGCGTCCTATGGGTTCAGTGTTTATTAAGTTATAGACTATAAACACATAAGACCGCGCACCGTGTAAATTTATTTCATCCTGTTAACAAAATTAAATATGCCTTGCCACTTGCAACGCTTCAAAAATTGCGCGCTTTGCATCAATAGCCGCAGCAAGTTTAGCGCCACCAATTACATGAACATTTGCATTTTCGCTGTGTTGCGCGAGTAACTCGTTATTAGAAACTTGCCCGATACAGGCTATAACTGTATCAACAGGCAATACTTGTGTTTGTCCTGCAACGCTAATGGTTAAGCCGTTTTTGTCAAAACTTTGATATTGGCATTCAGCTATTTGTTTTACACCATGTTGTTTGGCAACTTGACGATGTATCCAACCAGTCGTTTTACCAAGTTCGCTACCAAAGCGCCCTGCACTTCGTTTTAGCATATACAGTTGTCGCTCATCTTTATGCGGCTTAGGCTCACATTCTATGCCCCACTGCGACTTAAAATCGCTAATACTTTGCGCTTTATGCTCACTTAAAAAAGCCACCATATCAAAGCCAATACCGCCAGCGCCTAAAATAGCAATTGAGCTACCAAGTTCTACCTCTCCACGTATCACTTCATCGTAAGCAAAAACTCGCTTACCGTCGCTACATGTAATTGACGCTTCACGTGGTCGTACACCTGTTGCAAATACTATATCGTCGTACTTATTTAACATTGAATCGTCATAGGCTTTACCTAACTCAACATTAACCTGTAATCGTTCAAGCTCATTGGTAAAATAAGCTAACGTGTGGTTAAAGTCTTCTTTGCCTGGGATTTGCATTGCTAAATTAAACTGGCCACCCATTTGCGTTTTATGATCAATTAAGGTCACATTGTGTCCCTTTTCAGCCAAATAACAGCTAGCTGATAAACCTGCAGGGCCTGCACCTACCACCAATACATTTTTAGCCTTAGTTACTTTATCTAACGGGTAATCAAGTTCAAACGCCGCTTGCGGGTTTACTAAACACGTGGCGCGTTTATTTTTAAATACATGATCTAAACAGCCTTGGTTACAGCCAATACAAATATTAATTTGCTTAGATTGCTGGTTAGCGTATTTATTAAAAAACTCTGGGTCAGCAAGCAGTGGCCGCGCCATTGAAATTAAATCAGCCTCATCGGCGTTGAGTATTTCGTTGGCTATATCTGGTGTATTAATACGATTAACCGCAATTACCGGTACATTTACAACAGACTTTAATCGTTTTGATGCTTCTTTAAACGCACCAGGTGGCACCATACTCGCAATGGTTGGCACACGCGCTTCATGCCAGCCAATACCCGTGTTAAAAATATCAACGCCTGCTTTTTCAAGCTCAGTGGCTTGAATAACCACTTCATCTGGCGTTGAACCATTAGGGATAAGATCCATTACAGACAATCTAAATATGATTAAAAATTTATCTGAAACTTTTGCTCTAACCGCTTTTACTATTTCCAGTGCTAAACGCATGCGGTTTTCTAGGCTGCCACCAAATTCATCAGTGCGTTTGTTTGTATGCGGCGCCATAAATTCGTTAATTAAGTAACCTTCTGAGCCCATTACCTCAACACCGTCGTAACCTGCTTTTTCAGCCATATAGGCAGAGTGCGCAAAGTCTTTAATGGTTTTTTTAATTGAGCTGAGCGACATTTGCTTAGGTTTATATGGATTGATGGGTGCTTGTATAGCACTGGGGGCTTGGTTAAATGGGTGATACGCATAACGTCCGGCATGCAATAATTGCAAACAAATTTTTCCACCGTGTTTATGCACCGCATCTGTGTAAGCACGATGTTTAAATACATCGTAGTAGCTATTAAATGAAGATGAAATAGGTGTTAACTTACCGCGTAAATTTGGGCTGTACCCCCCAGTTATGATCATCGCTGTGCCGCCTTTGGCACGCGCTTCATAAAAGGCACGTAAACGCTTGCGGTTATGCCAGCCTTCTTCAAGGCCGGTGTGCATTGAGCCCATAACTAAGCGGTTACGTAATTGTGTGTGTTTTAATTGTAGTTGTTGTTCTAACATCCTGTGCCCCGTTAACTGGTCTAACCTGTATACATTAGCTAATTCTGCTTTAATGGCAAGTAATAAGCAATATGTGCCTGCATTTAATTAAAATTTGTAGTAAAAACGTGTATTTATATCAGCTCATAAACACTTAGTTACGATTTAGCAGTTAAATTAATTTTTATTCTAAGCTAAGATGGAACTAATGTATTAGCTGTACCATATTAAGGAGCTATTTTGATAGCAAAGGTATTTAAAGGTATTTGGGCTGGAATCAACTTTTCACGCCGTTTAATACTTAACATTCTGTTTTTATTATTGGTCGTTGTTTTTTTTATGTCACTTTCAAGTGATGACGATAAAATTATTGTCGAAAACGGCTCAGTATTAAGGCTTAACCTCAACGGCCCAATTGTAGAAGAAAAAACGTATATTGACCCTATCGAGGCCGCACTAAACGATGCAACATCAAGCTCTGAAGCACCCAGTGAAATTTTACTTGATGACATTGTAAAAGTAATTGATGAAGCAACTAACGATGAACGCATCAGCGTTATTTTGCTAGATTTGCAAGAAATGCCTAAAGCGCATTTAAATAAACTAAAGCGTATTACTAAATCATTAGATGCATTTAAACAGGCAGGTAAAAAAGTAATTGCTTCAGGTTATTACTACACACAAGCACAATATTACATCGCATCACATGCTGATGAGATTGCTATGCATCCTTACGGTTCTGTGGCCATTGAAGGCTATGGTATGTACCCGCTTTACTTTAAAGAAGCGCTTGAAAAACTAAAAGTAACACAGCACATATTTCGTGTTGGTACGTTTAAATCGGCAGTAGAGCCGTTTATCCGTAATGATATGTCTGATGCAGCTAAAGAAGCTAACCGCGTATGGTTAGGTGCACTTTGGAGTGAATACAAGCAAGATGTTGCTGCCGTTCGTCCGTTTGATGAAAGTAACTTTGATGAAACAATGGATACTTATCTTGCAAAAATGCAAGCCGCGAATGGCGACGCTGGTAAATATGCGCTTGATCACCAATGGGTTGACTCACTTAAAACTAGCCAACAAATTCGCCAACAACTTATTGATTTAGTTGGCGCAGAAGAAGACGGCAAAACATTTAAGCAAGTTTCATTTCGTGAATACTTAAGCCTTGTTAAACCGCCAATTGAATTTGACAATCCAATTACCGAAAAAGTCGCCGTTGTTGTTGCAAAAGGTACTATTGTTGATGGTGAACGCCCAGCAGGTGAAATTGGCGGAGACTCTACCGCTGCATTACTTCGCAAAGCTCGCCTAGATGACAAAGTAAAAGCTGTTGTACTGCGCATTGATTCAGGCGGCGGCAGCATGTTTGCCTCTGAAGTTATTCGTGCTGAAGTATTAGCCCTTAAAGCCGCTGGCAAACCAGTTATTGCCTCAATGAGTTCGGTTGCTGCCTCGGGCGGATACTGGATTGCCTCTGCTGCTAATGAGATTTGGGCTGCGCCAAGTACAATTACCGGCTCTATTGGTGTATTTGGTACCTTTATGACCTTTGAAGACACATTATCAGAGATTGGTGTTTACTCAGATGGTGTTGCCACTACAGAAATGGCTGGTTTTTCAATTACTCGCCCACTTAACGAAAAAATGGCACAAGTTATTCAAATGAGCGTTGAAGAAGCCTACGGTCGCTTTTTAAGCGTGGTTGCCGATGCGCGTAACATGAGCCCTGAGCAAGTAGATAAAATTGCACAAGGGCGCGTATGGATTGCCTCTCAAGCACAAGACCTTGGCCTAATTGATAAACTAGGTGATAAGCAAGATGCAATAGACGCCGCTGCAGCCCTTGCTAAGCTTAATCACTATGAGGTTAAAACCATTAAGCAAGACCTTAGCCCGCAAGAAAAAATGATCCAAGACATTTTTGGTAATGCGTCGGTTAAATCATTGCTGGGGTTAAACACACAAAAAGCGTCTGTGTTAGCAACGCAAGCTAATATTAACAACGTTATTAACCAATTAAGCAACGAAGTAGCTAACCTTAAAGATTACAACGATCCACAAGGTGTATACGCCCGCTGTTTAGTGTGTAACGTTGCTCAATAAAAGCATCCATAATCAGCTAAGTAGCTTTATTTAAAGTTACTAAACGTTATACTAAGCCCAGTTTTTTTTACTGGGCTTTTTTATGAAACGTAAACGCATTTATATCGCATACACTGGCGGTACTATTGGTATGAAAAAATCGAGCCGTGGTTATATTCCGGCAGAAGGTTTTTTAACTGAAACTGTGGTAAATAACGCAGAATTTAACCGTGACGAAATGCCCCTTTTTGACATTCACGAGTACTGCCCTCTCATCGACTCTTCCGATATGTCACCTGCGCACTGGCAACTTATTGCTGATGATATAAAAAGTAAATACCAAGATTACGATGGCTTTGTAGTACTTCACGGTACAGATACCATGGCGTACACGGCGTCAGCTTTGTCATTCATGTTTGAGAACTTAACTAAGCCTATCATTGTAACCGGTTCGCAAATTCCATTATCGCAACTGCGCTCAGACGGCCAAGTAAACTTATTAAACGCCATGTTTTTAGCTGCTAATTACCCAATAGCTGAAGTGAGTTTGTTTTTTAATAACCAGTTATTTAGAGGTAACAGAGCCACAAAAGCCCATGCAGACGGCTTTAATGCGTTTGCCTCACCTAATCTTGAGCCGTTAGCATTATCAGGAATTAATATTCAACTTATAAAGGGTCAACTAAGCCCATATGTTGAAAACGAACTGCAGGTAACTAACATTACCCCTCAGCCTATTGGCGTACTTTACTTATACCCAGGTATAAGCAAAGACGTAGTAAAAAGTTTAGTAAACGATAATATAAAAGCGCTTGTACTACTGAGCTTTGGTGTAGGTAATGCACCTCAAGACCCAGACTTTTTAGAAGTATTAAGTGAAGCAAGTAAGCGCGGTATGGTTATTATTAACTTAACGCAATGCTTAAAAGGTCATGTAAATATGGGGGGTTATGCAACGGGTAATGCGTTATTAAATATTGGCGTTATTAGTGGGTACGATATGACCCTTGAAGCTTGTTTAACTAAGCTGCATTATTTGTTTAGCCAAAACCTTGAAATTGAGACTATTCGCCACTTAATGCAAGACAACCTGCGCGGTGAATTGAGCCGTTAAACCCCTGCTTTTATAAAGCAAAAGGCACGCTATTAGCGTGCCTTTTTTGTTTAACTAAACTGCGTTTAATAATTAACGAACTTTAGCATCAATCTCTACTAAATCAGTTAAATGGCATATTTCACCAGAGTGAGTTTTTATACCGTGCTCACCAAAGTAATCACGCTGGGCTTGTACTAAATGCCCATTACTTGGTGTAGTTAACGTTGCTAAATACGTTTGCGTAGAAGCAAGTACTGGGAACGCTAAACCGCTCATTACTGCTTGGCCTGCAACTTTACGAAGTGCATTAGACTCTTTTTCAAGCGTATCAATAAACTCAACACCTTGTGCAACGCTATCTAAATAATCGGCGCGAATAATACACCCTGCACGCCATGTTTGTAGCGTTTTAGATAAGTCTACTTTCCACTGATGTGTACGAGAGGCACCTTTAATTAACGCTAAGCCTTGACGATAAGCAAGTAAACTTGCCAATGTGAATGCATCTTTTAGCTCATCAAGTTCAATATCTACTTTGCTTGTTGCTTTTGTAGCGTAAGTCATTTCTTGTGCGGCTGTTGTATCACACACATTAGTTAAGTGGCGTGCTTGTACAGCAGCAACAAGTGAAGGTACAGCAATACCAAGCTCTAATGCATTTTGTGCTGTCCAAAGGCCCGTGCCTTTAGCGCCCACTTTATTATCGATTAAATCAACAAGCGGCTCTTGTTTATTGTTTTCAAGCGATAATATATGGCTAGAGATAGACAATAGGTAGCTATTTAACTGACCTTCTGACCACTCGTTGAATATATCGGCTACTTCTTTTGGTGAACGACCCGTACCAATGCGCAGTAGTTGGTATACTTCAGCAATTAATTGCATAAGCGCATATTCGATACCGTTGTGTACCATTTTTACAAAATGGCCACTTGCAGACTGACCTACACGTGCAAAACACGACTCGCCATTATAGCTTGCTGCTGCTTTTTCAAACCACGGTTCGATTCGCTCCCAACCGCCTTCTGAGCCACTAGCCATCATTGCAGGACCATGACGCGCGCCTTCTGCACCGCCAGAAATACCCATAGTGGCAAATTCAAATTTGTTCTGGTACTTAAGTTTACGGTTAATACCATCTTTGTAGTTACTGTTACCGCAATCTACAATCATATCGTTACATTGTACGCCGGCTTCTACAAGCTCGTTACATACTGCATCAACAAGCTCGCCTGCTGGCACTAATAATAAAATAGAGCGAGGTGCTTCTAAACGTCTTACCATGTCTCCTAAATCAGAAACAATATGAAGTCTATCTGCCATGCCTTGCGACTTAGCACAGCTTAATAATTCTTCACCCGCATGTGGGTTTTTATCATATGCGACTAACGTTATGCCTTTTTCAATCATGTTTAAGGCAAGATTTTTCCCCATAACGCCTAACCCGACTAATGCAACTTGCATTTAGTGTCCTCCTCGGTAACAACTATTTGGTTAGTAAACTAAGTAATTCATTAAATAATACCGCGTGCATTATACTCATACAGCCATAAATTGCTAACACTGAGCCAATGCCACATGCTTTTTTACTACACGTGTAAAAAGCACTGCAATTGTATCAAATATAAGGCTTAGGAGGTTACAAATACTCACTGTATTTTGAATTTAAGATCATTGACGGATTTTGACACCGGTGTCATAATGATGACATATTCGTTTTGTATAAAATAGTGGCAATACTAACTAGATTGCCTATAACTAAAAATATTTATACATAAGTTATAAGTATTTTAAAGTCACAAAATAACCGTCAACCTGCTTACACATCTAAGCACACAGGAGAATTTGATGCTAAGACGCACAAAAATAGTCGCTACACTTGGACCTGCAACAGATCGAGATAACAATCTAGAAAAAATTATTCGCGCTGGCGCCAATGTAGTACGTTTAAACTTCTCACATGGTGTTGCACAAGATCATAAAGACCGTGCACAAGCTGTACGCGATATAGCAAGTAAATTAGGCAAGCACATTGCTATTCTTGCTGACCTTCAAGGTCCTAAAATCCGTGTTTCTACCTTTAAAGAAGGTAAAGTAAACCTTGCAGTGGGCGCAAAATTTACCCTTGATGCAAAAATGGAAAAAGGCGAAGGCGATGTTAATGCCGTGGGTATTGACTACAAAGAGTTACCTCAAGACGTAACTACGGGTGATTTACTTTTATTAAACGATGGTTTAATTCAGTTAACTGTTGAACAAGTAGAAGGTCACTTAGTTCATTGTACTGTAACTGTTGGTGGTGTGTTATCAAACAATAAAGGCATTAACCGTTTAGGCGGTGGCTTAACAGCGCCAGCATTTACCGAAAAAGACAAAGAAGATTTAATCACAGCCGCTGAAATTGACGTTGATTACATTGCTGTTTCATTCCCACGCAGTGGTGATGACATGCGCTATGTACGCTCTTTAGCAGAAGCTGCAGGTTCAAAAGCACAGTTACTTGCAAAAATTGAACGTGCCGAAGCTGTTGAAACTCAAGAAGCTGTTGACGATATCGTATTAGCATCAGACGCGGTAATGGTTGCTCGTGGCGATTTAGGTGTTGAAATTGGTGATGCCGCGTTAATGGGTAAGCAAAAACTTATTATTCGTCGTGCTCGTTCATTAAACCGTACAGTGGTTACTGCTACGCAAATGATGGAATCGATGATTGATAACCCGATGCCAACGCGCGCTGAAGTTATGGATGTAGCAAATGCAGTGCTTGATGGTACTGATGCGGTTATGCTTTCTGCTGAAACTGCAGCGGGTGATTACCCAGAAGAAACCGTAGCAACAATGGCACGTGTTTGTTTAGGTGCAGAGTCGCAAAAGGAAACGCATGTATCTAAGCACCGTTTAGATAGCCGTTTTTCTAATAATGCTGAGTCTATCGCTCTTTCAGCTATGTATGCTGCTAACCACTTAGACTCTGTAAAAGCGATTGTTACGCTTACTGAATCAGGCAGCACAGCTAAACTTATGTCTCGTATTAGCTCGGGCTTACCAATTTACTCGCTATCTCGTCATTCAAGTACGCTTGGACAAACAGCTCTTTACCGCGGTGTTTACCCAGTATTTTTTGATTCTACAAAAACTGAAAAAGACGGCATGGTAAAAGCAGCACTTGATACGTTAGTAGCGCAAGGTTCACTGCAATCTGGCGACACAGTAATTATTACTCACGGCGACTCAATGGAAACTGTGGGCGCAACTAATACAATGAAAATTGTGACTGTTGCATAATACCGTTATCAAACGTCTAATATAAAAAATGCGAGCTTAGCTCGCATTTTTTGTGTCTGTAAAATTTTAAACTAACTGGCTAACGCTGCTTTTACTTTATCGCGGTAGCTTCGGCTTACTTTTAGCTCCTGCCCATTTTCAAGCACTAATAAGTATTCGCCACTCACTTGTGTAACTAGTTTGCTTATTTGTTTTGTATTTACAATAGCGCTGCGATGTACACGCACAAACAAATGGGGGTCGAGCTCTTGCTCTAGCTCTTTCATTGTTTTACGTAAAATATGTGTTTGCCCATCTTGGCAATGTAAACACATATAGTCGCCTGCCGCATCTACCCATTGAATAGTTGCCACTGGAACACGGATAATTTCGCCCTGCTCCTTTACAGCTAATGACTCAGGGTAACGTTTATCGGTTAAGGTATCACCTGTGGCTAATTTTTTTAGAATTTCTTCACAGTTATTACCTGTAATACCGGCAACAAAACTCGCTAGTTTTTTCTTATGGGCGTTATCTTGTTGTGTTTTTAAGTAACTATGCACTTTTTCTACCGCCTGTTTTAATCTGTTATCATCAACGGGTTTTAAAATGTAATCTAGGGCATGAATTTCAAACGCCTTTACAGCAAACTGATCAAATGCAGTAACAAACACAATTGCAGGTAGTGCCTTTGTGCTTTCGCTAAGTGATCTGGCCACTTCAAAACCATTCATACCTGGCATTTGAATATCTAAAAATACCAAATCAATATTATTAGTTTTGCATGCTTCAATTGCATCAGCACCCGAACTACATAGTTTAATTACTTCTATATCAGCGTATTCTTCAAGTCTTACTGCTAAGCCCTTTCTTGCTAATGGTTCATCATCAACAATTATGGTTTTAATTTTAGTCATTTTTTCACAGCCTTCTCAAACGGTACTCGCAGATTAACTTTCAATCCACTTGGCGTATTATGTGATAATACAAACGAATAATTATTTTCATACAGCGTTTTTAATCTGTCTTTGGTGTTTGCAACCCCTACACCTTGCGCATTAACAAGCTGTCCGTTTATTAGTTCGGTACCGGGGCCATTGTCGCCTACTTCAAGAAGTAGCTCGTTGGCAAAAACCTGCGCTTTAATATCAATCACGCCGCCTTGTGACATATGCGCTATCGCATATTTAATTGCGTTTTCAATGATTGGTTGCAAAATTAAGCTAGGTACTAGCGCTTCTTTTGCTTGATCACTTATATCTACATTTACTTTTAAGCGCTCATCAAACCTAACCCGCTCTATTTCTAAATAAAGCATTAATGCATGTAGCTCTTGCTCAAGAGGCACTTTCTTAATCGGGTCGGTATTTAAAGTATAACGTAAGAAATCACTTAACCTTGCCACCATTAAGTTAGCATCTTTGTTTTCTTTAACCAAAATTAATGTAGAAATAGCGTTAAGTGTATTAAATAAAAAATGCGGGTTTAACTGGTATCTGAGCATTTTTAATTGCGCTTCGTGGGCCATTGTAGTCGCTTTAAGCGCTTTTTGTCGCTCACTTTGTAATAGCTGATAATACTTTATGCCAAAATATAAACCACTCCAACATAAAATAATATAAACAGAGTCGAGCCCATGCTGTAAATAATAAAACCAATCTTCTGGGCGATAACCATGGCGGTATATTTCCCATAAATTAAATTTTTGAACAATTGCCCATAACGTGCCTGTAATATAAGACGCGCCAAACACAACTAACATTAAAACCCAAGGCGAGGCATTCCAAATTTTTCTATAAATATAACGAAGCGGTACTGTCATTAAACAGCCAGCATAGGCATTTAATAAAATAACAAATACGTAAATATCACGCATTTCAAACACTTTTGAGCCGATATAATTTACCAGCGCATACCCTATCCAGCCAGCTATTTGCAGCAGCCAAAAAAAGCGTTGCCTGTTATCAACCAAAGATTGCCAATTCAAAATAAAATACAACTCCGTATTAGTTAAACCCAATAAGTTAAATTTAAGTAAGCTAATTTAAATATTGGTTTTGTTATTATATCGAGTATTACAAAGTGTTAGCACTACCAACTGTCTTAAATTTTAAGAGCCTTACCGCAAAGTAACGCCCATAAAAAAGCGAAAGGTAATTACCTTTCGCTTTTAAAAATTTAATAACACAATTTAAATTAAGCGAGCTTATCTGACGCTACTTTATAGGTAGGGTCTTCAATTACATTCACTTCAACTAAATCGCGTGCTTTGTGTAATAACTGTCTACAGTCTTTACTTAAATGACGAAGATGTAGCTGCTTGCCCGCTTTAGTGTACTTATCTGCTAAGCTATCGATTGCTTCTATTGCACTGTGGTCGGCCACGCGGCTATGTTTAAATTCAATAATGACATCTTTAGGGTCATTTTTTACATCAAATAACTCTGAAAAGTTTTTAACAGAGCCAAAGAACAACGGGCCATGTAGCTCATATACTTTAGCGCCTTGCTCATCAATGTAGTTTGTAGTGTAAATATGTTTGGCATGTTGCCATGCAAATACTAATGCCGACACAATCACACCTACACACACTGCAATGGCTAAATCGGTAACAACGGTTACGCCCGATACCAACACAATTACAAACGCATCAGACAGTGGTACGCGCTTCATCATTTTAAAGCTTGCCCATTCAAACGTACCTAGTACCACCATAAACATAACACCGACAAGTGCTGCCAATGGAATCATTTCAATTAAGCTTGATGCAAATATAATAAACGCGAGTAACATTAACGCAGCGCTAATCCCCGATAAACGCGAGCGACCACCAGAGTTTATATTAATCATAGACTGGCCAATCATCGCACACCCACCCATCGCACCAAAAAAGCCACAGGTAACGTTTGCAGCGCCTTGGCCAATACACTCTTTATTTGAGTGCCCGCGGGTTTCTGTAATTTCGTCAATTAAGCTAAGTGTTAATAGCGACTCAATTAAACCAATAGCCGCTAAAATTAACGCATAAGGAAAAATAATATAAAGGGTATCTAAAGTAAAAGGCACCATAGGAATATGAAACTCAGGTAAGCCGCCTGCAATGGTAGCTGCTTCATTGCCTGTCATACCTTTTAGAAAATCAAGTACGGTGTGCGCTTCTAAATCTAAGCCAATCACTAAGCCTGTTACAGTTACAATTGCGACTAACGATGAAGGCACCGCGGTTGTTAACTTTGGTAAAAAGTGAATAATTGCCATTGTAAGAGCCACTAAACCCAGCATTATATAAAGAGGATTACCTGTCATCCACTGTTGACCGCCAGCACCGTCAGGCACTTTAAATTGCCCTAACTGAGCTAAAAATATAACAATTGCTAAACCATTAACAAAGCCAAGCATAACTGGGTGCGGCACCATACGAATAAACTTACCAAGCCTAAATATCCCCGCCAGTATTTGCAATATCCCCATAAGTAACACGGTTGCAAATAAATACTCAACGCCGTGGTCGAGTACTAAACTTACCATTACTACAGCTAATGCACCGGTAGCACCCGAAATCATACCTGGGCGGCCACCAAAAATAGCCGTAATTAAACCAACGATAAACGCGGCATAGAGACCAACTAAAGGTTCAACATTTGCAACAAAGGCAAATGCAACAGCTTCTGGTACTAAGGCAAGCGCCACAGTTAAACCAGATAAAATATCGTTTTTAGCAGAGCTTGGCGCTTTGCTGAGTAAGTTAAACATTGAGTTCCTCAAAGGGGTTATTAGTTAGGATCGAAAAAGCGCTAAATGTTACCAAATTAGCGCTCAATTAACAATTAACACACGGCGTTGCTTGCTACACAATAAGTTTAGCGCAACTTTATGTAATTTTTTATAGAGGAAGCGACGTGCTGCGTTTTACACAGGTCATCGTTACATTAGAGTGCACCTCTTGAACATATTCTAGGCTTAGCAAATTATCACGTACAAAGTGCTCATAGCCCTCAATACCTTGTGAAATAATACGCAGCATAAAATCCATAGTACCCGCCATGGTGTAACACTCTGTTACTTCATCGTAGCTCATAATCAGTTTTTCAAATTCAGCTAGATTTTTCTTACCATGGTTTGATAAACGTACATGAGCGTAAACAAGCATGTCGAAGCCAAGTTTCTTCTCATCTAAAAGCGCAACTTTGCTTTTAATGTAGCCATCTTGTTCAAGTTTAGCGATTCGGCGCCAGCATGGAGATTGCGACAAGCCCACTTTGTCTGCTATTTCAGCAGTTGATAGGCTTGCGTCCTGTTGTAAAAGTGCCAAAATTTGGCGATCTACGTGATTTAGAGACATTTTATTTCTTATTTATCTAATAAACTGGTTAAATTATACAGCCAATTTAAAATCCCGTCTGCAATAATTTTGCATTTTAACCGATTTTAATTAACCAAATTGACCACTTACAAACGGATTTGTGCGTTTTTCAAAACCAACGCTCGTATCTGGCCCGTGCCCTGCGAGGATTTGTGTATCGTCGTCAAGTGTTAGAACTTGGCTTTTTATCGACTCTATTAACTGCTGACTATTTCCCTTAGGGAAGTCGGTGCGCCCAACAGAGCCTTTAAAAATAACGTCACCTACAATCACGCTTTTATTGTCAGGTTGATAAAATACAATGTGGCCTGGGGTGTGTCCGGGGCAATGTTTAACGCTAAAACTTAAGTTGCCAACACTTACTACATCATCATGATTAAGCCAAATGTCAGGGTAAAATGCACTGATTGGCGCAAAACCAAACATTTGAGCTTGCATAGGCAAGTTTTCAAACCAAAATTGTTCATCTTTGTGAGGGCCAATAATTTTAACGCTATAGTACTTACGCAGTTCATCAGCGGCTCCAACATGATCTAATTCCCATGCGTTAACCAAATAGCGCTCAATGCATAATTGTGCTCATTGAGCGCAGCAATTATTGTTTGTGTATCTCCGCCTGGGTCAATAACAACGGCTTGATGGGTATTTTTACACGCAATAATTCTGCAATTTTGCGAAAAGGGTGTAACAGGAATAGTAATAACGTGCATATTAAATTTCTTTATCTTTTTGATCAACAATCGCTACTTTTTGCTCATACGACATTAAAATCGGGTATTTTAAGTAGGCTTCATCGTAAAATGGTGTGTGCTGGTATAACCAATTTAGGCGAGCATCTGCGTCTTGTGCAAACGATTTATCTTTTAGTTTTTTATCAAACTCGAGCGCTAGTTTGGGGTTATCTTTTAGCATTTTACGTGCGAACGGAATTAAAGCGTAGTTTTCCATGTATTCCGTACGTTGAAAAACAGTGTTAAATTCTCCCCAAGCAAAAAACGAATCTGGTGCCTCTGGATGTAACAGATGTACAGCCAGCTCACCTGCTTTTTGCTGCGTATTCACTTGAAACCAGCCATCTAAATTTACATTTGGTGCAGGTGCATAATCAAATGAAGCAGTAACTCTAAAGCGTCCCTCAAACGGCGCTTTATCAAATGTATAGTCTTGTATTTTTGCAACTTTTAAAGGCTGTGTATTAGCGCCTTTAAGCTTATTTACAGAAACACCATGCAGCTTTAGTTTTTCAATAATGTTGCTATAAACAGGCGGGATAAAAAAAGCTTCGGGCACATCAACAACATGCTCCACTTGTTTTTGCCAATAAATTGGTAAATCGGTATAGGTGAATGCTTTACCTAAATACTTAACTTCATTTTGCCCTGAAAGCGCGCTCACAGAGGATGAATACTCAACCCCTTTAAATTGGGCAATGATATCTGGCTGTTTTGCGTAACTACGTTTTACAATTAACTGCTTTGGTACAAATTCTTGCTCTTTTTTTACCGCATTAGCTAGCTCATGACTGTATTGAGAAAGTGCATTAATTGCACCATCCAAAAACACATACGTACCGAGTACTCGTTGCTTGTAAGGTTTTAATGAGTGGTTTTCAACTAAAATGGTAGGGAGTGACTTTAAATCGCCCCACCCATTTGAAAAACGCGGAGTTGCTACCCAACCAGCAAGGCCTTGCTTAAAGTCTCGCTTATCCATAACAAATATGAGTGGGCCAGCTTGGTGCCCCTGCGCTTGTAAACTTTGGTCAATAACGGGTTTAAAGTACTGATTTAAAGCATCAGACACCGCCGGTGATTCGCTCGCAAATACTGGGTTATAACCATAGGTCACATCGTACTGGTAATCAGCGCCATCTGTTACATGCACATCCACATATAAATTTGGGCTGTAATCATTAATAACCCTTAAAACACTCTTAACCTCTGGGGTATCTAATTTTGTATAGTCACGATTTAAGTTAAGGTTATTTGCATTTGTTCTAAAGCCCATTTTTGCAGGCCCGCGCTGATTTATGCGGTTAAAAGCACTGCTGCGCTCATGCCCATCGACATTTAAAATAGGAATAAAAAGTATATTTACCTTTTTTAAAATATCACGGCGTTTTCCTGTGGCAATATCTCGCAGTAACATAAACATCGCGTCTTTACCGTCTATTTCACCGGCATGAATACCTGCTTGAATAAAAATAGTCGGCTTAGTGCTATTAGCCATTTGCCCTGCTTCAAAAAAGCCTTGCTCACTGGCAACCAACATTTTAATAGCGCGTTTACTATTACTATAACCAATCGTTTGTGATTGAAATTGAGTTGGGTTGGCAGCAACTAACCTGTCGATAAATGCCATGGTGTCTTTATAATTTGGCGACGCTTGCCCTTCAGATAATTCAAAATCGGTAGTCAGCGGCCCTTGTTGCTGTAACAGCGAAATACTTTCGCCTTGCCAAGGAATTAATGGAGGTAGATGACTGTTATCTGCCATTACCGCAGATAAAAATAACAGACTTGCAAACATAGTTTTCTCTAACGAACACTTTAATAAACAAATTGTACCAATAAAATTTATTTATATTATAAAACTGCGGTGATTCAACAAAAATACACAGCCAACAACTTTATACCAATTCACTTAATTAAGTGATCTATTTTAAGAGTGGAAAAATGTGTTAATAACTAGGCAAAAAATTGGCTATTTAGTTGTTCTAAATGAGTGTTTTTTAACACAGGTAGCGGCACTTTTAGCCCCGAAAAATGATTGAGTATAATTGCGGATTAGTATTATAAACATTAAATTACAGACACAAAAAAAGGAGCCTAGGGCTCCTTTTTAGTACTTATACAAAAAAGCTTAAGCTGCCGCTAGGCCTTCTTTTGCTTTTTCTACAAGCGCTGCAAATGCAACTTGGTCGTAAACAGCGATATCTGCAAGGATCTTACGATCGATTTCTACAGAAGTCTTTTTAAGACCATTGATAAAACGGCTGTAAGACAGACCATTTTGACGTGAAGCTGCATTGATACGTGCAATCCATAATTGACGGAAAGTACGTTTCTTAGCACGACGGTCACGGTAAGCGTATTGACCCGCTTTAGTAACTGCCTGGAAAGCTACGCGGTAAACACGTGAACGTGCTCCGTAGTAACCTTTCGCTTGTTTTAAAACTTTTTTGTGACGTGCACGTGCGACAACGCCGCGTTTAACTCTTGCCATTTCTAAAAACCCCTATTAAGCGAATGGTAACATACGTGAAACTAGACCATGGTCATTCTTATGAACCATCATCTTAGGACGTAGGTGTAACTTACGCTTAGAAGTTTTCTTAGTCAGAATGTGACGAAGATGCGCTTGTTTACGCTTGAAACCGCCAGAAGCAGTTTTCTTGAAACGCTTAGCTGCGCCTCTGTGACTTTTTAGCTTATAAGCCATTGCAATAACTCCAAATGTATTGCTTAAAAATTAGTAAGCAGGCGTGAGATATATTTCTATAGCTCCACTTTTAGGCCTAACTTACTGCCATATTCCGGTGAAAACCCAGCATAAATGCCGCAATTTTACTTTAAAACCGGTTAGCACAGGTGAATATTTGCATATTACTTGGGTACCTGAGCTAAATTCGGTGCGTATTATCGCCTAAAAATTATTTTTTAGCAACAGGCGCCATCATCATAACCATTTGGCGGCCTTCAACACGATTTGGGAAAGACTCAACTACTGCAAGTTCTTCTAAATCAGCCTTAACACGGTTTAATAATTCGATACCAATTTCTTGGTGAGCCATTTCGCGGCCACGGAAGCGGATAGTAATCTTAGCTTTATCGCCAGCTTCTAAGAACTTACGTAAGTTGCGCAGCTTAACCTGATAGTCACCTTCATCCGTGCCAGGACGGAATTTGATTTCTTTAATCTGGATTTGCTTTTGCTTCTTTTTCTGCTCTTTTAGTTCTTTGCTTTTTTCAAAGATGAACTTACCGTAGTCCATAACCTTACAAACAGGCGGCTCAGCGTTTGGGCTAATCTCTACAAGATCAACACCCGCTGCATCAGCCATAGCTTGTGCGTCTTTTAATGACTGAATTCCAGCTTGTTCGCCTTCGATGTCGATTAAACGAACTTCTTGAGCTGTGATTTCTTCGTTAATACGATTTTTTTGAGCTGTTTGTTGCCCTTTCTTGCCGCCTCTAATGGTACGTTCCTCCAAGAATATCAATAATATAAGCGTGCAGTTGGCTGTTTGTATATGCCCTACACGCTCGATTTTTACTGTCGATTTTTAATTTCTTCGCTAATTTTAGCTACAAAATCATCAACATTAAATTTGCCTAGGTCTTCACCTGTGCGGGTACGTACTGCTACTTCTTGTTGTTCAACTTCTTTATCGCCAACAACCAGTAAGTAAGGAATACGCTTAAGTGTATGTTCTCGGATTTTAAAGCCAATCTTCTCATTTCTCAAGTCAGCAGCGGCTCTAATTCCAAGTTTATTTAATTTTTGTACAATTTCTTGCACGTAATCAGCTTGTTTATCGGTAATATTCATAATTACCACTTGCTTTGGAGCAAGCCACGTTGGGAATAAACCAGCGTATTCTTCAGTTAAAATACCGATAAAGCGCTCAATTGAACCCAAGATAGCACGGTGAATCATAACTGGTGTGCGTCGTTCGTTATTTTCAGCTACATAAGTAGCACCTAAACGACCCGGTAATGCAAAATCTAGTTGCACTGTACCACATTGCCACGCTCTGTCTAAACAATCGTACAAAGTAAATTCAATTTTAGGGCCATAAAACGCCCCTTCACCTGGTAGGTAATCAAATTCGATGTCATTTGCTTTAAGTGCATCAGCTAATGCAAGTTCAGCTTTATCCCAAATTTCATCGTCGCCAATGCGTTTTTCAGGGCGGGTAGAAAGCTTAACTACGATCTTGTCAAAACCGAATGTTTCATATGTATCATAAACCATCTTAATACACGCTGAAACTTCGTCCATTACTTGTTCTTCAGTACAGAAAACGTGCGCGTCATCCTGCGTAAAGCCACGTACACGCATTAGTCCGTGTAAAGCACCTGATGGCTCATTACGATGACAACAACCAAACTCAGCCATACGAAGCGGTAAGTCACGGTACGATTTTAAACCTTGGTTAAAAATTTGTACGTGGCCTGGGCAGTTCATTGGTTTTATTGCGTATTCGCGCTTTTCAGACTCAGTGGTAAACATTGCTTCTGAATATTTTTCCCAGTGACCTGATTTTTCCCATAATGAACGGTCCATCATCATTGGACCCTTTACTTCTTCGTAGCTGTATTCACGAAGTTTTTCACGAACAAATTCTTCAAGCTCACGGTAAATGCTCCAACCATCGTTGTGCCAAAATACCATGCCTGGCGCTTCTTCTTGCCAGTGCCATAAATCAAGTGCTTTACCTATACGACGGTGATCGCGTTTTTCAGCTTCTTCTAAACGCTTTAAGTACGCTTTTAGTTGCTTTTTATCGCCCCACGCTGTGCCGTAAATACGTTGTAGCATTTTGTTTTCAGAATCACCACGCCAGTAAGCACCTGCCACTTTCATTATTTTGAAGTTTTGGCAGAATTTCATGTTTGGTACGTGTGGACCACGACACATGTCTACATATTCTTCGTGATGGTATAATCCTGGACGGTCATCTTTTGCGATATTTTCGTCCAAAATTTCAATTTTGTATGTTTCGCCACGCGCTTCAAATGTATCGCGTGCTTCTTGCCAGCTTACATTTTTTTTCACTACGTCGTAGTTAGTTTTTGCAAGTTGCAGCATACGCTTTTCAATCGCATCTAAGTCTTCTTGAGACAAAGAATGTTCCATATCAATATCGTAGTAAAAGCCGTTATCGATGGTTGGGCCAATGGCCATTTTAGCGTCTGGGAAAAGCTGCTTAACTGCGTGCCCTATTAAGTGCGCACATGAGTGGCGAATGATTTCTAGGCCATCATCGTCTTTAGCGGTAATGATCTCAAGGCGAGAGTCTTCGTTAATTAAGTCACATGCATCAACACGCTCACCATTAACACGACCTGCTATGGTTGCCTTAGCAAGACCAGGACCAATATCATTTGCAACATCAAGAGTACTTACAGGGTTTTCAAAACTACGCTGACTGCCGTCAGGAAGAGTAATAACTGGCATTATAAATCCTTACATACAGTGGTGACACCTACAATGTATCACGTGTATTTTTTAATTAATTAAATGAGAATGACTCGACAACGCTTTTACGAATAAGCATTGACTATTTTTCGCCATATATGGCTAATGTAGATGCTGAGTCTGCTCAACTACAAAAAAAGATATTGTCGCGTGATACAATAACAATTACAAGTTCAAAGCAGCTTCAATACGGGTTATTTTGCAATAAATTGCTAATTTAAGTTATTAGTTAAGTAATTTAAATCAATAATGTGACAATTTTAAATACCGTATTATTTAAGCATCACTTATTGGCTTATCCTCGCAATTTAATAGAGGTTGGGTATAATACGATGCAATTAAGTTATATTAGAGAACAGCAATGAGAACATGTGGTGTAGAAATTACCGGTAGTGATGTACTACTTTGTATTTTAAGTAAAGATAATGACGTATTTGATATTCGCGATGTGCGCCAAACACGCTTTACCTTAGGTAACGGTAACGACACTGAAATAATGCGTAAATTTCAATTTGATTTTGCAAAATTAATGCAAGACTACCAAATTGACTCTGTAGCCATTCGTGAACGCCAACCTAAAGGTAAGTTTGCGGGCAGCGCTAAGGGGTTTAAAATGGAAACTGCTATTCAATTAATTGAAAACTTAGATGTTCGCGTGTTCTCAACGACCGAAATTAAAGAGCAAGTAAAACGTAACCCAATTCCTATTGCGTTTGAAGACACTGGTCTTAAAAAATATCAAGAAAATGCATTCGTAAACGCCTACGTTTATATAATGAAAAAAACATACCGCAGCGACGAAATGTAATATAAAGCTTTATTGTAAAAACGCGCCCAAGTGGCGCGTTTTTTATGCCTAATTAAAGCTTAGAATTTATTTAATGGTTAATACATTAGTCTAACCGCCCTTCTCTTTGTCGACAATATGTGTTTATTTTAACTACAGCTTAGTTACTGACACACATTAACATGGAGAAGCACATGCACACATTATCTAACTCGGCAAAAGAAGTGGAGTTAATAAACATCCTACCTTTATCACAAAGCTATTTTAAAGGGGCACAAAGCACCCCATTAGTAAATAAAACCATAGGTGAATACTTTGATTTTATTGTCGACAAAAACCCAAATGCATTAGCTGTTGTAGTAAGCCATCAAGGGGTACGCTTAAACTATAAAGAATTTCAGCAACAAGTTAACCAACTAGCCATGGGGCTGTTAGCTAGCGGGGTAAAACCAGGCGATCGGGTAGGAATTTGGTCACCTAATAATATTCAGTGGTGCTTAACTCAATTTGCTACTGCAAAAATTGGTGCCATTATGGTGTGTATAAACCCTGCATATCGCCCGAGCGAACTGGCTTATGCGCTAAATAGCGTAGAATGTTCTACTTTAATTACAGCTAACAGTTTTAAAGGCAGTAATTATATAGATATGCTAACTAGCTTAGCCCCAGAGCTTAAACAATGCGACCCAGGTAAGCTTGATTCAAAAGCACTACCGAGCCTTAAAAACGTTATTAGTATTGGTGATGATCCCCTCCCTGGTATGTTTTCTTTTACACATATTATGCAGTTAGCCACACCTGCCCACCAGCTCGAATTACACGCTATAGCGGCCAATTTAAACGCCGACCAAGATATAAATATACAATTTACCTCAGGCACTACGGGCAACCCAAAAGGCGCGACCCTTACCCATAAAAACATATTAAATAATGCCTTATTTGTTGCCGAAGCAATGCATTTTACAGAGCAAGACAAACTGTGTATTCCTGTTCCGCTGTATCACTGTTTTGCTATGGTATTGGGAAGCTTATTATGTGTTACTAAAGGTGCTGCGGCCGTTTATCCAAGTGATGCTTTTGATGCACAAACTACGCTTGATGTTGTTCAGCAAGAAGGATGTACCGCGCTCCATGGCGTGCCTACCATGTTTATTAGCCAATTAGAGCTGGCTAATTTTAACGATTACAACCTGAGCACTTTACGCACCGGTGTAATGGCAGGTTCAACATGCCCTGAGCAAGTCATGCGAAAAGTTCAAACCCAAATGAATATGCATCAGGTTTTAATTGCGTATGGGCAAACAGAATGCAGCCCTATAAATAACATTACTGAAACAGACTCATCAATAGAGCGTCAAGTAACAACTGTTGGGCGCGCCCTTGCACATACTGAGGTTAAAATTATTGATGAACTCGGTAATATTCAAAAAATAGGTTTACCCGGTGAAGTATGCTCAAAAGGCGCAGGCATAATGCGCTGCTACTGGAATGACGAAGAAAAAACAAAAGCCACAATAGATAGTGACGGCTGGCTTCATTCTGGCGATTTAGGTGTTATGGATAGCGAAGGGTTTGTCAGCATTGTTGGCCGTATTAAAGACATGATTATTCGTGGTGGTGAAAATATTTACCCGCGCGAGATAGAAGAAGTTTTATATACCTATCCGGGCATTCAAGATGCTGCCATATTTGGTATCAGTGATGAAAAATACGGTGAGGAAGTATGCGCGTGGATCCAACCAAAAGAAGATGCAATACTTGATGAACAAGCAATTCGTGCATTTTTAAAGGACAAACTCGCCTACTTTAAAATGCCTCGGTATATTCGTTTTGTAGAGAGTTACCCTATGACGGTAACAGGCAAACTACAAAAGTTTAAAATGCGTGAGCAAATGCAAGAAGCGCTATCAGACAAAGCCTTCTCTTAAACAAAAAGCTTAAACACACACCCTAAACACAAAAAAGCTCAGCAATTGCTGAGCTTTTTTGTTTTTTTTATTTACTCTGCAGGGCGGTATTGCTGCTGAACGCCTGTTAAAAACAAACGCAGTATTTGATCGTTACACACACGGTAATGCTTGTTTTCTACTTTACGAGAAAACGCACTTAATTCGTGTTTACTTAAATCAAAGTCAACAAGCGCAAGCGTTGCTATTACATCTTCTGCTTTCATGTTTAGCGCAATACGCAGCTTCATAAAAATAATATTATTATTTAGCTTACTTTCTGGTAGTGGTTGTTCGCCGTCACGCTTGCCGCGTTTGGTATTTATAAAGCCATTTAAAAAGGTTGCAAACTCAGTGTCAGAAATTTTTACAAAGCCTTCATCGCCCTCTTTAGTTAACCATGCAATGACTTGTTCAGTTGTCACTGTAGCCTCTGCTGCAGCAAAAATATCAACCATGGCTGTATCTGTTAAATTAAAGGTATAGCGAAGGCGGCGTAAAATATCGTTATTTGTCAAAGTAATTTCCTGAGTAAGGGGGTGTAAGGCTAAACAGTAGCGCTTAACAATAAAGAAGCGCGCAGTTTAGCAGCTTTACAAACCCGACCCTATTATTTTAGTAATGTTAATTACCAAGCACCTTTGCCGGGTCTACTCGAGTTGCTTGCCACGCAGGATAAATAGTGGCGAGCACAGCAAGTAAAAAAGTAACTATAACTGTTATACCTATATCACTAAGCACCAATTTGCTGGGTAAAAACTCAATAAAATAAACGCCTTCGAGTGGGTTGGCACCAAATAAATGACTCCCCCAAGTAAAAAGCTCACTTATATTAAGCGCAAGTACAACCCCTATTAATGTGCCAAGTAGTACCCCAACAAAAGCTTGCGTTAAACCTTGCATAACAAATGTGGCTAAAATAGTACTGTCTTTAGCGCCCATTGTTTTTAAAATAGCTATGTTGCCTTGCTTTTCGCGTACTTCCATTACCAAGGAGGACACAATATTAAAACTGGCTACCGCTATAATTAAAAATACAACTATATAAACAATGGTACGTACCATTTGTATATCTTGATGCAAGCTGCCTTGGGTTCTAAACCAGCTAGACACATACACATAATCACTAATGGTTTGACCAACTCGCATTGCAATTTGATGCGCCTCAAATACGTCATCAACACTTAATCTAAGCCCCGTTACTTGGCTATTATCGTAACCTAAAACGCTTTGTGCTTTATTTAAATGAATAAACGCAGCGGAGCTATCTATTGGTCCTCCCATTTCGATTACACCCGCAAGTGTTAGCGTTACGCGTTTAGGGGCCAATAACGACTTACCTTGCTCACTAATTTTAGGAATGAGCAACGTAACGTTATCGCCAATAGTAGCGTCGAGTTGCTTTACTATTTGCTGACCTAAAATAACATCGTCTAATTTAAGCTGGCTAACGAGAGTACCTTGTGTAAATTGGTTAATTGCAGATACGTTGCTCTCGTAATTTGGCTCTACACCTCTTATTTCTACCGCTTTAAGCTGGCTTTTAAACTGCGCCATACCATTAACCGCTATAAACGGCGCTGCGCCGCTAACGCGAGGTTGCTGTTGTAATTGCTCTACTTTTTCTGGCCAATTTGCGATTGGCCTGCTTGGCGCTACGTATTCAACTTGCGGTACCACACTCAATAGCCGGTGTACTAACTGTTGCTCAAAGCCATTTATTACCGACAGTGCAACGATTAAAACCGCAACACCAAGTAAAATGCCAACAGTAGAGGCTTTGGCAATAAAGCTTACAAAAGCATTTTTTTCGTCTTTATGGCCTGAATATGCTCTAAAGCGTTCACTTAAAAATACACTAAGCAACATGCTGCGACTCTTTAATGGCTAATTTACCATCATCTAAATATGCTATTTTACCGAGTTTATCGGCAAGCTCTAAGTCGTGAGTAACCACCACGAAGCTGGTATTTAAGCTTTTATTTAGCTCATTAATTAAATCGTAAATTTTAATCGCATTTTGTTTATCTAAATTACCAGTTGGCTCATCTGCAAGCACTAATACAGGTTTGGTTACCAAAGCACGCGCTATAGCAACACGTTGGCGCTCTCCACCTGAAAGTGCCGATGGTTTATGCTCACTTCTGTGAGCAAGGCCTACTTTATCTAGCATCTCAAGCGCTTGTGCTTTTGCGGCCTTTGCACTTAATCCTTTAATAAGTAGTGGCATTGCGACGTTTTCTGCTGCGCTAAACTCCATTAATAAATGATGAAACTGATAAATAAAACCCAAGTTTTGATTTCTAAATGCTGCTTGCTCAGTGCGTGAAAGCTTTGCTACTTCTTGGCCTTTAATTTTTGCGCTACCTGAGGTTGCAGTATCAAGAGTGCCTAAAATATGCAGTAAAGTACTTTTACCTGAGCCAGAGCTGCCTACAATAGCCAGCATTTCGCCTTGGTTAAGGGCTAAATCAACGCCTTTGAGTACTTCAACTTGGTTTTGACCATCTTGGTAAATTTTAATCAAATTTTCACAGCTAATAACTAAATCATTCATAACGTAATACCTCTGCTGGTTTTACTTTTGCGGCTTTACGCGCAGGATATAAAGTGGCTAAAAAGCTCATGGCAATGCTAGCAATAGCAATAACAACAAGGCTTAACACATCAAATTTAACCGGAAGCTCTACTCCCGCCAGTAGGTTTAGCCCCACAGCAGCAAGTAACTCATTAATATATAAACTAAATACCACACCTAAGAACGATCCTATAACGGTGCCAATTACACCGTTATAAAGTCCTTGTACCATAAATACTTTTTGTACTTGTGAAGGTGTTAAGCCGAGTGTTTGTAATATCGCAACTTCGCCTTGCTTTTCACTTACCATCATAGTGAGCGCAGAAACAATATTAAACACAGCCACCAGTACAATAAGCCCAAGCAACATAGACATAATTCGTTTTTCCATTGCCACTGCAGCAAATAAAGTACCTTGGCTGCTACGCCAATCAGTGACGGCAAAGTTATTTAGAATAAATTGGCTGTCTTGTTTAAATTGTGCAAGTTCAAAAGGTTCATATAAAGAGATGCTTAAGTTAGGCGCCGTATTTTTACTAAGTTTTAAAACCCGCTGTAATGAGGCACCACTGGTAAACGCCAGGCCCATATCTATCTCGGAGCCGGTTTCGTATATTGCTGCTATTTTAAATAAACGTTGGCTAGGCACACGCCCAAGTGGAGTATAGGTAGAAGCGTTGGGCATAATAACACGTAGCTTTTCCCCCATACCTACTCCTAACTTACGGCTTAAGTAGCGGCTAATAGCAATATTGTAATTTTCACTTAATACGTTTTGCCAATTACCTTGCACTACTTTATCGGTAATTTTGTAAAGGGAGTCGTTATTATCGTATAAGCCTTGAAGCAATACACCATGAAGGTCTTTATTAGTTTGTAAAATGGCTTCGCCGTGGCGGTAAAGGCTTACGTGATCAACATATTCAGAGCGTTCTAAGTCAGCTTTTAGCGCACTCATTTGTGCACTGGTGTGTTTATCTGCTTGCACTTCTACGTGCGGAATAAGCCCTAACATATTTGTTTTTAGGCTATTTTCAAAGCCATTCATTACGCTACTTACAGTAAATAAGGCCATTAAGCCTATGGCAATTCCGGCAATAGAAAAAAACGAAATAAACGATATAAACGCATTCCCTTTTGAGGAGCGGCTATATCTGAGCCCTATAAATAAGCTAACCGGTTGAAACATATTATTTAAAACATTTATGCTAAAAGTGTGCTGCTATAGTAGCACGAACTAAGATGAATTGAATATGACCATAAATGTAAGAAATAATTTATAAATCTTATACTTGGCTATAATTTGAACTTACTTTATTTTAACCCCGTAACTAAGTAATCTAGCAGCACACGTACATTGGTTGCCACAAACTGGCGAGGCGGATATACCCCCCAAACCCCTTCTTGATCGCTCTGATACGACGTTAAAATAGGTATAAGATCCCCCGTCCGTAATTCGTTTTCTATGTAGTAGTTAGGAAGCTGCACTATACCCAAGCCTTTTTTAGCTCCGTCAACTAATGCCCAACCACTATTACAGCGCAACCGCCCTGCTATTTTTATGTGTTTGTCACGCCCATTTTCGTTTACTCGCCAATAACTACTATTACCAATTAAACACTGATGTTGGCTAAGTTCGCCCAGCGTATGAGGCTGCCCTAAACGAGATAAATATTCTGGAGATGCACACATAATAAACCGCCTTGAGCTTAAACGTCGCGCTTTATGGCTTGAATCTTTTAGGTGCCCAAGACGTATTGCTAAATCGTAACCGCCTTCGAGTAGGTTTTCTTGCTCGTTAGAAAGTGTTGCAATAACTTCAACATCGGGGTGGTCGTGCATAAAGTTATGCACTATTGGCATTATAAAGCTTTCGCCGTACATAACCGGCGCAGTAAGTTTTATTTTACCTTTTGGCGTTGTTTGCTGCGTAGCTAAGCTTTGTGTTGCATCGTCCATGGCGTGTTGCAGTTGTTTTATTTGATGTAAGAAGGCGTCGCCTTCTTTAGTAAGTACAACTTTGCGTGTAGTACGAGTAAGTAACTGAGTGTTCAAGCGCTGCTCAAGCGCGGTTACATGGCGGCTAATATGCGCAACCGATAAACCCAGTAAGTTAGCAGCTGCGGTAAAACTACCCTCTTCGCCTACCGCTATAAATTCGTCAATCCCGTCCCAGCGCGCCATTATTACCATACTGTAAAAGTGTTTTAATAAATCAGAGATTATCATTATCTGAGAAACAAATACAATAGTCGCATCACCCAAACAAATTGGGTCTACAATTTATATTTAATACCACTACAAAGGATAAACACATGTCTGAATTTATAAAATCAAAAGCGGCAATTGCTTGGGGCCCTAACCAACCATTAAGCGTAGAAGAAGTTGATGTGATGATGCCTAAAAAAGGCGAAGTAATGGTAAAAATTACCGCTACTGGCGTTTGTCATACCGATGCATTTACTTTATCGGGTGAAGATCCTGAAGGTATATTCCCAGCTATTTTAGGCCACGAAGGCGCAGGCGTTGTATACGCAGTTGGCGAAGGTGTAACAAGTGTTGAAGTCGGCGATCATGTCATTCCTTTATACACAGCTGAATGTGGCGTTTGTAAAATGTGTACATCTGGCAAAACTAACTTGTGCTCAGCAGTACGAGAAACCCAAGGTAAAGGCTTAATGCCAGATGGCACAACACGCTTTTTTAAAGACGGCCAGCCAATTTACCACTACATGGGTTGCTCAACGTTTTCTGAGTACACAGTACTTCCAGAAATTTCACTAGCCAAAGTAAACAAAGAAGCGTCGCTTGAAGAAATTTGTTTATTAGGGTGTGGTGTAACAACAGGTATGGGTGCTGTAACAAATACGGCAGACGTTAAACCTGGCGATACAGTCGCAATTTTTGGCCTAGGTGGTATTGGTTTATCAGCAATTATTGGTGCAAAAATGGCAGGAGCTGGTCGTATTATTGGTGTTGATATTAACACCAGTAAATTTGACCTTGCGACAAAACTTGGCGCAACAGATTTAATAAACCCTAAAGATTTCGATAAGCCAGTTCAAGAAGTGATTGTTGAAATGACTGACGGTGGCGTTGACTACTCGTTTGAATGTATTGGTAATGTTGATGTAATGCGCTCTGCACTTGAGTGTTGTCATAAAGGTTGGGGTGAGTCGGTAATTATTGGTGTAGCTGGTGCTGGCCAAGAAATTTCTACTCGTCCTTTCCAACTTGTTACTGGTCGTGTATGGCGTGGTAGTGCATTTGGTGGCGTTAAAGGTCGCTCGCAACTTCCTGAAATAGTTGAGCGCTACATGGCGGGTGAATTTGCGTTAAACGACTTTATTACTCATACAATGAGCCTTGAACAAATTAACGACTCATTTGATTTAATGCACGAAGGTAAAAGCATTCGTACAGTAATTCATTACTAATAAGCACTTAGTAAACGACTTAATAAAAAGCCGTAAAACCTAAAGGTTTGCGGCTTTTAAGGATTATTATGTTAGAGAATATCTCAAGTACAAAAGTAGCTGGTGGTTGGCATAAGCAATATACTCACCCAGCAACAAGTACACATTGCACTATGCGCTTTGCGGTATTTTTACCACCAGGTGCAAGCGAAACAAACAAAGTCCCTGTGCTTTATTGGCTATCGGGTTTAACCTGTACAGACGAAAACTTTATGCAAAAAGCGGGCGCGTTTAAAAAAGCTGCCGAGCTAGGAATTGCAATAGTTGCACCCGATACAAGCCCGCGTGGCGATAACGTACCCAATGATGATAATTACGACTTTGGTCAAGGTGCTGGCTTTTATGTAAATGCAACGCAAGCACCTTTTAATACACATTTTAATATGTACGACTACGTGGTTGACGAGCTCCCAGTACTTATAGAGCAGCACTTTCCGGTAACAAGTACTAAAGCAATTAGTGGTCACTCTATGGGCGGACACGGCGCATTAATGATCGCGCTTAAAAACCCACAAGCGTATGTCAGTGCCTCTGCATTTAGCCCTATTGTAAACCCAATTGATTGCCCATGGGGCGTTAAAGCGTTTACAGGGTATTTAGGTAAAGATAAAACCCTTTGGGCGCAATACGATACCTGCGAATTGATGAAAAAAGCGAAGCAAGATGAGTTTATTCCAATGCTTGCCACGCAAGGCGATGCTGATGGCTTTTTAGAAGAGCAACTTAAACCACAAAATTTAGTGGCAGTTGCTAATAACAAAGGCTATCCGCTCACTCTTGAAATGCAAGCAGGTTACGACCATAGCTACTTTTTTATAAGTACTTTTATTGATCAACACTTATTATTTCATAGTCAGTTTTTGACTGCGTAGACTCATTAGTGTGTAGATTTGATTTATCTACTTCTACACACTCTTTCAATACCTTACTCACTTGCCTACATACCTGTACCGTATTGTTATTGCCCTTACCTTTGACTAAATTGATCAGTAATGAATCTATTTGCAATCCAATATCGGTAAAACTGAACCCATTTTTGTTTGTAGGAACAGGTTCGAGTGGATTTTTATAGGGCTCTGAACGAGCAGGACTATTACTATATTTATTATCACGTGCATTTAACTGTGCTTGCCCGTCAATTATAGCTCCAGCGACGGTGCAGCCACTTAGATAAATAACACATAAAAATATAGCTAGTGTTCTCATGATTCATCCTGATCAAAATATTACCTAAATTATATACAGCTTTATAAATAGTATTGTAAAAATATGTAAGCTCTAGTGCTTAAATTCACTTATAAACTCTTTAATAAAACCCACCAGCTGTAAAATAAAAATAACCAAAAACGGAAGCGCACCAATAATGGCAACGCTTCTATTGAGTGGCTCGTTATTTTGAACAAGTAATACAAAGGCGCATAAACCTAAAGCAAAAGACCAACCATATAAACTTACGGTGTCATTAGTATGCATGTTTTTATTTGACGAACTTAATTCCTTTATTACAAGGATTGCTGAGTCTGCCGATGTTGCTACAAAAATCAGCAAAAGCAGCAAGCTTGACCAAATTAAAATACTTCCTTGCCAGCCTAACTGCTCAAAAAATACAAATACCCCTTGGGTATAATCGGCTTTAATGGCCGCTAAAATACCTACATTATGCGTTTGGTCCCACGCTATAGCCGACCCCGAAAAAACACTAAACCATATTATGGTTACAAAAGTAGGCACAAAGACTACGCCTATAATGTATTGCCATACAGGCCTACCTTGGCTTATTTTAGCTAAAAACACACCCACAAATGGCCCCCAAGCTAACCACCAAAAATAATAATTATAGGTCCAACCATTTGCCCACTCAGGGTTTTTAAGTACGCTTTCTAATTGCCAAGTACCAGTAGTAATAAGTTGAATGTAATCCCAAGTTCCCCCTATTGCTATATCAATAATTGGTTTTGCTGGTACATAAAACAATAACCATATAATCAGCCCAAAAGCTAAAAACACATTAAACTTGCTCAGCGCTTGCACACCCTTTTTAAGGCCAAGCTTTGCCGAAACCGTATATAAAATCACGATTAAACTAATTATAATAAAACCCGAAAGCAATACCGACTCAACGCCAAGCTTTAGCTCCAACCCTTTACGAAGCAATAACGTGGAGTTTGCAATAGTCCCTACAACACCAAAAAATATTGCAAATATGGCTATAAGTTTAATACTAAAGCTCAACTTTAATTGCCAACCTCTATTAATAACCCCTTTGGTTGAATTAATAACGGGCGCGGTTATATCGCCGGCTTTACCACTTTTAGTACTAAGCCCTCCTAACACTAAACCAAACACCGCGTACAGCGCCCAAGCATGTGCTCCCCAATTTACAAGTGTAAGCGCCAAGCCACTCGTTTGAGTGTTTGCATATAAACTTTGTTTTAGTACAGAATTAACTGAATGAAGTGCAGGCTCAGCTACGCCCCAAAAAATTAACCCAGACCCCATACCCGCAGCAAAAAGCATAGAAAGCCAGCCAAACAGGCTAAATTCAATTTGGGCATGTTCTCCACCCATTTTACGTTGCCCAATTGGGCTAATCGCAATGGCAATTACCGCAAATAATAAAAGATTTACCAAAATAAAAAATGGTGCTCCTAACAAGCCTAATAAATCATTAATAACTGGCTGTAAGTTTGCTGTTAGTAATTCAGGAAATAAAAAAGCGATAACCGATAGGCTAATGCAAAGTAATAAGGCTGTTTGTTCAAGCTTGGAAGTTGTTAAGTGCAAGTGGTTCTCGCGCATATGTTATTTATGTTTAAAAGAATACGGCGCTTTAATACACAGTTCAAATCTTCTTATACCAGCTTGCTTTATTGAGTGAGCTAATTAAGGGTTTTTGAAGTGAAAATATCGTCATAAATAACGTAACACCCGTTATTACAACGCCCTGCAAACTCACTCCTACTCAGTTATTTCTGCATATTACTATTAATATTTGTTATTGAGTAAAAGCGTAACTGATTGTGTAAATGTTTCTAGTATTTTTAACTTTTGCTACACACCAAACAAATAAGTTACTGTTTTATAATTAGTTTATAGTTGGCTTATCTATTGCTATTAATTTACAAACTTTATCAATAGGAATAACAATGGAAATTGATTTACAGTGGAACGAAATCATCGATAATTTAATTCACCTTGGCATAGCCTACTTGCTTGCTCTTCCTATGGCTTACGATAGAGAACGCAGCCACGATGGTGCAGGATTAAGAACTTTTCCATTAGTTGCCGTAGCATCGTGTGGTTATGCGCTAATAGCGATGTCAGTGCTAGATGGTGCTGAGGCGCAATCTAAAATGCTGCAAGGCATAATTACTGGTATTGGTTTTATAGGCGGTGGTGCAATTTTAAAAAATAATAAATCAACATCAGGCACTGCAACCGCAGCAAGTATTTGGAATATGGGTTTAATTGGCATTGCTGTAGCGTATAGCCGTTATGAAATAGCGATATTGCTCGCTGTTATTAATTTTATAACACTCAGGTACGTTAAAAAGTTTAAATAGCCACAAATCTGGATACTAAACTTTTTACCAACTTTAAAGAGTTAGATTACATACACATAAACTAACCCCCTCAAACTCGCATGGCGTTATCATATAACATATAATACCGGCAAATTTCATCACGCGTTTTGAGCTTAATAATGTCGACCTTACCCGCAACGCCTCGACTGCATCACATTGATTTACTTAGAGGTATTATTATAATATTTATGGTTATAGACCATGGCATGTATTACTGCCTAAATTATTCAGTAACCGATCCGATGACTATTCCGGGGACTGATCCCCTAACCTTTTTCACCCGTTTTGTTTCGCACTTTTGTGCGCCTCTTTTTGTATTTTTAGCGGGGCTGTCTGCGGCTATAACCGAGCATAAATACACCTCTAGCAGAGCATTTTCACACAACTTGATTGTCCGCGGTTTAGTACTTATTTTGTTTGAATTTACCATCGTTTCATGGTCGTGGAGCTTTAACCCGTTATTTCCTATGTTATACGCACAAGTTATTTGGGCTATAGGTTGGGGCTTTGTAATGCTGGGGCTGCTTCGTTTAATTGGCTTACATGCTGTATTTATAGTGGGCCTACTATTAGTCTTTGGCCACAATATGTTTGATGGTGTAAGTTTTGAGCCTAATACTCTAGCAAATACGCTTTGGTCTATCGCTCATCAAAAAAATGTACTCGAACTGCCTTTCGGTTTAAAAATGAGAACAACCTACCCAGTAACGCCTATTGTAGGCTTAATGGCACTGGCTTATTGCGCCGGTGTTTACTACAAAGCGAAAGAATACAGTACAAAAGCAATAAACCATGCAGCTTTACTGGGTATAAGTTGCTTAGCTTTATATGCAGTGCTACGCGGTTTTAATTTATACGGTGATACTTCAATATTTACAGTTCATAGTAATACTGCTGATACAGTTATGTCGTTTTTAAACCCAACAAAATACCCTCTTTCCTTACAGTTTATGCTGTTAACAGTAGGTTTGGGGCTTATAGCACTTAAGCTTTTGAGCCACTTTAAAGTAGACTTTTCTCGTGGCTTTTTACAAGTACTTGGTAAAACCAGTATGTTTTCATACCTTGTACATTTGTATTTACTGCATGCAATAGCCTGGCTATTAATTCCTGTTTTAGGGCTTAACTTTAGCGATATGACCTACGGCGAAACCCTTGTGGGCTTACCAACAGGTTATGGAATGAGCTATATTGCAACACTTACATTTATAGCTGTAGTGATTGGGCTTACCACCTTACTTGCTAAGCGCTACATTACTTGGAAGCGAAATAACAAACACAGCCTAATTTCTAAATATATATAAACTTTAAATACTTTAAATACCTCAAATAACTTAAATACCTTAAAAACAAAAACCCCGCATTAGTCTGCGGGGTTATAATTAGTAAGTATGCTTAGTAAGTTTTTATAAAAAACTTTCACCACTTTGTTTAATTGTAACTGTTTGAGCCTGAGCACTTTTCAATAACAGTCCACAGCGAACATCGTTTTTCGAAATTACAATTTTATCAATAGCGCTTGTATCGTAATCCACTACTTTATTTTCACAGCGAAGCTGTACTTTAGATAAAGGCTTGTCAGTTTTTAGTTCAACTTCACTTTTAGATAATAAAGGTAAAACAGCCTGCTCAGACTCAAGCAATATTTGCTGATTTATATCACCCGAATTTTTATATATATCGTTCACTTGCGCTAATAACTGTGCTTTATTTTGCTCTGAAAAGGTTATAGATTCTATATCGCCCAATGCCTCAATCGCATCATAAGCGCGCACATAGTCTTGCTTTGATATAAACCACTGTAGTGCATTTTTAATCACTCGCTTTTTAATTTGATCGGGTAAGTTACCCCTAAATAAAAACGCTTCATAAATATGCTCATCAAAGCTTTTCCAGTCTTGTACAAAGTAGCTGTGCTGACTTTTAAGCCACGCGAGTAAAACTATTTCAACCGTATTTTTAGTATGCTCGTTTTCAAGCTCAGTAATATACGTTTTAGCTTCATCGAACTTTTTCTCATCAATAAGCTGGCTGGCTTTCTCATAATCGTTGAAAAACCCTGGAGATGCCTGATCATTAGAAAAACTAGCGTGTACATTTTGTGAGCTTACCGTAATAGTTTTAGCTGAAGAAACAGCGCCGCCATTAAGTTGTGCACTTTTATAATTAAGTTTAGAAACGTAATCGATAGCTTCTCGCTGATATTTTTTTTGCCCTGCCGTGGCCACAATTTCGATATCACTTACCTGCCCGTTTTCATCAACCACGTAGCTGCTTAAATTAATGCCTTCTAACCTTGATGCACGCGGTGACGTATTAGTGAGCTGGTCGTAATTTTTATTTATCACCTGTGCTGGTACAAAGTCATCTGCTGAAACTGATAGATGAGTAAAGGTTGAAGCTAGAGAAAGTGCGAGTAAAAGTTTTTTCATCGATTTATCCATCCTAGATTATGTTTCTATTATAAAAACAAATCTAGCCTATAAACGCAAGGTAAGAAACAACAAAGGCGACTATTTTTTAATCGAAGAAAACCTCAGCGAGGTAAAATTTAAACATAAAAAAAGGCGCTTTAAGCAGCGCCTTGGGATTCAAGTATGTGTGCTTAAAACATATCTTTTTAGGAGCAGTTCATCTAGGATTTTGAAATCATTGAGTTTTTAACTATCTCAACTTTTTTGGGGTCATCAAGGGTCCAAACAGGTTTAGCGTCTGGAATGAATTTCCCATACACCCTACGAATCATTGCGGTATCAGTATGCCCTAAATGGGCTGCAACTGTCGACTCAGGTTCACCAGCTTTTAGCATCCAACTAGCAAAGCTGTGTCGAGTAGTGTAAGGCGCTAGGTAGGCTAAGCCCGCCTTGTCAAGTATCCTTTTCCAATGTTTGGTGGTGAAGAGTCTTGACGACGTGTAAGGTTTCCCCAAGCTCGTCACCCAAGCCCTCTCGGAATCGTGACTCCGCAATTCTTGTTCTAAGGCCAATCTCGCGGAGGACGGAAGGTATATCTTTCTTGCTCGGCCACTCTTCGGCGATTGTTCGTCGCCGTACTGGGTTAAAGTGCGTTTTACAATTATATACGGTAGACATATGTCCTCTCTCCTTAATGCTGCTGCCTCCCCTGGTCTTAAACCAGACCAGAAAAGAAAAGTAACTAGTCGCTTACGGTTTTCGCTTGAACAAGCCTTTACTATCCGCTCGGCTTCATCAATAGTGAACACCTCATTAGCCTCAATACCTTTACGTAGCCCCTCAAGCGTTAAAGCCTTAGACTTTGACTCTACTGAGTCAAGCATGGGGCCAAACCTATCTTCCTCAAGAACAAGTGCTCTTACTGCGCGTGTCACTGCGAAACGTATAAGCCACAGTCTAAAAGTCGCTATCTCGGGGGACGGCGATTTACTGATAATACCCTCCCTGAGTTCCATAGCCTCTTTTGGTGAGACATTTGCCGCATCTATGTGGCCGTAGTTCTCTATCACCCACTCCGCCCTAATACTGTATGAATTATGGGTAGAACCCTTAACGCGGCCTTTTTTGGCCTTGATGAAGTGTTCCCTGATAATTGGCCCCAGCATCCGCTCGTCTTTTTTCAAACTTGGGTCGTTCGGGAAATACTGTGACAAATCAAATTGACCTAAGCTAATATCTCGCCTAATGGCGTTCAACATTTGCTCTGCGGCCTTGATATTTGCCTTCGTCGGTGGTATTCCTAATGATCGTTTCCACTGGTTCTTTTCATTCGGTGGGCGAAACGCAATACGCAGCTTGTCTCTGTGTATTGTTATACCCTTGGGTAATTCTAAATCACTCATATGGTCATACTCCTGATAGTGATTACCCCCCGCTATTAAGATTAAAGTACGGGGATCTTTGTGTCTACGTTTTTGGCATAAAAAAGCCCCGCCTAGAACACTAGGCGGGGTTATAATCTTCTTGCGCTACTTATCTTCCAGCGCTTCTTTGACAATTTTGTGTAGCTTGTCGTCCCACTTAACCTTTGTCTTTTCAACTAGGATTCCCGACAACGTTAGGAACAGCTTTGTAAGGAACTTGGTTGTTAATAGACGTGCTACTAGAAAAGCGAAAAATTTAGGCACTTTCCACCTCACTCGTTTGCTCGACAACAGGTACAGCCTCAACCAATTCGGCTAAACTCTGCCCCTTGAACCCGACACGCTTTGCGATAGCGCCTAGAACCTCAGACAGCCCACGCTGCTCGTCCTGCGCATCTAGGACACGCGCCTTTAGTCGAATAACCTCAGCTTGTAGCTTTTGTACTTCATCCATTATTCAACCCCGATCACTTCTGTCCTGCAGTGAAGCTCCGCCGCTTCTTCCGCACTTAGCCCGCTGTACTGTTCGGCTGGTAGCGCATAGCTAGCGAAATCCGCATTGTACGTTTCAGTGTCGATTAGGATATATGGCGCTGCACCATTATCCTTTGACGCCTGCGACGGCCAGTAGCCAATGCGGTAGTTAAGCGAAAAGCTTGCGTTTTCCGACTCAATCGTGCCATTACCCTCGCGAATATCATATACATACGCTTCGCTTGTGTTCGCCGTAAAGTCTGAGCGGATAACCTGAAACACTGCTGCTTCAAACTCAGTACCCTGTGGGTCTGTAAATGCTGCTGTAAACATTTTTAAGCCTCTTATTATTAGTGAGCCACGATTATAACGCGCTACTACTCACTAAAAAAGTAGTATCACTGTTAAAATATAGCTACGTTCCAACGGCGCGTACGGTAACACTGGCAGAAGTGCTCAGCGTCTTATCAGGGTAATTCTTGTGCCTAGCATACATTGTCACTGTGCAGATAACCCTAAATTCTTCACGTTTTTGCGCTGTAACTGTGACACTCACCGACTTGTTCGATGATGACCAAGTGCCTGGGCTACCGGTATTTGACGATAGCTTGGGTTTTACAGCGGGGTTAGTCGTCCCATAGCCACTGCCGAACTGGTAGCTAAGCGTGTACCTGAACTCCGCGTTGTCCTTGATAAACTTACTATATCCCAAATCCCAATCGTCAACTTCACCGCTCCAAATGTTCCAGCCCACGCCCACACTCCTTGTGCCATAGGAAGTGCTCAGCTGGCGGAAAGGTTTATCCGACGGGTGGACAGCAATAAAAAATGCTGTGGCCGCACCCCTAAAGTCGGTAATGCGCAAATCCCCTGACGTTGGGATACCTGAATTGGCAGCCATATCGGGGACGTTCCGCCCTTTCCTAAAGTAGTCTCTAAGGTTGCCGTCCCCTCCGAAAAAATTTTTAATATCAAGTAGCGATATACTACCCGACGTATGCCCAAGGCTTATAACATGGTGGCTTGCGGGGACAAGCTCTCGGTCGGTGCTTAGGCTAACAGTGTACGTACGGCTGCCTATCCGAACCGTTACTGTCTTAGTGGTAAAAGCTTCGGTCGGTGCTCTATACGCGATCTGGAAGTCTCGACGGTAAACGGAGTTCATGAACAAGTCCGTCACCCAATTACCCTCAAAGCTGCCATCTATGAGTCTAAAACGCACTTCGGGGTTATCGCTGCGCAAGTGCACCACCGTTCTATCCTCTGTCGCGAGCCTATAGGTTTGGCTCACCACGAACTCATTTGCGTTGAGCCCCGAATATGATGTATCTATGGTGCTTGGCGACATCCAATAGGGGTTCGGCTTATCTATTGACGAGACGACCTGTATTGTGAAGCTCCGTGTCGACTTATTCGACGGGTCATACACCTCTAGCTGGTCAGTGCTAATTGGAGCATTACTCTTAACATAGTACGTCTTAGGTGAGCCATTCTCCACTACGGCCGTGGACGTACTTGTCCAATAGCTGCTAGAGAACCCACGAACATGCAGCGCCGTTAGGCTGCTGATATTAGCAAACCTAACGATAGTGCCGCGCTCTACGTATATGGTGTAGGGGACGTCGTTTAGACGCCCTCTATCAATCTCGATTTCAATGGTATCAGCCATTACTTGCCTCCAATTTATTAACTTTAGCTGTAAGCTCTTTTACGGCTTCAACAAGAAGTCCAATCACACCATTATGAGCGACTTGGAGCGTCCCATCAGTCTCAGTCACCGCCTCCGGTAGCACTTCCTGCACTTCCTGCGCGATAACACCAGCAGACGGTCTATCTTCTAGGTCATTACGAGTGTACGTGTTGCCCGTCAACTTACAGACTTTCTCTAGGGCATCAGGGATAGCCTTGATGTTGTCCTTAACACGTCTGTCAGAAGTCGCTACGAAGTCAGGCGCGTACATCGTCCCGCTCGCTGTACAGTTACCTCTATAGTCCATACGGAAATAGCCATCAGTACCATTGCTAGTCCGCGAATTGGTGTACGAAAAGAAACCGAAATAACGATTACCTAACCCACCTACTGACCATGTGTAGCTAGCGTGCCTCTGTCTTATCGCGGCAGCATACGAGTCCGTTTTTACCGCGTCAGAGTTGTAGACAGCCACTTGAGTACTGTCACGCTGAGAGATCCATGAGCTACCGTTGTTATCCCTACGGAATCCTTGGTTTGCATGGACTCCACCTGTAGTGCGGATAGACGATGTGCTGCCATTCTCGATGTACAGCATTTTATTACCATACGCACGTATCCAAGTGCTATCCGTCATGCGCCAGCCGCCACCGTATGAACTAAAGTAGATACCTTGATCACCTTTAGTGCGCACCCAAGTGTCGCTGCCATTTAGTATCGTATGGCCGTCCTGTTTCAGTCCTCCTTGGGCGTCCACAGCGCCTGAGAACTTAACAGTTTGACCACTAACGTCCACGTTCACGTAATCAGAACCATCGTACCAAGCATGTTTGAATGCCCTTGTCCCTCCTGATGTAGTTTGGCCATACCAATGCGCTCTACCTTCGTCCCCCTCGTCCCGTGTGTCTACTCGCTGATTAGCGCCATTGCTTGAAAATATACGTATGATGTTTCTAACGTACATAGGCCCAAGGAACACAGTAGATGAATTAAAGGTTGTGGTGCTGTACAGGGTCGTTGAACCGTCCTGCTTTGCGCTAAATATACTCTTAGGTGCGCCCTGATTAGTCGACTGTATGAGTAGCGCATTATCATTTCCGCCCTTAGAGCCTTGGTACACGAAGTAGAACCCGTAGTCACCTATGGAGTTACCTATGTACATGCTAACGTCGGCGCTATTTTGCTTAGTAGAACCGCCAAGCGTAAGAACCGTACCTGTCGCGTCTATCTGTTGTCCTGCGGTGAACACGTTTGCACTAGACTTTTTAGCGACAGAGCCTGTGTTGCCGTTATGCCACACACGGCTGCCGTTCACCTCCAACTCTTTATTGAAGTAAAAAGCTGGACGATCAGTGTATATGTGCGCGTAACTTGTATTCGCGGGGCCAAAGTCAATGTAACCACTGCCGTTTTTTGATGTTATACCGCCCCAAGAGTTAGAACTTAGACCCGTATGGCCGTGGTCACTACGAGAGAAAGCGGAAGCATGGAGGCCATCTAGCTTATCAGCATTACTCGCGTTGACTGCGGTAGCTGTCTTGCCCAGATATTTAGATGACAATGATGTACCACCTTCAGTAATACTAGGAGCAGATAAGTTGTGGTTAAACGCAGCTTCCCCTGTTCTATTCAGTTGAAAGGCTATATCACCACCATCATACCTAAAACCCAACACACCGTTTTGGTGGTCAAACTGCCAGTAGTGATTACTGTAAGTTGTGTCTACAAGGTTTAACTGAACATTAGTGTGTCTAATAGTCAGTGGACCCTCGATTGACCCGCCTTGGTCACTCCGCAGGAACTGACTTGAGTTAATCCCATCTAGCTTATCAGCATTGCTCGCATTGACTGCTGTAGCGCTCTTGCCAAGGTATTTAGACGATAGCGCAGTCCCGTTCTCATAGAAGTTAACTGAGTGGATCTCTTTGAACTTCCAAGTGCTAGTGCCTAGTTTGCTATTTCCATTACTGTAAGGGAGTAAGCCTCCGCTGGTAGCTGGGACACGCAGCCAGACGTTAGAGGCCGCAGGATTATTGCCAGCGAACATGCGCGGGTACGAGCTATTCCCCTCTGTGTCTAGTGACACAAAACTTGGCTTTTCCTTAACCTCAGACCAGCGAACGTCCGTAATGAAACCACCACTAGACACCGTAGGCTCAGACACAGAGATTGAGAACTTTAGCTTATCCGCAAAGTTGTACGTGCTTGTGTTCGCAGGGCTAAAGCTCATGTTTGTGATGATGAACTCGTACGTGTATTCGTTGCCCTTTGTCGGTGCAGGCAAGATTACTTGGTCCTCGAACTTGAACGACGAGCGGTACATGCGTGTGCCACCGTCCTCGGTCGAATAAGTGATAGTCGAACTCAAACGAATCTTAGACTGGCCGCTAGTGAAGTTGTAAGGCGCACCATTTAGCTTCATCTCAAGGTCAAACTGTACGTCTTTACGGTTAACCTCATTCGGACCGACCACACTGATTGTCATGGTTTGGGCGCTACCGCCTGACTCAAGCGCAGGGACAGTAATCTTCTTACCTTGGCCTATGCCAGTTGCTGAGACAGACTTAGTACCGCCTTGAATAGTTGCATCCGGGTTCACACGAACGATGCCATCTTTGAACGAAGGGTCAATCATGTGCTCTCTAATAGCACCCGCTGGCACTGAAATGTCGTTAGACAGCACTGTAAGGCCATCTACCGCTAATCGACCACTATCAATTGTTTCCGCAGAAAGCTTTTGAATCATGGCTTCATCAAGGTACATGAAGCTTCTATCTTCTGAGAAGTAGAACGGGAACTTCGTCTTGCCCGCCTCTGTACTAGGGTTCCAGCTAGGAGGAACGATAGCTATTTCATCAGCTTGGAAGTACAACTTACCGCCAGCATCAGCACCACTGCCCTTAGCTAGTAAGTGGATACCCGACACCTTACCGTTAGCATCGGCCTTTATCACACGTTCAGCCTTTAGCTCACCTGTTTGTTGGTCAACATAGGCTTTAGACTCATCAGTGACAGCAGCTAGCGCACCACTATGGCTACTACGACTGTAAACAATGTCACTAATATATACCGGTGGCATAGTACCACTACCACCAAGTTGCAAGAACGGAGCTAGACCATTGTAGCCGCTGGCTGTATGCGTGTACGTTCCTTCTACGTATACCCACTTACCTGAGCGGTCAGACGTGCGGATAATCGTAGGCCAACTTGACTGCTCCACGCCGTCAAGAACTTGCCTAAAACCAATGTTAAACGAAACATTAGTGTCCGTGGTATATACCCACGCCGATATATACACCTTGTCTCCGACACTTATCGGGAACTTAGCGTTGTAGTCATAGCAATCACGAGACGTAAGTTTTAGGACGTACGGGCGACCCGACAATGTAGGGATGCCAACGGCCTGCGTTGAGACAACACTACCAGAAGTCCAACCACCACGGCTTAGGTTAGAGCCGAACACGCCACGGGTTACAAGGTTCGCACGGCTAAAGCTAACCTCATCGACTTTTGTTGCCATTGTCTCCGTCGTGCTTTCAAGGGTGCTGACACGCGACGTAACCGCAGTAACTTTGCTGTAAGCCGAATCAGCTTTAGCCTGTGCAGCATTTGCTTTGCTCACCCCACTATTCGCGGTGTTTTGCGCGTTGTTAGCCTTAGTAGTTGCAGAGTTCGCCGTAGACTGCGCTGCATTTGCTTTATTAACACCGCTGCTAGCTGTGGTTTCTACGTTTGTTAGACGTGACGCATGGCCTTCGCTTGTTTCTTCTAGCGTCGAAACGCGGTTAGTAACAGACGTTATCTTCGTATTGGCATCATTTGCAGACGACTGCGCTGCGTTAGCCTTGCTAACACCGGTGTCTGCCGTGCTCTGTGCGTTATTGGCCTTAGTGACCGCTGACGTGGCTTTTGTTTCAACATTCGTTAAACGTGACGCATGCCCTTCGCTGGTTTCTTCCAGCGTAGAAACACGGTTAGTTACCGCTGTAACCTTTGTATTCGCGCTGTCCGCCGAGTCCTGAGCATTATCCGCCGAAGTTTGCGCAGCATTCGCCTTTGATACACCACTATTTGCTGTACTTTGCGCTGCATCTGCTTTTGATACAGCAATCGTGGCCTTCGTCTCAACATTAGTTAAACGTGACGCATGGCCTTCGCTTGTTTCTTCCAGCGTAGAAACACGGTTAGTTACTTCGCTAACGCTTTCATTCGCCACATCAGCAGAAGCTTGGGCGGCGTTAGCTTTATTAACACCCGTTGTAGCTTTGGTTTCAACGTTTGTTAAGCGCGTTGCATGACCTTCGCTCGTCTGCTCTAACGTAGATACCTTAGACTCGGTATCGTCCGCTTTCGTTTCAACGTTCGTAAGCCGAGTTGCGTGAGTTCGCGTCGTCTCCTCAAGAGCAGCCGCACGGTTCTGAGCATTGGTAGACCTCGTTTCTACAGTAGATAACCTTGAGGCATGGCTTGACGACGTAGACTCAAGTGATGCTATCTTAGAATCCGCTTCTTCTCCACGCGTTTCGAGTGTTCGGATCAAGCTAGCATTCTCAGCATCGGCTTCTTCCAGCGTTTTGATTGTAGCGAACGATTCACCGTCCCAAACACCAAGACTAGACAAGCGTGTAGCCTGTTCGTCCGACGTTGACTCTAACGAAGCTACACGTGAGCGAGTGCTGCCGTCATTAGTCTCAAGCACAGCGATTTTTTGCGCTTGTTCATCAGTAGTATTTTCAAGCTGCGTGATTGACGAACCTTGCTCGCCACTTAGGCTAACTAGATTTAGCAGATCATTCTCGACCTCGCCAATAGACTCATTTAACGAATCCACTGAGCTTGAGAAGTCTACTTGTGCGGTTTGGAGGGCTTGGCTGAGCGCCACATCAGCAGCTTTTAAGCGAGAATCAGCGTCCGCCAAAGCTTGCTCGACTGTAGACAGGCCATCATTAACATCATATAACGAACTATTGTACCCGTCCTGTTTCTCTAGTATTTCTGCTAAGACTTCGGGGTCTACGTCTTTACCGTCCGCACCTTTGATTAGGGACCAATCATAAAGCGACGGGTCTGATAGGTCAGGTTCTTCCGTTCGTTGACCTACAGCAAAGCCTATGTATTCTTTGCCTTCTGGGGAAAGGCTAATACCATTGCCGAGTGCATCATCAGCGTATGCCTTCCAGACATGGTAGGCTGGACCTTGAGCCTCAGCAGCTAGGTCTATCAGGTGCCAAGCACCGTCTAACCTCGCATACAACGCGATGTGGTCGTTCCACACCCCGTTTTGTTTTATTTTTATTGACGAGACTCGTTGCCAAGTCCCGTTTATTTTTATAGCCGACATTGCGGTTTTCCATTAGGGGGCTGCGACAATCCAAATGTCACCATCTTTACCCTGCCCCGCGCTAGGGGCTGTAGTAGAGACAGTAACGCGATTACCTAGCTTCTCTAATGTATCACTGACTTGCGCTGCAAGTCGTGTGTTTGTGGTTGCTGAAACACTGCGCATAATACCATATAGCACGTTGCTTTTTGTAGCTAAGTTATATGGTTTATCAATGCGAATTGTCGAGTCATCAATAACCTCCATTACCTCATAAACACGGGTATCAAGGACGAACATATCACCCTCAGAAGGCTTGTTTGCAGCCGACGCCCAATATGTGCCGATACCCTCAATAATATCGCTATCTTTGGTTAGGTTAACAACACCTGTTCTGTACCATTTACTCATAAAATTTTACCTCTAGTAGTGAAGGCCGGACACGTCCTTAAACGTGCTACCCGTCTTAAATACGTCCGCAACAATCGCTGACTGCTGCACTAAAATGTGATCGTTTACGTCTGGCCTAAGCTCCACGGCAAACGTATGCTCCGCAGTGCCTTTAGGGATATGGCAGCCCAATTGCACTGTCACTGAGCCTTCTTCCTCAACGTTGTGTGAATGGAACTTCTGCACAACCGAGCCATCAAGCCTCAGATAAACGTCAAAGTTACTCGTAGAGCCACCGCCGCCTTGGTGGTCTAGTGCTATGCCACTAACAACAAGTACGCGTTCTTCGGTAGCGCCTAAAAGACCAGGGGCGATTGTTCCTTCGATTAAAACAAACACCTCGCTCGGTCCAACTTCAATCTCGCGGTCAACAACGATTACCGTACGGTCAACTATGTCGCCCTCGATGTTCTGCGCGTATAGCGTGCCCTCTATCTTGCAAGACTCGTCAATACGCACATTTTCAAGGTATCCGCTTTTGGCCGCTAAGTTACCTTCAAAAAAGCCGTCGCGTGTTCGCATGATCCCATCTTGGCTAACAGAGAACTTGTCACCAATCGTCAACTTAGCCCCATCAATCGAACCACCCGTAATGCTGGGCGACGAGAACGAAAGGCCGACCTTTACGCGCTCTGCAACGATGTTTGAAGCAAGAAGGCTGTATATCTCTGCGTCTTGGATGAACGCCTTGTCGATAACCGTCTTGCCATCTTTGACGATGAACGGGAACACGTTTTCATTACCGCCCGTTACCGCAAAGGTCTGCGAATCAACAACAAAACTTGTCTTAGTGCCATCATTGAGGAAGCCCACGCCACCTTGTAGGCCAGCAACATTTGTTTTCACACCCCATTGTGCTTCATAAGCTCCGCTTTGCGACGCTGTAGTGCTCGCCAATTGCTGTAGGCTTACGTTTGTGCCGTTGTAGTCAACAGTGAAGTTTCTAATCGCCTGTGCGATAGCACCCTCCGAGCTACTTAGCACCGTATCGAACTCACTGATTTTTGAGTCGACTATGTTGCCAAGGTCATTCTCCCACTTAGACTCAAGCTCTTGGATACGCAGCACATAAGCCTCGTCAGCGTTTACCGCTGCATGAATGCCGCCCGACAAACGCGCGTAATTCTTTGCAAACTGCTGTTGGATGCTCTCTGTCTGCGTGTGTTTAGACAGCGCCTCGCTCATAGCTTGTTCGGCAAGCATATCGCTAAGTGAAGCGCTCCCGTTGATCAAATCTGCAAGACCTGAATCACCTAAACCACTGCCTTGCAACGTTCGGTTTATCGTGTCCATTATGCTTAGGTCGCTGCGCAGCCACTTGAAGTTATTGCTATCCGTAATCTCTTCACTGAACTTGACCAACACTTGCTCTGGACTTTCTGACGTACTCGCCCGTGTACCTTCTGGCGAGCTTACGTCACCTGCTTGGTAATCACGGTTTAAGTGCCTAGCCCAATAAACAAAAGACCTAGCAGGCTCAGCCAAATCTGAAAAGAATCCAGTGGCCGACGCGCCAACGTACTCAGCCTCGCTGAATACAGGCGTGGCCGTTGGGTCATCCGTTACGTCAACACGGTATATTTCGGTGGCCGCGTACCAATCGGCTTTTGGCCTATCCCACTCAAGACCCACCATATTGAACATACCGAACGCCGCGAAGTTTGTCGGCTTCGTCGGCATAGGGTCATTAAACGCCGTAACAACGCCTGTAGCCGACTTTGTAGCGATAGACGATAAATCATCAGTCCCTATCGACTTTTTTAAGTCTCTGAACGTAACAGCTCGGTCTAGCGCGTTACCACGCCCCATACCCGCTTGCACTTGGACAGTCTCACGCAGCGAGTTAAGGAACTGCGAAACAGAGCGGGATACGTCTTTAGGTACAGGTGGTAAAGCTCGACTCATACAAGCTCCTCCGGTGATTGCGCAAGCTGAATGTCGCGAACCTCTAACTTGGCCGCTTGGCTAATCGGCTCAACGACTGTACGCCAACGAAAAGCACGGCTATTGAACGGCAAGTAGAAGAACGAAGGGCTTTCAACAAGCTTTGTGTAGCCAACCGTTTCACCTGTTGAGGCATGGTCATATTCCACACGAACTTTAACGGGGTAAGTGTTAGCACGCACCTTAGCGATATTGAAGCAAACAGGGTCATTGAACAGATATGTTTTTGACTCCCAGCCTAACTCCATGAACCCGTCCTCTGACGAATCGAAAAGCATCAACTCGCGGGTATCACTGTCAACGTAAGCTAGGTCATTCGTCTCTTCTAACTCAACAAACGACTCAGCTCTTAGGTCAACCGTTCTGATGCCTGCATTTGGGTCTAACGCATCAAACACGAGCGTTTTATCCACCGTAGGGCAACGAACAAAGACTTTATTGTCATAGTTACCAAGTATCATCGTGCTAGGGTCAAGCTTGCGCCACGCATCATTGTCAATGAAACCGGTGCTCACGTTAGCTATTGAATAGCCCTCGATACGGTGTAGCCCCGTTTCGCTGGTGAAGTAGACAGCGCCCGCAACTTCGGTCGCCCCCTGCGGACTTGAGCAGGGAACTGGGTCTGCCAGCCTCGCTGCATCCATCGACTCAGGGTGAACGCCTTGCACCACGTAAGGTACGCCAGTTGTCAGCACAACAAGGTTTGAACCCGAAGTCTCAATCGTCACAATGTCCTCTTGGAACACCTTGTAGTATTTGACAGGCCACGCGTAGAACGCATCTGGTTCAGCAAAGCACAAGATTCGTTTGTTGTGGCCTACGAGAATATCTGAACCCATAACGACGACCTTTTGCATCGGTCCATTCGGGTAAAGCTCCGCATTCAAGTCTGGTGCGCCAACCCAATCCTCGTTGATAGGCGAGTCCAACAAGTCACCGCTGTATGTGGTGTCTGTGTATGTGCTCTGCGTCGCTGGTATCTCTGCAACGAACTGGTATACAGCCGTACCCGAGCTAGCTAAGTTGGTTCTGAATACACGGATTTTGGCATCTGTCCCACGCAACGGGTCAGTTAGCAACAGCGTATCTGGCGGTGTTGGGAAAGTAAGCGTAACCGCAGTCGTATTGACGTACTCCCATTCACGGATTTTCACTATATCCGTAGGGTCGGCCAACGCGCTTAAACGCCCCCAAGCATCAACATAGCAGTACGAGTACGCAACTTCTGAGTAGTCATACTCACTGTCCTCTGGGTCTTGGGATGGCTTTAGGCCAACGATGCCGTCACCATCAGTGTCACCCGTTGAGTCTACGCCTTCCTCTTGTGGCTCGTAGTACCAATGTTCCGCGTCACCGGTGATCACAGAATCTATTTTCTCTGGCACAGGCACATTAAGCGGGTACGTTACCGCAGGATAAGGACCGACTCCCTCCTCCGCGTTCAGGTTGTAAACCACTCTAGGCTCACTATTTGCCGACGCGAACAGTGCGTAATCGTACGCATCATTCTTGAGCGGTGCATTAACCGCGTAGGTGATCTCAGGCCACGTAAACCATTGGTCACGGTACTTGTGCATAGACTTCGTGTCGCTACGGCCAAAGCTGCCCAATGACGTAGGGAGCGCCCACGGTTCAAGAATGCCTCTTTCTGACTTGGTGTTATTCGACACCACAGAGTAACCATCTGGCAGTTGTTCCTCGTCAAACTTAGGCGCAGTGCCTAGAAAAGCATTAAACAAGATTTTCATTAATGGTACGTCCAACTAACAGGTTCACCCGACACGCGCCAGTCGATATGCAGGAACGAGTTGGCAAAGCCGAAGCCTTTAGCCCCAAGTTTTAGAGCAAGCTCGACAATCTGCATTCGTTTTACGCCCCACGGCACAAGAATATCAAAAGCGACACCTTTGAAGTGTTGACCAGGACTCGCCTTTTTTGACTCTTCTGGGTGTCTTGCGCAACGGTACGCACTACTTAGGCCAAGTGGTCCAACTTCATCACGTATTCTCTGCAACATGCGCAAAGCATACGGATCACATTCATTTGGCACCTCACCCTTACAAAAGTCACATTTACAGCGTAGCTCCGAAGGCTTGAAGTTTTTTGTTCTTGGTTCTGCCATGAAAAAGCCCCATAAATATTAGTATTACTTATGCGGCATTATAACAGTATTACTGTTTTATTTAATTAAATTCTTGACCGACTCATTGATAGGCTTAGCCATCCAAGGTATCTGGTTTGCCAGCGGGACAACACGACTCGGTTGCATTTCCAGCGTAGCCACATCGACAGCGAACTGTGCAGTCGGACCCAAAGCCGCCACTACGGGGTGATTACCATACGTTGTACCCGCGTAGATAGACTCGGCCATCGTTGCGGGACCAAGTAAGCCAGTAGCAGCGAGGACACTGCCTCCCCAATCAGCTATATCGCGCTCACCCTGCCACTTAGGGCGACCAAACGGGTATCTGATTTGCTCACGTATAAGCTCCGCAACAAGTGCTAATGGGAGCGCAACCGCCGCCGTAACAGCGACCGCTTTCCAAGGGTCAACACTTGAACTCTTGTCCTTGAAGCCTTTAGCCAACGACTTGTGTACGTTGTCGTAAAAGCCGTAGAAGAACTTTTTAAGCGTAGTAACAAGCAAGAAACGCGGGTCATTCGCCACAAGCGGTAACTGCGTAGAACGTGGGTTAGTCACGGCCTCATTAACGAACTTGTGAACTGCATCACGGTAGCGTTTGCCAGCAGGACTTGTTAAGTCTGCATCCGACGCGAACACTTTAACATCCGCCGCAGTTACACCTAGCTCTTTTAATCGTTTTTCACCGTCTGTCCCGTCCTCTACAGCACGCACAAGGTAGCGCTCAGCAGCCTTAGTCGCTATTGCACGCGTCATTTTGGTTACGTAATTCTGGCCGTTGTATTTGAACACGAACGCTTGCACACTCTGCGACACACGCCCCATTGTTAAGTCGTTCATATTATACATTTCTTGTAGCGAGTGCTCGATTGCATCATCAGTGATAATGTCAAAGTCTCGTGCGACCTTAAACATTTTCTCACGGCCAACGCTAGTCAACACGCTCTTTGCATCATCCAGCATACCATTAGTATCACCGCGCATACGTGCATAAGTCGCAGCAACCTCTGGCACACTCGCTAGGCCAGTGAACCACAATACCGTAGCCGACTGAAAGGCCAGCGCCGCAGAGTTTGCACCACGTAAGACAGGTGACATATTCATGCCCAAACGCCCCGTTACGCCTTGGTACAACTTGGCGAACTCCTGACGATTGCCTGAATGCACCTCGCCCTGAATGCGCTCAAATTCAGCATTTGAATCCCACTTGCCATTTTTAGTGCCGCCATGCGTTTGATTCCACGCAGCCCAGCTAGTCGACGAGTTAACAAGGCGCAGTAGGTGTCTAGGCGCATCAGTATCCGCGAACCCCCCTTCCTTCAACTTATCGTAAAGTGGCTCTAGCACCTTGCGGCCTGACCTTGGCGGGTTAGACAGCTCTGGCCTAATGGCGAACTCTGGGTAGCCCCGACCATCAAGTATTGAATCAAGCACCGCCTCTGGGTTCTTAACGTCCGCCTCCCGCAGTATCGACAAGAAACCTTCCCTATTTCGCTCAACAGCGTGCAAGTCTAAATGAACCTTAGACAATACCGGTTTAAAGTTTTTGTCGTGTTTCTTAACGTAAGTATTTAGTTTTGAGATAAAAGCTTCGTACTTGTCGCGTTCTGGGCTTTTAACCTTTTTCAGTGAGTCCTCATAGCCCTTTTGGATAGCCTTGTTATCGCCAACCTCTTTGCCAATACGTGAAGCGAAATACTCCGTGTCATTTCTCTGGATCGACGTGAAGCTATCAGCTCTCGCTGCGGCCTCTGGGTGAATACGGTTTAGCCTAGTACGCGTCATTTCAAAGAAACGGAACATAGATTTCTTGGCTAGCCCTCGATTACGCTGCACGACTTTTTTCAGCTTGCGGTTAAGTTGAATTTTACGGCCTTTGCTCATGTCCGTGCCTTTGCCAACCTCTGTGTCCCTATAGCTTTTAAGCGCGATTTCAGCTATATCTAACTTTCGCTTAGCCTCTGCGACTAATTTAGCCTTTACGTCGATGCCCTCTGGCGAAGTTCTATCCGGTCTTTTTTTAGCTAGCTCATAATCAGCCCTAGCCGCTTCAACGCTTTCCTGAAGTGATCGCCTAACAGCTGTTTGTTTGCCCGCACCTATCTTGGCTTTACGCTTAGACTTATGCAAAACACCGCGAGTGCTGTTCACCATAGAGACGTCATCACGGTTTGCCAACTCGTCATCAATACGCTGTGTTTTGATCGTCAACTCCCCACTGTCTTTAGCCGCTTGTTCGAATTCTTTGTCGAACACACGGTTTTTAGCGTCAAGCAACAACTCATCACCGCGCTCCTCAGTGATTTTCCCCTCATTAACTGAGTCGGCAATCAATGAAGCAATATCATCGTAAGACACTTCATCGCGGTACACATTGCCTATATCTTCCGGCATCAAGTCAGACAGCGTACGGTTAGCTCTTAGGTTATGCTCTATTGACGAAGTAAGAGCAACCAGCTCTTTAGGTAGCAAATCACCAACCGCTACGGCATTCTCAGCCGCTGCAATGATAGAATTGAACTCAGGCTTATCTGATAGCTTAATCCCTATTTTACGGAGCGTAGCGCGCTGTTCTCTGTCAACATGCTTGGGCTGGACAACATCAATTTCCTCGCTACGTTTTTTGCCTTTGTAGTTTATGCCATTTCGGATAGAACCCATTGTCACTGAGGCCAGCTTATCGCCATCGACACGGTACACAACGGCGCTATCGCGGATAGTGTCTAGGTTAAAGCTGAACATAGGGCGACCATCGCTAAGGCGTAGCTCTGCCAACGCTGAGATACCACTTAGCACCGCAGTTGCAAGCTCCTCGTTCACTTTTGCGTCGCCGTCATTTAGGTCGATTTTATCTTCACGTAATACCCAGCGTGTAACTGCATCTAGGTCGACATTCAACGGTTTGCCCGATTCGTTGTCACGGACTACAAGACCCCGATCACTTCGTTTATCACCCGAACGTGCGCGAGCTGCCCTGTATAGCTTATTGCTTGCGAACGAGTTACGAGCCACCGATGCCAGGCGCTCGCTAGGTGTCATCTTGGCCTCACCAATAGTGGCCTCTTTAGGCATAATACCCGTCTTTTCGAGTAGCTTACCGAACGCCTCAAAATCTTCATTCTCAAGGTGCTCCTTAAGTCGGTTCACCGTGCCTTTCGACAAGTGGCGGGTATCTGGTCGCTTTTCTTGGTCGCCATAGGTAAATAACGGCTTGCTTGTATCGAACTGATCGAACTGGCTGTCCTTCGTCGTTTTTTGGTTATCAATAGGCTTGCGCTTACGGGTCCGCTTAGGTAGACGGTCGCCAAGTGCTGCCTCGCGCTCTGTAGGCTTAACCGTTTCACGCATGAACTTAACAAGTGCAGCGTTATTCATGCCCTTGATTTTCTTTAGCTCTTTGTAGACACGCTCGGCCATTTGCGTTCTACGGGTGTAGTTGGCCGCAACTTCTAGGTCGTTATCACCGGTGTCCACAACACCTTGAACGTCACCGACATTTCGCTCATCACCATTTTCATCACGCTCAGCGTAGGCGACTTGCTGGTCTGTTCTTTCGCCTAACTCACGCTGCGACTTAGTTGCTGCGGTCTCGTCATACATAGAGTCAACGGCTTTACGGAATGATTGAATGAACTCAAACTTATCAACACGCGCCTGTAGCTCGTCAATCTGCTTAGTTATCGCTTCATTATCAGCGAACTTCTCACGTTGTTTTAGCGTGTTAAGCGCAGTATCGGACAATTTAGCTGGGTCGACCGCATCACCATCTTTGACGAATTTAACGTACTGCTCATGTGATTCAAGCAGCTTGCCCATATCCCCGTCACTCGCTGTACGTGTGCCAAGCTCTTGCTTAAGGTATTCAACCTTACCCTCAGTGGTAGTGGGCTTCTGCGCCTTTTTCTTAGGCTTAGCCACATCGGGTTTTGTCCCCGCGATACTGCTATCAACAATCTTGTTAAGTAGCGTGAGCTTGTCGGCCTCAATAGAGCCCGTCGATTCAAAGTCATAGTGCTGGCCTACCTCGGCTAACTGCTTAGCGTTCTTAGCCACCTCGACTGCGAAAATGTCACGCGCGGCCTGAGTATTTTTGCCCTTGCCCTCTATGACACTTCTGATTCTAACCTTGAGCTTGTCCTTTGCATTATCGAGCATAGACATAGCCTCATCGACTTCCTCTTTACTCGGCTTACGGCCTTCTTTAATCCAATCTGGTGCGCTTTTTACGACACCTTTTGGTTTTTCTTTTGGTGCCTCACCTTTTGGGATTTGAACTGTCGGCGCGTTCTCGATTGATTTCTCAACTTGCGCCTCTTTTTTGATACGTTCACGGTTCTTAACTCGGTCGCGTTTGATTTTGACGTAGTCACGGAACATAGCGCGACCATCGAACTGATTAGCATTGCGGTACACAATGTTGTTGAACTCTGGGTTAATAGCGCCAAGTGCCGCTCTTAACGCGGTGTCTGTGCTTTCTTCCTCAGCCTCGGTTAAACGGTTACGTTCCTGCTCAGTTAGCTTAAGTTTGCCATCACGAGACAGGCGAACAACCTGCTTGAACACACGAGCAAGCGCCTCATCACCACGCGTTTTATCGTAACCGCCACTTAGCGGTGTACTTGCGCCATAGTGACTATCAGCTGCGTAACGCGCCAATTCTTCGTCAGTAAGTGTCCCATTATCCACAAGCGCACCTATTTCAGCCTCCGATAATGGCTTGCCCTTCGGCTCAAGTATTTCGCGCAATTCGTCGTAACGGTCGCTACTTAGGTTAGGTACATCGCGTGCGGTGAGGGAATCAAATTGGCCTTGGCCTACAACGCTTGGCTCATCATCACCTTCCTTCGCATTGGGCTTGCTTTTAGGGCGTTTCTTAGCCGCTCGTTCAACACTCTGCTCAAGTGCATCATCGCCTGAGAACGGTACGCCGTCGTCCTCAACTTCTTCCACTGTGTCAGCCCTCCAGCCCTCGGCATCTACTGTTTCACCCTCGGCATCAGCACCTTTACGTGCTTGGTTGTACTCGCGCATAAAGCCAACGGTATTACCCGCTGTAGACGCGATACCACCCATAGCACCACCGCCGATAACAGCTCGGATACCTGCTTCAACAGCATCACGCGTTTCTAGTCGCCACTCATCATCACCCACTTCCGTAGCAATGATTTCGTCTGTAATCACTTGTGCTGTTTCAGTTACACCCTCAGCCGCAGCACCGATTGCTGTAGTGCCTAGAACGTCTTTAAGGCGCTTAGCCACAGACGGTTTAGCAAGGGCATCCAGAACTGGTTTCACCGCCTCATCAGATAGGCCACTAGCTTTTAGCGATTTGCCAAAAACAGCAACAAAAGGCAGTGCATTTAGCGCAGCGCCAGTGACACCTGACAACGTTGAAGCTGCTGTATGTTCACCTTCGCCAGTGCTATCTAAGCGGTTTTCCATTGCACCCGCAGCCTGTACGAATCCCGATACCGCAGGACCAGCATATAGGCCAGCCTTAGCCCCTTTCATAAGCGCCCGACCAGCGGTAGCTCTCATAGCCCCCATTAAGCCAGCACCCGCAATCGCGCCTGAACCACCTGTCGCAGCACCGATTGCCACAGTACCCGCAGTAGCTAACGCATCAACTATAAGACCAGGGGCGGCTTCGCCAAGAGTTTCGACCACATAGTCTAAAGCGTCACTAAAGCCCTCAACTTGGTCAACATTCTCGAACTTACGCTTGTTCAAGGCCGCATCTACACCATGCCTGCGAGCAATTTGTCGGCCTTCCTCGACCCATTCGTCGTTACCTACCATTTCACCAATGTAGTTAAGCGCACCGCCTAGTGAAGCCTTAGTCTCGTCAGTACCACGCTCGAATGCGCGTTCGAACGTTGAGCGACGGTCATACACCTTTGACTCAAGAATAGCGTTTTCCCACGGCTTGAACTCATCGTTGCTCTCACGAATCTTCTGGCCTACTTCATTCATCTTCTCGTCGCTTGACGGGGCAAAACCTAGCGCTCGACGTGCGATACCAAGCATTTCAGCCTGCGTACCGTCAACACTTCTGTCTGGCGCTGCTGCACCTGATTCCACCATGCGACCCGCAATGTCGTTGCCATTTTTATCATAAACACGCGACAATGAGCGGCCATAGTTGCCTCGTTCATCACCACTTACAACGTAGCCACCTTCATCAAGCAGGCCCTGCGTTACGGCCTGAGCGTCATCTGCGTTCGGGTGCTTGTCGCTACGCCAATCATGCGGTTTTTCAACGGTATTGAAGCCCTCAAAACGCGCGTCTTTTTGCTCCCCAATACCACCACTGTCGCCATCCCGCAGCTCAACATCATCAATCGCACCCTCTGGTTTGTTCTTGGCAAAGTCACCTCTGCCCTCGCCCCTTCGGATTAACTCATCTAGGAAATTACTCATACTTATAAAAAAATCCCTAACACTCTTTAGTGCTAGGGATTTTAACATTAATACTGTTATATTTTTTAGTAGTGTTACTACTTTTTATAAAGATACTCTTCCTTGAACAGCTCGTCGAAATCGCGCTGAGTTTCAGCATTCCACTCACCACCTTTACTCTCGTACTCCATACGATTTTCATTGTATTTGCTGTTGTACGCGTCTCTCACCTCACTAATCCCACGGCCTGAGTACGTGCTAACAGCTTTGATCGTATTAGCCGTTTCTGGCTTATACTTAGCCTCAACCGCCGTGATGTAAGGCGTAACACTCATCACCGTTAAGTCAGCGTTAGGCTCGGCACGAAGGTAAGACTCGATACCATGCGACCACATTGCAGCAAATTCTGGCGTACTCATAGCCTCAACACTGTAGCGGCCATTAGCCATAAAGCGGTCGGCAAGGATATTAATTTGTGCCTCAAGCCCTTTGATTTGATCAGACTTGTAGCCTTTCATGCTACCAATATAGCCAGCCACAGATGCACCCACATCACCAAGGTACTTACGTGCGTCTTTAAGCGCTTTTGCCTGTGACTCAACATTAGTAGTCGTGGCTTTAGCCGCTGCAACTTGAGCGTTAAGTAGCTCTTTACGCGCTTTAATCACCTTGGCCTTAGCACCCGCCTGCGCCTCATAAATATCAGCTCTATGCTTTTCAATATCATGCGTACTAAAACGCATATCGCCTGTATCCATGTAGTTACGCATTTGCTTTTCGTTGATATTGCCCGTCAAGTAAAGCTCACCAACAACAGCGGCACGCTTGCGTTTAGCCGCGTACTTGTCCTTAATGGCCTGCAACTTTTGCTCAACGTCCTCAACCTGTGCTATTGGCTCTAGGGCGCGATTCACCTTCGGCGGTTCTTCACCTGATTGATCAATCGCAGCCTTAGTCTTGGCTAAGTCCTCAGCGCCCTCTGGCGTGCTTACCTTGTTGCTTGGTGTAACCGTTGCAACATCATCCTTGAACGATGCTCTAGCAGACTCGCCATGCGCCTTTTTACCGAAAGCCTTTTCCAATGCAGCGACACGGCCACTAACACCCGCTAAACGACGAGCGCCCTCTCGCTTAGACTCACTAGCGGCCTCTTGCCCCGCAGCTGAACGGTCAAGGTTCTCTTGCGTAGGTACATCACTATCTGGCGAAACCTGTTTGCCTCGCATAGCGTCTAATAAGCCCTGCTTTTTGAGGTTATCCATGAACTCATTGCGTGAAGCCTCGCGCACGATACCGTTCTCATCAGCTGTAAAACCCGCACGTACATACGCTGCATGATGTTCAGGGTCTACACCGTTTTGCTCCGCTACACGAATACTGTTCGCTGCATGAGCCTGTAGGCGTTCTAAGTCCTCTTCTTTTGCACGAAGGGGCGTACTCGAATTGTCATTCGGGTTCACAGTCAATGGCGCTCGTTGGCCGTCAGACTTGAGTACAGCAAATGACACAGTGCCGTCACCATTACTAGCGATTTCAACATTGCCGCCATCACGCGTTAGCGCTCGATTGAACCTGCTTAGCTCAGCCTGCTCCTGCTCGTCGACCGAAGATACAACATCATCAACATAGCCCTGTCGCGCGTCCTGTAAACGCTGGCGCTCACCCGCAATTCTTTGGCGCTCAGCATCTTTATAGTCGTACTCGCTCATCTGGCGCTCAAACAGAGCACTACTGCGCTCATCTGCCAAACGCTGGCGACGCATGTTCTCCGCGTCTAGGCGCTCTTGCCGATCACGTTGGTACTCTCGTTCCTCGCGTCGCTCCGCATATTGTGCGTACTGGCCTATCGCATTGATAATGGCCGAGCCGTCACGCATTCCATAACCTGCCATATTAACCCCCTATCATTCCGCCTGCCGCGCCACCGATTGACGCACCAGCTGCCGCCCCCATTGGGCCACCAAACACACCACCGATAACACCACCGGCCACTGCACCAACTTGTGACATAAAGCCGCCTTTAGCTGCCTTGTAAGCCGCGTCGCGCTGCTCTTTAGCTTGGTACGCCTGCGACATTGAAGCTGTACCCGATGACTGTAACTGTTCACTAATAGACATAAGCTGCGTACGTGCCGCTTGTTGTTTAACACGTTGATCTTCGTAAGCCTGAGTCATAGTAGCTGAGCGAGAGGCCGCTACCGTTCTGTTTTGGCTACGTGCTAACGCGTTCTGCTGCGAGGCCAACTGTCCACCCATGCTGTACCCTAGTTGGCGGCTAGCCACCTCAGACGTTTTAGCATTAAGGCCAGCGCTTAACTGCCTAGACCTATCAACAATCGACGTACTTTCAGCCTCGTCCAGCAAGTCATTAATAATCGGGAGAGTGTTCTGCTCGTAGTCAGTGATTTGGTTTTGGTACATGCGCTCAAGCTCTGCCTCATAATCAAGCTCCGAAGCAACCGTCGTTTTTGCCTTGTTGATCATGTTATTGACCACCGAAGCAGTAGACGACTGAAATATGCTGCCCATACTGTTCGCATTCCAAGGAAACTTAGAATACTGGGTATCGTTTGTGCTAGTTTCGCTGGTAGCTGTAGCCATTAGTTAAGCGCTCCTAAAATATCCGCGACACTTGCGTTGGCATCATTTCCAGACGTTTTACCTGTGTCACCTTTACCACTCTTGCCTGAATCTTTGCTATACTCGTATGCGTTCACACCCGCGCCAATTAAATCAAAGACCGCCTGTTTTTTCTTGTTGTCTTCAACAAAGTCGCTCATTGAACGTTGTTGGCCTTCTGCACCCATGCTACGAGCCACACGTTCTGTGCTTGACGTATCACGACGAACAATATCGCCCTCTGTATAGTACGAACGGCCACCTTTGCCCGTTGCCGCAATACCAGCCGATTTAACATCGACTCCGCCGTCTACGGTCTTGTATGATCCTTGTCGACGGGACTCTTGCAATCGCTCTTTACTCACTTTCGCGGAATCCGCACCAACACGAGCCATAAGCTGTGAACGATTGTCGCGTCTATTTGAGGCCATGAACGAGTCACGCGTTGCCTCTTTTACTTTTGAGCCTTCATCAAACATTTTTGACGCAAGCTCGACCTGTAGTTTTTCACCTTCAGATGTTTTAGGTTTGTCAGGACTAGACATTAAAGCTCCTTCACATACGTTACAGATTCAACACTAAAACCAACCTGTTCCGCTACCTTCGACCACCCTTTACGTGGGCTTGTAAATGTGAACTTCTTACACCCCAGCTTGCTAAGGTAGTCGGACACACTTGCCATTATTTCAGGCCAATTACCCGCGTGGCCGTTCATTGCTGCGGCACACAATACATGCGCCTTGTCGTCAATCCACTGCGCTATAAAAAACGCGTTATCACCGACTAGATGAAGCGTTGCAGCTCGAACAGTCAGAAGGCGTTTAACCTCCTCCACAGGGTATCCACCAAAACAACGATAGAGCCGTTCGATATACGGCTCTATCACAGGGAACACCATTTCAATATCATCTACTGCAAATGGGTCAGTTACCATGCGAAACCCTTATTGAACCTAACAGAACGCTTTGGCCTACTGCGGTCGTCTCGCGCCTCACGCTTGGCTTTTGCGATACCTTCGCGGAAGTGCGCTTCATAGGTGGCCGCAGCACGTGGGTTTGACCACTCCTTTTCAGGCATAGACAGCAGACGAGCAACAGCGCCACGTCGGATAACGTCGAACCACTTATCACCTAGCGAGTCAGGTACGCTCTCGATATTACGGTTGGGCTGCACAACAACCGACACCTCAAGCGTACCCTTCTCAAAAGCGTCTAAAAGGATTCTATTGCCACTGTGCGCAAAGCACCCTACGCGTGTTGCGGGTGTTAACCGATGGGGTAGCTCACTCACAAGCTTGTAACGCCCATCTCTGTCCTCTGGCTCGAAGTAGGCATACTTGGTAGCAGCGACATACGTTTTATCAGGCATGTTCTCAAGTGGCGCATTGTCCTCTACAAGCTCGATGCGCTCCGTGTGTAGCCATGCCTCGGATGCCCTGAAAAACTCTTGAATAGCGTACCTAACTTGGCGAGCCACCGTTGTATCTAGTGGCTCAGGCACGTCCATTCTGATGCTATCAACCCATTCTTGAACGTTCGCCATGCTACGCCCCTATTGGGTCACGGGTCTTGGCGTTGTCGCTCTCCATGCTTGCTTGAGTATCACCAATCTGCGCCATAAATACGTTGTAGTAGTTTTGTGCCCGAGCCTGCATAGACTCCGACTCAGTGAACTTAGCGAACGCACGGTGCAGAATGTAGTTAGCCACACAAGCCGCATACATCGACGGTAGCGGAAACGCGTCGGTTAGTGACTCAACCTCATCTGGCGTAGTACCTGTAACCATCAACAAGCTACCTGTGCCGTCAGCCGGGGGGTAAACGTAGAACGAACGTGGGTCAGTCAAGCTCACACTGTAGCGAAATACGGTGTCAGTCTTGCTCCCCGCCATCCAATTAGGGTCTTCGTTATCTAGCGTAGAGCGCTCAACGTGACGAACAGCGCGACCTTCCGCACCATCTTTCATGTTACAGATAACCTCAAGCACACGTGACGCACCTAGCGTTGCCACACTCTGCTTTGAGCCAGCCTGTAGTTGGAATGGGCCTGTAGTGCTACACGCCTCTGGGCGAACTCTTGCGACCTCAGCACATGCCTCGTTGAACCATTGGATCAACTCTGGGTCACGCCACTGTACGCCGCCTTCGTCAATGTCTCGTAGAAGGACACGGACGCGATTTGTTAGTATTGTTCCTACGGTTAACATGACAATATGCCTCTATTACTTACCAGCCGCTTTATTCGCTGCGCGTGTTGCAGCTGCCTTCTTCGCAGCTTCACTAGCTTTCGCCTTACGAGCCGCTTCTTCTAGCGCCGCAGCTTGCTCCTCAGCAGCTTTCGCCTCTTCTTTGGCTTGTGCCTCAGCTTTAGCTTTTTCTTCCGCTAGAATCGCTGCCTCGCGCTCCGATTGCAGCTCAATATCTTCTAATGGAACTAGGCCAGAACGGATAGCTGCATCTTCAAGATGCGCTGGAACATCACGAGTTTCACCTGAACGAACAAGTAATACATGACCACCGATTGGTGCTGTCACTCGGATTGTTTGGCGTGTAAAATTTCTAACTTTCATTTATAAATCTCTTGCATTTGAAAGGGAGTGGTCGACTCACTCCCTTGGCCTAACTTAGATAGCGAAGTCGATACGTAAAACACCGTAGTCTTGCTTAACGTTGCGGTCTAAAGACTTCTTAGCGTCCTTAAACTGCATTTTCTTCATACCGAAGATTTTGCCGTAAGCAATACCGTAGTTGTTACCGTAGTCAAAGTGATCGCGCTCATCCCAAGACGCTGTGTCTAGGTCAATGAAGCCTAATGCTTGCGCACCACATAACAGACCCATACAACCATCTACGCTGCCGTCAGCGCCCCATTTAGAGCCGCTATCTGCGCCTAAAGTAGTTGGTACATGGCGGAACTCGTGAATGTGTAGGCCATCAACAATGTATGACTCACCGCCAGCAAATAGCGTGTTGCTATCACCACGAACACCAGCATGGCGCGCGTTCTCTTTGAAGTCTGGGTCTAGCTTCAACGTTGCTAACGCCATTGGGTGTAGGAACAGGTGGTACACTTCTGAACCGCCGTTACCACGGATACCACGAATATAGCGAGTCTTAGCAATTGCTTGCAGGCGCACAATGTGGTCGTAGCCCAGCTTGTCGTCAGCGGTGATCGCAGTCGTATCAGCATCAACAACTTGACCGCCTTTAAGACACATTAAGTGACGCTCAGAAGTCGGTGCTAGACCGCCCGCAGTGTTGAACGCTAAGTCTGAAAGGTTGTCGTCATTCGCACCCTGACCAGGACGTACTCGACCATCGTTAGTTTGCGCGAAATCTAGGCCAGCTAATTGTAGGAACGTCATTTGGTCCATACGGTCTGATAGCCAGTAAGCTAGCTGGTCACGAGCTTGTTCGCGGAAGTTAACAACTGTTTTTTGGTCGTTTAATTTACCAGTGTTTTTAACCGCGTTACGAAGTTGGTCAACCTCAACCTTATCTTGGTGAGCTGTTAGCGTTGCCTCGTTGCCAGTTAATTCGTTGTCACCAACGATACCGTCACCGTGCATATCAGGTACTAATGTCACAATCGCTTCTGTACCGCGCTCTGACTTAGTTAGCTCGGTAATGCGTTGGATCATTGCGTTCTGGCCTGAGCCCATGAACTTTGACACGAACATTTTTTCGCGTGCTTGGTGCCACGTATCACGTGACCATACTTTTTTAGCGTCGTCGTCTAACGCTGAGAAATTAGTCTTTGCCATTTAAAGCATACCCTTCGTTAGTCCCTGAGCCGTTGGCTTTGTCGCGAAACGACTAACAGTGGACTTATTAAATCCAAATGTTTTGAGTCGTCCCGTAACGTGGGTCTATCGAAATGAATGCACGGCATAACTGAGCTGTGGGGCAGGATTGATTAACAAGGCATCACCTTGAATAACAGTAATTATATTTATTACTAATAAATATTTCAACAGTAAAGCTACTAAAAAGATTGATAACTAAAAAGTACTAATTTTCACTTTAAGCATTTATAATATAAAGATAATTTATTTTGGAGGAATTAAATCATGGAACGTTTGAAAATTATTGTAATGATACTTGGTATTTCTATAATTGGAGGATTCTCTATAGAGTTAATCAAGTCTAATTACAGCTCTAGCCCTAAAAAAAATCATCCAGATTATAAAGGCATCTCTATTTCCTCAGAATGGGACCCTATGGCTATTTGTAGAACAGCAAGAAGTGTAATAAAAGATAGATTGGACAACACCAAACAGAAATCAATCTACCACTCGAAATGTGAAGTTATTAAACTTACCGCACCACTATTTGGCCCATATTCACGCTATGAACCTTATGCAACAAAGTGGTCGAATAATGTCGCTGCACGAGTTTTCATCACTAGCTCTGATGGACTTAAGGTAATGGGAATTTCAGAATCCGGTGTACCCACCTCTTGGTTCAAAGAAGAGCAATAAACACCCCATTTAAATAAAGCCGACTTTTACGCCGGCTTTATAAGCTACACTAAAGCCTGTTGTAATGACTCAGACTAAGCTATTTTCCTTTTTCTTGGGAAATAATCATAGAAGTAATAAGTACACAAGTAATACACAGCACACTTACCGTTAACAACCCGAAAATGCCAATATTAACAAAATCAATACTGTGCACTAACGCGGACATGAAAGTACCAACAAACCGTTTCATAATAAAACCTTAATTTATACGTTTAAAATAAAGGCCTGCCAGCGAATACACCATCACAAAAATGTGACTTTTTTGTTGTATTCGCACTTAACGTGTACTAATATGCAATTGAGAATTGACGCATACGTCACTAAAGATTTAACCCTTTGGCGAGGGTTCATCTGTTTAAAGCTTGCAGTTACCATGTAATTGTGAGCTTTTTTCGTTTCCGAAATTCAGACACACACTTATATTATCACATTTTTCAGAAAAGGATTTTTAACTTTTAAAAAATGTGAACTAGGTCTCTAAATCTCTTTAGAATGGCCACTATACAGGCCGATCCCCTGCGATTAAACGCTTTAAAAAATATTTTATTAAAATTGATTAGTAATACTCTTAACATACCCCCACTCCCTGAAAACTAGTCACATAAAAGCCGACATATGTGTCGGCCCCTTGAAAGATAATTGTAAAAAAATATAAACGCATGTTTAAACCACGTAATCACCTCTTGCACGCGCTTTAGCCTCTGCACTAAGACCTGCGAACTCGTCGTCTGACATACGTGAGATATCAATATCAGGTCGGCTATTGCCACCACCTGTACCCGACAACTTGCCACGCTCTTTCTTAGCCGCAGCTAGCTTAGCCTTGGTATTGGTTTTCTTAGTAGGCTTAGCCATATCCGCTTTAGGTTTAGCTGTACGGTCAACTAAATCATTTTCAAGAGCAACTAAGCGAACCGACTTCTTAAGAGCTTCGGCTGGCGTAAGGCCACGCTCAACATACAGGTCACGCATTTCGACAACCTCTTCGATTAGACCTTCGTCCGCCTCGTCGCCAGCACTATCAAGCTCTGGGTACTTTTCAGCTAGTGACTGTGCCGTTTGTTGCAGCTCAGACATTGCACGGTCTTGGTTAAGCTCATTGCGCACACGTTCTGACACCTCTTGCTCAGCCTTAGCCTGTACTGCTTGAGTTTGGCTAGCCATCATTTTGCCGAATAGCTCAAAAGCCTTATCCGTCTCGCCGTCAAGCATAGCCTCCTGCATACCCTCGAACTCTTCGCGGGTGAAGCCTACAGGGTCGGTTTGCTGTTCGCCCTTCGGTTCTTGGCTACCAGCCCCCTTCAAAGCGTCGATTTCCGTACGTAGGTTTTGCACAACAGACTCAAGGTTACGACGTTTCTCGATTTCCTTGTTCAGTCGTTCGAGCGGGACACGTCGGCCTTTAGCGACCTTAGAAGGTTTTTCAGCAGGCTCGTCCTCCTCACCTTCATCACCATCCACATCGTCCTCACCCTCAGACTCAGACTCATCTTCTTCTGACTCGCCGTCATCTTCTTCATCTGCTTCTTCTTCGAGTTCTTCTGCTTCTTCTTCGAGTTCATCTGCTTCCTCGTGCTCGTCCTCAAGCTCATCAACAACATCGTCCGCAGGGGCTTCATCGTCCTCCACGAAGTCACCGCGCTCCTCTGGCGTAGGTGGCGTGTAATCATCAAAGATTGCCGATGTTGCGTTAAGTCCATCAAGGTTACGGTTTGCAGCCATTATTAGTCACCTCTGTTATTATTTTTATTAGTGTTACTGTTATCTTTATTCGACGCATTATACGCCATATCCATAGATTTCATAGCGATTTGGCTAGAAATACGCTTATCATTCATAGCGTTCTGGTTCTGATGGCCTCTAGCCGACAAAGCGATACGAAGTGATAGCTCTTGCTCTTTAGCCACGCGTTCTTGTTCAAGTCGACGTAGTTCCATTTGAGCCTGATTGAAGCCGCTTAATGAGTCGGCCTTAGCCATTTTCTCTTTAGCAGTCGCAAGTGCCACATCAATGTCTGCATCCACTTTTTCAAGCTCTTTGCGCAGCATGTTGATTTGGTGTTGAACCTGCATTTGTTCAAGCGCCGCTTGTTCTTCGCTAGGCTCACCAAAGCCCTGGCTTTCTTTAAGGAACTCTGCGATTTCACTACGCTTAGTAAGGTTCGAGTGCTGAACGATTACATGGTCTGGGATAGCCACACCAATCTCGCGTAAGCGCAGTGCTTCCTCAAACTCTTGGTCGGCCATAGTACCGCCCGAAGGTCTAAAGCTCACTTCAACGTCATAATCACCAACGGTCACGTCATTGATTATGTTTCCGTCCTCGTCCGGCATATTGATACCGACTTCCTCTGTACGCTCCTCGCCATGAAGAATACTACTACCCGTCACTTTGAAGTAGCGAGTCTCACTGTAGAAGTCTTGAACCAGCTCAAGTATCTTACGGCCAACCATTCGACGGGCACGCTTAAGGTTACTCACGATTACCGACACTTGGATTTGACCACGACTTACAGCAGCCTCCTGCGCACGGCCTGATTGGTCAGCGCGAGCCGTACCAAGCATTGACGCGTTAACAGACGAAATCTCACGGATAGTCGCAGCGGCCTTCTGCGAAATACGGTCGATACCTGTTGGTATCTGGTTAGGCTGAATCTTATCTGGTTTCTCGTAGCCACGTTTGTACTGTAGCACTAGGCCAGTTTCAGCACCGCGTTCCTCCAAGTCCTCCGCGTCCATATCAACCAGCGAGTCCTCCTGCACTACCCAACCGCTATTAGCTGTTGTGTTAACGATGTGCAACTCTTGCGAGCTGGTCTTGTTAAGCAGGTTCTGTGGGTCGATTAGGTTATCTACTGGACCGAACGGATTGCCACGGCGGAAGTACGGGAAGAACGGCACGATAGTAAACGAGCGGTAGATTGACCAGTCATCATGCAGCAGAATGTCGTCCGCTGTAACAGTCATTCGCACTCGACGACCTTTGCGTTTTATTAGCTCAAGGCCATACTGCTCTGCGAACGCCTCCATTTCCTCTTTGTCAGTGCCGAAAGGAACTGGGCGCATATTGCCCGTTTTCATATCGACAAAATGGAACTGCTCATCAACTTCAAAGTGCTGGCGCTCGATAACACGAACACGTCGTAGTTGTCGGCTGTCCTTCTCGTCCATCGTTGTCGTGCGGCTTGTGCCACCGAACGTACCTTCAAAGTATTCGAAGTTGTCGTCCGTGTTGTAGCTACTGGTATCAACTAGGCGCTCTAAGCCTTCGACTTTCTCCCAGCCATAGGTAGCGCCAATCTCATCAAGCGTTAACCAGCGTGAGATAAACACCTCGTTCCACGTAGACGGGTCTGCGCTTTTTGCCTCACCATCAGGGACAACATCAATTGGGTCCTCCGACGTGATAGTGACCTCACCCTGTAGATTTTTCTCAAAGCTCATGCGAACATCATAGTACCCACGGCCTGTGATTAGGCCGTCAGCAAATACATCTTCTTCGGTATCGTCGAAGTGCGTTAGCGATAGGATACTGCGGGTAATGGCATTGAGCGCAAACGCTGTCTCCTCATCACCGTAGTCGCGTGGACGGTAGACAACTTCAACTTTACGCTCGAGCTGCTCACCGATAATGGCGTTCACCGTTGATAAGATCATATTAAGCGTTAAGGCTGGTCGGCCTTCGCGGTCTAGACGAGCTTTATCCTCTTCATCCCACTGTTCACCCGCGTAAAAGTTGTTATTACGTACGGCGCGTTTGATAAAGTCCTTATGCTTGGTGTTGTTTGCCTCCTCAAAACGGGTTTGATTATCACGAGCAACAACCTTCGGGTCTCTTTTCTTATTTCTACTCATTCACGGTCCAACCTATCGGTTAGTCGATCAATTGCGTTTGTAAGCGCGGTGAGCGTTGTGTCCAGCTTAGCACTGTCAATCTCAAGAGTGCGGATACTGGTCGCATTCAGCTTTAGTTCCTCCTTGATTGGCAAAATGACTAGCTTATGCCACAAACCAATCACGGCCACAAAGAGCGAGCCTAGCGCGATTATCTGTTTTATAGTTTCAGCGTCCAAGTTCACGACCTGTTGTTATTGTTATTATTATTTTACTGTTATGCAATAATAACAGTAGCACTGTTAATTCTCAATAAACGCTAAGCTGCCATACCACTTTTATGACGGCTCCTAGTGCCTCCGCCAAACTTACGTAATTTATCCTTAAATGACTTCTTAGGTTTAGCCTTCTTCTCGTTACGGATACCGAACAACATAAGCATTTGGCCTATCCACGCCAGCGCATCTACTTGGTCATCATTAGCGCCTAGCGGGAATTTTAGTAGCTCGTTCTGTAGCGAACTCATCCAAGGCGTAGATTCGATGGTAGGGAATATAACCTTGCCCTGTTCCATACGACCCTGTATCGGCCTAGCACGCGTCCCTTTGTCAGCGCCCCGTGTTCTAAGCTTTTCATAGCGTAAACTGGTACCACGTTCTTGCTCGGCCTTCTGAATGAATGGCTCAAGCGTCAGCTCAATCTGCCCTGTTTCGATACCAAACAGCTCAGGGTTGTACTTCGTCTGTATCTCAAACATTCGGTCAATGATACCCAACGAGTTCCAACGGCCACGTATGAGGTCGACAATCCAAATATTCTGCTTACGGTCAATACCGACCACCACAAACACACTGTAGTCCGCCGTTTGTTTTGTAGAGATAGCCAAGTCAGCCGCAGCATACAGACGCATATCCTCCAACGGTGGTAGCTCGCCCATCTTGTAATAGCGGAACATATCACGCGTGAAGAAGTCACCGTCCTCAGACACTGGCCTTTGCTGGTAAAGCGCCTCCCAATCTCGCGGTATCATGGCACGTTTTATACGACGTAGTGCAGGTAACGGGTAGCGATCTTCGTGAAGCGCCTCGCCCTTCTTACGGTACTTTTCGTCCTGTGTCGCAATAGCTGGGTACTCTACTAAGTCCCATTGGTCAACGTCCTCTGGGATAGGTTCGCCCTTCTCCTCAGCCTCTTTTTTGGCTTCCTCGAATACGTTTAGCAGCCAGCCCGCCAAATCGTCATCGTGCCATCGAGTCTGAATTATCAGCACACCGCCCCCTGGTGCAAGACGTGTGTAGAATGCCGACGAGTACCAATCTTTTACCTTCTGGCGCGTAACTTCCGACTCTGCCTCTTCGCGGTTCTTAACTGGATCGTCAATGATACCTAAGTGAGCACCACGACCCGTTATCGGACCACCAACACCCGCCGCAGTAAAGCCACCGCCTTCGGTAGTCATCCACTTTTTAACGCTCTTGGTATCTGGCGATAGGCGTGTTTTGAATGCAGCCTTAAACTTGTCGGTGTCCAGTAAGTCACGGCACTTACGGCTAAAGTCCTCCGCCAAGTCGCCTGAGTACGAACAGGTGATTACCTCATGACTAGGGTTACGGCCTAAGTACCAACTAGGGAATGTTTTAGAGCCAATTTCAGACTTACCGTGTCGCGGTGGCATCGTAATCATCAGCCGTGGCGATAGGCCGTTCTCAATGTCCTGCGCAAACTTTTCCAGCCGCATACAAATATCAGCATGAACCCAGCCGGGCATATAAGCGTCATTGTGGCGTTTGATGAATGGCAACAGCCTACGACGAACCAACTCACGCTCAGCAAGCTCTTTCCTCGCCTCAAGTTCTACGTTAAACGCCTCTAATTCCTCCTCTCGCACGCGTTTAAACTCGTGTTCGATTCGTTCCACTGATTCTTTATTAGACGGCCTTACAAACGTTCCTAGCTGCTTTGCGCAACTTAAGCAGTGTTTTTGGTCATACATTTCAAAATGAGGAACGGTGCGCAAACATTCATGGCAATGCTCAGTCCTCATCACGCGTCACCTTATACTCATCAGGCGACAATTGAATATCTTGCCCCGCCATTTTGAGTAGCTGCTCATCGTCCATCGTTTCCATTTGCGACCGGTTGGTGATATTGACTTCGACTTTCTCAGGTGTTGCTAGGCCATGCAGCTTAACGAGCGAATCCACCGCGCGTATTTCTTCCATCGCTGTAGCCGACTTAGCGTGCGCCTCAAGGTAGAGTGCGGTTGCATCGTCCTTGGTGAACTCGATAGCACCCGCTTGGACAGCAACTTGCCTTTGCATTTCGCGCATGTAAGAGATTGCTAGGTTTATGTCCTCACGTTCAGATAACTCAGCCACCGCTCTTGCTGGGTACTTATAGCCAGCCGCCCTTGCCGCCGCAGAAGGGTTAACCCCCTGCGTACGGCGTTGAACATATGTTTCTTCTTGTGCGGTTAGACGGGCTATGCCGAGCGACGCATAACTCCCGCTAAGCGTTGATAGTGAATATTCCCCCGACATTTACTCACTCCAAACTAACGTGTTGTCTCCAACAAGTTCCCATTGAGCAATATCAATATCGATTGGTTCACGTACAAGGATGCGCACTGAGCTGTAGTCAACACCACCCATGCGACACTCACCGACGTACACAACGTTAGGCGGGTTCTTAAGATTTAGCGTATCCACCGCCGTTCCAGCAAACATACCTAGCGGGATAATGAGTTTAAATTCTTGGGGGTTGCTTCGTGGCGTAACCACGTACTTTGTTTCAAGCTCGCTGGCAGTGTTCATAAGCTCTACAGCGGTGTTACGCAACGATTCAACAAGGGCATTTGCTTTCATTATTATTAGCCTCACTGTTATTTTTTATAATAGTAACACTGTTAGGATTCACCGCAAAAAATTTAGAAAAAAAATATATAGCAAATCGCCCTGTGTTACCCCCGCCCCTGTTCGTTTTTTGTCCTGCGTCGCTTGCCGCGTTTTCTGTGTCAGTGGTTGGTTATTCATATGTATGTGCTTTCTCTCAGAAGGCGCGGTCGGTTCGGATCGAGTTTGATTCGAGTCATTCATAAATCGGGACGTTGAACCTACTTAGGAGTCCCAACAACATAAAAGGTAAACATTATGAAAAACGTACTTATCTCTAACGCAGACACTAAAGGTTTCACAGCTAACGGCCAAGCAGCGCTAAGCATGTCAACCTCAGAGCTAACGAAACAAGCAGTGCTAGCAATAGACGAGCTGTCAACGGTATACGGCCACCGCACGAACTACGTTGTACGCGGTATTGCATGGGCTATTAAGTCAGAGCTAAACAAGATGGTGCGCCAAGCGGACAACACTATCGCAACGTCAATGGCACTGGCAATCAAGGACGCAGACAGCACGAGAATACACAAGATGAGCAGCGCAGTGAGTGGCGTAGCTGATTGGGCTGAGGAGCTATTCAAACAGTACCAAGGCCATGCTCAAGTGCTTAGTACGCTAGGTGACTACGTGTTCGAGCTTCACCCATTCCAACGCGCTATCGAGGCTACATTCGAGGTCAACAACGACCTTGACGATGGGTTCATGGACGATGGCGAGCATAACGACCTTGCAGACCTTGGGTTCTACGAAGAGGACGACGAGGCTGCGCAATGGCTGGCAGACAACGAGCTAGTGCATGATATGCAACAGCACGACCTACGCAAGCAAAAGGTCAACGTAACACAAGCGATGGACAGTGAACGCAAGGTTGTGTACGAGGACGTAACAAAAGAGGAATGGATTGAAGACCGCCTACACAGAACACCTGACGAGTGGACACAAGGCGCTCAATACGGTGCTTGGGCAATCATGAAGCAGCTACGTGGTAAAGCCATTGCGGATAAGAACTACGGGCTTGTGGTTGAACACATCGGTGATATGCCTGAGAAGAGCATCCCATTCGCTACCAAGTGCATGCGCAAGGCCATCGACCTCTCAAACAAAATCGAACGCCTTGAGGGTAGAAAGCAATACGTGCTTGACCAAATCCACAAAATGGATAACACAAGCGAGGAGCTAACAATCGCTGCAATGTCTAACGCAGTGCGCGACGACGAGGTGATAGAGGTTGAAAAGCTACTACGTGAGACACGTATCGTACACGCCTACCTAGAGCACTACGCAACAGAGTTCCGCAAGCTGCTAGACCTTGTAGAGTTAGACACACCAATCCGCGTCTACTCATCATACATGACCTTCGACCCTATCGAGTTCTTAGTGGCTCAGATGGTTAAGAAGGCTGGCTACACAGGGACACGCGTTAGTCCACGCAAGCAAGCTGAGTTCCAAGCCGACGCTTACCGACTGCTGGGCAATCCAACAACAATCGAGTCATTCACGACTGACGACGGTGTTGAGTTCTGGGGTGTTCACTTCACACAAGGTAGCGAGGAGAAATTGGCCGAGGCTGCTAAAGAGATAGGCAAAGTACGCGCAATCCAATACCGCCAAGACGAGTTGGCCGCAAGAGCTGCGAAGCTTGAGAAGCTAACGAAGTCAACAGCAATGCGCAATAAAAAGCCTACTAGCCCGTTAGAGCTAGAGGCTATCACAAACAAATTTCTTTTCTAATATAACTTAGCTAAGAAACTACGAGCAGGGTGAAGCAACACCCTGCTCATTTCTGAAATATAAAAGAGGTAAATAACTATGTCAACCAACACATTATCACTTGATTCATTATTCGACACTGACGACTTATTTGGTAGCGCTGCTGCCTATGAAGCAACACTAAACGCGCTAGACGCACCTGCTGAAACGGAGGAGGAAACGATAGAGAAAATCCGTATACGCGCATACAGCGAGGAGTATTACCAGTGGATAGGCAAACGTATACCTACGCCTGAGAAAAGCCCTGAGATTAACGCTGTGGAAGCGATAGTTGAGTCTGTGACAGGCACTCACTGCAAAGCATGTAACGGGACAGGTCTATACCGCATCCATAAGCACAACAAAGACATTCCATGCGCAAAGTGTGCTGGTAAAGGCAAAGTGACGGCTATTGACGAAGCACGTAGCCGTGCATACGCAGCACGTCGTGCTAAAGGTCTAGCAATGAGCGCAAGTCACACTGACTACTTACACTAATCATTAGTGTGACAGTGAGCCCTGGTCTTTAGCCGCTAACGCCTGACCTTCTCTTCTGACCCCCTACCGAGTGCCCTGCCCTGACAACACTCAGCCCCCGCGCCACATGGCCTAGAAGTATGCTGTTCTGTTATCCCCTACATAGTGAGAAGTGAGGAAGGTGAAGAGATTAGACCTTTTGTGTGAGTAGTGAGAAGTGAGAAGTGAGAAGTGAGGATGTGAGAAGTGAGGATCGTCAAAGGATAAAGGGCGAGCGTCGAATGGCAGAGGACGAATAGCAGATGTTGGTCATCAATCAGATTCCACGGATAAGACGGTTAGGAGAGTTCGATAGCGCAATGTGGACAGGATTGAATTGCGTTCTGTTTGGAGAATGGGCTGATGTTGGGATTAAGGGAGCTTAGATTTCGCTTACAGACGTTCCACTTAACCTCAACGCTTAGTACGCTAGTACAGCCCGCTTCGCTCCTACGCTCGTTCCTCGCTCCGCATGTCCTGCGTCCTGCGTCAAGGTAGATTCCACGACTGACACGAAAGTCCAAGCAAACACCCTTAATCCTGCACATAAGCCGGAGTCGGGTTCCGATGCTGAATTTATTTTTACGGGGGTCTTAGACGACAGAAATTAAGAGGCATCCGAACGACAGAGGCCATTCAACGGGGGGCGCGTGCTACTCATCGACCAGCGAGCGGCGACTAACGCACAACACATAACACTCATCGACCGACCTTTGACGAGCGGCGACTAACACACAACACAAAGCAACCACTACAGACAGGAGAACGAGATGCAACCGATTAACGCTTTACACCGACGACTACTGGCGAGCGGCTATTCGATACTGGACGGGATAGCGCTGAGCTGGCATGCGATTGGCGACTATGGGTTAGCGACCGACCTAGCGCATGAGTTGGGCGACCTTCGACAAGCGGCACGGCTTAAGCAGCAGGTGCTGAATATCACATACCAACTGCGCGAGATTGAGCGCCACTTGCAAACCGACCTACAACGAGCGGCATAGGAGACAGAGCGATGGGCATGAGTACACAGGATATGAGACAGCGAGCGGGTACGGCACGACTGGCGGCAGAGCAACAACGGGCGGCATGGCGACGGGCGATGAACGAGGGACTTCCGGCGAGGGCTAGGCATCACGCGGAGCAGGCCGTGCGATTTGCGAAGGAGTGCAGACAGCTGATGGCGCGGTCGGGTGCTGCATACTGGTAGGCGGTGGCAAAAGTTGGAAAGCGGGTGACAGATAGCGATTAGTTATCAGTGGTTTAGGGATGGCAAAAGTGTCCACCTTTTTAGGCCACCTGTCCACCTTTTTTCAGCGCTGTCCAAGGGGGTTGGACGCTCGAAAGCAGCACCAGCAAAGGCTTTAGGCCAAAGTGTCCATGTTGTCCAACTTTGTCCATACCTCTTATTATATATTTATTATTAATTAATACTTATTAAAGAGTAATAACAAAAAACTTTCTCTCAATGCTAGGTATCCAAATGTTGGACAACATGGACAAGGTGGACAGCCCCCTGTCGGGCGACGATGCTATATTCTCACACATGCGTCCTAACGGGGTGCGGGGGTTAATGAGCACTCACTCAAAATTAAAAATAAGTGTCCACCTTTATTTTCAAACTTGGACACCCCTTTCAGAAAGCTGGACACTTTGTATAAAACGCGAACACAGGTCGTACCTGCGATCAACAACTGACCAGTAACTACTAAATTCTATTCTTTAACGCCCACTGACGGGCAAACACCATAAAACCATAACTTTTGGAGGCTAATATGGAACAAGCACAAACTAACATGCAACGCGTAGAGCACGGCGTAGACTTCACGACACTAAAGACAGCGAACAACGACTATTCGAACGCGGTGTTCATTGACTGTAACTTCGAGGACATGGACTTATCGTTCGCCAACCTCAAAGACTCATCATTCATCAACTGTAACTTTAAGGGGGCTGACTTATCCTTTGCCACAGTGCAAGCGGCCACCTTCCGTCACTCAGACCTAACAGGTGTTAACGTTTACGCCGCGTGTATGTTCAGCGCGAACCTTGAGTCATCAACGTTTGACCCAAGCGATGTGAAGTCTGTTGACCTACGAGCAGCGAGGCTACCTGCTAACTATTACGTGCTAGACCGCGCGTTACCAAATGGCGAGCCAATCACCGCCCTGTTGACACCGACCACGCTGCGAGTGAACGAAGAGATTGCGGTGCACAGCGTATGGGAAGAGCTAGTTGACGAGCACCCTGACGAGAACTATCGCAAGGAAGTGAAAGCCTTGTTAACCTTCGCTCGCACATTACGCGCACCGTCTGTCGCAGAGCCAGTAGCACTTGAGGAGGCGGCATGAGCACAACAGCCTTTCGTCGAACAAGACAGTACCAACAGCCCTACTTTGATGTTGGTCAGTACAAGTTTCAAATCAGAGGCGCATCATTGAATGGCGCAGGCGATCCAGCGATTAACATGCAGGTCATAGAGTCATTCGATGGCCGTCGAGTTGGCGTGTACTACTACCGTAACTTTCACCTTACTGCAGCAACGACCCCTAAGTCGAGAGCCTTATGGGAGAGAAAATTGGACATGCTACTTGGGGCTTTAGGCATCCGAGACCTGTCCGATTTAGGCGAGCTTGTCGGGCGTACAGTATTAGTAGAGTTCACGAAATCGGGCTTAGAGCCCCTACCTAACTTCTTACCGCCAGACAGAGCTGTTCCCTTGTATACCAACGAGTTGCAAGCAGCTTAAACCACTTTGTTTTTAACAGTAACACTGTTGACATACATTAGCAGTGTTTATATTATGCGGCCACTTTTTTAAGCGGAGTCACTATGAAATCAAGATACTACCGTCGCGTCGAGCAACGACTTACGCGCACCGTTTTGTCGTGCGCCGCAATAGTAGTATTACTGTTAACCAGCGCGTTAGCATTTGCTACTAAATACTAATAACCACCCTTTAAACACGAGCAAAACAAAAGGACGAACCAATGAAATACATGATAGAGAACCTTGTAGCTATAGCGAAAATCAAGAACGCGATGGAGAAGCACGAGAGCGACCCTAAAATGCTTGAGAAGATGCCGATTTATGTACCACTCACGACAATACTAATGGACGATGCGCACACAATGGACCGCCGAGCGAAAGTGTTAGCATCGACCCTAACGAGCTTTGTTGCGGAGACAGCGCCAGCCTACAAAGACTTCAAGCCAGAGCAAGCAAAAGACGCTATTTCGGGCGCATTTGACGAAGCAATCAACATTATCAGCCAGCTAAGAGACCGTATTGAAGATGACGAAGGCTTCAAAGCGGTTGTGCTGCGCAACTATGAGAACGACTACAAGGATATTGCCGACGAGCCAGAAGATGATGAAGGCGCGACCTTCAAGAAGGTTGACGAGAACCACCCATTACACGCCATATTCGGGCAATTAATCAAAGAAATTGAAAAAGCAGAGCGTGATGCCAACGCTGTTCGCCCTCTGCATTAGAGTACAAGACACGGAGTACCAGTCATGTTTGGAAACAAAGACCAACTAACCAAATTAGAAGAAGCAATCAGTGAACTACAAGGCCAAGTGCGCGCGTTAGCGCGTAACACGAACAAGGCCCACAACCGCATTGACCAAGCCAACCTACGCACAGCGAACATCGAGCACTACACCGGTATGCGTTCGCATAGCTTCGAGAAAGGTGGCCGTATGTGGGATTACATGCAAATCCACAAAGACATAGCCAGTGGCACACGCCCTAAGTCACTGTTCGTTACTAAACATCGTATGGCGCAAGCAGCATGACACAGTTGAGCAAATACCAGCATACAGCCAAACGGATACTTGAACTTGAGCCTTTTGAGGTGGATATGGTTTGCTTCTCAAATATATCCAATCACACAAGCCTAGAGAATTTAAGACAAAGAGCCAACGAATGCGGGACAACATTCTGTATAGCTGGACGGCTAGCGCACATTGATGGTTTCCCACAGGAGTTTTGGTGTGAAGATCATTTTGACTTCACAGGATACTCGACCGAACTATGTGGAAAGGGTCTCATGAGCGAAGAATGGGACTTCCTGTTTAGCATGAATTGGCCTGACAGCCTGATAGAGGCAAAAAAGCGCGCAGCCTACGTTCTTAAGCACGATGCTTCCCCTTGTACTAGCGAGTGGGAAGATAAATGGGGCTATGGGAAAAAATGAGCTACGACTACCAAGTATTAAAGCAACATATGGGAGCATTTTAAATGTCACGACTTTCAAATTACACATTAGAGTCACACGACGTAGAGCGCCTCGAAATGGCAATCGACCTTTCAAGCATTGTTCAAGATGCCGTGGAAGATGGCAACGACATTAGCGAAATCTTACGTGATGTGAGCGACGACAACCAAATGGAGTACGTTGTTGACTTCATCGAAAGCAATGTTGACGACCAAAGCCTTTACGCCATGTTTAACGAGCGCACTCAATCGCACGTGACTCGCCGCTTTGTAACCACCCTATCGAACTGTATCACTGACGATGAGGACGAATCAGAGCAGCAGCGCCAAGCCAACCGCAAAGCACGTATTGATGGGCTGACATTGGGGCTTGAAATGATAACCGAAGAGTTAGCCAATATCCGCGACTCTCAAGACTCAACACATGCCGAGCGCTTGAAGGCGCATGACAAACTAAAGGCCATTCAATCTGCCATTGGCGTTTTAGAATCACTTTAATTAACAGTAACACTAATAATCTAGCGAGTAGTGAGTAGCGCACTACTCACCCTCTAACCAACACAGGTATTTGACCATGAAAAAACTAAAGCTGGGCTTACGCCTTAACGCCTATAACCGTCGCAAGATAGCACTTGCCGTTGTTAACGCGCAGATAGGCGGACGCATCGAAAGCCTTAACCGAGAGCTGGCTGAACTAGGCCGTGACGTGTATGCCGCCCTATTCGATATGTATGGCATAGGTAACTTGTGCGCTGACGGTGAAGACGTATCAACCATTATGGACGGTACACTGCCTGTTGCCCCGCACATCACGGTTACTAGTGCGGACAAGGCTGACATTATGAACTTAGACTTTGGTGGCGAGAAACCAATTCCTTACTGTTACCAAATCGGTAACGTGAACGACACGCTGTTTAAAGACCTGCCAATGTTTGAGGAGCGCATCATGGGCTTATTCCCTAAGAGCGCTCTTGTTAAGCAGCAGGCCGAAGAAATCGAGCTTAAGATGGTCAAATACCTTGAGACGCATAAGACGCTTCGTACAGCTGTTGAAGAAACGCCAGGGCTCGCTGAAATTATCCCGGACGAATACTGCGAGGAGCAAAAAGAAGGTAAGTCATTAGACAGTATCCTACAAGGTGAAGTGGCATGAGCTGCTTCACCCAAGACGACAAGCTAGCGTTGAACGTCATTAAAAAGGCGTTCGACCTAGACATAATCGTGTTCCTTGATTGGGAGACATTCTACAAGTCAAAAGCGAACAATGGCTCTAAATCATTTAGCTTGAAGTCGTTAACCTACCCTGAGTACATCTACGACCCACGCTTTCATGAAACAGGCTTAGGGCTGGTTATCGACCTAGACGAGTACATTGACTACGGCCATGGCGGTGCGTTCTACAATGCACAGATGCAGAAGTTGAAAGACGCACGCGCTGATGGTTTACGTATTGGCCTTGTCGCGCATAACACGGTATTTGACGGTGCAATTTGTAACTGGCGTTATGGGTTAGAGTTCGACTTTTACTTCGACACAATGCTGATGCGTAAGTACCTAGCGGCACATAGACCGAGCAGTCTAAATGCGTGTGCAAAGGACGAATGGCCTGATGACCCAGCCCTTCGTAAAGGTAACGACTTAGCGGACGTTGACGGTATCAAGTACGAGTACATTAGCGAGGAGCAGCACGCATCCCTTGCTAAGTATTGTCGTCAAGACGTTAACCTAATGCGCCGTTTGTTCTTGGCCTACATACCACGTATTGGCCTAGCGAACAGCACTGAGTTACGTGCAATGCACATCACGCTACGTGGCGCTATCGAGCCGCAGTTTGACATTCGCCACGACTTGCTTGAGGAAGTTATCAAGGAAGAGAACATCAAAGATGGCGAGGCGGTTGTTGAGGCTATCCGTTTTTGTGCGGAGCATGACATATCGGGCATTACACCTAAAACGTTCAGCTCGAACCCTCAGTACGAGGTGCTACTAAGGCACTTCGACCTACGCGTTCCTAAGAAGATTTCTAAGACGACTGGCCTGTTAACCCCTGCCCTTGGTAAAGGCGACCCTGAGTACATTCGCCTACAGATAGATAACCCTGAGTACGCGGTGCTATACAAAGCCCGTGAGCGTATGAAGTCGACTATTGCCAAGAGCCGTGCAGAGCGAATGATTAGCGTGTCGTCTACCTTCCGTAAACACGGGTTCACCGACGCATGTATGCCGTTCTTCCTTAACTACTACGGTGCGGGTCAGACAGGCCGCTGGTCGGGTGGGCAAAAGCTTAACCAACAAAATAACACCCGTGGCGGTAAACACCGCTTGTCGATGTTAGCCCCTGACGGCTATCAGATTGGCGTATGTGACCTATCTAACATTGAGCTGCGTGTGAACTTATGGTTCTGCGGCCAAGAGGACTTGTTAGAGAACTTCCGCAACGACCCGAACTTCGACCTATACAGCGACATTGCGACGGACATATTTGGCTATACGGTTAAGAAGAAAACGCACCCTGACGAGCGCCAAATGGGTAAGGCTGCTGCCCTTGGTCTTGGCTTCTCAATGGGTTGGTTTGGCTTCCAGCAGTACCTTGCGAGTGGTCCGCTTGGCATGGAACCGATGTTCAAAGACGATGAGTTTTGTCGCAACGTAAAGAATGCGTATGACGTTAAGCACTACGCGATTAAAGCGATGTGGCACTTCTTGGCGAACACAGTCATGCCGGTGATTGTGAACGGTGGCGAGCTGCGCTTTGGACCGAACGACCTATACGTTGCACGTAAAGACCAAGTAGTTCTGCCGTCTGGCCGCGTTCTGCAGTATAGCAACGCGCGTTATAAGGGCGAAGAAACACAGTCGGGTGTCTCGATGAAGGTTGTATTCGACTCTGACAAGTACGACCTCTGGGGCAAGCCTATTCCAAAATACCTATGGCATGGCCTGCTTATCGAGAACATTTCGCAAGCGACGGCGCGTGACATTCTGGCCGAGCAGCTTGTGAACGTAGACCGAGAGCTAGATGAGAAGTATCTAGGCTGGGTAATGGGTAGCGTTCACGATGAGCTACTTGCCGCCTTGAAAGAAGGCAAAGAGGACGAAGCGTTTTCAATCATGGAGCGCAATATGTCCAAAGCCCCTGAATGGGCCATCGGGCTACCGCTAGCGAATGAAGGCGGTTACGCCAAAGAATATTCTAAGTAACAACTTGAAACCGCAAGGCGTGGGTTTCCCCTACTTACCTGCGCCTTTTTCACAGAACACATAACAGAGAGACAGAAAATGACAGTACAAGCCATAGCAGACAGCGCAACTAAGATACTTGAGGACATCGTAGCTGTTGCAGAAGCGCACAACAAAACTGTAGACGAATTTAACGAAGCGGTTGACCACATTGAGGCACTACAGGCACAGGTGGACGACATGCAGGCTGTCATTAACGAAAAGAATCGCCTGCTTAACAAGCAGAGTGAAGTGATCGACAAAGCTATCGAGCACAAAGAAAAAGATCGCGCTGAGATTCAGCAGTTACGTGCTGAGCTAAAACTATTGCAGCGCCTTGACCCTAAACGCCTTGAGAAAGTGAACAAGACTCAGAAGGCGAAAATTGCTGAACTTAAAGCTGACGTTGAGGCGGCTAGAAAGCAGAAGGTTGAGGCAATGAAGAAAGCGACCGAGCTGAGCCGTACGCTGAAAGCTGAGGGCTTTATGCCTTTCTACCAAGACCCTGAAACGGGCAATAGCATTCGCGTCATCCCGCACATGTACGTGAGCAAGGACAACGAATACAACGGAGTACCTGATACGCCTGTACTCGAATTCCACCATAAAGCGCGTGGGATCACACGACAAGGCGTACTGTTGAAAACAGGTGAAATCAATTGGGCCATGGCTCAAAACTCATCACCTACTGAAATAGATTCACAAATAGCGAAAGACCACATTATGGACTACTGCAAGCGCAATAAAGTGGCAACGAAATTCATCAAAGACATTAAGAAGGCGGCGTAACAATGGCTAAACCAAATAACTTTGCAAAGACTAAACCTACGGTAGTGCTACTGGTGCTACCCGACGATGAACCTAAAGTGCTTAAAGACGACAATAACGAGGTGATGGTGTTTCCTAACCTACGTAAAGCGCAGAAGCACGTAGCGAACAAGATTGAGCCTGAGTTCCACCCTTTCATTGAGTATGCCAACGAAAAGCCTGTGATGGGGGCTGGCGACCGAGAGGAGACTAACAATCGCCGTTGTTTGAAGTGCAACACATTCCTACGCCCTAGCTACCGTCAAACGAAGTCTGTAATGCCTGATGGCTCAGAGCTTGCGGTTACGGAGCTGGACTGCCCAAAATGTGACTTAGGTGAATAACCATGAACAATCATCAAGAATTTACGAGTGTAACGGCAGACGGCCTGTCATTCATTGGTGTAACGAACCCGACACTTTACGAAGGCTTTGACCCTAAGCTAACACCATCCGACCTTGTTGAGTACGCAGGACTTATCCCACAACTACTTTGTAATGGTGATGAGCATAGCACATTCAAGCAGAACGTAGACGACAACTACGCTTACGGCCATCAATGGGGGAATCGAGTAACAATTGATGAGGACGGTATGTACCACTACCCCGAAGATGAGCCTCTAGCCCCTATTATAATGATACTTAATCCACGTACGGGACAGCGAGCCTTTGTCTATCCGTACGCCCTAGTTGCTATTCAAGATGAAGGAAAATGGATTACAACCCGACTGGACTAACTATTAGAATGCAGCGGAGTTTAAGTTTTAGCAGTGTGACTACTTAAAATCGATTTTATACTGCTGATTATTATTAGTAACACTGTTAAAATCCACAAACTAATTACTAATAATTAATAATTAATTTTAACGAGATGCCTGATTACATAGACAAATCAGTTGAACAGCAGGAGTTAATGCTTGCTGTTCAGCTAGCAAACGCGAAGGTCAAGACCCCTCGCCTGACACCTAAAGAAGCCTGTTACAACTGTGACGAACCACTGGTTCACGAGCCTGACCGGTTGTTCTGTGACAAAGATTGTGCAGACGATTTCGAAAAATACCCAAGGGAGGCATAAAGACAATGAAACTACACTTTGTTTCCGCGCACAGCAAGATAGGTCCGATGCGTAAAACGATTGGCTTAGCTGATGGTAGCTCACGCTCGTACCCGCTTGCTGCAAAATTAACGTCGTACGAAGCAGAGTTGAACGTAGAGGAAGAAGGCTTAGCAGGCTACCGAGAGTTGCTATTAGAGAACGCCCGATATGGTCGAGCGCTTTACAAGGGTTTGTTCATCCGTCCTTTAGCTCATGAGTCACGTCGAAACATGACTGACCAAGATGCCCGTACCGAGTTTTTGGTGCTGGACGTTGATGGTCTGAGACTAGAGGGTGAGCTAAAAGAGCGCTACCGCTCGTCAGACGTTAAGCAGGTTGCTGAGTCGGTAATTGAAATGTTACCCACTGCCTTGCATGACGTTTCTTACGTAGCTATGGCCTCAAGCTCATTTGGCCTGAACCAAGATGAAGTGTCGGTTCACATACACTTTTTACTTGAAAATTCAGTGTCCCCCCGTGCGTTAAAAGAGTGGCTTACGTCCCTTAACTACTCTCAGTCTGACATTTATAACAGGTTGAAGCTAACAAAAACAAAGACACGCCTAAAGAGTGTTATAGACCCATGCTTAGCGGAACCCGCCCGTCTAATTTACATTGCCCCGCCTAGTTTTGGCCCAAAGCGCACTAACCCGTTTATCAACGATGACGAGCGTTTTGTGCTGGTTAAAAAAGGTAAAGAGTTACTTAACCTAGACCCTTTGCTTGAGGCCGTTCATGACAAGATGGACGCTATAAACCAGATACGTGATACCAAAATTAAGGAGTTGCAACAAGAGGCTGGGATTGTAAGGCACAAACCGAAGTTTACGCGAATAAACGTCGATGGCCGTCCAATGAATGTTATGGCTAACCCGCCGACCGTTCGTATGGAGTTTGCCTATGAGGACGACGAGTTTGTCCGCTATAACGTAGGTGGCAGTAAGAACAACGCGTACTGGGTAGCTCGCTCTAACCCAGAGGTTGTGCGCTGTTTCATACCTGACGAGCCTGCTTTTTTGTTCAAAAGTGCTGACCCTGAAGCATATGCCAAGCATATCGAGAAGTATGGTGAGGCATACGAGGAAGTGAAGGACGACGAAGGTATCGTTCGCAAAGTTCAACGTTCAATGTTTATCGACCAAACGTCTGACATGTATATGACGATGGAGTACGACAAAGATAACGACGAAGTTGTTGAGTTAAAGGAGCGTAAGAACGCGCAAATAGCTGCTGAGTGGCTAAAGCACTACGGCCAGCTAGTACCCGACCCTGTACCTGCTATTCATGTGACGTTAGACCCGAACCGAGGTGAAACCCGCTTTGCGATAGGCGACAAAGACTACATAAACCGATTCAAGCCGTCGGTTTACATGCGTGACAAAACGACGCATGACTACCCTGAAACCCTAACATACGGCAATGCTTGGATGCTGCACTACGACTGCCCTGTCATCAGTGAAATCATCTTAAACATGTTGGGTGACGATATGGACTGCTTTGAGCATTTCATTAACTGGCTTGCGTTCATCATGCAGAAACGAGACAAGACACAGACCGCGTGGCTTGTGCATGGTACAGAGGGTACGGGTAAAGGCTTACTGTTTAAGTCAGTGTTACGCCCACTAATCGGTCAGCAGTATGTGGCACAGAACACGCTGCAAGGGATAGCCGACGACCAGTTTAACGGCTGGATGGAAGATTTAATGTTGCTGATGGTTGACGAGTTCAACATGCGCGGTGCAGCGAGCTTAACAAAAGCAGCGTCACTGTTAAAAACGCGTATTACCGAGCCGACAATGATGCTTCGTAAGATGCAGCAACAACAGCGAGAGGTTGTTCAACGGCTGAACTTCATATTCGCGACAAACGACTTGGACGCAATGCCTGTAACGGATAAACGCCGTTACAACATTGCACCGAGGCAGCAGAGAAACCTTGAAGCGCGTCTTGAGTACATCAAATCGCACCGAGAGCACACGGACGAGTTGATTAAGGGCGAGCTACACGCCTTTGCGACTTACCTTCGCTCATTCAAGGTGGACACTCACCAATCTGGTTCAATCATTATGAACCAAGCACGCATCGACACGCAGAAAGCAGGTATGAGCGCATCCGATAGCTTCTTCACTGCGCTACGTGACGGTGACTTTGGTGCGTTCATCGGTATTCTTGATAAGTCGACAGCGAACCTTGAGCCTAAAGAGTTTGCACAGTTGACGCGTGTTAAGACATTCCTGACGGCCAACTTAGAGCACGTGAATACAGGTAAAGCATGTTACTTGCTACCTGACGATTTACGCATGCTTTACAGCTACTTGGCGGGTAAGGAAATATCTGAAAACGCCCTATCTCGAATGCTATCAACGCACGATGTTGAGAAGAAACGTAAATCACGTCCTGTAGGTGCAAGAGCGCCACTGCCATCACGACCACGATGCGTAGAGGTGTTTTGGAACTACAGCGACGAGGAAGTGCTAGAGGCAATCAAAGATGCTAACAGCACTCTGCCGAGCAACGTTTCATCAATCGACCCAGAAAAAAGAACCAGCGAGGACTTCGAGCGAGCTATGGCTGAGGCTAGAGCTGAGCTAGAACAATCCGTTGAACCCGAAATATATTCAAATAATGGATACGACCTATGAAAAATCCAATCTTATACACAGCCCGTGGATGTAAATTCTGCCCTGACGTTAAATCATACGCTGAGCTAGCTGGCGTAGAACTCGATGTTGTTCGCCTATCGGAAAGTAATCCGCATGGTCTTCGCTCGGCGCCAGCAATTGAGCATAAAGGTGAAATTTACATAGGTATAGACGACTGCGCAGCGTTCATTCGCCGCTATGCGAAGGAGGCCGCGTAATGGATTTTGCTGCCAAACTTAAGGCCAAGGCCGCTGAGTCTGGTCAACAAACAATACAAGGTAAGAGCAATACACCAAAGCCTTCGGATGCGGTGAAAGCGGACAGCAAAGAGGGTCTAGCAGCAATGCTAGGCGCTCGCGCTAAAGAAACAAAACAAAAAGCCGTAATCACGCAAGCACCAAAAAACAATTCAGTTAAAAAAGCGGGAGACTTAAATGCTCTATCGGATGCACTTAAACAAGCAAAGCAAACGCGTGAAGATGAACGCGGCGCAATGGTCGTCGACTTCCCAACAGCAGCTGTCAAAGCCTGGTCATTCTCAACACTCAAGAAGTTCGAAAACTGTCAATGGGCAGTCAAACTAGGCAAAGTAGACAAAATAGCCGTCGATTCTGGAGAGGCCGCACAACGAGGAACGGTCATTCACGACGGCTGCGAAGCTTGGGTTCGTGGTGACGTAGAAGAGTTACCAGCGGATAACCGAACCAAGTTCGACCAATTCTCTGCGGACTTCTCTAGCCTGCGTGATGACTACCGTGAAGGTAAAATCACAATGGAAGAAAATTGGGGTATCCGCAAAGATTGGTCGCCGTGCGATTGGGACGACGACGAGCTTTGGGGTCGCGCAAAACTTGACGTATTCATCCGTGAGAACGAAAACTCATGCCGAATCATCGACTACAAAACAGGTCAGAAGTTTGGCAACGAAATGAAGCACGCAGACCAAGGGCTTAGCTACGCGCTGCATACAATGCACCGTTTCCCTGAGATTGACGTGTTCAAGGTTGAGTTTTGGTACTTAGACGACGGTACTAAGATGGTTCGCACATTCAACCGTCGCCAGCTTGGTATGCTGCTACTTCGCTACCATAACCGTGCTAAAAAGCTAACAACGACTAAAGACTTCATACCTACAGCGAACGCGCATACGTGTCGTTTCTGTGAGTACGGCTGCAACACTAACCGTGATGGTAAAGCATACGGTAACGGCGCATGTGGTTTTGACCACTATCGAGGTTTAGATGTTGCCTAAAAAAGAAAAACCGACGTTTAAGCCGTTCGCCCACCAAGAGGCATTTGCCAACCTGTGGGGCGACAAAGGGCGAGTGTTGAACTTCGACGGATGCGGGACGGGCAAAACGCTCGCCTGCATTCATGCGGTAAAAACCTACTGGCCTGATGCCCGTGTTCTTGTACTCGCGCCCCTTTCCATTTTAACGCCAGCGTGGGCTAAAGACCTGCGCTTTGGCTGGCCCGAAACAACCTACGTCATCGCTGCGGGAACAGCGGCCAAAAAACGTAAAGCCTTCGAGGGTAACGCCCAATGGGTAATCACGAACCATGACACGGTTAAGATGATCGACAACGAAGGCTACGCGTCTAAATTCGATGTTCTCATTGTTGACGAGGGCGATGCCTTCCGAAACAGAACGTCTATGCGTTCCAAGTCCATTAACCGTATTGCGGGTGACATTGAGAAAATGGCGCTTATGACGGGTACACCCTCCCCTAATACCATTCTCGACATTTGGCACTTAGCTTTCCTGATAGACCGAGGCGAGCGCTTAGGTAAAAACTTCTTTGGTTTTCGCCAGCAAGTGTGTGACCCCAAGCCTATTGTTGGTGCACCAGCGAGTGCAATGAAGTGGGAAGATAAAGCCGGTGCAGCAGACCATGTGACACTGATGCTATCGGACATTACCTCACGCGTTGCCCTTGATGACGTTCAAGAGTTACCAGAGACCATTTACCGAGAGGTAACGGTTGAGCTGCCTAAGAAGATACGCCGCGACTACGAGTTCCTAAAACGGGAGTCAGTATTGGCATTAGAAAGTGGCGAAATGCTGAATGCCGTTCATGCGGGTTCACGTATGCAAAAGCTACTGCAAACGTTATCGGGTGGCGTATATAACGAAGATGGATCAGTCATTAACGTACACAAAGAACGTTATGAGCTGGTGCTTGACTTGGTTGAGGAGACAGACCACGCGCTTGTTGCGTTCAACTGGACACATCAACGTGATGGCCTGATAGCCGAGGCCAAAAAACGAAAGATTACTTACGCGGTAATAGATGGCGATACACCGTCGTTAGAGCGTAACCGAATCGTTCACCAATTCCAGCAGGGCAACATACATGTGATTTTCGCTCACCCACAATCAGCGGGGCACGGTTTGACATTGACCATGGCGAACCGTGTTATTTGGGCGAGCCCTACTTATCGTGCCGACCTCTACGAGCAGTTTAACCACCGTATCGTACGAACAGGCCAACAACGTAAGACCGAGATTATTCATATTGCGGCTGAGGAGACGGTAGAGGAAGAAGTCTACCAGAAGATGCTCAACAAGCAGATGAACATGATTGACTTACTAAACACTATCGCAGGACTGTCGCAAGCAGCCTAACCACAACTTTTACATTATAGAGAGAACCATTATGAGCAACTTACCTTTAAACAAATTCCAAATCACAGCAGCAGACTTTGACCTTGAAGCGTTCAACGAGGCCGTTAAAGACGTTCGCCACACGCGCAAGCAAGTTGTTGAGTTCGGTAGCGACTTCGAAGAAACACGTGCGAAATTAGTTGAAGCCGAAGAAGGTTTAAAAAGTGCTATGGCCGACTTGAACCTTGACGAGATAACGAAGCTAACCGCTGAGTGCAAACGATTAAAAGCCAAATTGCAAACTACGCCAGTGACCAAAGTACAAGCGTTCGACGAAGCGATGGATAAGCTACACGCATTTTTTGACGCAGGTTGCCGTGCCCCAAAGGAATTAACTGAAAACACAGAACAAGAGGCAGCATAAAATGTCAGCAGCAGAGAAATTAAATGAAGAGTTTGAACTATCAGATATTCCGGCCAGCGAGCTACCAGACCGTAAGGCTGTAGTTACCGAGTTGTTTCGCGTTCGTCGCGAGATAGCTCTAATTGAAGCAGAGCAGCTAAAAGCTCTTAAAGAGCGTAAAACCGAGCTTGAGAACTACCTAAAAGCAACCCTAGAAGTAGGCGAAAAAGTAGCTTACGTTGGCGTAGGTGCTATATCTATGAGCGAAGAAACACAACCCTCTGTTACGGATTGGGACGCATTGTACGAGTACATTAAAGACAATGATGCGTTTTACCTCCTACAGCGTAAAGTCAATGCAGCACCATTTAGAGAGCTTATTTCAATGGGTGACACACTAGCAGGAGTAAAACCCGTTCAAGTAAGAAAACTATCGGTACGTAAAAATTAATTAGTAACACTGTTGACTTGATTTAACAGTAATACTAATATTGCAGCCTCAACTGGTTCTCTCTATGTACCTGTTGTGGTTGCTTGCTAACCCCCTACTTCCTAGTCAGTCGTTGGGTGTTTTTCGATCAAATAACTTGATCCAATGACTCATTAACGAATAATGAATAACGAATATAAGGAATACCATCATGGCAAATAACACTAACGTAGCTGTTAAAGCAGAAGATAAGTTCACAGGTGTAGCAACTATTGAAGAACGTAGCGAATACGTTGGCCGCGGCTCTGAAAATGTTAGCACTGACGACTTAGCCATTCCTCGCTTAAAACTGTTACAAATGATCAACCCAGAAGTAGAGCCTGGCAACCCTAAACAAGTTGACGGCGCACAAGCTGGTATGATCATGAATAGCGTTACAGAAGAACTATACACATCGCTGTTCCTAATCAACTTAAGCTTTACAAAGAAAATCGTTGTATGGCGTAAACGTAAGTTAGGCGGCGGTATGGTCGGTTCATACGACACAGAACAAGAAGCCCTAGACGCACTAGAAGAACAAGGTCTAGCGGTGAAAGACCATGATATTTCTGAGAACCCTACTCACCTAGTATTACTGCTAGATGATGAAGGTAATCCGAAATCTGTTGCACTACTTGATATGCCGGGGGTTAAAGTCAAAAAGTCACGAATCTGGAACACCCTGATTAATGACGAAGAAAAACAAGGCAACCCTCGCTTTGGTTGTGTGTGGCAATTAGGCGTTGTGTCCGAGTCTAATAGCTCAGGTAATTTCTTCAACTACGACATATCACTTGTCGCTCATGCTCCAGACGAGTTATACGAGCAAGCTGTTGAAATGTATAGCGCTTTATTTGCTTCAAAGACCGAAGCAGCATAATAGCCCTACCACTTTAGGGCATTGGCCGACTCGTTTTAGGGTCGGCTTTTTTGTGTAAAATATTAAAGCAAAATGAATGAATGTTTAAAGTTTGATCATAAAAATTTACTATTTTTTGAATCTTTCGTTAACAATTAATTTTTTATTAAATTTCATAAAATTAACACTTCAAAACACCTTTACAATACTTTACATTAGCGCCTTAAATTTTTGGTGGCCAATGGTAACAGGAGAATATAATGGTCAGCGATTACATGGTGGACATCGAGTCTATGGGCACGAACGCAGGTGACGCGATTCTGTCAATCGGCATTGTTCCAATGGATTTAAAAAACAGAAAGATACACAAAGGCTACTACACTCGTATTAGCCTCGAAGATAGCCAAAAAGCAGGTTTCCGCATCGACGCGAGTACCGTCCTATGGTGGCTACAGCAAGAGCAAGCAGAGCGTGACGAGTTTAAGGGTAACTACGCACATAAGCCAGTTAAAGACGCACTAATCGAGCTAAGCGAGTTTATCGCGGAGCAATCGAAAGGTGTACCTGCCGACGAAATTCGCCTGTGGGGTAATGGCGCAGCGATGGACAATGTGCTGATAGCCGAAGCCTGCAAGATTTGTGGCCTCCCCCGCCCTTGGTCTTACCGTGGCGATATGTGTTACCGCACTATCAAGAACCTAACCCCACAAATTGAACGAGTTGAGCCGACTGTTGCACACCACGCATTATTCGACGCAGAGGCACAAGCGCTTACTCTATTCAAGCGATTAGAGGCGTTGGGCTTGTAATGATTGAATCACAGTACACAGCGAACGTCGGCAAAAGACTGAATTCGAATATAATGCGTATGTGGAAAATCAACGATAATTTCGCGGGTGGCGTACCTGACGCATTTTATCGGCACCGCAATGGAAAACGCCCGTTATGGGCTGAGTACAAATTCATAAAGACACTACCCAAGCGGCCTACGACGGTCGTTAAGCCCGACTTATCTGCACAGCAGCTATTGTGGCTTAATGAAGCTGTAGAGGCCCATGAGCTTGCAGTAGTGATCATCGGCTGCGAAGCCATAAAACATCAACGACAAGTTTGTGGTGTTGTCCTAACTGACCCTAGCGAATGGGTTAACGGCATAACCGCCGAAGAATTTGCCAATCGTGCAGAAAAATTAAACTACACAGCTATAGCAGCATTTATTGAGGAAACTACATTAGAGGGGGGGCTTTCAGACCATCGATTATAGGGAGGCTAGATCGGCTGGAGGCCACTCCGAATGTGGTGTTCATGTCTTAGCAAACGTTAACATATGCGTTGACATGTAACAGTGCTACTGTTAAATTATGTATAAGCAACACAACCACAACGGGGAATTTTTAAGATGGAATACAGTAATGATGTACTAAAGAAAGTACAGCTTGCATGGTCATCCCATAAAGATGCTACGGCGCTAAGTCAGGCCAGAGCAGCAAAGGCTATGGGCATGAACCAGTCGGCTTTCAGTCAATATCTGAGAGGGACGATTCCGCTTAACACTGACTTTTTGACTAAGTTCACCGCTTTTACAGGGCTTGAGCTGTCTGACTTCGGTGCTTCCTCGGACACTGTTCCAGAGAAGCCGTTACGAGTATTAGCAACGCTGTCGGGGCGTAAGCCAACAAACCCGTCAGCGCTTGTTGAGACTATACTCGAATGCGATGAGTCGTACTTCATAGAAGTGGACTACGACGATTTCGGCCTAAAGAAAGGGTCAATGCTGCTCGTTAACCCAAAGGGTAACGTACGGGATGGCGACAGAGTGGTTTACCTTCGTAAGAAGGGACAACCAATTGTGTTTGGTGAGCTATCAGAAACCGAAGAAGGCTGGGAGATCTTGGAACAACTCTGGCAAGGTGGAAGACGCTATTTAGTTGACCCTAAAGACGACGTTTTTAGAGTCGTGTCTGTATATAATCCGCAAGCTAGAGGGAGAAAATTTAGATAGAGTACGAGTGTGTACTAAAGGAATTTAAATGCCTGACTCAGCACAACAACATGACATTATAGAAAAATCGCCCCACTACAACACCCGCTCAGTGGAGGCTATTCACTTTATTAGGCATATGGATTTTGCAACAGGTAATGCGTTTAAATACATTTGGCGCTTTGGCCTCAAAGACACAACCGGCTTGGAACGCGGAAAAAGAAATTATTACATTAAGAACGCCCTTATATATAGACCTAACTTTGTATCTGAGGACGTCGGCTACTGCATGATTCGCATGTTATCAGCAATGGCTGAAGAATTTGAAAGAGATCAATTCGAGCTTTTAGTTGCCCTTATATCTGCCTCTATGGGTGACTACGAGTTGTTAATCGCGCGTGCTAGGCAGCTTGAGCTGTTCCCTATAGCCGCAGAACATTTATTGCTTAATGGGGGTTAATATGGCTTTTAACGTTGAGTGGGTAACGCTTAACGCTATGGCTAAGGCAACGGGTTACACCGTTGCCGCCCTACGTAGCAAAATTAAGCGTGGACAACTATTTGAGGAAAAGCACTGGCGCAGAGCGCAGGATGGCCGTTTACTCATACATGTAGAAAATTTTAACGACTGGCTTAAACAGTAACACTAATAAATATGATAACAGTAAAAATTATTGCAGATTCAATCGCCAATGGCGTACGTATTACAACAGCAGAACTAGAATACCCTAGATTCATTCACGCGGAGCTTATGACGCATCGTGTTTTCTCAAGAAACAGTGCAAGCTCACGCGCTATACCAACAAAGAAAGTGAGACAACAAGTATGGAATACGCCAGAGTTGCCTATACACTGGGGCACGAACCAGAGTGGTATGCAAGCCCAGACGACTTTAAAGACCCTCCCGTCCTGCTTAGCACGCGCTTTGTGGAAAGGTGCATCGAAAGCGGCATGTATGTTTCATTGGGGAATGGAAAAGGTAAAGCTACACAAGCAAGTCTCGAATCGTATATTAGAAACCTTTCAGACAATGAAGGTTGTGGTTACATCGACGGAGTGGGCGAATTTCTTATGGTTACGCGACCACAAAGACGCACAACCAGAGATACGTGAACTCGCACGTAAAATAAGCACGGCCTTAAATAACAGTGTTCCTGTTGAACTAGGCTATCAGGAGTGGCATTTACCCTACATAACTGACGAAATGCGTGAGTGCTACGAGCTACAAGAGCTACTAATTATTTCTGTTTCGTGCTGTGCGCAGGTTAGCTACCGTACGCTTGATATGTCACTAGACAAGGCGCTGCGTATCTTTGAGTCATTAACATCAGGCGACCGTGTTCATGCCTCCCCTTTCGAGCATCAAGCTACACCTATTCCTAATTACCATAAGCTAACGAAGGCCAAAGCTAAACGTATTGGCGTTACACACTTTGACGTTGACGGTGGTCGTTGGTCGGGTAACTTCCGTGGCTGGATTCAACATAGACAGCTCATTAAGGGGCATGTTGTTTGTCAATAAAGAATATTAGGCTCATTCTCATGTGAGCCTAATACTTGAAACCCAACTCAGTTGAACAATGCAAATAATTGCATTCCTATCAATAGCTCAAATGAGCTATGAGCTCTACGTTTATCAAGAACAACAACTTTAAGTAGAAAAAAAGACTTTTATCCTGCAAAATATAATTAAGATTAAGTATTGATATATATATTTTTTTTAGGGAATGAAATGGCATTTGAGTTTAATAATATAAAAGGAAAACAACCATTAGTTGATTACCCTTGGAGAACTGAGGTCGATCGATTACTTAACTGGCTAGAAGGACAGGATCCGCATATTCATGCTTTTTGCTTTGACCTAATGATTTCTTGTGCCTACATAGATGCAACCTCTGGGGTAGAAAAATCCATTGAACAATGTAGCCATATTAGTAGTGAGTATAACTCCCATCTTGGCTTTATAAATTTATGTTCACCATGCTACACGAATAAAAATAAATGGACCTACCAAAAAGCCGTAAAGCCGCAATCTGGGGCTTTGGGCAAACTTAGTAGTGAGATGATCTTAAGATTCATTGAAAAGCTTTATCCCGAATTATCTGAGGTACTTGTCATCGGAGGTTCTGAAGCCGCAGATGCAGTACTCAAACACAAGTCTGGACTCATAATTTTTGCCGAGGTTAAATCTGCACCTTTGGTCACCTACCCTTTTGTTTTTAATGTCCCAGAGAGCTGTTTAAGTGGAAACCATGAAAAACTTACAATTACAACATCACAGCTGAGATCTAGCAGTTCAGCAATTTTTCTTCATGGTATAGGGCCCATCCCACTAGGCACGCTTGAAGGGGCTCTCTGGCCATTCAAACCTTTGGTCGACTTTTTAATAGATGAAAGTAACAAAACAATAATTAACGATTCGATTAATGAATGGTTATCAGCCAAAGCTGCATACACACATAAAGACAGAACGAATAAAATGTTTTTTCTTGCAAATGCTAGCGGTAGCCCTCCTAAAATTGCTAAAGATTTAGATGGGTGGCCTAAGAAAGAGTCAATAAGTGATAGCAAAACAAGTGCTGGGATGGACCGCACCGATGATATTAAGAAGGCTATTTATCAATCACTTAAAATTGGGACAAACCTAAAAGGTGATTCTAGATTAAAAACAGCTATAATATCTAATCTTCCAGCATATAGACATGGGGGTGAGTACGTCACCCCTTTTACTGATATGATGTGGGGTCTTGAGAAGGATTTTAAAACGATCGATGGACACGAGGCAATACTTTCTAAAGATCTTAGAAGAGCCTTCGACTTTATAATCACTTTAGAAGAACCTATTTTACGCGACATGAAAATATGAAATTACCAAATCATGAGACTAGAGAATATAGTGGTGTAGTCCTTGAGAGAATGAAACACCTTCCTCCAGGTGGAAAAATGGGCGACTTGCCTGAACACTTGCAACACGCAAGTTTTATCCGCACGGGGGAAAAAAAAACAGGTGGTCCGAATATGCGCTTGATTCGATTGGAGGAGCACAAACCATCTCTTACTGTTACTGCTTATATATTTAACAAGTTCGTACACCCGAAACAGGATAGGTACGTAACTCCCAGAGAGGCTGCTGTACTCCAAGACTTTCCAATAGATTATGAATTCAAAGGTACACTAGGGCAAATTCATAAGCAGATCGGAAATGCTGTCCCCGTAGGTTTAGCAAAGGAACTTGCTAAAGAAGTAGCTAAATATTTTGAACGCTTAAACCTTGGTGGAAAAATAAAAATTGCTTCTTACTTTACCGGTGCAGGAGGGCTTGATTTAGGTTTCGAACAAGCCTCCGACAACATAGTTGAATTTGAAACTTGCTTCACAAGTGATATAGAAAAGTGGGCTGAAGCGACTATAAAACACAACAGACCTGAATGGAATTTCCACCGTGAAGATATAACGGAACTTTGCCCTTCGACTGTGATTAGGGCTGTAGGGAAAGCCCCAGATGTAATTATAGGAGGCCCCCCATGTCAGCCTTTCAGTGTTGCAGGTAAGCAAAAGGCGACAAATGACCCTCTTGGCGTACTTTACAGAGACTATATAAGGCATGTCGATGCTCTAAAACCCGAAATAGTAGTAATGGAGAACGTTTACGGTCTTGCACAAGTGAAAAGTGCAAATATGATTGAAGAGATATATAAATCTTTTCATGATATTGGTTACGACGTAACACATAGAGAGTTAATGGCTGCTGACTACGGAGTTCCTCAGAAAAGACGAAGGCTATTTTTTGTAGCGGCCAAGAATCTTCATTATTTTCAATACCCTCAACCGACTCACTGCGAAACAGAAAACCTATTAGGTCTACCTTTATATAGAGGTGCAGGTGAGGCGATACTTGCTCTTCCAGAACCGAGTATTAGAGACTAGTTGGAGTACCTGATTAAGTAATTATAAGTATCCCTTTATTGTGGCCTAATTAAGCTTCGATGAGGGGAAACTCTAAAAAATCAATCCCCCAACCTAGAACTCCCCCTATGCATTCTTATCGACTGTGTAACGACACCCTCAACACAATACTCGTCGGTTGCCTTTATTTTAACTGGCTTATAATCTGGGCTAGCGGACACGAGCTGGTTGTTCTTCATATCTGCTATTTTGCATATAAATAGACCGTTGTAGCACGCTACGATGACATCATAATGTTTAACATCTTGAGCCCTATCGATTATCAGTATATCTCCATCGTATATCCCTACGCCCTCCATACTTCGACCACTGGCACGGCCGATAAATGTGGAGTCTTTGATAAAAGTAGAGTCAAGCGTATTTTCTAAGTCTGTGAGTTGAGGCCCAATTTGGGCGTTTTCTGTGAGCATAGTGGGCTTCAAGAATTTTAGTTTGGAGTAAGGGTATAATACCAAAGAGCTGTATATATATACAGCTTTTGGCATTTATTAAATACCAGCAACTAAAAGTAAACTGACTTGCAGGTGACCATAAAGTGCAATTGTCGGACTGAGCTATCCACATAAAAATAATTACGTTACATATTTTTTATAGTTAGACATAAGCTATATCGCGCAAGTAAGTTTATAAGTTATCGTTTTTAATGAAAAGTAACTTTATTATAAATATTTTATAATACTAATGTTGTTTTATTACCTTTTTTTGGTACAATATTTAAGTTCATTATTTGAACTTATTTTAAATTTAAACGGATGATAAATTATGAAATATAAATATTTTGCAGCCTTTTTGCTTGGATTTAGTATGTGCTCTCACGCACAATTCGAAAACTCATTACCTCTTAAAGACTTTGTGTTTACTCCTTCCCAAATTGATAGCCTGGAAATTCTAACTCAAGAATCAATAAACCATCTTGAGCTTGAGGATATGAATGTAAAAAATGAAATCAATTTTGGTGGCGACAATACACACACAATTAAGTTTAATGACGACGAATTCAAGACCAACCTTACCTTTGGCCACAATGATCCAGATCTGACAACAAAAGAACTGTATGTAACTGATATTACACACCTGAATAATAAAATATATTCCATTTTTTTAAAAAGCCCTTCCCGTAAATGGGACTTCAATTTAACCTATTTACACGATACTCCATTCAAAGATGAAATTGGCGATATGGAGCTTCTAATTAATGGCACTAAATACCAATACATTATAGAAATCGATAAAAGCTGGACCGTTAAAAGCGCCAAAAAATATGCTATTGTTGATGAAAATATAAAGCTAGAAAATGATACTTATGAAGTACCTGAAAGTGTAAAAGTTAACATCCCTTACAGTCTTGATTTTAGGCCCGATAGCTCTATAAGTTCCAAAGCAGTTAACGGATGGACGGTTAAATACCCTTTAAATCCTGAAAATGCGGTTAAATTAAATCATTCAGTTCAAATACTCTGGCTTGTGCACCCTTCAATAGCCAAGGTTATGAGAGATTACAAATTTAGGAGCCGTTACCCTATTCCTGTTTTAAAAGACGTACAGAACATGTTTGTGAACGAAAAATTTGTTACAGGTGAAGCACCTAATTTTATACCTTTTGTTTATTCTACTGCTTATGAGAAAGTTGCTACTTCTGGTGGTAACTCTAACTTAAGATACGCATACAGCCTCCCACCAAGCGACGTATGCGGTTCGAGCTGCCCTACTGACTACAAAACAATCCTAGAACGTATGTCAAATAGTCCACAGTTAAGAGAAATGCGTAGACAGTGGAAAGCTGATGTAGTTATGTTCGTACATTTATCCTATGACTCTAACAATCAATACGCAGGCCTAGCTCTAACCCCTTATGGATATGGAGACTACAGAAACAAACATACAGGCTTTGCTGTTGCTGGTTGGGGAATAAATCCAAATCCAAACCTGTATTATCCGCAGCATGAGCTAATGCATGTATTGGGTGCTGGGCATAGTAAATATAATGATGTTCCAGGTAAATCTTATGCAAGAGCTTTTATAGGAAGTTATAAGGATAGTAGCGGTAGTGTAGAGGCAGTAAAATCTTTTATGGCATATAACAATATATGTGAGGAAACTATAAAAACTAGTTATTGTACAGGACACCCTTATTTATCTTCCCCTACTCGTTTAGTTGATGACTATGAGAAGAAGAAGAAAATACGCCTTGGAGCTGGAAGAGAAAATAACAAGAAAGCGGTAGCGCTTTATCTTAGAGAAGTTAGTCAATATAGCGACTCAATATAATAGTCCCTACTTACGAATAAGGCCGCTTGTTGCGGCTTTATTTAATAATCTAACCACTACATACCAACTCAAAAATTTTAGCTAGAAAAACGGTTAACTTATCATCCATACCATCGATGAAAGAGCCAGCAAAATCAATAAATTCGTCTACGTTAAATTCAATCTCTTGAATTTTATGCAGCAGCTGAATGAAGGTCTGTAAAATCAATACCTAATTCCATATCATTCCAACTTGATAATTTTAGCGATTCTTTCCCAAATGCTGACTTTAATTTTGATTCTGCGAGATTTAAAAATGCATTGGCTGAAGATAGTAAGTTAGTAAATCTTTGATAAACCTCAGTCGGCGAACTGATAGCCTACATATGGTTCACAATACCGTATACTAATTCGTTATTGGGGCCAAATATTCGACAAATGAAATTATCCAGATCTTTAACGTTTCTCTCGATAGCCTCATAAGCATAAGAGATAGGCTGCAAAAAATAAATCTCTTTAAAACTCTAAAAAATCTCTTTTAGTTCTAGATCATCAATAGGTTTTCGACCTATTGATGTATCTACTAAACCTTTAGCATTTATAACTTGTAACATTACCATTTTGTTCAATTCTAGCTCCTTTCACTCATAACAACTTATTGAAAACCATTGCGGTGGTTAATAACACACAAAAACGACGTTTAATAATGTTATTGCACAAAATTAGGTTTTTACTCAAAACACAGGAACAAATTTAATTTTTTCAGTGTCTGGCTATCGCTCTTTGCCGCCCCCACACTAAACAAAATTAACTACACCAATCCTTCGCCTTAGTGCCCCCGTCATAAGCAACACCCAAGCCTGAACTGATTAGAATGTCAGTCAGGTTTTTGTTGTCCACGTATACGTCAGCAACTATCCTAAAATACTTACCACGCTTTGTATTCCTAAGCTCAATAACCTTTGCCGAACGTAAAGCTTCAACGGTTACTTGCTTTGCTTGGCGAGCAAGATCTTTTTCTTGTTTACACTTGCCGCGTATCTCTGGTGTATCAACACCAGCTACTCGAATGCCGATTCTCTCCCCTATTAAGGAATGAAGTCCTTTAATATTAGCTCTGAAGGTATCTCCGTCATAGATCGAGGTTACTTCTGAGACTATCAGGGTGCCATGGTTCTTGTTTCTTATACTTTCAGCGTTAGCAGTGAAGGACAGCAAAAATAATAAAGCAAATAATCTCATGCGGCCTCTTAGTGTTATTAATCGATTATTTTGTACCAATTTAAGTTAAGAGCTTAAAACTTGCAACTTTTGTCGTGTGGTGATGATTACAAATATTTGAGCTTTACTGTAATACACTCGCCGCTTTTAGGCTCTCGAAGGTAGAAAAAGTGGGTCCACTGTGGGTCCATTTCGGGTCTTTTTTTGGGTGTGGGTCCATGCTGGGTCTGTACCGATTATAAGCTTTGATAACTTATGTCTACGCTACAGCCCAGCAAATTCGGGGGGGTATAAAATTATGCTAACCTATGCAAAACTGTTCTTCTAAAACATATCTTGATAGGAGTTGGTTGTAGTAAACGAAATGGCTTTATCAAAACCTGGCAGTTCAATACCCTCTTCGCCAATTACAATGTCGTTATCGTCAATGGCGCCATCGCCAAAACGGTATACTAATTCGTACTTGCCAAGGTCAGCTTGTGCTTTATAGGTATTTTGCGCAGCAACAACAGATGTATTTTTATCTGCATAACTACGCATAACCTCATCACCATGGCGCTTAGCAAGCATTTGCATTGTTACTTTAGCGCTCAATACAGTAGCTGTGGCGTTATTACCGCCAAAGCCTTTTGAGTTTATAAAGGCTATGTCCATGTCGCCGCAATCGTAATGACTGTTACGTATATCTAAGTGATCTGCATAAACATCGTCAGCAACTTTATCTATAGTCGTAATGCCCGGCATTATATTATGGCTAAATACGCCCAGCGCAATCGCCAGCTGATCGCCACTAGCAGGTGCAATTGTGTGCCCTACATAAGCTTTTGGCGCCGTTACTTTCCAGCTATCAATGGCAAAGGTTTGCGCTACTTTATGATAAATAAGTGACTCAGTTACTCTGTTTTGCGGCGTACTTGAACCGTGCGCTAAAATAAAGCTGCGATTTTGAAGCGCCTCTTTACCTAATAAGCTTGTTGCTAATGCCGCAGATTTAGCCATAGTAATGTAATTACCTGGGCCCGGTGAGGTGATTGATTTTTTAATACCATCGGCATTTACAAATACATCAGGTACTGAGCCCATAATGTCTGCACCAAGCTCTAGTGCTAATGCATCATCCATTAAAATAGTCACTTGTGCGCCTTCACCTAATGTAAAACCACAGTTTTCGCCAAATGGGCGGCTGCTTTTACGGTAATCGGGCTCTTGTTCACTGCTTAGGTTATCTAAACGGCGTAAGCCTTCAACATTTGCAAGGGCGCTCATATTACCAAAGCCTTCAACTACTTCAGGCGTTATAGCGCATTCAACACTTGCAACAACCGCAACACGGGTGCGCCCTGCTTGAATATCGTTTACTGCGGCGCGTAAGTTATATAAAAAAGTGGCACATGCGCCCGAGGTAGAAAACGTAGTACCTACATTACCTGTAACGTACGCGTTTATAAAATCAGTCGACATCGTGTTCAAACCAAGTGCTAATTGCTTAGTACTAACGCGATCGCCCTGCTGACGCGCTTTAACTAAACCACCTAATCCTTTATCGTCCATTTGACCAATAACAGAGGCTGAATAGGTGCCAATTTTATCTGGCTCTACGCTATTCATTATGCGTTGCCAGTCAAGGCCTGTTGATTTAATAGCATCGTTTGCTGCAAATATGGTGGCTTGCAAACCGCGTGGCTGATAACGGCTGTTATACATAATTGACGGATCAAACCCAGTGGGAAACTGCCCTGCCGATTTAATTGGGTTGTCACGTGTAGAATCAAGCTTTACGTCTAAGTCTGCGGCTATTGTTACTTTTACTTTTTTGCCGTCAAGCTCTTGTACATTCCAGCTTGCGGGCACAGGGGTTGGTAAGTCACGTGCGCGAGTTTCAAATACAATTGCGTTTTCGTCAGATGTCTTTAATGTCATTTTTTGCTGCCAAGGCGTGGCATCTGCGTCAAAATGTTCTTTTTCAATTTTACGAATGAGCGTCCCAGCAATAATTTGCTCACCAAAGCGTGCTTCTATGTCGCTTTGCTCAACATTATTACCATTTGAATCTTGAAGGTTACCATCAACAACGCTTACCAAGTTCATTAATGTGGCGAGGCCTAAAAATGTTTCACTACGATCTTGTGCGTTTAATGCATCTAACACGATACGGCGGTAACCTTGATGAAAAGAAGTTCGGCCTGCGGCGTTTATACCGCCCATGCCTACTATTACGGGTAATGCTGTCATAATTAACCTTTAATGCGTGTTATTGGAGAAGCAAACAGTTTAATTGGATTAATAACAACTCTTTATGCTTTAATAGCCAAATATTCTGCACAAAAGGCCAAAATGTACTGGTCGGAGCATTGAAATGAATAAAAAATCGCTTAACCCCGCGCTAAACATTGCAATCACTGTGTACCCACACTTACTTATTACCAGTTTAACGCTCCCCATTGAAATGCTAAGAGCGGGCGAAGCCTATGCAAAAGGCCACTTAAACCAAGCTGACTTTAGAGCACTTAGTATAAATTTAATTGCTAAAAATAATCAGCCAATACAAACCCGTACAGGGCTTGCTATAGTCCCCGATTGCACTACTGCTAACGCACCTTATAACGATTTAATTATAGTACCCGGCATATGGCGAAACCCTCGCCCTGTCGTTCGTACTAATAAAGAGATAGTTGAGTGGCTACAAGAAAGCTTTGAAACTGGCAGCCATATAATTGGTGTGGGTACTGGTAATTGCTTAGTTGCAGAGGCTGGGTTACTTGATGGGCACCCCGCTACCACCCACTGGCATTATGCAAAACAATTTAGCCACGACTACCCATTGGTCAGCCTAAAACCCGACTTTTTTATAACCCAATCTGAGCGTATGTATACGGTGGCAAGCTTAAATGCACTGGCCGATGTGATCGTACATATTATTAGCCAATATTACGGCAAAGCCGCTGCACAACACGTAGAACGTAACTTTTCGCACGAAGTTCGTAAACCCTACGAAGATCAGCGCTACCTTGAAGGCGCGGTTGACCGCCACCCAGATGAACTAATAGCGCAAATTCAGTTTTGGCTTAAAACTAATTTAGCCAGCGAGTTAAACCTGCAAGAAGTAGCGGCACAATTTAGCTTAAGCTACCGTACCTTTACACGGCGTTTTAAGCTTGCAACTAATCAAAGCCCTATAGAATATTGGCAACAGTTAAGGGTTGAAGGTGCTAAGGAATTATTAGCGTCGTCAAATTTAACTATTCAAGAAGTGGCACTTGAGGTTGGCTATAACGACCAAGGCCATTTAACTCGCGTGTTTAAAAAAGTGCTAAGCCAAACGCCAAGCGAGTACAGGAAAGTAGTAAGAAGAAAATTATTTGGTTAATGCATAATAGTTATTAAGTGGCTTTTATTGTTATATAAATTACACTATTACCTAAAATCCGATTCAGGTTATTGTATGAGCGATGAAATAAAAAAACAGCTTTTTGAGCAACAAAGTGATGGCTCTATCGACGAAAAATTATTGCGCCTACTTTCGCTTGTGCGCAAACATCTTAAAATGGATGTTGCGTTTATATCTGAGTTTACAAAAACAGATCGCGTTTTTAAGGTGGTTGATAACCAAACCAACAACCCCTGTGTAGCAGTTGGTAATTCAGATCCTATTTGCCAAACATATTGCAAAAAAATCTCAGATAACGACCTTGAACCTATCATACCAAACACACATAAACACCCAATTACTAAGGCTATGCCGGTTACAAAAAAATTAAATATAGGCTCATATATAGGTGTGCCTATAGTTTTAGCATCAGGTAAAATTTACGGTACCTTTTGCTGCTACAAAACAGCATGTGATGACAATTTAAATAATAAAGATTTGGCATTTTTAAAACTAATATCAGAACTTGCTAGCGAACTTATAGAGCAAAAAGCGCAATCTGATACTTTAAGTATTGATACAAAAATACTCATTGAAAATATTATAAAAACAAAAGCCATCACTATTTATTTTCAGCCCATTTTTAACCTAGCGACTAACCGGCTATCGGGTTATGAATCGCTTTCTCGATTTTTTACCGAGCCTTACAAAACACCCGATGTATGGTTTAAAGATGCCGATAATTTAGGTCTCGGTGAAGCGCTAGAAATACTTGCTATACAAAATACCCTGCACTGCATGGATGAGCTTGCCCCACACGCCTACGTAACCATTAATACATCGCCAGCGCATATATTATCGGGTGCAATTAATAACGTATTAAATGATGTAGATTGCACCAGAATAATATTAGAAGTGACTGAACATTCGCCTATTACAAATTACCAGGCTATGCGCTCTGCACTTGAGCCATTAAGAGCAAAAGGCGTAAAGCTGGCAATAGACGATGTAGGCGCTGGGTTTTCGTCTTTTCAGCATATATTAGAGTTAGAAGCCGATATTATAAAACTTGATATTAGCCTTACCCAAAATATAAATAACGACCGTAGAAAGTTTTTATTAGCAAAGGCGTTATGTGGTTTTGCAAAAGCAATTAACTGTTCAATTGTAGCTGAAGGCATAGAAAATGAAGATGAGCTTTTCACACTCAGAAAACTAAATGTAGATAACGTACAAGGTTATTTTATTGGTCGCCCCGCGCCAATTAACGAGGCAATAGAGTATCAAGCAGTCACACTTTAACTAATACATTTTAACGGAGTACGCCACTAAATTAGTGGCGCTCTGTGTCGTTAAACTCTTTTCGGTAGTAACGCTTTTGATAGCTTTTTACTTTAGTATGGACGCCTTTACTTAAGCTTTTAAATTTTGCCTCAAGTACATCTACACCATATAAAATACCGACCACCAGCACTGAAAGTTTAATAGCAGCACCTAAATTGTCTGTAGCTATCATTACGCCAATTGAGGCAAGCACCCAAATGGTTGCAGCTGAGGTAACCCCTACAACGGCTCCGTCTTTTGCAAGCATAACGCCAGCGCCTAAAAAGCCAATGCCTGTAATTATTTGCCCCACTACACGAGAATGATCAATTACATCGCCTTGTAAGTTAAACGCGGTCGATAAAAACAAATACGTGCCCAGCGTTATTAAAGCTGAGGTACGAATACCTACAGGTTTACCGCGCAATTGCCGTTCTATACCAATTATGGCACCGCAAAAAGCGGCGGTGCCAATGGCTGCCCACGAATAAGGGGCTACATCAATTAAATCTAAAAAAGTCACTCTTAACAAAAACCTATTAATTATTAGCAATGGCCACTGCGGTTCTTAGCCGTTGGCCACCAAATACTGACATTTTACTAAAATCACTGCGCGCTATAGGTACGTACTGGCAATCTATTGCGAGTTGTTTGTCGCTTCCTGGCTCACAAAATGGGTCGTGAACATACACGCAGTGCTCATCAAGGTGGGTAACGCACACCCAATGGGGTGATTTTTTACCATCAAAACTGTATGTGCTAATTAATAACAGCACACTAAAGCCTTCGCTTAACCACTGTTCAATATGCTCAAGCTCAACATCTTTATGCACAAGCGGTATATTTGCCTGTGCAATGCCATCAACAAATTGTTGATGCACTGTTGCTAGTACCATTTTTTTGTTCTCATTGCGTACGCCATCTAAAAACAAAGGCTCTGTGGTATTTACCATGACCTCGCTTTTAAAGCCGCGTTTATTAGCCGCAAGTGCTAAACCAAACGGATGGCAACCACCATGTCCTGAGGTCATAAAAATGGTGGTACCTTCACGCCAAAGTGCCAGCTCATGTGATTGACTAAGCTCCGTTGTTGGCTTAAGTGCCCCCATTGCCATTAATAACGCCGCTGGCCCACAGGTAAACTCGGTAGTTTGCTGATACCAGGGCGTTAATCGCGCTACTTTTAACTCACTCGTTTGGCGAATATTTTTTTGCATTCGTAGCGCATCACTGTGATCGTCATAATAATCGCTATATTGGCCAAACACTCTGTAACCCAAACTTTTATAAAGCCCAATCGCACTTTCGTTATTTACGGCCACTTCTAAACGAAGGTAAATTCGCCCACGCTCACTGGTTTGTTTTTCAAGCGCTGCTAATAGCATTTTGGCAATGCCTTTACCTTGCATTTGGGGTAATACCGCAAGCGAATATAAACGCGCCAAACGCGTGCCTTTATGGCACCACACAAGCCCATAGCCGCATACTTGCTCGCCATTTTCTGCAACGAGCAAAATACCGTGCTTAGCACTTAACCAGCGCTTTAAACTACGCGGGCTCAATTTATCGTTATTAAAGCACGCGTTTTCAACGTCAATCAGTGCAGATAAATCACTACCAATAGCTTTTCGAATAACAAGCTTGCTCATGTTATTACCCACGGCCTCGCGCTTCTAAACGTTGTTTAAATTCGTCCATAATAATCATGTATAGCTCGTCGCCTAAATAGCCGTCTTCAACTTTGTGATCAATACTTGGATTGTCGTTAACTTCAAGCACGTATGCTTTGCCTTGATGCTCTTTAACATCTACGCCATATAACCCTTTACCCACTGTTTTGCACGCTTTTAAAGCGGCATCTAGTACGGCTTTTGGTAACTCAAAGGTAGGTAGCGTTTCAAAACCACCCGAGAAAAACCGTTTAGCGTCGTGATTATAAATTTGCCAATGGTTGCGTGCCATTAAGTAGCGACACGCATATATAGCGCGGCCATTTAATACACCTACTCGCCAATCATATTCTGTGTACATGTATTCTTGTGCAAGTACCAATGCGCTATATTCAAACAGCTCGGTTAATTTAGCTTCAAGCTCACTGCGGTTTGCAACTTTAAATACCCCTTTAGAGAACGACCCTTCTGGCATTTTTAAAACCAGCGGATAGGTAAACGCCTCTTCTAATTGCTCAAGCGTTTGCGCTGATTGATCAGCCACTACCACCGTTTTTAAACTGGGCACTTTTTGATAATTAAACGCATCGTGTAAATACACTTTATTACAACAACGTAAAATAGACTCGGCATCATCTATTACCACTAAACCTAGGCCTTGCGCTTTGCTTGCAAGGCGGTACGTTGGATGGTCAATCGCTGTAGTTTGGCGAATAAATAACGCATCAAACTGGGCAATGTTGTCTATTTCATCAAAGCTTAATGCTTGTGCATTAATGCCGTGCTTAGCGGCGGCTTTTATAAATCGGGCAATGGCGTCTTTATCACTCGGTGGTACTTTTTCGTTATGATCAACCAGTATTGCCATATCCCATCTAAAACGGCGCTGCACATTTCCAATGCGCCACTGTGTTTGGGTAAACGTATTTAGTTTTTCTACAAAATTGCTATATTGCTCATCGTTTAAAGAGCTAAGCGAACCTTGCTGTAACAAACCTTGCTCATCTACAAATAAAATAGGCGCTGGGTATTGTTTAAATACCGATTTAGCCGCTTTACTTTGTAATTCGTTTAGCGCATTACCAAAGTAAATTTCACCATCAATTTGCCCCACATTTAACATAGGAGCTTGGCCACTTCGAAGCGCGTTTATTGTTTTTACACTTGGCAAAACTTGGTGTTTACGGGCCTCTGCAAGCAATGAGCAATAGTAACCCTTACTCAAGTATTGGCTTGAGTCGCATAAATTAATAATGCGGGTTTTAGGTTCATTATGTTTTGGGTAATCACGTAAGTAACTATTAAACGTAATTACATTTTCGAACGATTGAGCAAGTGTTTGCTCGTTGTTATCAACCACTATTAAGGTTTTAAACACGACTTTTCCTAGTTAAGTCAGAAATATAAAAAGCATGCCTAATAAAATACTCAGCACTATAAATAGAAACACCCAGCGTACTAAGTGGGCATTGCGCGTATCACTTAATACGATGGGTGCTTTAACAAATACCTACTGTAAGTGTTAGCGCTTAAATTGCTTAAGCGACATCTGCTTTATATGCCCTTTTTAAAAACCACACAAACGAGATATTTTTAGCGTGAAGATAAAAAATATTGATTAACTATATTTTCCTATTAATGCAGATTAAAATACCCAAAATTACTATTTTATGAGCGTTATAAATGTCACATCCTGCCTGCCCACAGTGCCAATCAGAATATGTTTACGAAGACCAACAAATGCTTATTTGCCCAGAATGCGCCTATGAATGGAACCCAAATAGCACAAACGATGAAGACGCAATTTTAGTTAAAGATGCCAACGGCACCCAACTTAATGATGGCGATAAAGTAACCGTAGCCAAAGATTTAAAAATAAAAGGCAGCTCACAAGTCATTAAAATTGGCACCAAAGCGGTCGTAAGGCGTGTGCTTGATAAAAAAGATCACGAGCTAGATTGCAAAGTAGATGGCATTGGTGAAATGATGGTAACAGCAAAGTTTGTGAAAAAAGCTAACTAGTTGGTCGAATAAAGGGCGAAGCCATCCTGCATGTCTCGCCAAAACGATCTAAATAATTGATTTTATTTAGTTATTGGTGAGCATTCGTTAACAACCGCTAAACCCAAGTCTATGTGAGCAACAATATAGCCATATTCCTTCTTTGACAATTTGCCAGCTCTATAATGTTCTTTTACTGACTTATGGTTCCATGATTCACCACATTGTGACTCTGGAATTTGAAGCTCTAGGGTAAGTAGGTATTCCTTTTCTTTATCTATGGAATACCCTTTTTTCACAGAGCTTTTCGCGCAAAGGCTAAGTGCATACTCAACCGCAAACTTATCCACACTTGGTATACCAACAAACTCCACATCACACCCTAAAACACGTTCGCCAGAAGCCTTCGTGTAATAAAGCTTTCCTGTAGTGCAAGCTGATAATAAAAAGAGTACTGCGAATATTGATAAAAATCTATGAATCAAAGGACTTCCTTGTTTACTATTGCCCAGCTCAGCGGGCATTTATAGCGTAGCGAAAATTGGTCCGACCAAACTATTTATTTGGACTGACATCCATCTTAATTTCAAAGTTTAGGTGGGTGTCTAGTTAATTATGTTAAGTGCAAATTTAGGATTGGTGTCTTGTTTATTTACTACACTGGTTAGCTATAATCCGAAGCGCAGCATAGGAGCCAACCAGTATTTGCCTTGTTGAAGCGCCAGTATAGCTAACGCCGTGTTAAGGTGTTAGCAGCTCTCGGCTAAACTTGAGCGAAGCAAAAATGCCGAGCGTTGCGAATCACTCTTAAATGCTTTGTTATGTGAAAATTAAATGCTGTTTGAAAGGTCTACACTAAAGCGATCTTCGACAAATTTCTTTAACTCATTTAAAGATGTTGCCGTTTTTTCACCATTATAGTTAGCTCGAACCTGACATTTTGTTAAATCTAGACGAGCGAACTCAATTTCATTGGCAGCAATAACCATTGAACGGCAAAACCTAGACCGGGCTTTTAAACCTGCAGGAAAAGGCATAACTGCTAATGCAAAACATCGAGACCTTAAGCCGTCCTCTTCAAAAGTTAGAGGTTTAGATACGTGAGCAAAGTCATTTCTAATCTTGCGAAGAATATTTAAGTCATGAACTACATTCTTTGACATTAGTCCTAACGCATATGCCATATCTATTCGAGACGAAAAACTACCTAGACTACCGCTGGAACTAAGCATTCGCCCAATTAAGGCCTCATTCTCGATAAAGTACGCCTTAAGCAGATCTATTAGAAGTTCGTCGATAAATGCGACAGCCATTAAAGCACAACCACGGTCTGACTCTTCTATTAGAACTTGCCTAAAAGATGTAATTTTCTTAACAATCTCTTGTTCTTCAGGAGGACAAAGTTCGGCAGTGTTCTTGAGCAACACCTCAGTAAAATCCTCAAAATCTTTTTCTGACAGCTTCATAAGTCCTCTTTTCACATAACATCTTATTGAACACCATTTCAGTGGTTTATAACACCCGAAACGGCGTATATTATATCGTTCAATAATTCCACTTAATAACTTTAATGTAAACATGTTATTGGCTATGCATGAAAGTTAGCTATGCTTTTTAAACGAAAGCAACTTTTAATAATGTTATGAGACAAATGGCTTTGTCGGATGGCGCTTCGCTTATCTGATCTACATATAAAACCAATGTTTTATAAAATTTCTACCACTTCATATTCATGGTTATTGCCTGCAATGATTAGGCTTACTTCATCATCAAGCTGTTTGCCTAAAAGTTGTTTACCTAGTGGAGCTTCGGGTGTAACAACTTGAATAGTTTGCCCTTTTACTTCAACCGTTAAGCCGCCTGCGGCTGGGCCTAAATAAAACCATTTTTGTGCGGTGTTTTCATCTTCCAAACAAACGAGTGAGCTTATAATCACTTTATTGTGAGTAGGCTCTTTAAAAATGGCTTCAAATTGTTTAATGCTTTTGTAGCATTCGTTTACACGCTCGGCTTGGCCTTGTGCTAAATAAGCGGCTTCGAGCCCGAGGGTATCGTACTGCGTTTCTGCTACGCTTTCTTCGTGAGTTGCGGCGTCGTGCGCGGCTTTGGCAGCTTGTTTTGCGCTGTTTAATCGTGCTTCAAGTGCAAATTTAAGGTGTTCAATTACGTGGGTTTTGTTCATGAGGGAGCGCTAATAACCAATGCTGTAAACTATGCGGTTAATTTTAACGTTATAAGGCGCTTAAAACCATTATTTTAAGCGCCGTTATGTTTACTTAGTTATGTAAACCCAAATTTATGGCATATCCATTAATGCTTGGGTTTTTATATCTAGTTTTTCTTCGTAGTTTTTAGCACTTAACCCTAAAAGCTCTGGCAAAGTGGCTGCAATACAAATAGATGAAAACGTCCCTACTACAATGCCTGTAAATAATGCAATAGCAAAGCCTTGTAATGGTGCGCCTGCGAGTAACCAAACGCTGGCAACCGTAGCAAGCGTGGTGCCCGATGTAATAAGTGTGCGCGTTAAGGTGCTTTTTATCGCGCTATTTATAATACTTGCAGGGCTAAGTGCATTATTAGATTTAACACGTAAAAGCTCGCGTACTCTATCACCCACTATTATAGAGTCGTTAAGTGAGTAACCTATTATGGCGAGTAAACTGGCAAGTACGGTTAAATTAAACTCAATATTTAATAGCGAAAATAGCCCCAGTACAAGTAGTAAATCATGTACTAGCGCAACCACTGAGCCCACAGCTAAACGCCATTCAAACCGCACCACTAAATAAAGCATTACTGCAACCATAGCTGAAAATAGCGCTAAACAACCTTGCTCAAATAATTCATCACCCACTTGTGAGCCAATATACGCTGACGATAATACCTCAGCGTTTATATCTGCGTTTTGAGTAATGGCAGATTGCCAATCATTACTATTTGCTGTTGAATCGCTAGGCGCTTCGCGTAGTTGATAGTGGCTATTGCCTTGCGCGGTTAGCTCAAACTCGCCATTGTGATTTTTAGTAATAAATTGCTCAAGTTGTTTTAGCTCAACACCTTGGCTGGTGGTAAATTCCGTTAGATAGCCACCGGTAAAGTCTAGGCCAAAATTAAGCCCTTTTTGACTAAGTGTAAATACCGATAGCAGCACAAGTATGGCGCTCAAAAGCATGCCTGAAAAACGCAGACGAGTGCCCGCCTCGCCCTTTAAAAAAGTGTTAAGCATGTGCATTTATTCCTGCTTTTTTAGCCAATTTTAAATATAACGTTTGGCTTAGTACTTTTGATACGTACACGCCAGTAAATACTGAAGTAATTAATCCAAGTGCCAAGGTTATGGCAAAGCCTTTAACTGGCCCGTAACCTATGCCGTATAAAATAAGCGCGGTGATCATAGTGGTTATATTAGCATCAAATATTGTCTTGGCCGCCTGTTTATACCCTTCTTGAATTGCTTGGTATGGCGTACGCCCTTTACGGCGCTCTTCTTTAATTCGCTCGAATATAATAACGTTGGTATCTACCGCCATACCAATAGTGAGCACAAGCCCAGCAATACCCGGAAGTGTTAATACAACCCCCGGTAATAAAGACATTAGGCCAACAAGCGATGTTAAATTTAATAACAGCGCTACGTTTGCAATAAGCCCTAAGCGGCGATACCACAGCGCCATAAAGGCAAGTGTAATACCCATACCAAGCATTAATGCGGCTAAACCATTACTAATGTTTTCGCTGCCAAGGCTTGGCCCTATTGTTTGCTCATGCACTATTGTTACAGGCGCGGTTAGTGAACCTGCTCGTAATAATAGGGCTAAATCGGCCGCTGCTTGCTGGCTTTTCATATTGGTAATACTAAAACGTGAGCTTAAATGCTGCGCAATATTAGCTACATTAATAACTTCACTTTTTTTAACAACCTCGCCTTTCGCGTTTTGAGAGTACTCAGAGTAAACCGTGGCCATAGGCTTACCAATATTAGCTTTTGAAAACGCCGACATAGCATCGCCGCCTTGCCCATCTAAACTTAGTTGAACCAGTGGCTTACCCCAATCGTCGCGCCCTATATTTGCATTATTAATGTGATCACCGGTAAAAATAGGCACAGGGTCAAGGTTTATGGTGCCACCAGACTGCATATTAAATGTTTGGCCACCAATTTCTTTTAACTGATAAAACCCAAGTGATGCAGTGGCGCCTATAATGCGCTTTGCCTCGGTTGGATCTTGTACACCTGGCAGCTCAATACGTATACGCTGTTTACCTTGGCGCTGTGTTACGGCTTCGGTAATACCTAATTCTTCAATGCGCGAGCGAAGCGTAGTAAGCGTTTGGCTCATTACTTCTTTATCAAAGTTGCTGCGCCCTTGTTCTGAGTAGCTAAATTTGACGTTTTTAAGATTGCCGTTATTGCTTGTTGTAACCGCTAAATTAGCAAAGCGACTTTGAAGCTCATCAATCACTGGGTTAAGTTTTTGCACCGAGTTAGGCAGCGCATTAATTTCAAAGCCATGCCCTGTTTGCTGCGCTTTAAGACCGTGCGCTTTTTGCTTAACTATAATTGACTTAGCTTGTTGATACGCACTCACTAATTGCTCATCAACGGCTTTATCTAAATCTACGTCGAGTACAAATAACACGCCGCCATTTAAATCAAGACCCAGCTTTATTGGTGATAAACCAAAATTTTGTAGCCATGGTGGGCTTGTTGCATGCTCTACAATTTTAACTTGCGTGTTTGGATACTGCGCCTTTATAGCCGCTTGCGCTTGTGCGCTTTTAGTTGGCTCGTTTAACAGAATATTTATAGTTGATTGCTTATCAAGGCCTTGTTCGACCTCTAAGCCTTGGCTATTTAAAAAAGTAACTAATGCTTTAGTGCTTGGCACGGTCTTCGTTTCGCTATGTGGCGCGCTACTTACATGCAACCACGATTTATTAGGGTATAAGTTGGGTAATGCGCTAATAGCTAATAAAATTAGTACAATAAGCATGGCTATATAGCTTAATTTAAATTTAGCCATAAATGACTTTTGATCTTTTTTTACACTTAACATGTTTTTTCCTTATCACCAGTAAATTACTGGCAATGTGCTTTTTAAAGCACAATTAATCTCAAGGCTTAAACGAAAAACGTTAAAACCTAATAAAAATTAAATAAGAAAATTAAGCGTGGTAAGTAGTTACAGCTCTATAGAGTAAGTTCGCATCTTTCCAGCCACTTAAGCGCGATTTTTTACTATTGTGCACAAACGTATACCAAGGCTGAATAACGTTTACCGCTTGGGGGCGTAAAAATATTTGCCTAACAAGATGCTGCGCAAAAAACTCAAAAACAACATCGTATTCTGGCTCACTTTGAACTGTGTGCAAAAAAAATGATGAGTTGTTGGCAGTAAGGCGTGGCTGGTGAGCTGAAAAATCTGTTTGATGCGTTTTTTTATGCGTAGGTACGCCTGCAGACTCTGTGACATGCTTTGTTTTAGTTATATCAACGGCATCTGTAAATAAAATGTGTGAACTTACAGCAGGGTTTAAATTTTGTGTTGTTTGCGCAGCATTGCTCTGCACACTAAAAAGTGCAGCAAGTAGCAAAAAGGCAGTTATGAACACACGAAATTTAAACATGATTATTTTAAAACTAAAATAAGGGATGCGTAGTATATAAGGGCAAGTATTTAAAATACAATGCATATCTATTAAGTATTCAATTTAATTTTACCGAGGCTTTTAATGCGCTCCAAGCACAGTACAGAAAAACGCGCCGATGCCATGACCTTAAAACAAAGCATTAAAACGCTGTGGCCTTACATTACTAAATTTAAAGGACGAGTATTTATTGCACTTTTAGCCCTTATAGGGGCTAAAGGCGCAACACTTTTAATGCCTTGGGCGCTAAAAGAAATTATCGACTCGATAGATAAATCAATTAATCCAATTTTAGTTATTCCTGCGTTACTACTGCTTATGTATGGTGGACTTAGGTTTGCAAGTGTTTTTTTAGGCGAAGTACGCGATGTGGTGTTCTCTCGTGTAACAGAGCACGCTATGCGCGATATTGGTTTAAAGGTATTTAAACATTTACATTCGCTTGAGCTTGCCTTTCACTTAGATAGACAAACCGGCGGGATAAGCCGTGACATAGAACGTGGCACGAGTGGGTTAAGCTTTTTAATGCGCTTTTTGATGTTTAATATTGTACCGACTCTTTTTGAAATACTCACCGTTGCTATTATTTTTGGGACGCTATTTTCTGTTTGGTTTGCGTTAATAACCTTATTAGCGGTTGCAATATATATTACCTTTACCGTAACAGTAACGCAGTGGCGAAACCGCTTTATACGTGAGGCAAATGCCGCCGATAATTTAAGTAATACTCGCGCCATAGACAGCCTTCTTAACTTTGAAACTGTAAAATACTTTAACAACGAAGAATTTGAGGCTAAAACATACGACTCCTTTTTAGCAAACTGGGAAACCGCCCGCTTGAAAAATAGAATGTCGTTACTTGCGCTTAATTCTGGCCAGGCGCTTATTATAGCAAGTGCTATAACGGCGCTGATGTGGTTAGGCGCTAAAGAAGTGGTAACCGGCGCTTTAACAATTGGTGAACTTGTAATGATAAACGCATATATGATCCAATTATTTTTACCGCTTAACTTTTTGGGATTTGTGTATCGTGAAATAAGGCGTGCACTTACCGATTTAGAAAACATGCTGGGCTTACTTAATAAAAAGCCACAAGTCATTGAGCGACCTAATGCACAAAACCTAATACTTACTCACGGCGACATAGCGTTTAATAATGTAAGTTTTAGATACAATGCCAGTCGCCCAATACTCAATAACATTAGCTTTAAAATAAAAGCAGGCAGTAAAGTGGCGGTTGTAGGGGCAAGTGGTGCAGGTAAAAGCTCATTAGCACGGTTACTTTATCGCTTTTACGATGTGAACTCGGGCACTATTACTATAGATAACCAAGCCATAGATTCAGTTACACTTAATAGCCTGCGAAGTGCTATTGCTATAGTGCCACAAGACACTGTGCTATTTAATACCACCATACGTGAAAACATAGCCTATGGCAGACCCTCAGCGAGCGATGCTGAAATAGATAAAGCCATTGAAATGGCACATTTAAAAGACTTTATTTCAACATTAGAAAGCGGCGACCAAACACTCGTTGGCGAACGGGGTTTAAAGGTATCAGGCGGCGAAAAACAACGTATTGCCATTGCACGCGCTATTTTAAAGCGCTCCCCTATTTTAATATTTGATGAAGCAACCTCAGCACTCGACTCGCACGCTGAACAAGCAATATTAAATGCAATGCGTGCTGTTACGCAAAACCATACCAGCGTGGTGATTGCTCATAGGCTCTCTACTATTATCGATGCCGATGACATACTGGTATTTAATAAAGGTGAGCTGGTAGAGCAAGGTACGCACTCAGCGCTTTTATCAAAAAATGGGCTATACGCTCAAATGTGGTTATTACAACAGCAAGACGATTAATTAACCCTATTTACTGGCGATAAGGCGGCTTTACCTTTAGAATACCGCCTTGCAATTTTATTCAATAATTTACATATTAAGGCGAAACGCAGATGGGAAGAGCTTACCAAAACAAAAAAGATTCAATGGCTAAAACTGCGGGTGCTAAAACTAAAGTTTATTCTAAGTACGGTAAAGAAATATACATTTGTGCTAAAAACGGGGGTGTAGATCCAGATGGAAACCTTGCACTTCGCCGTTTAATTGAACGCGCTAAAAAAGATCAAGTACCGGCACACGTAATTGAGCGTGCTATAGATAAAGCTAAAGGCGGCGGTGGTGAAGACTACGCTGCAACTCGTTACGAAGGGTACGGCCCTGGTAACTGTATGATTATTGTTGACTGTTTAACAGACAACAATAAACGTACGTTTGCTGATGTACGTATTTGTTTTACCAAAGCAAATGCTAAAATTGGCGCACAAAATTCGGTATCACATTTATTTGATCACCTCGCTATTTTTGTTTTTGATGGTGATGACGACGAAGCAGTTCTAGAAGCACTAATGATGGCTGATGTAGATGTAACAGATGTAGAAGTAGAAGATGGTAAAGTCACTGTTTTTGCTCCGCATACTGAATATAACAGCACACGCACAGCACTTGAAGAAATGGGTATTACCGACTTTGACGTAGACCTAATTTCGTTTGTGCCGCAAGTTGAAGCGCCTATTGAAGGTGAAGACGTTGAAGTAATGGAGCGCTTTTTAGCCATGCTTGAAGATTGTGACGACGTGCAAAACGTTTACCATAACGCACAATTTTAAACTTATTTAAACGTATACATTTAAAGCCAACAGTTATGTTGGCTTTTTTATTTTAAAGGCCTGTATTATTTTATGAACACCCTTTCAGAACTTAGCGCTGGCAAACTTAAAGGTGCTAAACGTTTACAACTTGTTGAAGAGATAACTGAATTCCCATCAGAAATTTTTACCCTTGCAGACACCCTCGAAGTACTCGATTTATCAAATAATAATTTATCTGATTTACCTGCTGAGTTTGCCTGTTTACACCGTTTAAAACGCGTGTTTTTATCGTTTAACCAATTTAAGCATATCCCTGAAGTGCTGGCTAAATGCCCTGCTTTAATTATGGTCGCGTTTAAAGGTAATCAAATTTCAGAGTTTGCACTAAACAGCCTGCCAAAACATATTGAGTGGTTAATACTCACCGATAACACGTTAAGCGAACTGCCTGAAGACTTTGGTAATTACACCCAGCTTAAAAAGCTTGCGCTTGCAGGTAATAACCTAAAACATTTACCGACAAGCATGGCTAACTGTACTAATTTAGAGCTTGTAAGGCTCTCTGCAAACAACCTAATAAAACTCGACGATTGGCTACTAGAATTACCAAAACTTGCTTGGCTTGCCTTTGCCGGTAACGAATTTAATAAAGCGCAGTGCTTAACAAAAAGTACTTTAAAAAATACCCCGCTTAAAAATTTTCAGCTTAAAAAAGTAATAGGCCAAGGTGCATCTGGCGTTATACACCTTGCAAAAGCAGAACATAATAATGTTGCTGTAAAACTATTTAAAGGGTCAATAACGAGCGATGGCTACCCACTTGATGAAGTAAATTGCTGCCTGCAAGCTGCAAAGCATACAAACCTAATAAATGTATTAAGCTATATAGAGCAAAGCACACAGCTTGGCTTAGTAATGGAATTAATAGATACTAATTATACAAATTTAGGTTTACCGCCAAGTTTACAAACGTGCACGCGCGATACCTTTAATGATGGTTGTAATTACCCTATTGAAGCTGTTTATAAAATAGCAAAGCAGATGGCCAATACGCTTGCTCACCTACATGATAATCACGTAAGCCATGGCGACATTTACGCACACAACACCATGATAAACGACCAATATGACGTTTTATTTGGCGATTTTGGTGCAGCTACAAATTTAGCTATGCTCAGGATATATCAGCAGCAGCAAATACAGTTAATAGAAGTGCGTGCTTTTGGGTGTTTAATTGAGGATTTACTAAGTACTGTTAGTACAGCAGATAAGCAAAACGAACTGTTTAATAAAATGTCCGATATAGCCACGCGAGCTATAAATACCGCTATCGCATCTCGCCCTAACTTTAAAGCGCTAATCGCTTTATTAAACGACTTGGTATAAATTAATTAAAATAAAAAAGCCTGCATAATGCAGGCTTGGTTGGATAAAGCTAAACTTTTACAGGGTCAATTATAAGTACTGACCTAATGCTTTAACTTGGTCTAACATGCGGTTTGAGAAACCCCACTCGTTGTCGTACCAAGCCATTACTTTAACTAGTTTGCCATCAGCTTTAGTTTGCGTTGCATCAAAAATTGACGACGCTGGGTTGTGATTGAAATCGATAGAAACAAGCGGAAGCTCGTTATATTCTAAGATTTCTTTCATTGAACCTGTTGCTGCGGCTTTCATTACTTCGTTGATTTCTTCAGCTGTTGTATCGCGTTTAGTGATAAACGTAAAGTCTACTAAAGAAACATTGATAGTAGGTACACGTACCGACATACCGTCTAATTTACCCGCAAGCTCAGGAAGTACTAAGCCAACAGCTGCAGCAGCACCTGTTTTAGTTGGGATCATAGACTGTGTTGCGCTACGCGCACGGTATAGATCTGGGTGATAAACGTCAGATAAGTTTTGATCGTTTGTGTAAGCATGAATAGTGGTCATGCTACCTTGCTCAATACCTACTGTGTCGTTAATTGCTTTTGCAATTGGCGCTAAACAGTTAGTAGTACAAGAAGCGTTAGAGATAATGTTGCTATCAGCGTTAATTACATCGCTGTTAACGCCATGTACTACAGTTGCGTCTAGGTCTTTACCAGGTGCTGATACAATTACTTTTTTAGCGCCAGCAGTAATGTGCTTAGCCGCGTCGTCACGCTTAGTGAAAAAGCCAGTACATTCTAAAACGATATCTACGTTCAGCTCTTTCCACGGTAAGTTTGCAGGGTCACGCTCTTGAGTAAGCGTAATTACGTCATCACCAATTAACATAGTGTTATCTGATAATGTTACTTTTTGAGAAAATTGACCATGCACTGAGTCAAACTGTGTTAAATGTGCGTTTACGTTAGCAGGTGCTAAATCGTTAATTGCTACAATTTTAATTTCACTGTTTTGTGCTGACTCGTAAAGTGCACGTAATACGTTGCGACCGATACGGCCATAGCCATTAATTGCTACATTAATCATTTATTAGACTCCTATTTAACTTCACTTGCTTGGCGAGCAAGCGCTTCAATGGCTTGCCAGTCTTTGTTTTCAATTAGTTGTTTATCTAGCATCCACGTACCACCAACACAAATAACGTTTTTAAGCGCTAAATAGTTAGGTGCAGTTGCTAGGCTAATGCCACCGGTTGGGCAAAAAGTAATATGTGGTAATGGGCCACCAATCGACTTAAGCATTGCTGTTCCGCCAGCCGCTTCAGCTGGGAAGAATTTTAAATACTTAAAGCCATGGCTTGCTAACTGCATAACTTCACTCGCAGTTGCAGCTCCTGGTAAAAATGGAATATCTGAATTTTTAGCCAGTGCTAATAGTTCATCACTTACGCCTGGGCTTACCATAAAATCAGCGCCGGCTTCTACTGAAGCGTCAAAGCTTGCTTTATCAACCACTGTACCTGTACCAACGAAAGCCTCTGGAACCTCTGCTTTCATAAGTTTTACTGCTTCAACAGCAACAGGTGTACGTAGCGTAATTTCAAGGGCTTTTAAGCCACCGTTATATAACGCTCTAGCTAGTGGTGCTGCATCTTCTAGTTTTTCGATTACAACCACTGGCACCACAGGTGCCGACGCTAAGATTTTTTCAATACTCATTACTTGTTCCTCATTACCCAGTGTGTGGCAATTATTATTCAAGTCCAAAAGCACTCGCACCTAAATCGGCACTGCTTACAATATTTCTAAATCCAGTAAATAACTCTCGACCTGTACCAAATGTTAGGCTTGGTTGGCTAAGTTGTAGTTCACGTTTAGCAAGCTCTTCATCGCTAACATGTACCTTTAATATTCCGCTTGGCGCATCTAGTGTTACTAAATCGCCTTCTTGAATTTTAGCAATAATGCCACCTTCAACAGCTTCTGGCGCTAGGTGGATTGCAGCAGGTACTTTGCCTGATGCACCCGACATACGGCCATCGGTAACAATGGCTACTTTAAAGCCTTCGTCTTGAAGAGTTGCCATTACTGGCGTTAATTTATGAAGCTCTGGCATACCTTTAGCTTTAGGGCCCTGCTCTTTAAGCACAGCAATAAAGTCTTGGTTTAACTCGCCACGGCTATATGCCTCTTGCAGTTCGCCTTGTGAGCTAAATACTTTAGCAGGCGCTGTTACTACTTGGTGCTCGGTTGCTACAGCAGATACTTTAATTACTGCTTTACCTAAGTTACCAGTAAGTAGCTGTAAGCCGCCTTGCTTGCTAAATGGGTTGTTAATTGGGCGAAGTACTTCTTCATCAAGAGAGTTTTCAGGACAATCTACCCATTTAACTTTAGTTGGGCCATTTGAATCGCTCATGATTAAGCTTTCGTCTTTATCGAGACGCGGCTCTGTCATGTACGGTGCAAGGCCATCACCTAGCATTGTTTTCACATCGGTATGCAAATAACCAGCACTTGCAAGTTCACGCATTAAAAAGCCCATTCCGCCTGCAGCTTGGAAGTGGTTTACATCTGCCGAGCCGTTCGGGTAAATACGCGTAAGTAGTGGAACAACTTCTGATAAATCAGACATGTCTTTCCATGTAACTTGAATACCAGCCGCTTTTGCAATAGCAACAATATGAATAGCGTGGTTAGTAGAGCCACCTGTTGATAGCAAGCCAACTAAACCATTAATAATGGTTTTTTCGCTAATGACCTCTGCTAAACACGGGCTTTCTTTATCATCTGTAAGCTGCTTAAGCATGGTTTCTACAGCATTACCTGTTAGTCCATCGCGAAGCTCTGTGTATGGGTTGATAAATGAGCTACCAGGAAGGTGCAAACCCATTATTTCCATAAGCATTTGGTTTGAGTTAGCAGTACCGTAAAACGTACAAGTACCCGCGCTGTGGTAAGACGCGCTTTCAGCTTCTAATAAGTCTTCACGGCTTACTAAGCCTTGTGCAAACTTTTGACGAATACGTGCTTTTTCTTTATTTGGGATACCAGATTGCATTGGGCCTGCTGGTAAAAAGAACACAGGTAAATGGCCAAATGATAATGCGCCAATTAATAAACCTGGGACAATTTTGTCACATACGCCTAAACAAAATACGCCGTCAAATACGTCATGCGATAATGAAACCGCTGTAGACATTGCAATAACATCGCGAGAAAAAAGCGATAGTTCCATGCCGTCACGCCCTTGCGTAACACCATCACACATTGCAGGTACACCACCAGCAACTTGTGCTGTTGCATCGTACTTAGTTGCAAGGTCTTTAATTAAATCTGGGTAGTCTTTGTATGGCACATGGGCCGAAAGCATATCGTTATATGAGTTAATAATAGCAAGATTTGGCTGCTCATCAGCCTTTAAGCGCGCTTTGTCGTCGCTGCTACATGCAGCCATAACGTGAGCGATGTTTCCGCAGCCTAGTCCGGCACGAACTCTTGTTTGTTTTTTTGCGTGCGAAATACGATCTAAGTAATCTTGACGGGTTTGTTTACTGCGTTCAATAACGCGTTGGGTGACTTCTTCAATGCGAGGGTGCAACATAATTTAGCTCATCTCTATTAGTTAGAGGAAAAAGGCTCAGTTGCAATTACAGACTCCACGTAAATAACTGCACTGAGCATCTTTGATTTACCCGTTCAAAGGTACGCTACCAGGGAGCCTCTCACAACAACCCTGACACCGGTGTCACTGTATTAACGCATAGCATTGACACCGGTGTCAACCCTGAGTAACAAAAATAGTCTAAAATTTTAACGTGACCATTTAATGACCACGCTAATTTTAGTTTAAAGGCTAAAATTAGTACAAAAAAAACCCGAATAAGCGTCACTCAAATTCGGGTTACTGTGAAAAACAAAAATGGGGGTTACTTTATTGCAGCTGTTGACTCTCGTGTTATTAGTCGTGATTCAAGTGTTACCTGATAAGGCTGATCTTGCGGTTGTGAAATATGCGAAATAAGCTGCGTAACAGCTTGCTTAGTCATTTCTTCTACAGGTTGTGCAATTGTTGTTAAACCAGGCCAAATGTGGCGTGCAATTGGTGCGTTATCAAACCCTGCAATAGATATATCATCGGGTACGCGTAACTGGCGCTGTGTGGCAAGCTTTAGTACCGCTGCCGCCATGTAATCGTTCGATGCAAATACAGCCGTTGGCCTTGGCGATAAATCTAAAATACTGCGTGCGCTGTCTACACCTGAGTGATAACTAAAGTTACCCTCTTCTACCAAGCGCTCGTCAAATTCTATTCCATGGCTTGCTAAAGCTCGTCTGTAACCTTTAAAGCGCTGCTGAGTTGCACTGTGATCAGGGTGCCCTTTAATAAAAGCGATAGATTTGTGACCAAGCGAAATTAAATGCTCGGTAATTTCATAAGCGCCCTGCTCATCGTTACTACGCACCGAAATTGAATCATCTTCAAGTAATGCTGATGCAACCCGTGCATACGGTATTTTTTTAGTTTTTAAAAAATTAGCAAGTTTTTCAAAATCACCAAATGGCGGAGTAAGTACAACACCATCTAAGCGTGATGTTTGTAATAACTGTTCAATATCGTTAATTAAATCATCACCACGTAATTCGCAGGGGTGTATTAATAAGTTGTAGTTATTTTCTTTACAAGCAGCAAGTGCACCTGTTTGTACGCGTGTTATATAACTTTTACTTGGGTTATCGTACAAACAACCAATAATAAAGCTACGATTTTGCGCAAGTCCGCGTGCTATTGGGTTTGGCGTATAATCAAGCTCTTTAAATACTTTAAGCACTTTTTCGCGTGTGGCTGCACTTACGTTAGGCTCATTATTTAACACCCGCGATACCGTTTTTTTAGAAACGCCCGCATGGCTTGCTACACTATTTATGGTTACTTTTTTCATTTGTTCATTATCCAAATACAACCATTAAGCAAAAAACTATTTGCTGTTATATAAACACGCACCAGCGCCAATAAGCGGAATGTTATCTTGTGTTACTAGCGTAACCGGAATTTGACCTGCATATTGTGACATTACGCCTTTTTGCGAAAAGCGCTCTACAAAACGGCTCTCTAATAATCTGCTTTGCATACGTGGTAAAATACCACCGCCTATAAACAAGCCGCCTAATGCGCCATATACAACTGCTAAGTCACCAGCAACACTGCCTATCCAATCACAAAATTGGTTTAGGGTTGCATCACACACTTCACACTCGCCACTGTTAGCCAAGCTACTAATTTGCGCGGCATCTAAATTTTTAGCAGGAACCCCTTTCACAGCAGCCATTGCTTTGTATAAATGAGCAATACCTGGACCTGAAAATACAGTTTCGATTGAAACATGGGGGTGCTCTTTACGAAGCTCATTTATTAATAAAGAATCAAGCTCGTTTACCGGAGCTAGCGTCATATGGCCGCCTTCAGAGCTTAACACTGCCGTAGATTGCGCGGTACGCACTAAGCACGCAGCGCCAAAACCAGTACCTGGGCCCATTACACCTATATTAGCGTTAGCATCGGCTTGCCCTGGTTTAATGGTAATGTTTAGTGTTGAGTCTAAATAAGGGGCGGCATAGGCAAATGCTGCAAAATCATTAATCACTTCTAACTGAGTTAGATTGAAATGTGCTTTAAACTCGTTAACACTAAAGTGCCAACCTAAGTTTGTTAAATGCACTTGGCCTGCTTTTATTGGGCCTGCAACTGCTAAACATGCGCGAGTTGGCGTTACATGAGGAATAGTTGTTAAATACTGTTCAAGCGCGCTTTCTAAAGAACCAAAGTTTGCACTAGGAAATATGTTAATATGCTCAATAACAAATTGGTTTGATTGCTCGTTAAAATCGGTGATTAATGCAAAGCGAGCGTTAGTACCGCCTATGTCGGCGACTAAAATGGGAGTAAACTGGGCAGAAGAATTTTGGCTCATGGTATTATCTCTTTTGTGTAAGCGGCTTATGCTTATTATTTTACAACGGCTTTGCGTTGTTATTTATACACTTTGAGCTATCACCTCAAAGTAGCTATCACAGTAAAAAAGGCTGCCACTTTAAGTAGCAGCTAATACGTTTTGACAACAAAATGATAAAACATTGACATTATGACACCGGTGTCAGGACTAGATCAATAATAAATCGTAAAAAGCTTGAAATAATTCACTAATAGTCGAAAATGACACAATTATTTAGCATTTAATTAAGTTGTAACAATGAAAGGTAAAGCCACCTCATTTGACATTGCCCATTATGCAGGGGTTTCACAATCAACGGTATCTCGTGCTTTACGTAACAGCCCTCTTGTTAATGAAGAAACTCGCAAGCGCGTTCACGACATAGCTAAACAGCTTAATTATAAAGTTGACAAAAATGCCAGTAACTTACGTACTCAGCAAAGCAGCACGCTAGCCTTATTATTATTTGAAGACCCTACTTCTGACGAATCACAAATAAACCCATTCTTTTTATCTATGCTTGGCAGCATTACCCGCGCGTGTGCAAAAGAAGGTTACGATTTACTGGTTTCGTTTCAATCAGCAAGTGCTGATTGGCAAGCAGATTACGAGGACAGCCACAGAGCCGATGGCATTATTTTACTCGGCTACGGTGATTACATAGACTTTCAACCAAAATTTAAAACCCTGCTTGATCAAAATACCAAGTTTGTTTGTTGGGGGGCCACTGTAGATAACCGCCCTGACCTCACCGTATGCTGTGATAATTACGGCGGTGGTAAACTTGCCGCAGGCCATTTAATTGCTCATAGCCGTACAGATTGTGCCTTTATTGGTGATGCATCTGATCACAGCCCAGAGTTTTTTGCTCGCTTTCAAGGCTTTAAAGACGAGCTACTCGCTAATAACGTAACTATAAATGAGCGAAAAATGGCTAACGCTATCTCTACTGAGGAGTCAGGATATCATGCAACACGTTCACTTATTGCTAATAACATTAAATTTAACGCACTTTTTGCCGCCAGTGATTTAATAGCCATTGGTGCAATACGCGCCCTTAAAGAAGCCAATATAAAAGTACCTACCGATGTAGCCGTTGTAGGCTTTGATAACATAGCTATTGCAAGCTACATAAATCCACCGCTTACTACCATAGCGCAAGACACCACCGTTGCAGGGCAAATGCTGGTAGAAAACCTACTTAAATTAATACGTGAAGAAGAAGTACAAAGCACCCTTTTACCGCCAGTGTTAATTGCTAGGGGTAGTAGTTAAGAATTTATAACTCAACATCATCGTTGCAGCTAAAACATTTCCCCCCACTTAGATACAAAAAAGCCACGGCTATTAACCGTGGCTTTTAAATTTTTTCAAAGTAACTCTACTTTAAGGCTTTCTCTACAACTGGGTAATGATCCCATACTTGTTTATCACTCAATGAACGGACCAGTTTAACATACTCAGCATGTGTCCATGCCAGTGGTGTTGCTGAATTAGTGCCCTCACCTAGCTTATAACCTGCTTTATTTACACCTACGCCATCCCATACTTGCTCAGGTAGCATCATTCCATTATTGGCAAATTGCTCTAAACCTTTTATATAGCTGTTTTTAATTTGCGCTTGTTTTGCATCATCAAGGGCGTTGTTTGCATTAGCAGCAGCTATTTCATAGTGGCCACGCTCACCTGTGAAAAACGGCCATACACGACCGCGTTGGCCTGGTGTATTGCTGCCGCCCTCTGCGTAATTTGTTCCTGTTACTTCATCTTCGCCGTAGCCGTCATTACCGTAGCGGCGGTAGCCTGCAAATGTGCCGCTGCCATCGTCAAAGCTAAAGCTGTATTTAACTTGTAGGTTATCTTCTAGCGTTTCATCATCGTACTCAGGCAGTGTTTTAACAATGCTTTCGTCGTTAGCACCACGTACACCATAGCGTACTAGCTCTAAAAACCCGCCATCTAAAATTTGCTTTTTATTAAACCCTTCACGGCCATTATTAGCGTTAATTTTAGTGTCTGAGTTTGCATCGGTATCTTGGCCTATACGAATAAAGTATTCACCATCACTATTTTCGCCTTTTAAGTTACCTTTAGTAGTAAACATGTGCGATTCAATATCGTTGTTGTACTTTATAGCCGTATCTAAGTAGCGCTTTGCGTTTTTATCATCGCCACTTAGTGTTGCAATATCACTGGCTGTAATAAGGCCTGCCACTATTGCCGCAGTAGTCGAAGGCGAGTAACCTTCTTGCTCTTCCCAACGCTCTTGTTGGGTAGCCGGTGGCGTAATTTGCGTGTCGTTCCATAAAATTTTAGCAAGGCCGCCATCAACTAAAAAATCAGCCGCGGGTTTTAACATTTTGCTGTACCAACTTTTTAGCTCTTCATCGCTAAGTACATTGGCTTTATGTAACTTCCAAGCAAGCATAATTGGCATAGCGGTTTGATCTAGTTGTACACCTACCCATTCAAGCTCACCATCTACATGTGTTTTTTGTAAAAACCAGCCTGTATCGCCGTTATTACCCGGTGTTTTGCTGTTTACTTGTACTTTTTCAAGGTATTCGAATGCTGTTTTTGCAGTGGCTGTATCGCCGAGCGCCATAAATGCCATGGCTACTTGGTAAAAGTCGCGTACCCATACCGCTTTATAACCGGTTGAGCCTTCTTTAGCAGATACGGTTTCGCCCCATGGGTTAGACAATGACGCAATAAGCGCACCGGCATTGGTTTTATCTTCTTGTGCTTTTAAAACCATAGCGCTGGTGTATAAAAGCTTACCGTTATCGGCAGTTTGCTCAACCATAGTATTTAGTGGTTTAAGGCTTTGTAGGTAATCTTGCCAACCTAGTGCTTCACCTTTACCGTTATAGTGATCAAGCACTGCTTGATAGCCTTTAGCTAAGCTTTGCTCGCCTTGTTGTATACTTTGCTGCTGCGTTTTACCAAAACTAAGTGCTAAATCGAAGGTGGTGTTAGCGCTTATTTCACCAAGCTCTGCCAACATACTTACGTTACCTGCAGTTTCGCCAGTATTTGTATATTGAGTGTTTAGCGCTTGAGTGGTTTTAAGTGCGTTAATACCATCGCTTTCACCTGTAAAACCTACCGTTTTAGCTTTAAAAGGGGTTGCTGATTGAAGTGATAAATAGTTATCGTCTTCCCATGCGACAAGGCCTTGCTCTGTCGTTTTAGCAAAGTCACCTAACCCGTTGTTGTTTAGGTAAGGGTTTACAACAACATAGGCTTTTAATCCTTCAAGTTCAGTGTTAAATACACTGCGAACAAATAATGTTTGCCCATTTGGGTCGGTAAATATGTGTTTTTCTAGGCTAAAGCGCCCTTGTTTATCAGTGCTTGTTACTATGTAGGCAAGCGAAAGTGGGCGCCCTTGCGCATCTTTGTATAAGTAATCTATGGTGACATCTAATTCATCAGCTTCGGTTACGGTAAAGTCTTTACCTGTAACAACAAACTGCATGTCTTTAATTTGCGCTTGGTGGATAAGCCCAAACATGGTTTCGGTGATCATGCCTTTAGCAATTGAAAACCACACCTTAGATACATCGCCTGTTGCAGCTGAATCACTGTATTGGCCTTTTTGGTATTGCTCGTAAGACGTGCCAATCCCTGTTTTACCTGCATAAGCCCAAAATGGCTCTACACCAGGTGCTCCAGGTGCCGATTTAACCTGTGCAGCGGTATTTTCATTATCTGTGCTTGTGTTTTGTGCACCACAGGCAGTTAAACCCAATGTTAAGAGTGAGGCAGTTATAAGGTTATATTTTTTCATTGTGTGTCCTTAATTAGAATTTTTAACGCGCATTACAGCAATGCCGGCAACAACGAACGAGGCTGCGCCAATTAATAATGCGTAAATAGGCTGATTTGAAAATGCGTGACGTAAAATAAGCCCTAAAATACTGGCGGCAAGTAACTGCGGTATAACAATGAAGAAGTTGAAAATACCCATGTAAACGCCCATTTTGTTACTTGGTAAGGCGTTACTTAACATAGCGTAAGGCAGCGATAATATAGACGCCCACGCAAAGCCCACCCCAATCATAGGTATAAGTAACATTTTAGGGTCTTGAATAATCATAAAGCTGCCAAGGCCTAATGCGCCCAATAATAAATTAAAACAATGCGCGCCTTTTAAACCCATTTTTTTAACTAAAAACGGAATACACATTGCGGCAATCGCGGCAAAACCATTGTAAGCGGCAAATAAAATACCCACCCAATCTGCACCATCGTTAAAAGCTTTAGAGGTTGCATCGCTACTACCATAATGAAAGCTTGTTACCGCGGCGGTGGTGTAAATCCACATGGCAAATAACGTAAACCAGCTAAAAAACTGCACCCATGCAAGCTGCTTCATGGCCTCTGGCATAGTAAATACATCTTGTACTACTTGGTAAAAACCACCTTGGGTTTTATTCGCACTTTTAAGTGCTGCTGCAATCCACTGCACAATACCAAACGCTAGTAAACCGCCAGCAAGTAGGTAAAGCTCTTTTTCAAGCGATAACCCCATTACTAATGCAAGGGTTGCTAAACCTAACACCACAAAAATAATGGCGCCTTTATTAAAGTTAATATCAACCAGCTTGCTGGTAGTAGGTTGAGCGCTTTGCTTTTCAAACTCAGCTAATTGCTCTGGGCTGTACTCTTTTGTACGTGCAACGGTCCAAAGCACAGCCACTAATAACACAACCCCCCCCCAATAAAATGAGTATTTAACAGACTCAGGAATTTGCCCAGGCGCTGCGGTATTGCTTACATCAAACCAATTAGTCATCATCCATGGTAATGCTGAGGCTAGTACCGCACCAATACCAATAAAAAAGCTTTGTAAACCGTAACCGGTAGCGCGCTGTTTTTCAGGCAAGTTATCGCCTACAAGTGCTCTAAACGGTTCCATGGTCACGTTGATTGACGCGTCCATAATCCATAACATACCTGCGGCAATCCAAAGCGTAGGCGAATGCGGCATAATAAATAATGAAAGCGTTGTTAACACCGCGCCCACAAAGAAAAACGGACGACGGCGGCCAAAACGGCCCCATGTTTTATCGCTCCAGTAACCAATAATAGGCTGTACAATTAAACCGGTAAGCGGTGCTGCAACCCATAAAATGGGAATATCATCTACTTGCGCGCCTAATGTTTGAAATATACGGCTCACGTTACCGTTTTGCAGGGCAAAACCAAACTGTATGCCTAAAAAGCCAAAACACATGTTCCATATTTGCCAAAAGCTTAGATTTGGCTTGTCGCTATTATTTTGATTATTCATTATTAGCCTTATTTGTTAATACTGCGCTGCTAAATGCATCAAGTGTGAGTGTGAATGTGGCGCCTTGCGACCCTGATGTGATCTCGGTGCTGTGCTGCTCAAGTAAGTCATGCAATTGGGTTTGCTCGCTAAGTGCCGCTAATTGCACTTTTGATAAGTTAACCGTAATAGTTTGAGGTTGTTCACTAAAGTTACTTAAAACGTAAAGTGTTTGTTGGCCAAGTTTGCGCATAAAGCCAACAACTCGCTCGCTTCCTGTTACGTTAAGCTCGGTCATTTCACCCCCAACCACAGCAGGTAAACTATTAAGTGACATAATGGCTTTATAGTAATCACGAAGTGCTACTTGCTCTTTTGTTAAATTAGCGCCGTCAAACTTACCGTTATTCATCCACGATTGATGCGCCGGTACGCCAATGTAATCAAAAATACTAGTGCGTGTAGCTGTACCAAATCCTGCGTTTTCTGAGCCATCTTCTCCCACATCTTGGCCAAAATATAATAACGTGGGTGCGCGGCTCATTAAGTTAGAAACCACCATTGCCGGTTTACCCCACGCAGCATTACCTGCAAAGTCAGGGCTTGCGATACGTTGCTCATCGTGGTTTTCTAAAAAGTGCAGCATGTGCGCTTCAATATCAGTAACTTGGCTTTGGGCTGCAAAAATAGTATTAGCAGCTTGCTTACCCTGCATAATGGCTTTTAGTGTGTCGTAAAAGCCTACTTTGTCGTAAAGGTAGTCCATTTTACCTTGGTGAATATACGCACGGTACATTAGCGGGTTATACACTTCAGCTAACAAAAAGGCGTCGCTTTTTTGCATTTTTATCGACGAATTTAAAAAGCTCCAAAACTCTACAGGCACCATTTCGGCCATGTCGTATCTAAAGCCGTCAACGCCTTTATCGAGCCAAAATAACGCAATGTCTCTAAATTTGTACCAGCTGTTAGGGAGCTCTTTATCTTGCCAAAACGCATAATGAGCACGGTAATCTTTATTTTTGTATTCACTTGGCAATTGAGCAAAATCGTAGCTGCCATCAGGCTTTACGCCATAATTAACTTTTACTGTTTCGTACCAATCGTTTATATCGGGTTTTGCTGCACGGGCACCATTACCTGTCCATTTAGCGGGCGTTTCATCAAAAAAGCCATCCGCTAATGGGTGTTCATTACCCCCTAAAACTTTATACTCTGGCGATGTTGGCACCTGAAAAGACTGCCCTGGTACGTAGTAAAAGTTATTGTTTTTATCGTACGCTTTAGTGGTGTCGTCTTGCGCGCCAAAGTCTTTAACGCCTTTAGGTTTACCAAGCGATTGGTAATTTCTTGCTACATGGTTAGGCACTATATCAATAATGACTTTCATGCCATGGTTATGTGTACGCTCAACAAGTGCGCTAAATTCATCCATGCGCTGAGTAACATTAACTGCTAGATCAGGATTTACATCGTAATAGTCTTTAACAGCATACGGTGAGCCCGCTCTGCCTTTAACTACATCAGGGTCATCTTGAGAAATCCCATAATCAGTGTAATCCCCCACTAACGCATGATGTAGCACGCCGGTGTACCAAACATGTGTGGTACCCAACTCTTTTATACCTTTTAAAGCAGCGTCATTAAAATCGGCAAATTTGCCTACACCATTTTGCTCTTTAGTGCCCCATGGCGTATTAGACGTGTTGGTATTACCAAATAGGCGGGTAAATACTTGGTATACAACTGGCTTAGTTAATTCGTTTTGGGTTTGTGCTGGCGCTTGTGGTTGCTCAGGTTTGTTACTTTCTGAGCAACCCATTGCAATAAGTGCGCTACACAGTATTGCGGGTACATAAACTGATTTTTTCATTGTGCGTCTTTTTGTCAGTATTTTTATAACTTTATACTAAAGATTAGTGCAGCAACCATACAGTTGCTGCATACGTATTCAGGTAAACTATTAAGGGGTATTTATAACTAATACCGTTGCACTCATTGCCGGTAAAGCCACTGTACTACCTAGCAACTGTGTTTTATTAGTGAATAAGTTAAGCGCTTTAGCATTTTTTGGTATTACTTCCTGCATGTACTCAATATTCTTAACTAGCTCTTTTGTGTTTTTATTCATAAATACCAACACAGTTTGATCGTCGCTAATACGCGCATAACTATACACACCTTGTTGAGGCGTAAAGTGCACTAACTTGCCTTTATCTAGCGCAGTGCTGCTTTTTCTAAAGTTAAGCAAGGTGCTAATTGTTTTGTGCATGTCTTTTTGCTGCGAGGTAAGCCCTTTACCTGTAAATGCATTACTCGTTTGGCCTTTAAATCCACCCGGGAAGTCTATTCTAATATCACCATGGTCTTTACTTGGGGTGTTATCTAATAGCACCTCCGTACCGTAATACATTTGTGCAATACCGCGCGTAGTTAAAAATAGCGTCATGGCCATTTTAGTTTTTGCAACATCTTGTCCAAGCTCGGTATATACACGGCTCATATCGTGGTTATCAGCAAATACCATAATGTTATTGGTATCAGGGTATAAAAAGTCATTCGCCAACGACTCATATACTTTAACCCAACCCGTATTCCAGCTTTCATCTTCATTTAGCGCTTGAATTACCGACTCTTGCAAAGAAAAGTCCATCACGCTTGGTAGGCTTGATGTATACCCATCTTGATTGTTTTTTCCACGTTGCCAATAAGAGGCAATTGCAGGGTTAGAGGTCCACTCTTCTCCTACAATATTAAAGTCTGGGTATTCTTGCATAATGGCTTTTGTCCAATCGCTCAAAAATGCTTTATCTGAGTAAGAGTAGGTATCAACGCGAATACCGCTTAAATCCGCGTATTCAATCCACCAAATAGCATTTTGAATTAAGTACTCGCTTAACAGTGGTTGGCGCTGATTTAAATCCGGCATGGTTTCTACAAACCAACCATCGTTAAACTGGCGTTTATCGTACTCACTGGCGTGTGGGTCTTGTATAGTTTGGCGTGCATGGCTTGTAGCGTTTTTACCTTTTTTAAATTCACCATTAAAGTTAATCCAATCTTTGGTAGGTTTATCTTTAACCCAGGTATGCTCTGAGCCAAAATGGTTTAGTACCATATCCATTACAAGGCCTATGCCTTGCTCTTTTGCTTTTACCGAGAGGGTTTTATATAACTGATTTGAGCCCATACGTGGGTCAACTTTATAAAAGTCAGTAATTGCATAACCATGGTAAGAATAATCGGGCATGTTGTTTTCAAGTACTGGCGTTAACCAAAGCTGAGTAACACCTAAATCGTTTAAATACGGTAATGCGTTTATAACCCCTTGTATATCACCACCGTGGCGCCCGCCCTTTATACTTGGATTTGCTGCTTCTAGCATGCTAGGAACAGTATCGTTTTGCTTATCACCATTAGCAAAGCGATCTGGGTTGATTAAATAAAGGGTATCGTTAGATGTAAAGCCTTGGCGCTTTGCACTGTTTTTATCACGTGTAAGTAGTGGAAATTCGAAACTTTGGCTCGCTTCGCTGCTATTAAATTTAAGCGTTCCTGCTTTAGCGGCATCGGTAACAGTAATATTCAAAAATACATAATTTGGGTTATCTGTGCGCGTTACTTTATTTAATTTAACACCATTATATTTAGCTAATTTAATTTGCTCGTTTGCAATATTTTGCTCATGCACCATGATGTTAATCGTGTTTTTATTCATGCCTACCCACCAATTGGCAGGTTCAACGTCAAGTGCATAGCTAATGGTTGGTAAGGTGCACGCACTTACAAGTAAAAGTTTATTTAAAAATCGCATCATTAGGCCTTTTTAATTTTTGCTAAAAAATCTTTATGAGTAGGTAATTGTTCTACCGTTGAAGTAATAAGAGTTTTTAATGTAGAAAATAAATCGTTAAGTTGTTCACTGCTTAATGAGTCAACAATACTATTGTAATCATCGGGAATAATGCCTTGGCCTATAAACACTTGCTGCCAAGCAACCTCTGCAAATAGTTCGTCGTTTTCACGTACTACTTTGCCTGTGTGTTTAAATAAATTGAGTTTATGAGCCAATGATTCGGGAATATCCATTTGCTTACACTGACGCCAAAACGCCGAGTCTTCTCGCTCTGTTAGTTTGTAATGCAAAATAATAAAATCGCGTATGTGCTCTATTTCTATCACGCTTTGATTATTAAACTCGCCAACTAACGCATCGCTAATACCATTATGCGGAAACAGCTTTATTAAACGGGTTACTGCACTTTGTATTAAGTGGATACTGGTTGACTCTAACGGCTCTAAAAAGCCACTGGCGAGTCCAACCGAAACCACATTTTTATACCACTGCTTTAAGCGCCGTCCTGTTTTAAATTTTATAACGCGTGGTGCTGTAATGGGCTCGGCAGGTAAATTATTTAATAGTAACTGCGTGGCCGACTCATCAGATAAGTATCGGCTACAGTAAACAAGCCCATTACCCACACGGTTTTGCAGCGGAATTTGCCATTGCCAACCTGCGCTATGCGCAATTGAGCGAGTATAGGGTTTTAGCGAATCAGTACCTTGAGATTGCACAGCAACAGCGCTATCACATGGTAAATAATGAGACCAATCTACAAAGCCTGTATTAAGTGTTTGCTCTATTAACAAAGCCCGCTGACCGGTACAGTCTATAAATAAATCGCCGTTAATTTCGGTGTCATTATCAAGTGTGAGGCTTGTAATATTGCCTGAGTGCAGACATTGGTTAACCTGCTCTATTTTAGCGTCTATGTGTTTAACGCCACGCGAAGTAGCAAGCGTTTTTAAGTACTCTGCATAGCGTGTTGCATCAAAGTGATACGCATAACTTAAACCAGGTAATTGAGTGTTAGGTATAGTATTTAATGGTGAAAACTTATGCTGTTTAGCTGCTTGGTAATTTAACGAAAAATCCCATAGGCTATCTTCAGAGCCGGTAATTTTTCCTTTTACCCAAAAATTGTAAAAATCGCAAAAAGGAAAGTCTTTTCCAAATGAGCCAAAGGCATGCATGTAGCTATGAGAGGGAGTTTTCCAATTTTCGAACTCAATACCTAATTTAATAGAAGCATTGGTGGCGTTTATAAAATCTTGCTCGTTTATACCCAGTGCATTATTAAGTTGGATAATTGGCGGAATTGTTGCTTCACCAACGCCTATAGTGCCTATGGTGCTTGATTCAATCAGTGTTATGTTAATTACTTTACCTAACACTTTATTAAGCAAGGCTGCTGCTATCCACCCTGCTGTGCCACCGCCTGCAATGACAACGTGTTTTATTGGTTTCATATTATTGTCCACGTTTAGCCCCGCAAAATGATTAGGTATTATTACGGATTGGTATTAGATAAAGTAGCTATAAAAAAGCCCTTGTAACACAAATTACAAGGGCTCCTACACACAACCTTAATTATAGCTTGTAGCTAAAGCCTAACAAGTAAGTACGACCGTAATCTTGGTAGTCGCGAACTTGTAGCGCGTTATCGCCAGAAAGCGATGTAAACGGCTCTTCTGTTAAGTTTTGTACTTGGAACTGAATTGATAAACCTTCAAGGCTTTCAACACCGGCTTCAGAGAAGTCATACCCAGCTTGTACATCCCAAATTGTTTCACCTAGGATATCTACTTGCTGAGTATCAAAACCTATACCGTATACATCACCTTTAAAGGCACTACGCTTACGCATGCTGGTACGCAGTTGAATACCATTCATTTCGTAATAAACCGTTAAGCTTTGAATTTTATCTGAAAGGCCTGGTAGTTCGTATTCGTTACCGTTTTGATCTTCAATATCAGACTCAATACCGGTATGGCTTGCAATTAAACCAAAGCCTTCAAGTGACGGGTGGAAAATTTTAAATGGTAACGCTAGTGATAACTCGTAACCGTATAGGTCACCGCCGCCGCCATTTACTTTACCACTACCCGTACCCTCAGATGTTGCTGGAATTTCACCTGACTCTGGATCTGCAACACCTGACATATCAATTGCGTATGTGCCATCAAAAATCCACTGCGTTAAGTCTTTATAGAAAAATGCAGCAGAGAAGTAACCTTCATCACTAAAGTAATTTTCGTACGTTAAATCGTAACCAGTTGCTTCTTTTGGCTCTAAATTAGGGTTACCACCCGATACAGACCAAAAGTTACCGTTCTCATCAGGCGTAGTATTGTATGATGCGTCAATTGATGCATTCATTTCGTCTAAACGTGCACGCGAAATAGTTTTAGCCGCACCAAAACGCACTGTTTGCTGCTCATCAATCGCAAGCGATAAGTTTAAACTTGGTAATACGTGAGAATAATCGTGGCTAAGATCTGTCGGCGTAACAAAAATATTACCATCATCGTCTGCATTAAAAGCGTTACTTTGTGAAGACTGGTCAGTATGTACATAACGTACACCAATGTTACCTGTTAACGCTAAACCGCTCACTTCAGCATTAATATTAGCTTGTACAAACGCCGAAGTAATTTCTTCTTTTACTGTCCACGATTTAGTTAAGTGACTTGTGTCTGCTAATCTTTGGTCAACGAGCGTATAATAACCATCATTTAATAAACTGTTAGCGTCATAGGCAATCATATCACCCATGCCAATAAAGCCTAAGTCAACACTACCCATGCGGTATTGTTCTGGCACAGTTAACATACCTGGGTTATCAAGCGAAAAACCAGATAATGTCATATAAAAACCTTGCGAATCTTTTGTTTTTTCGCGCTCTTTATAAGACATACCAAACTCAATTGAGCTGAAGTATTCGTTTTCTAATACTTTAGATGCCGCTAGCTTTAATGTAGACAGCTCATCTTCAATGGTTGGCGCATTAATGAAACCGTCTTGCGCTTGGTTTTCATACCCTGAATCAGTGGTTAGACCATACTTATTATTCAACGCTTTGTTTGACCCCCAAGAAAGAGGCCCACCTAACTGAATTAAGCTGTAATCACTATAATCTAAGTCATGAGTAAACGTAGCACCAGTATTCCCACCGTTAAAGGTGTAACCTAAGTTATCTGCAACACCACGTGAATCACCACGCCCTGTGCCTGAGTAACTTTCAAGGCTCCAAATTTTACGATCTACTTGCGAGTAACTTGCATCAAATTCTACTGACCATGAATCGTCAATATCGTATTTAGTATTAAAACCAAATGCGGTTAATTCTGCTTCACGCTCTTCATAATCGTTACGAACAACTACACGCTGGCCATTAGTAACAGCACTGGTAATAAATCCGCTCGCATCATCTACAGCTACGCTTGCAGGGTCAATTGAACCTTGGCCCCATGCAAATGGGATTTCGATACCGCGTAAGATTTTTTCATCTGTAAAATCTACATATAACGCATCAAACGTCATGTTTAGTTTGTCAGTCGGTGCAGCTTCTAGTACGAGCATGGCTGAATCACGTTCGAGTGTCGATGAACGTACAAATGGTTTAGCACCACCTAAAATTGAGTAAGTATTACCATCATCAGCGGTAAATTCAGGGTAGCCCCACGCGTTCCAACGTTTTTCTTGGTTTGGTGAGCTCATGGTGTTAAGTGCAAATGCAACACCTATAGTGTCATCAGCAAACTGATCAATGTATGAAATAGTACCGCGGTAACCATCGTCGTTACCGTCTGGGTTTAGTTTATCAAAGCTGGTTTGCTCGTATTGGCCATTAACTTGGAATACACGCTCGCCTTTACTTAAAGGACGCACGGTTTGCATGTTTATAACACCGGCAATGCCTTCTGCTTCGATACTTGCGTTTGGTGTTTTATATACCGTAACGCCGCTCATAATTTCTGATGGGTAAAGGTCAAACTCTACGCCGCGGTTATCACCAATAGATACCTGTTCACGGCCGTTAAAAGTAGTACCACTTTCGTTTTCACCAAAACCACGAATTGATACTCTGCTTGCGCGACCATCTAAACGCTGCGCTGTTAAACCAGGTAAGCGTGCAATAGACTCAGCAATTGATGAGTCAGGTAGTTTACCTATATCTTCTGCAGAGATAGATTCTACAACCTGTGTAGAAAAGCGTTTTGTGTTGATAGATTCAACAACACTGCCACGAAAGCCTTTTACTTCGATAACCTCAACGTCATCATTTTTAACTGTATCTTCTTGCGCTGCTACAGAGGTAAAGCTTGCTAAACCTGCAGTTGCTAATGCCAAAGTTAATATACTTGGTTTGAACATAGACATGATGTTTTTCCCGTTACCCATATTGTGATACCCGCTTCTTTATTTGAGTGATAGTCAAACAGGCGAGCTAATTTTGTTGTCAGCATCAATATTAACGCTCGAATTATTTTATTAACAACTTTATGCATACGTATTCAAGACTATGCAACGCATTATAAATTAACAGTTAGTTCACAACACCAAAGCTAACCTATTGATTTTAAGTTTATTATTATGGTGCAACATGATTGTTAATGAGTTTTATAAAAATACATATGTTCGCACTATAAAAAAACCATGATACAGCGTGTAAATAGCGTTAATTAAAGCATTTTTTAATATTTACATACGTTATTATAATTATTTCTGCTTTATGAAATTGGTAAGACCATTCATCACTTTCACCAATACCGTGCAAGCCTTTTAAAATAAGCACCAAAACAGACCGCGCTATTTTATTTATAAGTAAAAAGCATGATTGGTAAAGCTCGTAATAAAAATACAGCACCTTAAATACACCTCTTTAAAAACGGTTTTAAGTGAGTAAATTAGCTGCATACGTATGCAGGCTTTTTACAGAGTAGTCCCCTTCACGTATGCTTTTTGAAAATTTAGCGATTGTTTCAATCGAACTAATAACAATATAAATACTGTGTGGAACGACGGAGAAAAGCATGGCCCAACAGCAGTGGTATAAAGGTGCGGTTATTTATCAGGTTTACCCGCGAAGCTTTCAAGACAGCAATAACGATGGAATTGGTGATCTTAAAGGGATAATTAATCGCATTGATTACATTAAAAGCTTAGGCGTTGACGCTATTTGGATTTCTCCCTTTTTTAAATCGCCAATGAAAGATTTTGGCTATGATATTAGCGATTATCGCGACATAGACCCGCTTTTTGGTGACTTAAACGACTTTGACGAATTAATAGACCAAGCACACAAACGCGACATTAAAATTATAATTGACCAAGTATTAAGTCACACATCAGATCAACACCAATGGTTTCTAGATAGCCGCGAAAGCCAAAATAATGATAAATCAGATTGGTACGTATGGGCTGACTCTAAAGACGATGGTACAGCGCCTAATAACTGGTTATCTATATTTGGTGGTGGTGCGTGGCAATGGGAGCCTCGTCGTGGTCAGTATTATCTACATAACTTTTTAACCGAACAGCCTGATTTAAACTTCCATAACCCAGAAGTAAGAAAAGCAGTACTTGATAATGTTGAGTTTTGGCTTAAAAAAGGGGTTGATGGATTCAGACTAGATGCAATTAACTTTTGCTACCACGATGCTCAGCTTCGTGACAACCCAGCTAAACCTAAGGATAAACGCCAAGGGCGTGGCTTTAGTGAAGATAACCCGTATGCTTTTCAGTATCACTATTATAATAACACGCAGCCAGAAAACATTGAGTTTATGCAAGACATACGCTCATTACTTAATAAGTACCCAGGCACTGTGTCGTTAGGTGAAATTTCATCAGAAGATTCATTGGCAACCATGGCAGAGTACACGCAAGGCGGTGATAAGCTACACATGGGCTACAGTTTTGAGCTACTTACTGATGACTATTCAAGTGAATACATAAGAGAAACTGTACAAACACTTGAGCAACGTATGACCGAAGGTTGGCCGTGTTGGGCATTTAGCAACCACGACGTAGAGCGCGTAGCGAGTCGTTGGAGCCAAAATGGTGAAATAAACTCTGCCCAATGTAAAATGCTTACAGCCCTACTTGCTTCATTACGAGGTAGTGTATGTATGTACCAAGGTGAAGAGCTTGGCTTAGGTGAAGCATCTGTTGCTTTTGAAGACCTACAAGACCCGTACGGCATTACTTTTTGGCCAAACTTTAAAGGCCGTGATGGCTGCAGAACGCCGATGCCATGGGATATCAATGACTCAGAACATGCAGGTTTTAGTAATGCAAAACCTTGGTTACCTGTAGATAACGCGCACACTCAAAGTGCTGTATCTGTTCAAGATAAAGATTCAGACTCAATACTTAATGCCTACCGTGAGTTTATGGCATGGCGTAAACAGCATGCAGTGTTATTAGAAGGCGACATTGAGTTTATTGATACTGCTGAGCCTATTCTCGCTTTTTACAGAACGTTAAACGAGCAAACTATGTTGTGTGTGTTTAATTTAGCTCAAACCAATCAAACATTGGAGCTAACTAAAACAGTGACTGAAGCACAGGATTCGCTATCTCATTGTAATGCCACTTTAGAGGGTAATACGTTAAGCATAAGCGGTTTTGGGTGCTATTTTGCTTTTGTAAATTAATAAAGCCCTAACATATTTTAAAAGCCCGATTTTATCGGGCTTTTTTGTGTGCTTAAAGCTTGAGGTCACTTTGGTCGGTATGAAGGCGAAATAGCTGCCACCAAAGCACTAATACCAATCCGCAATAATAATTAATCATTTTGCGGGGCTAAACGTATCGCTATCTGCGTTAAAAAATTCTCATTTAGAACAACTAAATAGCGAATTTTTTGCCTAGCTATAAACACGTTTTTCCATCCTCAAAATAGATCACTTAATTAAGCGAATTGGTATAACTTAACCTTTTTAATGTGATTGCGTTTTACTATTTAAATAATCAGTGAGCGCAAATAATACGCCTGAGCTTACAAAAGTAATATGAATAATTACCTTCCAAAATAACTCATCACTTGAATGAATATTAGAATTAATAAATACCTTTAAAAGCTCAACCGCAGATATAGCTACAATAGCGCTAATAAGTTTCATTTTTAAACCAGAGAAGCCAACCTTCCCCATCCATGATGGCCTATCTTCATGGCCCTCAATATTGAGCTTTGAGACAAAGTTTTCATAGCCGCTAAAAATAATAATTAAAAGCAAACCTGCTAACAAGGCTGTATCAACCAGTGTTAGTATACCAACGAGTAATTCTTGATTTGTTGCACTAAAGGTTGCGATGCCCATCAAATAAAGTTGTTTAAAAAACTTTATAAGTAACAGTATTACTGCAAACAATAAGCCCACAAAAAAAGGCGCTAATAACCAACGCCCGGTAAATATAAACGATTCTAACCCTTGCTCCACTTTGTGAACTTTACGAGGTGCACGAGGGACGTTAGTTTGCTGTTCAGCCATTCATTTTACTTTTTATAAAAAAAAGCGACCTTAGCTTATAAATTATTACAACACAAATACTTATAATGTAATTTAAGCGTAATTTTCTCATCTTCACGATAAAAATATTTCGTTATCTTTTATTTTAGTTTCGATTAAAAATCAGTACACCAACAGAGTTGTTCTGCATTGGGCACAGTTTAAGTACAACAATAAAATGTATTTAAATCGTCAAACCATTTTTTAGGAATAAACGAATGAATAAAGCATTGCTAGCATTAATAGTAGCGCCACTTTTTGCTGTATCTGCAACGTATGCAGTAGCAGACGATGCACCATCAGCTTCTGCACAAACAATTAAAGAATACACAGATATGTGCGTAAATTGGGCTAAAGACGACGATGTAGCGAATGAAGACCTTTTAGGTTACGTACTTCAATGTGTAAATGATGAACTGGAGTCTGAAGGCTATAAAAAAGTGTCATCTGTAAAAATTTAAATTATGAGTATATATGCGGCTAACAAAGCCATTGCGAAGCATATGCACTCATAAAAAAACCGGAACGACACAGGCTGTGCGTTCCGGTTTTTTATTGGCTAAAAAACAAGTAACGGGTTAGTTACTCTTCTTCTTTTTTAGCTTTTGTCTTTTTTGCAGGCGCTTTTTTAGTAGCAGCCTTCTTTTTAGGCGCCGCTTTTTTCTTTGCTTCTTCTACCCACTTACCTGCTTCATAGTGCGCAGTCCAGCCGGTGGCTTTTGAGTCCACTTCGGTCATAACGTACTGTGCTTTATTTTTACGGCTATAACGTACTACAGCTAAATTTCCATCAGGATCTTTTTCAGGTGCGTCAGCTAAGTAATAAAACTTAGAAGAAATACGGTCTCTAAAACGCTTTAACTCCGCCACTTTAGGTGCGCGTGTTTCTCGTGATTTAGGAAAAGTATTAGCCGCTAAAAATATACCTGCCGCGCCATCGCGAAGTACAAAATAGGCTTCTGATTTTTCGCACTCAAGCTCAGGGATATGAACCGGATCTTCTTTTGGTGGCGCAGCTTCGCCATTTTTAAGCAACTTACGGGTGTTCTTACACTCTTCGTTATTACAGCCAAAGTACTTGCCAAAGCGACCCGATTTAAGCTCCATATCAGAACCACATTTATCACATTCGATAATAGGTCCATCGTAGCCTTTTATTTTAAAGGTGCCTTCTTCAACAATATGCCCTTTACATGCAGGGTTATTACCACATACATGTAGCTTGCGAGTTTCATCAATTAAGTAGGAGTCCATCGCTGTTTCACAAATTGGACAACGCTTCATTTGCATTAATGTTTCAGTTTCAATGTCTTCGACATCTGCAGCAACCGCTTCATCACCTGAAACAAGGTTCATGGTTGTTGTACAGCGCTCTTTAGGTGGTAGGTTATAACCTGTACACCCTAAAAATACACCTGTAGATGCAGTACGAATACCCATTTTTCTGCCACATGTTGGGCAGTCAATATCCGTTTCGACCATTTGGTTAAGGCGCATACCGCCTTGCTCTGGCTCGTCTTTTGCAATGTTTAGTTGCGTAGAAAAATCGTCATAAAATTTATCAAGTACTTGAGTCCAAACGCGCTCGCCTTCGGCGATGTCATCTAAACGCCCTTCCATTTTTGCAGTAAAATCGAAGTTCATTAAATCAGTGAAGTTTTCTACTAAACGGTCGGTAACTATTTCACCCATTTTTTCGGCAAAAAAGCGACGGTTTTCTACACGTACGTAGCCACGATCTTGAATTGTTGAAATAATTGATGCGTACGTAGATGGACGACCAATGCCACGTTTTTCAAGCTCTTTTACTAAGCTTGCTTCACTAAAGCGCGCTGGCGGTTTAGTAAAGTGCTGCTTAGGATCAAGCTCAATTAAGCTTAGCACTTCGCCTTCTTTAACAGCAGGAAGAGACTGATCTTCTTCATTCTTTTTACGCACTGCTGGTTGTACTTTAGTCCAACCATCAAAGCGTAATACTCTACCTTTTGCTTTAAGCTGGAAGTCGCTTGCGGCAACAGTAAGCGTTGTTAGGTCGTATTCTGCAGGAACCATTTGGCATGCTACAAATTGGCGCCATATGAGCTCGTAAAGCTTTTTAGCGTCGGCATCGACACCCTCAACATGGCCCGAAAGCACAGTCACGCTTGAAGGACGAATCGCTTCATGCGCTTCTTGCGCGTTTCCTTTAGAGCTATAGCTAATTGGATCTTTTGGTAAGTACTTAGCACCAAACTCTTCAGTAACGTAGTCACGACACATTTCAACCGCATCTTTTGACAGGTTAGTTGAGTCGGTACGCATATACGTGATGTAACCACCTTCGTATAAACGCTGTGCAAGCATCATGGTCTTTTTAACGCCATACCCTAAACGAGTGCTAGCAGCTTGTTGCATGGTTGAAGTGATAAAAGGTGCGCTTGGACGGCTTTTACTTGGTTTTTCTTCAACACTTATTACTTTATATTCCGCGCTCTCAAGCGTTTTAACTGCGGCAGCAGCCTGCGCTTCATTTACAGGCTTAAATGGCTTGTCTGCTTGTTTGGTTACTTCTAAGCGTAACTGAGACTCGGTATTTTTAACATCAGCATGGATATCCCAAAATTCTTCAGGAATAAACGCTTTAATTTCACGCTCGCGCTCTACTAACAAACGCACTGCAACTGATTGCACTCGACCGGCAGATAGACCACGAGCAACTTTTGCCCACAACAAAGGCGACACCATAAAACCAACAACACGGTCTAAAAAGCGACGCGTTTGCTGTGCGTACACCATATCGGTGTTTAGCTCACCCGGTGTTTCAAACGCTTGCTGAATAGCATTTTTAGTAATTTCGTTAAAAACTACACGTTTATACTTTTCTGGTTCGCCACCAATGATTTCTTGAAGGTGCCAAGCAATAGCTTCCCCTTCTCTATCCAAATCCGTTGCGAGATAAACTTGGTCTGCGTTTTCGGCCAGCTTTTTTAACTCTTGAACTACTTTTTCTTTACCTGGCAAAACTTCGTAATGCGGTTCCCACCCTTTTTCAGGATCGATACCCATACGCGCTACTAAGTTGGTGTAATCTCGTTGCTGTTTATACGCTGCTTTTTCTTCAGGTTCCATTTTACGAACTTCGGCAGGCGTTTTAGTTGCCGGCACTTTAGCTTTGCTCGAACCTGAGGTAGGTAAATCACGTACGTGACCAATACTGGACTTTACGATGAAGTCTTTACCTAAGTATTTATTAATTGTTTTAGCCTTAGCAGGTGACTCTACAATTACTAGCGATTTGCCCATAGTTGCCTATTTCTAACCAAATATTTAAATGTGTTTTGCCGACATAAACGGCGCGAATATTTATAGGTATATCTACAAACACCTATTGTTACAAGCTTTTAATACAAACTTTTCTGTATTTACTGAATAAACAAACAATTTTTGTTGTTAAATTATACAAACAGGTGTTTTTAGAATAATTGCTGTGGAATATATAGAACAGAAACAAAAATGCCAACCTTAAGGTTGGCATTTTTTTACATTATATCAATTATAAATCGTCAGTTACGCTAACTGAAAGTGTAGTCTCTAACCCAGAAGGTGCCTCAGCTGTCACAGTTAAAATGCCGCTAAACTGCTCATTACCACCATCTAAGTCCTCACGCGTAATACCAAACGAAAGTCCTACAGGCACAATACTTGTTGTATTAGGGTAAGTGTAATTATCATTACCCGTTAAAATACCGTTGTCTGTTGCAATCGAAATAGTTGTTTCAGCTGGCATTGGGTTGTTATAAACATCAGCAATAAATACTGTAAGGTTTAAACTTGATGCACCAGTAGTTTGTGTTAAGTCAATCGAGTCAACCTGACACATTAGCTGACTTGTTGCATCGCTTTGCACACGACGAACAAGTGGACTTGTAGGGTCGCTGTTAACACGTACTTCAGATGCATTTGCACCAACAATAGTCGAACAATCATCAGCGTATGTTACTAATCTAAAGAATGCAGCGTCACCTGACATCACAATCTCTTGGTTTTGAAATACATTAACCATTTGACGAGTACAAATACCTGCTGTCTCGTCTTCTTCACGACACAATAAGCCATTGTAAAGGCCGTTTTCTGTGGTCCATGTACCATTGCCATCAAAATCAACAAATTCTTCAAACTCATCACCGGTAGAGTTGTCACGCGAACATGGGTCGGTTCCATCGTTACAATCTTTACCGCCGTATGTGCCATCTTCGTTGTTATCTATGAAGGCTTCTGGAATATCGAATAAATCGTCAAAAAAGTCTTCGCTATCAAAGTAACCATTACCATTTAAATCTGAAAACGTTTCTTCACCAATTGCGTAAGCATGAACGGTTGCACGTCCACCTAATGGTAAATCTACCGTTAAATCATTATTTAAAATACCTAATGGACACGGTAACCCGCTATCACACTTTTGAGTAATCGTATTTTCGTACATTGAATCAGTAAAAGGACGTGGGTTACTGCTTGTCCAGGTTACGCTACAAGCTCCATCAGTTGTGGTACAACTTGGCTCTATTACACCACCTTCTGTAATAAAACTAACCGCCGTGCCATCCGGAACAGGGTTATTAAAGTGATCTGCTAAACGTGCGTTAACCGATACTGTATTTCCATCAACATTTAAAGCATGAGGGTTAAAAATAGAACGTGATAACGAAAAGCTGTTTTGATCTGCAATACCTGTACTAACCACCAAAATATCTGAAGGCGCCGTTACAATAACCGTGTTGCCATCAACCTCTTCCTCACTTGATGCAATAACGCGTACTGGCGTTGCAATAGAACCAGATTGAACAGATGTAGTTACTTCACCACTGGCATTTGTAATTGCACTGGCTGTGCCTAACGTTATGCCACCTACAGCAGTTGAAAGCTCAAAGTTTACAGTTCTTGATGCTAGGTCGTTCCCGTTTGAATCAACAAGCTTAAATGTCACCTCTGAGATTTCAGTTCTGTCGGCGCCACCAGTACCTTTTAAAGAAATTACAGGTTCGGTCACTTCAACAAACTGTAAAAAGCCAATATTAGCTGGTGATACATTTATAGTTGTATTTGCCGACACTGTATCGCCACCAGTGATCACAGTAGCTGTAATGATATCGCCACCTACACAAGTAAGCGGGCGATAAGTTGAGCGGGCAAAACCACCAATACTTGTTACCGTTTCGTCAATTAATGCTTGGTCTGAGCCTACACAGCCTGAAGAAAACTCAACAGTTAATGGTGTAGTGTATAACTCACCATCTTTAGAAATTTCTATCGAAATAAGTGCAGTTGCACCTGCTGCTAATAATTCATCGTCAGCAACCGAGCTACTGATAGCAATTTCAACATCTACTGCAGCAATTTGAAATGCTTTAGTTAAATCGCTTTCGAGCACCGACACTGTAATTTCACCAGCACCAACATCTTGGCCGGGAACGATTGTTAAAAGGGCAACACCATTTGAGTCTGTAATTGCAGTACCTGTTGAAGGAGTAACGGAACCGATTGATGTAGTTGCAGTTACTAATGTTTGTGTAAGTGGAGTTGTTGAATTTTCATTTGTCACTTCAATGTATAAAATACCTGTTGTGTCACCTGAAATACTAGTTACCTCATCACACAATGATGCGTTTCTTGTAGTTGAAAAGTCAGAAGAACAGTTTTGTAAAATTTTAAAGTCTATATCTGCAGAACTCTGATTTGGGTCAATCGCATCACCGCGAGTATAAAATCCTACAGTCGATTGAGCAGCCTCATAAACTGCAGTAACTGTACCAGCACCTTCAATCGTTCCCGGAGCAAGGTTTAATGATGCTAAACCATTTTCATTTGTCAAAGCGGTTCCCGCGCTTGGTAATAAGTTACCTAGTGTTGAACTGAAACTAACAACACCTCCAACGACAGCTTCATTGTTTGAATCTAAAACAGTGGCTTGAACTAAAGCGTTATCATTTGCACTAACTTCGCTTGTTTGAGTTAATGTTGTTGATGAAATCAAGCTTAAATTAAGGGTGTAAGTGTCATCATCGCCTTGTTCAGGAGCATCACCAGCGGTTGTAAAAGTAAAAAATTCAGAAGTAAAAGAATTACTATCGTTATCATTGTAAGTAGCGGAGATGGAACTAGCGCCAGCCTCAGTACCAGCTAATAAATCAATTTTTGCAATACCTTCTTCATTAGTCATTGCAGTACCATTTGAAGGATTAATAACGCCCAAACCAGATAAGTTAAACTCTATTAATTTATAAGCCCCGGGCTCACCATCCAGTAAAAGTTGTGCTTGTGCTACAGCAGGGTTTTGAAAATCAACATTTCTAGTTTCTATATTATCATTCGATAGTAAACTAACTTCGATTTGTGCTTGTTCAATAATAATAGATTCAAAGTCAAATGCTTCTGAGCTGAACGCTTCGCCATCGATTGTATATGAAACTGTAACTTCTGATGCACCAGCTGTATCGCCAGCTAGTAACTCAATGGTAGCTACTCCTTCTTCATTTGTTAAAACGCTTCCAGAGCTTGGATTAAGAATACCTATATCGCTAGCTAATGAGAAATTAACACTTTGTGAGATTACAGCCGCACCTTCGTTGAGCAATGTTGCCCTGAGCTCTAATGGTACCAAAGAAGTTGTAGAATTTGATTGAGTGTCGGTACCTTTAGTATAACCTTGAAGGGTTAAACTATAATCTGATTGATTGGCTTCATCGCCCTGTGATTGAAATGCAAAAGTTGCGCTGTATACAGCGTCGTTCTGAGTGTATGTAGCTGTTACTTCACCAGCACCTACTGTAGTACCCGCGCTTAGCTCTACCGTCGCTTGTCCATTTGCTTGAGTTAAAGCTGATGACTGAGCTAATGAACCGACTTCATCCGCAAGTGTAAATGTTATGCGCTCACCAGAAATAGGGGTTTCATCAGAGTCTAGTAGTGTGGCAGTTATATTTAACGGCGAATCGCTTGATACAGTATTAGATTCACTACCGTCTGTTTGAGAATATCCTTCTAAACTTACTGAGAAAGGATTTTCAACATCACCTTCTGAATCTCCAGAAGAGCTGTAGCTAAAACTATCTGTATATGAAACACCATCGATAGTATAGGTCGCAGTTACTTCTCCAGCTCCTTCAACTGTACCAGCCATTAGTTCGACAATAGCAAAGCCATCACTGTTTGTAAGTGCGGAAGCTTGATTTAAAGCACCAACATCATCTGCCAGGGTAAAGGTAATGCGCTCACCAGAAACAGCATCACCGTCTTGATTTTCTAAACTTGCTCTAAGTTCTAAAGGAGCCGCCGCGGTAACTGTATTTGACTCAGTATCACTTGACTGTGTATAGCCTTTTAAGCTTACCGTATATGTGGATGTTTCGGTTGTAGAATCATCATCACCTATAGTGCCGTCTTTCTCGATTGTTCCACCACCACCACAAGCTGAAAGCATAAAGCTAAATAGTGTAATGCTGAGTAGTCGCGTTAAAGGCATGGACCTCTCCCTAGCGTTGTTATTATTTACTGATAATTGTTTACCTAATATTAACCTATAACTTAGTCTAATATCACAGTTTTTTGTCACTTTTTTGTGTAAAAAAATTTCATTAAAAACTATTTTTTTCTGTAGTAAATATTTCCTTGCTGGTAGTCTATGGCAAATTTGAAAAAATAGATTAGGGAATATGTCTAAAATACGTTCAATGAGTTTAACTACCCGTATCATGATTGGTATGGCGCTGGGTATTGCAGTAGGCTTTTTATTTCAAGCTATATTAGCTGGTGAAGACGATTATCTAATTCCTCTTGGGTTATTCTCTTTGCCAATTAAAGCATTTTTTGTTGATGGCCTTTTCCATGTGGGTGGACAAATCTTTATTGCCAGCTTAAAAATGTTGGTTGTTCCACTTGTGTTTGTATCGCTTGTTTGTGGTACGTGTAGTTTAAGCGATCCTAAAAAGTTAGGTCGTTTAGGCGGTAAGTCTATAGGCTTATATTTAGTAACTACCGCGGTTGCAATTACAGTTGCTATATCGTTGGCGCTGCTATTTAATCCAGGCGAAGGCATTGCCCTTCCTTCAGATGCGAGCTTTAATGCGAAAGAAGCCCCTACACTTGCACGCGTAATTATTGATATGTTCCCTACTAACCCTTTCGAAGCAATGGCTAAAGGTAACATGCTGCAAGTTATTGTATTTGCACTTTTATTTGGTGTGGCGATGGCTTTAAGCGGTAAAGCAGGTAAACGTGTTGCTACTGTGTTCGAAGACTTAAACACAGTAATTTTAAAACTTGTTACACTACTGATGAATATTGCACCATACGGCGTATTTTTCTTAATGGCTAAATTGTTTACCACCATTGAAATGGGGTTAATTGTAAGCTTGGCTAAATACTTCTTAGTGGTTGTAGCTGCATTGCTTATTCATGCCCTTATTAACTACAGCATTATTTTAAAAGTTCTGACGGGACTTAACCCACTTACTTTTTTAGCAAAAATGAAACACGCTTGCTTATTTGGCTTTAGTACATCAAGTTCAAGCGCTACTATGCCAATCACCCTTGAAACAGCAACAAAAAAGCTGGGTGCTAACAACTCAGTTGCCTCTTTTACTATACCGCTTGGTGCCACTATTAACATGGATGGCACAGCAATAATGCAAGGTGTGGCAACCGTGTTTATTGCACAAGTGTTTGCTGTTGATTTAACAATTTCTGATTACTTAATGGTTATCTTAACTGCAACACTTGCATCTGTAGGTACAGCTGGTGTACCTGGTGTCGGTTTAATCATGCTAGCTATGGTACTTAACCAAGTAGGTTTACCTGTAGAAGGTATTGCTATCATTATTGGTGTAGACAGACTGCTTGATATGACGCGTACTGCGGTAAATATTACTGGTGACTGTATGGTAACGTGTGTTGTTGCTAAATCTGAAGGTCAACTCGATGAAACTATTTTCAACGACCCAAATGCCGCAAAAGACTTAGAAGATTATCATAAATCAACGCCCTAATATTTTTAAGCCATAAAAAACCCTTGCCATGCAAGGGTTTTTTATTGTTTATAATTAATACCAATTCGCTTAATTAAGTGATCTATTTTGAGGATTGGTATAAGTATTTTATGGGTTTATCGATTTAAAACGCGACATTAAATTAACACCCGCTTTATTTACACCGCTGCTTAAACCTATTGCCAGTTTATCGCTTAAGCCCTTTTTAACCTTGTATTTAACTTTATAAATTTGGCGCTCGGCTTGTTGCTCTAACAATGCATCGTCACTGGTTTTTATAACATCCACTAAGCCTTTTTCAATAGCTTGAGTAGCAAACCAATGCTCACCAGTGGCAACATTATCAATATTTAAGCTTGGACGCTGTGTACTTACAAAATCCTTGAACAGGCCATGTGTTTGTTCTATTTCATCACGAAACTTTTCACGTGCTTTATCTGTGTTTTCTCCAAATAATGTGAGTGTACGTTTAAATTCACCCGCGGTAATTTGCTCAAACTCCACATCATTTTTCTTTAATATTTTATTAAAGTTAGGTATTTGCGCTATAACCCCAATAGAGCCCACAATTGCAAAAGGTGCTGCAAGTATTTCATCTGCAACACATGCCATCATGTAACCACCGCTTGCTGCAACTTTATCTATTGATACAGATAGTTTAATACCCGCATTTTTAAATCGCTGTAGCTGAGAGGCTGCTAAGCCATAGCCATGTACTACCCCACCACCGCTTTCTAAACGCACCAGCACCTTGTCTGTTTTTGGGTTTGCAATAGTAATAATGGCAGTCACTTCCTCACGTAGGCTTTCAACTTCGTGTGCATCCATGCTACCAATAAAGTCAATAACATATAAACGTGGTTTAGGCTCATCATTTGCTGTTTTTTTAGACTCAGCTTTTAATGCTTTTTGATGCAACTTTAACTCTTTTTTAGTTAACGTGTTTTCTAAAAAGCTCTGTTTTAAATCATCTAACTGCTCAGATAAATCATCTATTTCTATTGCCCCTTTTTTAGCTTTAGGCCTAACAGCAGAGCCCACTATAAGGGTTAAAATAATTGCAATGGCAATAACAAAGGTAACCGTTTTAGCAAAAAACAAACCGTACTCGTATAAAAATTCCAACTGGTTTCTCCATTTATAAATTTAAGCTAATTTATCATGCTTTATAACAAAAAAAAGCCACTAAACAGTGGCTTTTAAAGGTTAATAATATATTTGCTGGTTAATCAGTCACAACCTCAGTGTTTGTAACGAGTAACATACGCCCGCGTGCTGCTAAATAAGTAGCAACTTGCAGCTGCATTTCAGCATTTGCGGCAGCGCTGCCTTCAACAGTAGCCGCTTCGGCTTCATCTTGGGCTGGTGTTAAAATAGAGCCATGATGTCCTTTAGTAAATTTAACTAAGTAGCTAGCCGGTGTTTCACTTAATGGCTGTGAAGTGCTTACTGTTTCAAGCCCCATAAAGTTTGCTAATGGAATAGTCCCTGAAATTGGGTTATTCGCTGCCGCAGGAGGAATAACTTGATCAGGTTTGTTATCGCCACCATCACCCACTACTACGTTTGTGTAAACAGGCGTACCTAATGCTTGTACTGCCGATGCGTAATTAGTTGGGTCTCCACTGTCTAACGCTGTTTGCGCTGCAAATGCAAACTGAGTAAACACATCTTGAATATTAGTAAGCTTGCTTGTTTCACCAGCTGTAGTTAAAGAAGCTACATACTCGTTATAACCACACGTTAAATAAGCTTCCTTATCTTCTGATGCTAATGCCCCACAATTAGACAATGCAGCACCTTGCAAGTATACATTAAGTTCGTCAGCCTCTGTTGTGCCAGCTTGAGATAACACTGAACCTTGAATAAATGGACCAAATGCTGCCGACTCAAGTAAGAAGCTAGCAATACCGCCACCGCCACTAGCAAGTGCTACTGTGTTTACATTAAATAATGGATCAACCGTTGGCGCTAATGGATTATTTGCTTGGGAAATAAATGCAGGAGCGACAATAGAGCCTAATGAATGACCAATGTAAGTGACGTCTTGTGCGTTAATCGTTGTATCATTTATAAAGTTTAACCCTAAACGTAAACCTAATAAATCAGCTGAAGATTGACGTAAACTATCGCGCGCAACAAGCAATGAACTTAAATTCATATAGCTAAGTACAGAGCCACTAGTAGCATTAAAATCGTCTGTGCCATCATCACCTACATCTATTCCACGCTCACCGTGGCGAGGATGATCTATTGCAACGGTAGCAAAACCCTGGATTGAAAGCTGCGCAGTTAATGCAAGCATACTTTCTTTATTTGTCGTAATGCCGTGTTGCATAATTACAACAGGCCAACCGCCTTCTGGGATACTTTCAAGCTCAGGTAGATTATAAGCTGAACGATAAACATTTATATCAGCTAAAATTGGCTTTGTGATTTGTACAGGTATAGTCTCATAGCTTTGAGCTAGTGGAACTGGGTTATATTTAGTTAAATGCCGAGTAATATCAATTTTTGGATAATCATGTAGCTGAGTATTTATTTGCTGACAAACGTCTTCATAAGGACCTTCGTCAAACATAGTTGCATCAATTTCTTCTTGCTTACCTTCATCTCGTAATTTTTGATCTGAAGCTAATTGATTTAATACTGCAACGGGGCTTGAACACATAGCTTTCCAGTAAGTGTCATTCAAATCGCTTATTTCTGTACCTGTAGGTGTGCCTAGGTACATAGGTAAAGTAATCTCGCCTTTAATATATTCAACAGCATCAAATGGTGCAAAAGTAGCTATATCAGGAAATTTTAAAAAATCTTTAACCGTTTCTTCAGACTCTGTGATAGTTATTTTTGGTACGGTCGCAGGGTTTGCCAAACTACCTGCTAATAATTGTTTAATAGTACCAAGTACAGGCCCTGCTGATTGAATAGTCATCGCAGCAGAAAATATAATGTCGTCTTTGGTGATATCACCCGAACTTACCACTACATTTTCATAACTATTTACTGCCGCTTGAAGCCCAAGCTGAGCATCAGTAATAAGCGGCGCTTCTTCACTTACAGACGCATAAGTTGATGAAGGCTGAATAGAACGCCCTTGAGAATCTTTCAAGCCAGTAGTTAGTACATTAATGTATGAACTACCTGCATTAAATGGTTTAAGAGGAATAATTGCTACTGCATCACCCGATGCTTGAGAGATAAAATCAACTCCGTAAGTCAGCTCACCAACTAACTTACATGCAGTACCGGCTGTAACCACCGAACATTCTGCATCTGTGAGGCTTGCGCCCATAATAACTTCAAAAATTCGCACTGTGCCAGGCGTTGCAGCTGACGTTTCGTCAAGCGATACACCCGTAGGGAAAGTTAAATCAATCTTAAATGGCACCTGAGAAGACCAACCATCTAATGCACCCAATGCAAGTTGTGGGTCTGAATAAGCGGCACGAGGGATAGACACGTTATCATCGTCTAGTTCCCCTGGAATATTAAGTGTGCCGTCTTGAGTACCGCTCATTAATAAATCGTTAGGAACAGACAGTACCCCGTTTGCTGGGTCAAAAGTTACCGTAGCAGTTGGGATAATAGTGGCTGTATCATTTTTAACATCTTCTAACGTTTCTCCGCCGCCACAGCCTGCTAATGCAGCCGTAACCGAGAGTGAGAGTAGCATTTTTTTCATATTTTTAGCTCCGCACATATCTTTATTTTTATAGTGTGTTCGTTCAAAGTAAGTGTGTTTAATCAGTGTAGTAAAGTTAAAACAATGTAATCAGTTTATTAATGAGACATTAGACCAGTTAAACTTAACGTAAAGTTTATAATTCCGCCACCTAAATTTTCAATAAATTCGATTACTTGACGATTTGCTATGTTAAAATCAAAAAAAATTATCAATTGGTATTTATATGCAAACTTATCAAGCAGCTCAAAATGCGCTTCAAAATAAAGTGATATTAATTACTGGTGCCGGAGACGGCATTGGTCGTGTAGCAGCAATTACCTATGCAAAGCATGGTGCTACGGTTATTTTATTAGGAAAAACAACAAATAAACTCGAATGCGTTTACGATGAGATTGTTAATGCTGGCTACCCTCAGCCTGCAATCGTACCAATGGATTTAAAAGGTGCGACTAAACAAAACTACCGTGACCTTGCCGCAACAATCGAAAGCCAATTTGGTAAATTAGATGGCTTGTTAAATAACGCAGGTATATTGGGTTCACTGGGGCCACTTGAGCATTTTTGTTCATCTACTTTTGAGAATATCATGAAAGTAAATGTGACAGCGCAAGCTATGATCACCAAAGCGCTATTTCCAGTGCTACGTAAGTCAGACAACGCCTCTATTGTATTTACATCATCTGGTGTTGGCCGCAAAGGCCGTGAATTTTGGGGACCTTACGCTATATCTAAGTTTGCAGTAGAAGGCATGATGCAAACATGGGCATGCGAGGTAGGAAAAACAAATATCCGTGTAAATTGTATTAATCCAGGTGCGACCCGCACTTCTATGCGAGCTTCTGCATACCCAGGAGAGGATCGCGATAAACTAGCCAGCCCTGAAGATTTAATGCCAACCTATTTATACCTTATGAGCGACGATTCAACCCAGGTAAATGGCGAATCACTCGACGCACAAACTAAAAAGTAAAATTTTATTTTCTTATTAAAAAGCCGCAATAAATTGCGGCTTTTTAATTACTAATCGTAAAAGCTATTTACGCTTTGTTTGCTTAACGCGTTGGTTATGCTTTTTAACCGCTTTACGAATTTGGTTTATTTTAGCGCGTTTATCTTTACGCTTTTCTGGCATTACCGATAGCTTAGTTTGAGTTTCGCGCCCTAACTTCACGGTTTTACGTAAATAGTTTACCGTTTCTAAATCAAGTTCAGCCCAACCACCTTGTGGTAGGCGTTTATCAAGCTCTAATTTACCGTAACGAATACGAATAAGGCGTGACACTTCAACATCTTGCGATTGCCATAATCGACGAACTTCGCGGTTACGTCCTTCGTTTAGCGTAACATTGTACCAACGGTTAATTCCTTCACCGCCTAACGGTTTAATATTTAAGAATTTAGCGGGTCCATCTTCAAGCTCTACACCACGTGTTAAATTTTTAATTGTTTCGTTAGTTACTTCACCAAATACACGCGCTGAATATTCACGTTCAACTTCGTAGCTTGGGTGCATTAAACGATTAGCCATTTCACCATCGTTAGTAAATAACATTAAACCTGCGGTATTTATATCTAATCGGCCAACCGCAATCCAGCGCTCGCCATCAATGCGTGGTAGGCGGTCAAAAACAGTACGGCGCCCTTCTGGGTCTTTACGTGTACTTAACTCACCTTCTGGTTTGTTATACATAATAACGCGACAAATACGGTCTGCTTTTTCTTCAATTTTTACAGTGTGGCCATCAACACGAATTAAATCGGTTTCTTCAACACGGTCACCTAACTTGGCAACTTTACCGTTAACACTAACGCGGTTAGCATCAATATACTTTTCCATTTCGCGACGCGAGCCTACACCTGCGCGGGCTAGGACTTTTTGTAACTTTTCACCTTGAATACTCATTCGGATGGTTCTCTCACAGAAGGATCACTTAATAACTGGTTTATCTTACTTTGCTGTTGCTCTGGCAATGCAGGAAGCTGTTCTAAACCCGTTAACGAAAAATAATCTAAAAATAATTTTGTAGTAGCATAAAGTGCCGGTTTACCGGGTACTTCTTTATGCCCTACCACTTTTACCCACTCTCGCTCGAGAAGGGTTTTTATAATTGCTGAGCCGGTAGTAACGCCTCTTACTTGCTCTATTTCACCACGTGTTATTGGTTGCCTGTAGGCTATTAACGACAAAGTTTCTAAAAGCGCGCGCGAATACTTAGGCGCTCGTTCTTGCCATAAATTGCTCAGCCAAGGGCTTAAGCTACTACAAGCCTGAAACCGATAACCGCTGCCAACTTCTACAAGGCGTATACCTCGTGTCTGAAAATGGCTTTCTATAGCTTCAATTGCTGCGTTAATTCTTGCCATTGATAGTGCTAAATCAGCAAGTACTGTGTCTTTTAAATGGCGCTTACTAACTGGTTTGTCTGCGACAAATATAGCCGCTTCAATGATCTCAATTAATTGCTCGTCACTAATTCGACGACCTGCCATAATTTTGCTCAGCCCTTTAAAATACACAGCCATCTATTATGACAGAACATCATAAAAGGTGGAAAATATATCTGCCTTTTATCTAAATTAAATGCACAAAAAAGCCAGCAATTAATGCTGGCTGTTTTTATTAACTCATTTAGGTAATATTAGCTGTGTCTTAATACCTTAAGAGCATCATCTTCAGCTACGGCTTTACCGTATTTTTTAATATAACCTTTAAACTCACCTTTGCTGATGCGTTTATCGTTATTTCCATCCATGTAACCAAAATGGTTTGAAATGTCATCATCGTCAGCTTCTTCTACTGAAATGTAACCATTTTTGTCATTATCTAAGCTCTTAAAATCATTTTCGATTTTATCAAACTTTGCTATCTTAGCTTTAAATGCTGATTCACTAACTTCACTGTCAGTGGCTACCTTACCGGTATTTAATTGCATGTAAGCGTTAAATTCTTTACGACTGATCTCGTTATCCATATTGGTATCAATATTTGAAAAGTGGCCCCAGATGCTGTCGTCATCTGCTTCTACTTTTGAAATATAACCATCACTGTCGTTATCTAAACTTGCAAAATCGCTATCGATTTTTTCTAAGCCTTGGTTTGAGGCACAAGCCGCTAAGCTCAAAGATGCTAAAATAGTTGTTGCGAGTGTTAACTTTTTCATAAGACGTATCCTTGTAGTTAGTAAATGTCACTTTAACTAATACAAGTCTGATGCCAGAACATATAACTTACCAAAAAACAGCCACTTAGCCTTTAAAAGGATGTTTTATATACAGTTATCAATTACTTAGCTTTGCAATGATTGCAGCTTACCTTGTAATTTTTGCAAAAAAATACCCGGTATAAACCGGGCATTTTCTATAAAGCTAATTTAAAGCTTAAAAATTAAATGGCAGCGTTTTGGTAACGCTTTACAAACTCAGTTACGTTTTGACCATTACACTTTAAAGAGTTTAAATTACCAATTTTTTGACGTACTGGCGCTAAACCTTTTTTAAGTGCAGTCATACATAACTGTGTTTCTTGGTGAGCATCTTTAGCGAATACTTCAACCTTTGATTCTTTTACTTGGCTAGACGTTGCTTTTTTAGCAATGTCACGAATGTCTTGGCCATTACATAATACACTTTTTGAAAAACGCGATAAGTAAACACCGTGTTGTGCAGCTTCTTTACGAGCCGCAGTAAAACCTTCATTCGCACTTAAAACACATAACTTAGACTCAAGTTTGTTATCTTGGCTGAAGTAAGTGTTGCTTTGTGCAGATACAGATGCAGACGCTAATAATGCAGTAGCTAAAAGTAATTGTGTTTTCATGAGAGAGATCCTATTTGAACGACTAAACAAGTAATTTTTGCGCATTATATATTCAATAATAAGGAGATCAATTGAATTTTTTATTTATTTAAATAATTAATAAAGCATTTACAATGTTTAAACTTTAGCCACCATTTGATCAACATTTGCGCAGCTATTTTCTCATTTCGATCATGTTATGTAGTCTAAATTACTGATACAATTTAGTTATAAAAACAGAGTCTAATTAAAGGTAAATTTTATGAAGGTTATTTCTTTCAATATCAATGGTCTGCGCGCACGCTTACATCAGTTACAAGCAATTATAGATAAACATCAGCCAGACGTAATTGGGCTGCAAGAAATTAAAGTTCATGATGAAGCATTCCCGCTAGAAGACGTTGAGAAGATGGGGTATCACGTTTATTTTCATGGCCAAAAAGCTCACTATGGTGTGGCAATGTTATGCAAAAAAGAGCCAAAATCGGTCTTAAAAGGGTTTGCAACAGATACCGAAGAGTCTCAAAAGCGCATGATAAGTGTGACCGTAGAGCAAGATAACGGCCGTGACTTAACTGTAATGAATGGTTATTTCCCTCAAGGTGACAACATTAACCATGAAACAAAGTTTCCTTATAAACGCCAGTTTTACAAAGACTTAATGACCCACCTTGAAACTAACCACACTCCAGATCAAGACGTAATTGTAATGGGCGACATAAACATCTCCCCTACCGACCTAGATATTGGCATCGGTGATGTAAACGCTAAGCGCTGGTTAAAAACAGGTAAATGCTCTTTCCAACCAGAAGAGCGTGAGTGGTTAGCAACATTATTAAATTGGGGCTTTAAAGATACTTTTAGAGAGCAAAACCCCGAAACAAACGATCAATACTCTTGGTTTGATTACCGCTCTAAAGGGTTTGTTGATAATAGAGGCTTACGTATTGACGTAGTACTTGCTACGCACGACCTTGCTGCTCGTTGTGTAGATACAGGGATAGATTATGAACTGCGCGGAATTGAAAAGCCGTCGGATCATGCACCTATTTGGTCTACTTTTAAATAGCTTTAATGTTTACTGACATTACACAAGGGCTACTTTGGGCCCTTGTTTTAATCATTACCTTTATAAGTTTTGATAAAAACACCTACAAAGCACTTTATACTACGCCTGCACGCCAAACGGGTGTGCTGGCGTGTGCGCTCGTTTTTGCTGTTCTTTGGCAAATTAAAGCCGGTATTTTAACTGGGCTTGATTTACACATTTTAGGCGTAACCGCAGCTACTTTAATTTTAGGTTGGCGGTTAACTATTTTATGCAGCTTACTCGCATCTGGATTATTATTCTCTTTTGGCCAAATAGATCTCGAGTTACTTCCTCTGCAGCTGTTAATTGGTGCATTTATTCCTACAGTATTAAGCTACCTTAGCTTTATACTGAGCTATCAGTATTTACCTCGTCACTTTTTTGTATACATATTTGTTTGCGCGTTTATAACCGCCGGTTTTATTGCGTGTATAAAAATAAGCTTAGGCGCTTTATTTTACTTAGCGATAGGGCAGTACAATTGGCAAGAATTAGCAGATAACTACGTATATTTAAGTGCAATCATTTGGTTTCCTGAGGCAATGCTCAACGGTATGGCCATAACCATTATGATTACTTATCGACCGCACTGGGTCAAAACATTTTACGATAAGGACTACCTAGGCCAATGAGTCTGCAATACCAATGCCCACTATGTAACACCTCACTTGCAAAGCATGGGGCAACACTTCGCTGCAGCAATAATCACAGTTTTGATTTTGCTAAAGAAGGCTATGTAAACCTATTACCTGTACAACAAAAAAACTCCAAGCAGCCTGGCGACTCGTTAGAAATGGTGCAAGCACGGCGTGCATTTTTAGAACGTGGATTTTATGGCTTTTTACAACGCGCATTAAGTAATATTATTAGCGAGCTTAATCCTAATTTGCTCATAGACCTAGGCTGTGGCGAAGGCTTTTATACACACGCTGTTGCAGCGAACACGCAAGCCGCAGTTTATGGTGTAGATATATCTAAATCAGCAGTTAAATACGCTGCAAAACGCTACCCCAATTGCCATTTTAGCGTTGCTTCTATTAGTACAGCGCCTTTTAAACAGAAAGCAGCAGACGCCCTACTGAGTGTGTTTGCTCCGCTGTTCGATCAAGAATTGGCTCGTTTAGCAGCGCCAGGGGCCACATTAATTGTCGCAAGCCCAGGGCCTTGGCATCTCAAAGAGCTAAAAGAATATATTTACGCTGATGTAGCAAAGCACACCGAAATTGATACACCCAATGGTTTTGAAAAAGCAGCGCAAACGCTCATTACAGAGCATGTAACGCTTAACTTTTCAGACATTAAAAATTTAATAATGATGACGCCATTTGCGTGGAAGTTCAGACCCGAGCACTGGGCAGCACTCGAAGAAAAAGGTGAGCATAATGTCACCTTATCATTTTATATAACTCAGTTTACTAAAATTGCTCTTTAGTAAACGCTTTATCCATTTTATCAAACATATCTTTTAATAAACTAGCAAGCTCCATATAACGGGGCTTGTTTTCACTTAACTGTGCTTGGTAGCCATTTGCGACCATTTTGGTATACAAATCGTTGTACCATTTTTGCATGTTTGGCTCTAGCTCAGTTTGGGCGCGTTTACCTAACCAAAATAAGCCTTGTAGCGGGAGGGATAAAAAAAACAAAGCGCTGGCAATCGCTTGCGGTAAAAAGTCAGGGCCTAAATAGTTAAGCTGAAAAAAAAGAGTAAGCATTGCCAAAATAGGCATTACAGTAATTGCCAGCTCAGTTGCTTTAATGACTTTAAACTCATTAAACAGCGGCGCTAACTCTTTACGCATAGGCCATTTTTTTGCGTATAACCTACCCGTTTGTAATTGTGACATCACACTTTTTTGCATCATGACTCCTCACATCTAAACTTTATAAACACAGTAGCGCTAAGCGTGCCACTATTGATAAGTGTAACACATAATTATGGCTTAACACTTTACCGGTAAAAGTTATTATTTTTGTATATATAAGCGACTAAACACTAAACTAAATTTATTAACTGGGGTAAAATAGCCTGCTTTACAACTAGACTTTAGTCGCTTACTAAACAAATTTAATGAGCGCCAAGTTACACGTTAATTGCACCTAAAGTGTATTGTTAATACCTTAACATACACTTACTAAATTTATTGTTTATGGAAACTGTATCTATGCCAACTACGCCTTCTAAGTCACAACACGTTTTAGTATTAAATTGTGGTAGTTCAAGTTTAAAATTTGCCATTATTGACGCTAATAACGGTCATGAAATCATTTCTGGCTTAGCTGAGCGACTTGGCTCAGACACTCCATCAATTAAATATAAGTACCAAGGCAATAAAACAATTATTGACCTAAGCGCTAATCAAGCACATGCAGAAGCCATTAATACGCTAGTGGGCTTAATAAAAGATCATAACTTAGATGAGCACTTAATTGCTGTAGGCCACCGCGTTGTTCATGGTGGCGAGCACTTTACAAAATCGGCATTAGTCGATGATAAAGTGATTGCAGGCATTTCAGATGCTTCAAGCCTTGCCCCACTCCACGGCCATGCAAATTTACTCGGTATTTCATCTGCGCAAGCTTCTTTTGCAGGTTTACCACAAGTTGCCGTGTTTGATACCGCGTTCCACCAAACAATGGACAAAGTAGCTTACCTATATGCCCTACCTTATAAGCTGTACACTGAGCACGGCGTTCGTCGTTACGGTATGCACGGTACAAGCCATTATTATGTGGCAGGTCAAACTGCTAAGTTAATTGGTAAACAGGTAGAGCAAAGTAACTTTATTAGTGCGCATTTAGGTAATGGTTGTTCGGTGTGTGCGATTAAAGGTGGCAAAAGTGTTGATACCAGCATGGGCTTAACGCCGTTAGCAGGTTTAGTTATGGGTACTCGCAGTGGCGACATAGACCCAGGCTTATTTAATTTTTTAACAACACAGCTTAATTACGACGCAAAACAAATCGATAACCTACTCAATAAAGAAAGTGGTTTGCTAGGTATAAGCGAGCTTTCAAACGACTGTAGAACAATTGAAGAAGCCGCAGTTGCAGGTCACGAAAAAGCAGCGCTAGCCCTTGATATTTTTTGCTACCGCCTTGCAAAACAAATTGCAGCATACATGGTGCCATTACAAACATTAGATGCACTTATTTTTACCGGCGGCATAGGTGAAAACTCAGATATTATCCGCGAAAAAGTAATTACTCAGCTGGCATTTTTAGGGTTAGATTGCGACAAGCAAGCCAACCTAGACGCACGCTTTGGCAATGAAGGCGTTATTAGTTCTGCGACTGCAGCAACTAAAGCCGTTGTTATGCCAACCAATGAAGAGTGGGTTATTGCTCTTGATGCTGCAAACATTGTAAAGGAGCTTTAATTATGGCTCGTCGTATTATGTTAATACCGGTCTCTACCGGTGTTGGTTTAACCTCTGTTTCGGTTGGTTTAGTGCGCGCACTTGAGCAAAAAACAGTTAAAGTTAATTTTTTCAAACCTATTGCGCAACCTCGCACAGGCGAAACAGGCCCTGAAAAGTCAACGCAAATTGTTATGCAAGGCTCATCTATCACCCCGCCTACCCCATTTGCTTTAAACTACGCTGAGCAAATGATTGGTGATGGCAAAGGCGATGACTTACTAGAAGAAATTGTTGAACGCTTTGAAAGTAAAATAAACGATGACGAAGTAGCCATTATTGAAGGCATGGTACCTACGCGTCGTCAACCTTATGCTGGACGAGTAAATAGAGAAATTGCACAGACGTTAGGCGCAGAAATCGTATTTGTACTTACCCCAGGTAATTACAGTATTACGCAAATAGAAGATCGTCTAGAAATAGCCGCTGGCTACTATGGCGGTATAGACCACGCACGTGTATTAGGTTGTATATTTAATAAGGTAAACGCCCCTCTCGATGAAGAAGGCCGCGCCCGCGCAGATTTAGTTGATTCGTATAAACCTGAAGAGCTGGATCACGAACTAAATCGTTTAGCGTCTTTACCTATTTTTAGAAAAAATCCGTTTATGCTACTTGGTGCAATACCATGGGATTTTGACCTAGTTGCCCCGCGCGTAAAAGACTTAAGCGCGTATTTAAAAGCAACGATTATCAACGAAGGCGACATGCTACATCGTCGTTTGCGCCGTATTACATTTTGTGCTCGTACAGTATCTAACATTTTGAACCACTTTACTCCGGGTGCTTTATTAGTAACGCCAGGCGATCGCTCAGACATACTTGTCGCGGCGTGTTTATCAGCCATGAATGGTACTAAAATTGGTGCAATATTGCTTACCGGTGGTTTTGAGCCAGAGCCGCGTATAATGGCGCTGTGTGAGCAAGCAATGCAAACTGGCTTACCAATACTTGCAACTGATGCAGATACTTGGCGCACTTCGTTATTGCTCCATAACTTTAATATGGAAGTGCCAAGTGACGATGACCAACGCATCGAAAAAGTAAAAGATCATAACGCGCAATACATAGATTCAGACTGGTTAGATACGCTTGCTAAAAGTGTGGGTAAAACACGTAAGCTCTCTCCGCCTGCGTTTAGGTATTTACTTACCGATAAAGCACGTAAAGCAGCTAAAACCGTTGTACTGCCTGAAGGTAACGAGCCACGTACAATAAAAGCCGCTGCAATTTGTGGCCAACGTGGTATTGCAAAAACTATTTTATTAGGCGAACGTGAAGAAATTATGCGTATTGCCGAGCAGCAAGGTATAGAGCTTAACGAACATGTAAGCATTATTGAGCCTAAGTCGGTCATTAACGATTACGTTGCCCCTATGGTCGAAATTCGTAAAAGCAAAGGCCTAACAGAAGTGGTTGCGCAAGAGCAATTACAAGATAACGTTGTGCTTGGCACCATGATGCTTGAGCAAGGTAAAGTTGATGGTTTAGTATCAGGTGCGGTTAACACCACGGCCAATACTATTCGCCCTCCTTTACAGCTTATTAAAACAGCGCCGGGTTCATCACTTGTATCGTCGGTATTTTTTATGCTTTTACCTGACCAAGTACTTGTTTACGGTGATTGTGCAATAAACCCAGACCCTAATGCTGAACAATTGGCTGATATTGCAATTCAATCTGCCGACTCTGCTGCTGCATTTGGTATTGAGCCACGTGTTGCCATGATCAGCTACAGCACTGGTACGTCAGGTACAGGTGCCGATGTTGAAAAAGTACGTGAAGCGACACAAATTGCACAACAAAAACGCCCTGACCTAATTATTGATGGCCCGCTTCAATACGACGCGGCAATTATGGAAAACGTAGCACTTAAAAAGGCACCAAATAGCCCAGTAGCAGGGAAGGCAACGGTATTTATATTCCCAGATCTTAATACCGGTAATACCACTTACAAGGCTGTGCAACGAAGTGCCGACTTAATTAGTATTGGCCCAATGCTACAAGGAATGCGCAAACCTGTTAACGACTTAAGCCGCGGCGCTTTAGTAGATGACATTGTGTATACTATTGCTCTAACAGCCATTCAGGCTGCCCAAGTTGAAGCGCTTGAAAACGCATAAAGCAAACTAGTGCTTTTTATAGCCTAGCTAATATTTACTTTATAATTAGTTAGTTAGGCTATTTATACCTACCAATTCCCATAGTTATCCACAGAAATTGTGGGTAAGTTTTAAATTCTTATAGCAAGCAACTTCATAACCCTCATTTTAGTCGCCTTTACACCTTTAATTCGATGTCAATAATCTATACTATTAACTGACTATCAATGCTGTTCGCAGGCTTTTAATGTCAAAACAAACATTACAATTACACAGCACACTTTTATCTATTCATAGTTTAGAGGTAGATGCTGACATTCCGGGCGAACTATTAAAATTACCATTATTTTTTATTTCTAAAACACATGATGAGTTATCAATAGTGTGCCCTAGCAGTTTTAATATAGATTGTTTAGATACCGAGCCTGACTGGCAAGCACTCGAAGTAGTAGGCCCTTTGGGATTTTCTTTAACAGGGATTATGGCAAATATCTCAGGCGTATTGGCCAAGGCTAATATTTCTATTTTTTCTATTTCGACTTACGATACAGATTACATTTTGGTAAAAAAGCATACTGCACAGCAAGCCATCAGTGCACTTAAAAGTGATGGTTATAACTTAGTGGTAGATCAATAAATGAAAGCCACTGCTGTTGAATATTTGGCGCAAAACAAACTTCCCGCCACCGCAATAAAAATAACCAGCCCTTTTAGTGGCAAGGTGATGGATTTAAACCAACATCCTGAGCCTTTTTTCAAGTTCTCTACTTTAGGTCCTACCGCTATGGTTTCGCTAAGTAACCATAAAATTTTAGCCCCCTTTGATGGCACCTTAGTGCAAGTAAAAAATGCAGGGTGCGAGTTTATTCTGCAAGCCAATAATGGTCTAAAAGTATTGATAAATTTATCAATTACTCCAGAGCAACACATTACACACACACATATTGCACAGTTAAATGGCAGTAAAATTACAAAAGGGCAACGCTTAGCCTATTTTGATTTACGTGAGCTAGATGCACCTCTAATTGGTAGCTTAGTTTTATTAAATGGCCATAACTTAGGTAGCTTTTATTATTCACACTCGCATGTTAACGCGGGTGTAGACCCTTTATTATCAATTATTAAGAAGAATTGAATTTATGATCACTCTTTACGGCATTAGCAATTGCGACACAATTAAAAAAGCTAAAAAATACTTAGCCGATAACAACATAGACTATACCTTTCATGATTACCGAAAAGACGGTGTAAATGAAAAAATGGTCAGTGAGTTTGCCAAGCAGCTTGATTGGGAACAACTGGTTAATAAACGAGGTACAACGTATCGCGCACTTAGTGATGAACAAAAGCAAAGCCTTACTAAAGTGTCAGCAATTGAGCTTCTTGTTGAGCAGCCAGCAATGATAAAACGCCCTGTGCTCGTAAATAACAACAGCTACCACTTAGGATTTATAGCCGCGCAATACGATGAGATTTTTAAATAATGACAAATGATGTAATTGCACTCGCACAAGCGCTTATTCAACGCGAATCGGTAACCCCAGAAGATGCGGGTTGCCAACAAATGATGAACGAGCGTTTAAAAGCAGTTGGCTTTAATATTGAGTCACTTTTTTTTACCGATACGCTTAATACATGGGCACGTAAAGGCACACAATCTCCGCACTTTTGTTTTGCAGGGCATACCGATGTAGTGCCTACTGGGCCTGAGAAAAACTGGCAGCACCCGCCTTTTTCTGGCTTAATTTCAGATGGCTTACTCCATGGCCGTGGCGCAGCCGATATGAAAGGCTCTTTAGCTGCAATGCTTGTTGCAACTGAGCGGTTTGTAACTAAAAACCCGAACCATAAAGGCTCTATCTCTTTTTTGATTACCTCAGACGAGGAAGGCCCATTTATTAATGGTACAACTCGCGTTATAGACACACTAGAAGCACGCGGTGAAAAAATTGACATGTGCCTGGTAGGTGAACCTTCATCACGTGATGTACTAGGCGATGTTGTAAAAAATGGCCGCCGTGGCTCGCTTACTGGTTTTTTAAAGGTAAAAGGCGTACAAGGCCATGTAGCTTACCCACATTTAGCACAAAACCCTATACATATAGCCTCCCCTGCAATAACTGAACTTAGCCAAACAGTGTGGGATAACGGCAATGCGTTTTTCCCTGCAACTAGCTTTCAGGTATCAAACATTAATGGCGGCACAGGCGCGGGGAATGTCATTCCTGGTGAGCTTGATGTGCAATTTAACTTTAGATTTAGTACCGAAGTTACACATGAGCAATTGCAAGAACGTGTTAATACTATTTTGCAAAAACACAATTTAAACTATGAGTTAAGTTGGATAGTGAATGGTTTACCCTTTATTACCGAACACGGGCCACTTGTTGATGCTACCGTAAACGCGATTAAATCTGTCACCGGGATTACGACTAACTTAGAAACCACGGGCGGTACTTCTGATGGGCGCTTTATTGCTCAAACAGGTGCTAAGGTTATCGAACTTGGCCCGCGTAATGCCACTATTCATAAAGTAGATGAATGCGTAAGCACCGACGATTTAATTGCCCTTGCTGATATTTATGAGCAAATACTAGAGCAACTGTTAACCTAATGGCGCCAACAAATCACTCATTAGCACTGTGTATTACAGGTAAAAGTGATACACATTTAAGTGCTATTCAAAATCATCGTTTACACAGTAAAATTATCGACGATTTTTTAGCGCTACAAAATGCCGCTAAAACAGCTGGATTTGAGCTGACCATTGCCTCGAGCTTCAGAGACTTTAATCGCCAAGCCATGATTTGGAACAATAAATTTTCGGGTCGTCGCCCTGTTTTAAACAAGCAGCAACAACAGCTTGATTTAAGCGCCTTAACCGATATAGATAAATGCACTGCTATTATGCTCTACTCTGCGCTACCAGGTGCAAGTAGGCATCATTTAGGCACTGATCTCGATATATTTGATAAAGCAGCCGTAAGTGATGATTACCAACTACAGCTAACGCCTTCAGAGTATTTACCGGGTGGGCCGTTTGCAGCGCTTAGCAAATGGCTTGATACACACTTAGCTAAATTTGGTTTTTACCGCCCTTACAAGCACGATTTAGGCGGTGTTGCCCCAGAGCTTTGGCATATAAGTCACATACAGCAATCAAAGTTATTAGCTGAAGCACTAACCGAAGAGGTTCTTTTTGAATGCATAAATGAGAGTGATTTACTGGGTAAGTCGGCTATTTTAAAAAATTTACCCGCACTCTATAAGCGTTTTGTAACTAATGTAAGCCCGCCTTAAAACGGGCTTTTACGTTACTTTTTATTTAATATAAACACACATACAGAGCCTAATATAACTGAGCTTGCTATCACAAATTCAATTATTAATTGCTCCGATAAAAACAGCACACCGGCTACTGCGGCAAGTACCGGCACACATAATTGCACAACAGCAGCTTGCGTACTTTTAAGTAGTGGCATAGCCACATACCAAATACTGTAACCTATGCCGGAGGCAATAGCCCCAGAGGCACTTGCCAATAAAACACCTTCTAAGCTCACTGTTTTTATATAGGCCATACCCACTAATAATAAAATAGGAATTGCCACCAAACTGCGTATAAAGTTAAACCCCGTAGTACGAAGCGGTGAAACGCACACTTTACCGCGAATGCTATAAATACCCCACGCTATTCCACTTAAGGCCATAAGCGAAGCACCAAAAAGTGAAGGCACAGCCGCTGAAGGCAGCATTAAATACACAAAACCAGCTAACGCAGCAAAAAAGGCGACCCATTGCACGCGGCTTAAGCGCTCTTTTTTATAAATTCCCCAGCCTATCATGGTCAACTGCACTGCCGAGAATAAAATAAGCGCGCCAGTTCCTGTATCGAGCTCTACGTAGGCTATCGAAAAACATAGAGCATAAATTAATAAGCTAATACTACTTCGCCAGCTGCCAGTATCGTTTAAAATAGCAGTATCAAATGCTCCTTGGCGTTTTAGTTTGTAGGTGTAAAAAAACATAATTAAGCCCAAGCAAGCCGCACCACTTAATAAACGAATAACAGTAAAGTTCCATGCATCTATATGCCCTTGCGCTAATGCCATTCTGCAAAGTAATGAGTTTGCGGCAAACGCAATTAAAGCAATAACTGTGTATAAAGTGGCTTTCAAGGTGGCTCCTAAGCGTAAAGTTAAACCTAGTAGGTTTGTTATTTATTAAGTATGTATTTAACCCAAATACTCCTTAAAGGCTTATTTTAGAATTCTCAGGTTACTGAGTGCCATTTAAACAGGTGTGCGCTTAGTGTGTAAAGCAATGCCATTGTTTTAACTATATTTTTAATTTAGCTGTTATAACTATTAAACGTAATTAATACATGTCTAATTTGACTCAAGCTAAATTCACAAGCAGTTCATAATGATTTGCCTACCTTAATTATGTTAAGTAAAGCAAAGTTTAGGCTACGTTTTTTTACACTATTTCACGCTAATCAAAAACCAGAGTATGTTAATCTTTAAAACCTAACTATATAGGAGTGCTCAGTGCGCCAAAGTATAATTTTAAGCATTTGTTTTATATTAAGTGGATGTAGCACCATAGGCTTTAACGACCTATTTAACGACTATGCAAGCCAAATGACGCCTGTAAGAAACGCAATTAAAAATAACAATATAGATCAGGCACAGTCACTTATTGCAAACAACAGCACATTACACAGTAGTTATTTACTTAACCAATTAGAGCAAGCACGTTTAAAAGACCTTGCTAACGAGCAAAGTCTTTCACAACAACAATTTGAAAACGTATACAGCAAGGTTCAAACAAAACGTGAAGCGGCAAAAATACAACTAAGCGCCGGACTTGAGCAAAGTAACGCCCTTTTTACTAACGACTCAGCGATTACCTATGTACCACCAGCTTACGAAATGAGCATGTTACACAGTTATAAAGCGCTTAATTATGTATATAAAAATGATTTAGAAGGCGCGCTTGTAGAGATACGCCGTGCAAATAAAGTGCAGGTAGACGCCCTTGCCGATAACCAAACAGAAATAAGTGATACAGTGGCGCAGGCTCAGCAGCACTACCCTAGTATGAGTAACGTAACACGTGATATTAAAAATGGTTTTCAAAATGCATTTACGTTTTATTTATCAGCCTTATTGTACCAAGGTGATAAACAATATGATGATGCATACATAGATTATAAAAAAGCATTAGAGATTCAGCCTAATAATATATATTTACAACAAGATGTAATGCGTTTAGCTAAAAAACAGGGTTTTACCCAAGACCTAAACGAATTTAAGCGCCGCTTTAGCGATGTAAAACCTTTAGCAGCACAACATGGCGAGGTTGTGGTTTTATTTGAACAGGGCTTAGTACCTAAGCAAGATGAATTTAAATTGCGACTCCCTATTTACACATCAGGTGGGGATGCTCGTTTTTATAGCTTAGCCATGCCGGTTTATAAAGATAATGCCTATGTTTCAAGTTTTAATAACATAAATATAGATTCGCAAAGTTTAGCGCTCAATCCTTTAGTTCACATAGAAGCATTAGCAGCAAAAACCTTAGAGCAACAAATTCCCGCTCGTGTATCTAGGCAAGTTTTACGTTTAGTTGCTAAAGAAAAAGTACGCGCCGAACTAGCGCGCAGTACAGGGGATGTAGGCAATATAATCGCCAATATTTACAATTTAGCGTCGGAGCAAGCTGATACTCGCAGCTGGCTCACATTACCAAACCAAATAAGTGTGGCGCGTAAAAGCTTAAGTACTGGCTCGCATACACTGTTAGTAGGCAACAACACGCCTATTAATTTTACCGTTAGTAAGCAAGGGTTAACCTTAATTTACCTAACCTCTATTAATAACTACTTTAACTACCATGTGGTTCAACTCTAGGAGTCATCATGAAATATACTTTGCCATTTGTGGCTGCAATAATGCTAAGTGCATGTGCAACACAACCTGTTACATCAGGGATATCGGTTGAGCAAAGCAAAAATACATTTAACGAGCAGTTACATGTTGATAATCCTGCTCTTGGTGAAAAACTTGCTATTACCGATGTTAAAACGCGCCAAACTAACCAGCTCACCGATGTGGTAGTCACGCTCAGCAGCCAATATAAAAAATCGCAGTATTTACAATATCAATTTAATTGGTACGACAAAGACGGCTTTGTCATTAAAGGCAACCACTCGCCTTGGCAAGCTTTAACACTGTTTGGTTTTTCTAAAACACAATTACCTGGTTTAGCACCTACACCAACTGCGGTAACGTTTTCGCTAGCAGTGAGAGAAGTATCTACCGACGCACAAGAATTTAAAGAGTAAGGGTAAAATGATGAAAGTAACACAATTTAAAACGCTATCTAGCTACGCACTCGTTGGCCTAAGTGCTTTGGTACTTAGCGGCTGTGCTAACAAAGCTGTAGTAAGCTACGGTGATGCACAAGCAGTAGAGACGACTGATATTAACTTTGGCTCTACCGATTTACAAAAAGTAGCCAGCCAAATGACCGACTCACTACTTAGCTCGCCTGTGGTTGGCACAATGACGCAAAACAAACGCCCTGTGGTATTTGTAGAGCGAATTAAAAATAAAACCAGCGAACACATTGATACCGAATCAATCACCGATTCAATCTCTACGCAAATGCTGCGCAGTGGTAAGTTCCGTTTTGTAGATATGACCCGTGTTGAGTCAGTGCGCGAACAACTTAATTTCCAAAACGAAGACGCTCTTGTAAACCCTGCAACCGCGGTTGCTTTTGGTAAACAAATTGGCGCGCAATACATGCTATACGGAAATTTATCGAGCATTGTAAAATCTAATGCCGACAAATCAGACGTGTATTACAAATTTACAATGCGTTTAATGGATATGGAAAGCGGCCTAGTAGAGTGGGCAGACGAAACAGAAATTCGTAAAACGAAAGAAAAATCGACATTTGGTTGGTAATTTAAAGCCATATACGTATTACACATAATACGTATATGGCAACCAACAGGAGACTATTATGAAAGCCTTAACGCTAATAATGTGCACTTTACTTACAATCAGCAATCCAAGCTTTGCAAACTACGAGCGAAATAAAGCCGTACCCGTGCAGCAAGTGTTATTTGGTGATGTAAAATCTGTTCGCAAAATAACTGAGCAAGAACTCGTCCAAGATAAAAACAGTGGTTGGAAAACCTTTGGCGGTGCCCTACTCGGTGGTGTAGTGGGTAATCAGTTTGGTGGCGGAAGCGGGCGAACGGTCGCAACCATTTTAGGTTCTGTAATTGGTGGTAGCGTTGCCCATAATAATCAGCAAAAAAAAATCTATTATAAACAAACGCACCTAGTCGAATTACTAATTCAAGTAGAAAACGGCGACCAATACATGGTGGTACAAGACCAAGACCAGTCAATGCGCTTTAGTAAAGGTGATAACGTACGCCTTGTCTATTTAAGTGATAACACTGTAAGAGTAGACCGCGCTTACTAATAGCGCGTATTAGCATTATCGCTATAATAAAAAACGAGCTATTTAAGCTCGTTTTTTATTTTACAACGCGTTAGTTGGAATTAACTAAACTTGGCGATAGTCTTTAAAAAAGCGCTGCATTTTAAGCATCGCACTAGACAGATCGTCCTTATTAGGTAAAAACACTAATCTAAAATGATCAGGCTCAGGCCAGTTAAATGCTCGCCCATGTACAAGTAATATTTTTTCTGCTTTTAGCAAATCAAACATCATTTTTTCGTCATCTGTTACATTAAAATGCGCTGTGTCTACTTTAGCAAAAGCGTAAAGCGCCCCTTTAGGTTTTTTACAGCTAATGCCATCTATGGCGTTAAGCCCGCGCCAAGCTATATCACGCTGAACATACAACCGCCCGCCTGGGTCTATTAAGCTGTCTATTGATTGTACGCCACCCAATGCTTGTTGAATTGCATATTGAGCCGGTACATTGGCACATAACCGCATAGAGGATAAAATATCGAGCCCTTTGCGTAAATCTTCCATTGCTGATGTGCGTCCACTGAGTACCATCCAGCCCATTCTTATACCTGCTGCTCGGTACGTTTTAGCTAACCCATTAAATGTAATTATTGGCACGTCATCGCAAAGCGCACCAATGGAGGTATGCGTTATTCCATCGTATAAAATCTTTTCGTAGATTTCATCGCTCAACAGTAATAGTTTATGCTCGCGCGCAATATTAATTAGCTCTTTAAGTAAGTCGTCGCTGTAAACCGCACCGGTTGGGTTATTTGGATTTATGAGCACCAATGCTTTAGTTTTAGATGTAATTTTACTTTTTATATCCGCAATATCCGGAAACCAATCTTGCTCTTCATCACATAAATAATGAACCGGATTACCACCAGCCAACTTAACCGATGCCGTCCACAAAGGGTAATCAGGCGCAGGAATAAGCACTTCATCATCGTTGTTTAGTAACGCTTGCGTGATCATTTGAATAAGCTCACTCACGCCATTACCAATATAAATATTATCTACGTCTAAATTATACAAGCCACGTTGCTGGTAATGCTGATAAACCGCCACACGTGCAGAATAAAGCCCTTTAGAATCACAATAGCCTTGGGCCGAGTATAAATTACGGATAATATCGCGGTGCATATCTTCTGGCATATCAAAGCCAAATGCAGCCGGATTACCAATATTTAATTTAAGAACCTTTTGACCTTCGTCTTCCATTTTTTTAGCTTGCGCTAAAACCGGCCCACGAATGTCATAACATACACCTTCTAGTTTATGACTCTTTTTTATATCTGACATTGCTACCTCTTTGGGCGTAGTGGCTTTGTTAAATCAAAATTTGTTAAATCTAGGGAGGGGTTTTCGCAGCGCGTGGGATATAACCTGATTTGGTTTGGTAATTCGAGTAGGAAAGTTGCGTAAAGCGCCCTTAAATAGAGTTTTATGTGTTGTTATTGTTTTATACATTAACAACACATGTGCTTTAGCTAATTTAAAAATTAAACACTCTGCAAAAAAATTATTCTCGAAAGGCCAAACACGCCCTAGTTAAGGCATAGATTAACCTATTAAAGGCGCAAAATACTAGCCTAATTAATTGCTTAAGACTGAAATAAATTCACGTTTATGCTCAATTAACTAATTCGTTGCTAACCATTCGTTTAACTTAGCCTGCGAGCCCGTTACTTGCGCCATTAAATAAGCAGAAGCAGAAGTAGCTTGGTCTAAGTTATCTTGGTTAAGACTTAATTCAATATCGCGTGCTACCTCAGATAAACTTGTAGCACCAAACTGTGCAGCATTTGATTTTAAACTATGGGCGTGGCGAATAGACGCTTCTTTATCGTTCCCTAATGTTGCAATTACTTCATTTCCCAAACGTTCAAACTCACTGCAACAAAATTCCAGTGTATCTTTAAACTGTTCACCAAGTAACGATTGCATGCTCTCTAAAGCAGCCACATCAATTTGTACTTCTGTCATATTTTAAGCCCTTATAAACAATCCATGTCTTTTTTATAGTTAATAGTATTACTGTATATCTATGCGTAAAAAATTCCAACTTTATTACTTTATAAATGTATAATTATATTAAATACATCAGCAAAAAGTTTATTAATGACCCGCCAACTTTGCGAACGCTGTCAGTTCACGCCCTCAACCTGTATATGCAGGGCTGTTTCACATATAAACAACAAAATTAGAGTTATTATTCTACAACACCCAAGCGAAGAAAAAATAGCTAAAAACACCGCTAAATTAGTTAATTTAAGCCTAACTGGTTGCCAAATAGTCAAAGGTGAAAATAATAACGACTTTGCAATACTAAAAAGCCTACCTTTAGAATCAACAGTTTTACTTTACCCTAATGGGAAGGCTATAAATTTAGATGAGAAAGCAAAAAGCGCTGAGATAAACAATATCACTCATTTAATTGTGATAGACGGCACATGGAAAAAAGCCTACAAAATATTACAGCTCACAACGCTGTTAAATCAGTTTAAAACAGTCAGCTTTAAGCAGTTGCCTACTAACCGTTACGCAATTAGAAAAGCCCCTAGAGCCGATAGCCTCTCAACACTTGAAGCCGTTGCACATAGTTTGTTTTTAATAGAGCAGTTAAACCCCGCGCCACTTTATAATTTGTTAGATGAATTAATAAAAAAACAAACCCAACACATGCCCGAACACGTAAAAGCACGTTACTTAAATTAATCTATAAAATTAGCGCATGCGAAACTACCCAAACAGATTAAAACGAGGCTTTACACGCCAAGGCCCCGATTACCGCTTTGACGACCAAGTCGACTTTAGCGATATAAGAACTACCTTTGGATTTAGATCTATGGTGGTGGGTAAATGGGTTACCAAAGAAGAGCGCTTCATAAGTGCTAATTTAATTTACGATGCCCTCGCGGACCTTGCTCAAATACTGCATTTACCGCCAAAAGCGATTGGCCTTCGCGGTAAACTTAATTTTGCATTTGGTCACGGCGGTCAAAAAGGTGTGCAAGCGCACTATAACGCTGCCGACCAAACCTTAGCGCTTGCTAAAAATGCCGGTGGTGGCGCGCTAGCCCACGAATGGTTTCATGCATTTGATCATCATATAAGCGAGCACTTATTTGCAGCCAAACCTCGCTTTGGATTTGCATCAAAATTGTGGCTTTCAAATACACCAAATTTATCGCACCCACTTAATAGTGCGCTAAACAATTTTTACAAAAGCGTGTTTTTAGATTTAAATGGGGAAGATGCGAATGAATTCGTACAAACGTGCATAAAACACGACCAAGCGCATAACATGAATTACATGAGTATGCCTGAGGAATTAGCGGCGCGCTGCTTTGAAGCCTGTATAGATGCTCACAGCACTATTCAAAATAGCTTTTTGGTTAGTGGCTTAAAAAGCAGTAATTTAATATACCCAAATGCTCAGCATGTTAATAACGCAAATAAAGCGCTTAACCGTTATTTTGAATTACTGGGTTATGCGCTTCATAAAACAGACGAGTAATGTCTATATTAACTGGTTATTTATCGTCACTAATACGGCTTGCTACCGCACTACTTTGATCTTTATATTTTGCGTCTTTACGAATGTTGTATGGGTTTTCGCACGGGCCTGAAAGCATTTCAAAACTCATTGCACCAATTTTCATCATTGGGCGCAGTGCTAGTGGCAACTTACCTGAGTTATAAAACTCTAAAACAATATTACCACTCCAGCCAGGGTCGATTCTGTGTGCGGTTACATGCACCATTAAACCAAGGCGGGCAAGCGACGAACGCCCGTCTAACCAGCCTACAATATCGGCAGGTAATGTTACTTTTTCATGCGTAATGGCCAGCGCAAGCTCGCCTGGGTGCAAAAAGAAAGCCTCGCCATCAGCAAGCTCAATTTCTTCACTCATTATTGATTCCATGGCTTTATTTAACTGATCTTTAGGGCCGCTTAAATCCACGAAGGCTGCATTATGTGCATTAAAGGTTCTAAACTTATTCCCTAAGCGTAAGTCGGCGGTTACACCCGAAATCATTTCGCTTGTTGGCGCAGGCTCAATAACAATACGGCCATCGTTTAAGTATTCTTTAATATGTGTGTCTGAAAGTCTCATTTTTATTAATCTTCTGTAATCACAATTTCAATCGCATTGTGATGCTGTTGATAGTAAAGCGTGCTGGCCATTAGCCTCGCTGCTGCGCTGTATGTTTTACTTATTGCGGCACTGTTATCGCTGGCAATAAGTTTGCCCTGCTCAGAATATTCACGAATATCTATGGCAAGGGGAATATGGCTTAATACGGGTACGCCGTGCTTATGGGCAAGTTTTTCGGCGCCGTCTTTGCCAAATACATGGTTTGCTTCACCGCAGTGAGTACAAATGTAATGGCTCATGTTTTCTATAAGGCCAAGTACAGGCACATTTACTTTATTAAACATGGCTATACCCTTTTGCGCATCGGCAAGCGCTAAATCTTGTGGGGTAGTAACAATAACAGTGCCACTTGCGGGTACTTTTTGACTCATGGTTAATTGTATATCACCGGTACCTGGCGGCATATCAACAATTAAATAATCAAGCTCGCCCCAATCGGTTTCGTTTAATAATTGGTTGAGCGCTCCCGAGGCCATTGGCCCGCGCCATACGGTAGCATCGTCACTTGGCACTAAAAAGCCAATTGATTGGGCTTTAATACTGTTGGCATCAAATGGTTGTAGTAGTTTGTTATCTTTGGTTTGCGGCTCTGCGCCTACAAGCCCTAATAACATAGGGATAGACGGCCCATAAATATCGGCATCTAAAATTCCTACTTTTGCGCCTTCATTTTTAAGTGCCCCCGCTAAATTTACCGCAGTGGTAGATTTACCCACCCCGCCTTTACCCGAGGCAATAAGCACAATATGTTTAATGGCTTTAAATTTGGCAGGCTCTTTAATGCTAACCACAGATTCAATTACCACAGGTACGTTTAAGCTTTCACTTACATGCTGCTCAACCTTTGGCATTTCTGATTGCGCTGCAAAAGGCAGCGTAAGTTTTATAAGTATAGATTTATCGTCATTTTGAGAAATTGTATCGATAAAGCTTTCATCAATACCCACGGCAAAAGCCGCGCTACGATACGCCGCTAAGGCAGTAATAATCGGTTGTTTTTGCACCGATTTAGAAGAGAATAGTTTTGACAGTCCAAACATAGCAATTAAATAGCGTTTCTTTGATGAAAAGTGCCACAGAATTATGTAACATTCAGGGCATTAACACCAGTCAATTAACAAAAATCCATAAGCTATGCGTACTGTTAGCCACTAGCTTGTAGATATATTAATGATAGCTCTCCTTTTTACAGTCAAAATGGTGAGTTATCCTCAATTCGGAATAATTATGACGCAGCGAAAGATCCTCATTACCAGCGCATTACCTTATGCTAATGGCCCTACTCACTTAGGCCATTTATTGGAATACATTCAAACTGATATTTGGTCACGTTTTCAAAAGCTACAAGGCCATGAAGCATATTATGTTTGCGCCGACGATGCCCACGGCACGCCAATTATGCTTAATGCGCAAAAGCAAGGGATCACGCCTGAAGAAATGGTAAAAAATGTAAGCATTGAACGCCAACGCGACTTTGCCGACTTCAACATTAAGTTTGATAAATACCACAGTACTCACAGCTCAGAAAATAAAGAGCTGAGTGAGCTTATTTATAACCGTCTAAACGATGCCGGTCATATTAAAAAGCACACTATTTCGCAATTGTTTGACCCTGAAAAAGGCATATTTTTACCTGATCGCTTTGTAACGGGTACTTGCCCAACGTGTAAGTCTGAAAACCAAAATGGCGACAGCTGTGACTCGTGTGGCGCAACTTACAGCCCTACAGAGCTAATTAACCCGCGTTCTGTTATGTCGGGTGCTGAGCCAATTTTAAAAGACTCTGAACATTACTTTTTTGACCTACCTGCATTTGAAGGCATGTTAAAAGAGTGGTTACACTCAGGCTCCATTCAACAAGAAATGGCTAACAAGCTAGACGAATGGTTTACCGATGGACTACAGCAGTGGGATATTAGCCGTGATGCGCCTTACTTTGGTTTTGAAATTCCAAATGCACCAGGTAAATACTTTTACGTTTGGCTAGATGCGCCAATTGGTTACATGGCCAGCTTTAAAAACCTATGTGACGAAAAAGGCCTAGACTTTGACGCATTTTGGGCTGAAGGTTCAGAGGCAGAGCTATACCACTTTATTGGTAAAGACATTATTTACTTCCACAGCTTATTTTGGCCAGCCATGCTAGAAGGCGCTAACTTTAGAAAACCAACCAATGTATTTGCTCATGGTTTTGTAACCGTAAATGGCGAAAAAATGTCTAAATCAAAGGGCACGTTTATTAAAGCGCGTACTTACCTTGATAACCTAGACCCAGAGTATTTACGTTATTACTACGCAGCTAAACTAAACAGCGGTATTATTGACCTTGATTTAAACCTAGAAGATTTTGCACAACGTGTAAATTCAGATCTAGTAGGTAAAGTAGTAAACATAGCGAGTCGCTGTGCAGGCTTTATTACTAAAAAGTTTGATGGCAAACTAAGTAGCACTATTATGCAGCCAGAACTACTTGAAGAATTTCAGGCAGCGGCACCAAGCATTACTGCTCATTATGAAAACCGAGAATACAGCCGTGCCATTCGTGAAATTATGGCCCTTGCCGACAAAGCAAACCAATTTATTGATGCCGCAGCCCCATGGGTACTTATTAAAGACGAAGCAAAACAACAAGAAGCACACGAAGTATGCTCGCTTGGCCTTAACTTGTTCCGCGTTTTAATTACCTATTTAAAACCTGTATTACCAGCAATGGCTGCAAATGTAGAAGCCTTTTTAAATGACGACCTAGCGTGGGATGGTGTTCAAAATGCACTAGTAAACCACCCTATTAATAAGTTTAAGCCGTTAATGCAACGCGTAGAAATGGATAAAGTGAATAAAATGGTTGATGAATCAAAAGAAAGCCTAGAGTCAAAAGTAACGATTGACCCAAATAGCCCACTTGCAAAAGAGCCAATTAGCGATGAAATTGAGTTTGATGACTTTGCAAAAGTAGATTTACGCGTAGCTAAAATTGCAAAAGCAGAGCACGTTGAAGGCGCTGACAAACTACTTAAACTAACTCTTGATTTAGGCGGCGAGACTCGCCAAGTATTTGCAGGTATTAAATCAGCTTATGCACCAGAGGACATCGAAGGTAAGCTTACAGTAATGGTTGCAAACCTTAAGCCTCGTAAAATGCGCTTTGGTATGTCTGAGGGCATGGTATTAGCCGCAGGCCCTGGCGGTAAAGAAATTTACATTCTTAACCCAGACGACGGCTCAGAGCCAGGTATGCGTGTAATGTAACATTACTTAATAAAAAACCGCTGCTAGTAGCGGTTTTTTATTGCCTGTAACTTAACTAACTGAGCATACAATGATGAGCCACGCCACATACTCAGCCAAACAAAAAATCGTAACACTAATAAAGCAGCATAAGCTAGTTGCTATCATTCGATTAGCACAACAAGCTGATGTAACTAATGTAATAGACTGCCTAATTTCTGCAGGTATAAAAGTGTTAGAGATAACCTCTAATACACCGGGGTTTGAGCAAGAAATTATTAATGCCCGCGCAAAGAACCCGCAAATACTTATAGGCGCTGGCACAGTTATCAATACACATATTGCACAGCAAGCAGTAGATGCTGGTGCGCAGTTTATTGTAACGCCCAACACTAATAAAGCAGTTGTAGAGCTTGCTCACCAGCATGGCTTACCCGTTTTAATGGGGGCACTCACACCTACCGATATAGCCAATGCAATAGAGTACAACGCTGATATTATTAAGGTATTTCCTGCAGGAAGTATGGGGGTTAATTACTTTAAAGCGTTAACAGGCCCATTTTCTGAGGCACAACTAATGCCTGTAGGCGGTATAAATTTAGATAATTTAACACAATGGTTTGATGCTGGTGCCTGCGCTATAGCAGTGAGTGGCGATTTTAGTAAGCCAATAAATACTCCGGAGCAACACGTTGCCCTGACCAATTTAGTTAATTGCTATATAAATAAACTGCCAAAAAATTAAAAAGTTGTATGCACTCATCAGGTGCTTACGTGCACCATAATTAAACACCCCCCTTTTTTAAAAGCTTACTATTATTAACTTAATAAACATAAACAAAGGGTTACATAATTGGCAACGTATTTGCTTATTAGCTGGTAAGTTCGTATTTTTACGACATAAAATTAAAGCTCGCTAATAACCAGCTAAAGGCAAAGAAGCCCGCACGCAGTTACATGTACTTGTATCTGTGGCGGGCTTTTTTTGTTTTTAAATTTAACCGTCACTGAGGGAATACCAATGCAAACACCACAAAAAATACTCATTATTGGTAATGGGATGGTTGGGCACCATTTTGTTGAACAAATGCGCCAAAGCGACGCCCATGCCCATATAACTGTTTTATGCGGCGAGGCAAATTTAGCCTACGACCGTGTTTATTTATCGAGTGTATTTGATGGTAAAACAGCCGCAGATTTAGCCCTAACCACCTTTGATAATTATCAGCAATTAAACATTAATGTATTTACCAACCAATGGGTTGATGCAATTGATAAGGCAAATAAAGTCGTTACCACCAAAACGGGTGAGCAATACAATTACGATAAACTTATTTTAGCTACTGGCTCATACCCGTTTGTGCCGCCCATTAAGGGGAACGATCAACCACACTGTTTGGTTTATCGCACCCTAGAGGATTTAGAGCAAATAAAAGCCAGTGCCGCAGCCAGTAAAAGTGGTGTAGTAATTGGGGGTGGTTTATTAGGACTTGAAGCCGCAAACGCCATTAAACAATTAGGGCTTGATACGCATGTTGTTGAGTTTGCACCGCAGCTTATGGCGGTACAGCTCGACGAGCAAGGCGGCACGCTATTAAAAAATAAAATAGAAAAACTAGGCGTTACTGTTCACACCTCTAAAGCAACCAGCGAAATTGTTAAAGGTGAAACGAGCCGATTTAGATTAAATTTTTCAGACGGTACGTTTTTAGAAACCGACTTAATTTTGTTCTCTGCGGGTATTCGTCCTTATGATCAACTTGGCAAAGTGGCTGAACTAGAGCTTGGCGAGCGTGGCGGTATTATTATTAATAACCAGTGCCAAACCTCAGACCCTGATATTTTAGCTATTGGCGAATGTGCCCTATGGGATAAAAAACTATTTGGTTTAGTGGCACCTGGCTACAACATGGCCCGGGTTGCAGCAAGCCAGCTAAGTGGCGGCGAGCTTGAGTTTTTAGGTGCCGATATGAGCACTAAATTAAAACTACTCGGTGTTGAAGTTGGCTCTATTGGCGACGCTCATGCAAAAACACCCAACTGCAAAGAGCTTATTTACCAAGATCCAATTAGAGACTGCTATAAAAAAATCATTTTAAATGAAACCGGCGATAAGCTGCTTGGAGCAGTACTGGTTGGCGATACCAGCGATTACGATACGCTACTTCAGTACATGTTAAACGACATGGACTTACCAGAGCATCCAGAGTGTTTAATTTTACCAGACAGCGCTGGCGCACCTTCATTAGCGGGCAGTGCCCTACCCGATACCGCCACCATTTGTTCGTGTCATAACGTGAGTAAAGGCGACATTGTGGGTGCTATTGATGGTGGCTCATGCGATTTAGCCGCTGTTAAATCGTGCACAAAAGCGGCCAGTGGTTGTGGTGGCTGCGCCGCTTTACTTAAATCGGTAGTAGATGATGAGCTAGCGAGTCGTGGTGTTGAAGTTAACAACCATGTGTGCGAGCACTTCGCGTATTCGCGCCAAGAGCTTCTGCATATGGTTAAAGTAGAAAGCATTAAAACCTTTGATAATTTATTAGCTAAACACGGCAGTGGGCAGCACGGCTGTGAAATTTGTAAGCCTGCTATCGCCTCTATTTTAGCCTCAACATGGAATGACTTTATTTTAGAGCCCGCCCATGTTGGCCTGCAAGATACTAACGACACCTACCTTGCTAACATGCAAAAGGACGGCTCGTACTCTGTAGTACCGCGTATTGCTGGCGGCGAAATAACACCCGACAAACTCATTGTCATTGGCCAAGTAGCAAAAGACTTTAACCTTTATTGTAAAGTGACCGGCGGACAACGTATCGATTTATTTGGTGCACGTTTAGAAGAGCTACCCGTTATTTGGGGAAGACTCATTGAAGCTGGCTTTGAGACAGGCCACGCTTATGGTAAGTCTCTTAGAACGGTTAAATCTTGTGTGGGAAGTACTTGGTGTCGTTATGGTGTACAAGACAGTGTTGGCCACGCAATAGAAATTGAAAACCGCTATAAAGGGTTACGCTCACCACATAAATTTAAAATGGCCGTGTCGGGTTGTACCCGTGAATGCGCCGAAGCACAAAGTAAAGATATAGGTATTATTGCCACCGAAAACGGTTGGAACCTATATGTGTGTGGTAATGGCGGAATGCGCCCTCGTCACGCCGATTTATTTGCTACCGATTTAGATACAGCCACACTCATTAAATACATAGATCGCGTTTTAATGTTTTACATAAAAACCGCCGACAAATTACAGCGTACGTCTGTATGGATGGAAAACCTTGAAGGCGGCCTAGACTACCTTAAAAGTGTAGTAATAGATGACAGCTTAGGTATTTGCCAAGAGCTTGAAGAACAAATGAAACTTATTACTCAAACATACGCCTGTGAGTGGAAAAAAGCAGTAGAAAGCCCTGAAGCTTCTAAGCGTTTTCGCCAGTTTGTTAATAGCCCTAACCCCGATGACAATATTTTATTTGTACAAGAACGTAATCAAATTCGCCCAGCTACAGACGCTGAAAAACGCGAACAACTAATTACTCAAAACCGTATTCCGGTAGTGGAACTTGAAGAGGAGCAAGCTGATGTCTTGGCATAATATTGGAACAATCGACGACCTAGTTGCTAACAGTGGTGTATGCGCATTAGTTAATAATCAGCAAGTGGCCATTTTTTATGTACCACAAAACACACAAAGCGTGTTTGCCATTAGTAACTACGACCCAATTGGAAAAGCGAATGTATTATCGCGCGGTATTATTGGTTCTATAGAGGGAAAACTGGTTGTGGCTTCGCCGTTATATAAACAACATTTTTGTTTAGCAACAGGCGAGTGCCTAGAGGCAGAAGCAATACATTTACCGGTTTTTGATGCAAAAATTGAAGACGGCAACATACTTATAAGCGCCGAGCCAAAAGTAATTAAAGCGGTTGCTTAAGGAGATTATTATGAGCGTGCTTTCTTATTTTTCGGGTATTGAAAATGGTTGGCTAAACAAGTTTACAAATAAACTTACCAACGGCGTTAAGCTTACCAGCACAGGGGGTAAAAACGGCCATGTCTATATTATTGGTGCAGGCCCAGGCGATGCTGAGCTAATTACCGTAAAAGCGCAGCGTTTAATACAAACAGCCGACGTCGTTTTATACGACTGGCTAGTAAGCGAAGATTTACTAAAAACATTACCTAAAAAAGCGCAGCGGGTATTTGTAGGCAAACGAGCCGGTATGCATTCAATGACACAAGCCAATATTTGCGCCCTGCTCGTTAAATATGCTCAACAAGGGTTAAACGTAGTACGTTTAAAAGGAGGCGATCCGAGTATATTTGCACGTATAAACGAAGAGGCTGATGCGCTTACAAAGCATAATATTAGCTTTGCGATTGTACCTGGTGTTACCACTGCATGCGCAACCTCTGCCTATACAGGCATTCCGCTTACCACGCGTGATGTAGCGCGAAGCGTCACATTTTTAACTGCCCAATTTGCAGATCCTAAAAAAATGCCAAACTGGAGCAATTATGCCTTTGTGCAAGGTAAGAATAATCCAACTTTAGTGGTTTATATGGGCTTAGGACGATTAAAAGAGCTAAGTAGCGGCCTTCAATCGGTAAATTGGCCAAGTACTACACCAATATCACTTATCGAAAACGCCACAACGAGTAAGCAAAAAGTAATTACAAGTACGCTAGAGCACATATTAAACAACCCATCAGTATCTGCATTAAGCGGCCCTACGCTAATTATGGTAGGTGAGGTAATTAATCATAAAATGGCTATTAGCCCAGAACTACTGAGTTATAGCAGCGTTTAAATTCCCCCTCTGGTGTTTGCTCTGTGCAGTTAACAGAGTAAACACTTTTTTTGTTTTATACCTAAGTCGCAATAAAGTGCAAAAGCTATATTTTTTGCACCAAAAGGGTTTGTTCCTGTAATAAATAAACTCGTTCTAAATTGGACCCCAAAATTAACATGATTTTAAGCGGCTGTTTTAATTTGATTTTAAATTCAATCGGTACATTTTTTTATGATTGGAACAGTGGTTGCACTTTATTAACAAAAAAGTGTGGAATAAGTCCTATGATATCGAGCAATCCTCTCACAAAACAATTTTTATTAGCGGCTAAATATCAAGAAATACATGCCCTCAAACAACTTCAAAAAAGTTGTGCATCGCTTACAAAACTTGGCGACTTTATACATCAGCTACAAAAAGAGCGCGGCATGAGCAATATATACTTGGCCTCCAATCGCAAGCGCTTTAAAGAACAACTCCAACAGCAAATTTTGCTTACTGAGCAAACACAAACGCAGTTTTATCACTCTATTAAAAGCACCTTTATTACAGATAATGCCGACACCGGCCATACTCGTTTATATAACCTGATCACCCATAGCTTACAATCGCTAGATGCTCTGCCAGATATTCGCCAACAAATAGCCCAGCAGAAAATAACCCCAGTGCATGCTACGCAGTCTTACACGCAACTTATTTCGTGTTTATTAAATATAATTTTAGAAGCTGCAGATGGCGCAAGCGACCCGCATGTTACTCGCCTATTAGTTGCTTACTTTAATTTTATGCAAGGAAAAGAATACGCAGGGCAAGAGCGCGCTTGCGGAGCCCAAGCATTTGCTTCTAGTAAATTTACCGTTGAGCAAAAACAACAGCTTGCGCATTTTGTGCAGCAGCAACACCATAGCTTTACGTTTTTTAATGAATATGCAGACGATCACGTATTAAAATGTTATCGCTCTTTAACAGAGCACCCAGTTAATAAACAAGTAGAGCAATTAAGGGGGCTTTTGCAAAATTTAGATGACGAAAATGCCCAACCTCTTTCGCAGCTTAGTGAAGTTTGGTACGAGGTTACAACAACCCGCATAGACATTATGCATAAAATTGAACAAAACCTAAGCGACTATTTAATAGATTCAGCAGCCATGCAAATTGCCCGAGCACAGCGCACTTTAAACTCAAATAAACAGGTAATTAATGCCTTAGAAGAACAATACATGCCAATGACCGACGGGCAGTTAGCGCTTAAACAAACGTCAGTGCAAAATACAGCAGCAAACAAGCTTAATAGCAACAAAAGCATGTACGATTTAATTTTAGAGCAAAGCCAGCATATCAAACAAATTAACCAAGCATTAGTTGATGCTAAACGCGTTATTACTGAACAAAAAATAATTCATCAGGCTAAATATATACTTATTGAACAGTTAAAGTTAACGGAGGAACAAGCACACAAAAAACTACAAAAGCAAGCCATGGATAAACACAGCTCGCTTTATGATGTGGCTAAAAAAATTCTTGAACTAAGTGATGGATAGCCTTAAGTATTTATTGCATGATTTGATTTTTTTGAGGCTAATACATAGGCCCGTGTATGGTCGTAAACTAAGTTAAAGGTAAACGCATAGCAGGTTACAAATAACGTAACGCCTATATCCATTAGTAATGCCTGCCACAAACTTACTTTTAAAATGTACGCCATAATAGGCACTGTCAAAATTAATAAGCCACCTTGAAACAAAACAACATGAAACAACCTAAACAATAACGAGCGTTTTTCTTTAGCGCCGGTGGCCACTCGGTCAAAAAACCAGTTAAAAATAAAGTTCCAACACATAGCTATAGTCGCAATTATTATCATAGTGCCCGACAAAGCCCCAATTGCATGATCTGTAAATAGTACTAAACCTAAAATTGATAACGACACGGCTAAAACCTCAAACAAAACTGCCTGAAATAATCGCTCTGTTGCTCCCATTTTCTCTGTCATAGTGCCCTCTTTTATCTCTTAATATTTAAGTGCAGTAATAATGACAGATTTATAGCGATACAAAAGTTAGCAACCATTACTTATAGTGATAAGATAAATATACCGAGCTAAATAAAGCAGAATCAAATGTACAGCTTAGAACAACTAAAAATATTTGTAACCGTAGTAGAAACCGGCTCTTTTTCAGCAACAGGCCGAAAGCTAAAGCGAGCGCAGTCGGGTATTAGCCAAGCTATTTCTAATCTTGAAATTGCAATAGATCAACCATTGTTTGACCGTAATAAAAACACTCCCACTTTAACAAAAAGTGGAAAAACCTTGCTCCCCGTGGCTTATTCAATACTGCACCAACAAACTTATTTTGATCAAAAAGTAGAGTCTCTTGCTAAAAACTACGAGCAAGACGTAGTAATAGCTATTGACGAAAGCATAAGTAACCACGGAATATTAAAAATAATAGCCCCCCTTGCACAGCAGTACCCTATTACAAACTTTGAGCTAATATCGGTCACTACGTTTGATGTAGAAGAGCTTGTAAAAACGGGTAAAGCGCAAATAGGTATCATATATAGTGATGGTGAATTAAAGGTAGATATGGACTTTTTTTTGCTAGGCCAAGCTCGTTTTTTAACAATTGCGTCACCGCAACATGCGCTTGGTAAACTTAATAAAGTAAATAGCAGTGACTTAAAAGCACATAGGCAATGTGCTCACCGTAGCCTTAATCAATCAGAGTTATGGTTTAGCTATGCTATAAGCGCTAAGGTTTGGTACGCCAATACTCATCAAACACTCATAGATTTGGTAACACAAAATGTGGGCTGGGCACTGGTGCCTGAGTTGGCTATAAAACAACAACTTAAACAAGGTGACGTTGTTGCTCTACCTGTAGTACATGAGCAAGGCGGTTGGCTAACGCCTGTAGGCTGTGTGGTATCAAGAAGTAAACCTACAGGCCCAGTAACCGAAAGTTTACTCACCCTGTTACAGCAACATTTTTCAAACGAAGATGGTTGGCAAGCAAAAGCTTAATAGCACTTATAAAGCGTTATATACCGAGTTTCTTTTTAATCTTAGTTTGCCACTCAAGCGCAAGCTCGGGGAGTTCAAGTGCTGCTAATAATACGCTCTCATAATCTGGGTATTTTTTATCGTAAAACGCCTGAAACAACGCTTTTACTGAAATGTTATGATCAGCTTTATGCTCAATAGTGACTGCATCCCCTGTTTTAGCCATACCTGGCTCAAGCACTCTAAAGTAAACACCCGTGTGGTAATACTGAGTAAATAATTTTAGGCTTTGTTTATTATTAAGTGCAATGGCAAGCTTAAAGCACGGCACACGGGGCTGGCTTACTTCAAGCAGTGCAGTACCGACACGGATACGATCGCCAATATGAATATTTTGCTCATCAAGCTCTGAAATTGTAAAGTTTTCGCCAAAGGCGCCTACTGCTAAATCATCATTCTCAAGGGTGTGTTTCCAATAAGCATAATGATTATGCGAAAACGCATAAACTGCCTTATCAATACCGCCGTGATTGACTAAATCGGCTTGTTCATCACCTATTATATTTAGCTTTTCAATAACAACAGGCTCATTGGTTGGCGTTTTAAAAATACCGGTTTTAACTTCTTTGCCGTTATGAACAACCGTTTTTATTTTAGAGGTATTGGTAGAGATTATTTTCATCTTAAACCTTTGATTATAAATAAAAGTAAGAGTGCGTAAGTTTCATCATTCATCCTTGATGATCAACAAAGTAAGATTATAAGTCAAAAATATATAACAAAGTTAAAACAAGAAACACGACAAATACAGGGGTAAGTACATAGAAAAGGATATTTGCTATGACTTTGTGTTTTTCTCTAAAACGGAGCATGCCATTGTAAGTCGCTCTAAAAAGTGGGAATGTAATAAAAGCTCTAAAAATTACCCATATGACTAAGCTACAGTGAAATTTTATTTCCAGCCAAAACTGTTCCGGATTAATATTTAAAGATTGACTCGGCGAGCTTTTGGACCCAATTGACCAGCCAGTTAGTAGCTCTAACATAATTATAAAAATAAATAGAGCCGCTATCCAAAGGTAAGCTGACTCTACTGATTCTCTTTTTGAGATAAGCTTTTTCATTAATATATTACAAACGCATTTTTATTCAGGCCGCCTACTTTTTCCACTTATTTAACGCTTGCTTGTCACTTTGTTTAAACTCAACCCAGTTTGATGAATCTTTAAAATGCTCTTTTTTCCAAAACGTAGCGTGGTTTTTTAAGTAATCCATTATAAATTGCGCGCCTTCAAACGCGGCTTGGCGGTGGCGGCTGGTTACGCCAACAAATACAATTTGCTCACCAAGGGCTAAATAACCGACTCGATGAATAATGCTTATGCGAGCAAGTTGCCAACGTGTTTGCGCTTGCTCGGCTATCGACTGCAGTAGTTGCTCAGTCATACCTGGGTAGTGTTCAAGCTCAAGCGCGATTACGTTATCGCCGCTACTAAATTCTCGCACAAGCCCTGTAAACGTGACTACTGCACCATCACTTTTGTTATCACTGCAAAGTGCGCCATGTTGCTCGCCTACTGAAAAATCCATCGTTTGTACTTTAATGCTTATACTCATTAGCCACCTGTAACGGGTGGGAAAAAAGCAAGCTCATCCCCTGCTTTTACAAGCTCATCACTTGATGACATTGTTTGATTAAGCGCACACAATACATCACGCTCTTCAAGCCATGCCTGCCAGTGCGGGTTTTGCTCAACCAGCATGTGTTTAAACGCTGAAATGCTAAGGGTGTGAGCTATATCAACGGTTAACTTATCGCACTTTAGGCGCTCTTTAAGTTGGCCAAAAAAGAGTACATTTACATGCCCTGCAGCTGTATCATTTAAATTAATCTCGCTGCCAGCTGCCATGCTTGCCTCCTGCTTTTTGCGTTACACGCATACCGTGTATTTCCATAAGCGGATCGGCGGCTTTACACATATCAAATAGTGTAAGAGTAGCCACAGATACAGCGGTGAGCGCTTCCATTTCAACGCCAGTTTTACCCGCCAATTTACAGTAGCTAGTGACTTTAATTTGGCTATGTGCTTCATCAAGCTCAAAATCAACGGCTACTTTACTCAGTGCAAGCGGATGACAAAGCGGAATTAAATCGGCGCACTTTTTAGCGCCCTGAATACCCGCAATACGGGCAACGCCTAGCACGTCACCTTTTTTATTTTGGTTAAGCAACACTTGTTCAAAAGCTTTTTTGCTCATTTTAATGTAGGCCTCGGCAGATGCATCGCGCAGAGTAACCTCTTTTAGCGATACATCAACCATGTTTGCTTGGCCATTTTCGTCTACGTGGCTCAGCATATTATTGCTCTCGCGATTCGCATTTTTTACCAATGGTAATGTGCGGGGCAAAGTTACATGGCTTATGCATTGAGTCTAACTGATCTTTTATAATACCTGTCCAGGCTGTTTTACATGCCCCCGTAGAGCCAGGCATACAGAAAATAACTGTGTTATTAGCAAGGCCTGCCAGCGCACGCGATTGAATAGTTGAGTTACCAATTTCGCCGTACGAAATATGCCTAAATAGCTCGCCAAATCCATCTACGCTTTTATCAAACAGCGGTGCAAATGCCTCTGGTGTTGAGTCGCGCTCGGTAAAGCCCGTACCACCGGTGACTAAAATGGCATGAATGGTGTCATCGGCAATCCACTGCGAGGCAACTGCACGCATTTGATAAACATCATCTTTAACTATGTCTTTATCAGCTAAGTGATGGCCGGCTTCAGTAAGGGCTTTAATTAAATAATGGCCTGAGGTATCCGTAATTTCATCGCGTGTATCGCTTACTGTCATTACGGCAATGTTTAATGCGATTTGTGACTCAGTTGTGTGGCTCATAGGGTTCTTCTCAGTAAATTAGGTTTGTGTTGGTCAAATTGCTCGTTAACAGCTTTAAATTGCGCCGGTGTATTGGTATTAACAAGTGCGTGCGCTTTATCACATTTTAGCGTTTGCACACCAATACTACGGGTAAACTGTTTAATTGATTTATGACTATTTGCGTTTATGAGTAATTGTTTTAAATGACGTTTAACGCTTTGGGTGTTACGAATATACAGGGGTAATGGTTCATTTTCAAAGTGCCACGCATGTATTTGTGGCTGATTTGTTTGAAAGTGGGAATTATAGCTGCCTGCAGATGCAATTTGCGATAATAACGTGCAAGTAAGCAATGGCATATCAACAGCGGTTACAAGTATATCTTGCTCTGTTGCCATTAAGGTTGAATAAATCCCCCCAAGCGGTCCAGAATCAGGGTATATGTCAGGTATGTATTGCCCATTAGCACATTTTACATTACGACTTATAAGTACATTACTTGCTCCTGCAGTTTTTAATAATTCACATGCATTTTGTAGTAATGTTTTATTTTTTAAAATGAGATTGGCTTTATCGCTGCCCATTCTGGATGATTGCCCTCCGGCGAGTACAACCCCCGTAAACACTGCTTTATTGATCATTTTAGCCGCCCAACATAGCTAAATGGGTTGTAGCGCCCGTTAAGCGCTTATCAAGCTCATGGCTAATAGTTTTATTGCCCATTGCTGCTTGAATAGCGTTTACAGTGGCTGCCGTATCTTGCTCATTTAAATGCGGGCGTAAGTCTATTCCCTGCTCAGCAAATAAACATAAATGTAGCTTGCCTAATGACGATACTCTTAATCGGTTACAGCTTTTACAAAAATCTTTACTGTAGGGCATAATTAAGCCAATGCGGCCTTTAAAATCGGGGTGACAAAACTCTTCTGCAGGGCCGTTTAATTTACCTCTCACTACCTGTAACCAACCTTTTGCTAAAAGCTGCGCTTTAACACTTTGCCCGCTTAAATGATTTTGTTCAAAAAAGGTGGCACCATTGCCTGTTTCCATTAATTCGATAAAGCGTACCGTTACTTTTTTATGTTTCACCCAGTCTAAAAAATCCTTCAATTGGTTTTTATTAAACTGCTTAGCCAGCACTGCATTTATTTTTATGTCTTTTATACCCAGCTCAATTGCCCGGTCTATCCCTTTTAAAATATGGGTTAGCTTGTCGTGTCCTGTAATTAATTTAAACATGCTTGGGTTTAAGCTATCAATACTAATGTTTAACGCATCTAAGCCAGCGCTGTAAAACTCATCAATTTTATTAAATAAGTTAAAACCATTCGTTGTTATGGCTACTTTTTCTATGCCTGGGGTGTTTTTACATAGCTTTATAATATCGGTTACATCACTGCGTAAACACGGCTCGCCGCCTGTAATACGCACTTTTTTTGTGCCAAGTTGCGCAAACGCATTTACTAAGGTGTTTATTTCGCTTTTATTTAAAAAGTTACGCGGGGTATCGCACTGATACCCGTTTGGTAAACAATAGGTGCAACTAAAGTTACACACATCGGTAATTGAGAGGCGCAAATAGTTAAACTGCCGACCAAATTGATCATTAAGCATATGCTTCCTTGGTGTTTATGTTATTTTTTCTAAATAGCACTTTAAATGACAACCGCAACATCAATACTGTTAGCGTTTTTTGTACCATGTTGCTTTATTAATTGGCTTAACTGCGTTTTACACGAACCACAGTTAGTGCCGCATTTTAATTTAGACCCCAATTGATCCACTGTATTTGTACCACTTTTAATGGCATTTATAATGGGTTGCTCACGTACTTTAAAGCAACTACATACTTGTGCGCCTTGGGTAAACTCTTCATCGGGGGTGGCATACAGCAATGACTGTAATTGGCTAAAGGTTATTAAAGGCTCTGCAAATAAATGATTTATCCACTCAAGTGATATGTCTTTTTGAGCTGACGAAACAACCGCAACAAACACTAACTGCTCGTTTTGAATACACTGAATATGCATTGCTTTTGCACTGCCCATTGCCGACCACTGCCCTTGTAACCCTGTAAGGGTTTGGCAGTAATAAAGTAAGTCATTTTGTGCCTCATTTAGCGCTAACTGGTAATTAACACAATTGCTTGCGTTAACTTTAAGCCAAAAATCACTTTTTATATTAAGCTCTGTTTTGCTAAAAATTTGCATGTACTGAGCAAACTGCGCTTTAACTAAATCAACGGCACCATGTTTGCATTCAGCTTGGCCCGAAATAGGGTCAACAACCGATTGATAAAGCCCACTTACCGTAGCGGATGAGGCAAATTGCTTGTTCCAATGAATAGGCATAAAACACTCACCTTTACGCACGGCATCCGTTACTTTTGCATGAGCTGTAACCTGCCCCGTTTTAGCATTGGCAGTTATTAAATCGTTTGCTTTTATATTTAATCTGCTGGCATCAATGGGGTTTATTTCAATGTATGGGCGGGTTATATGATTAGAAAGCGCTGTACTTTTCCCGGTGCGGCTCATTGTATGCCATTGATCGCGTATTCGCCCTGAGTTCATTACAAAAGGGTAATCGCTTGATGTTTGCTGCACCGGAAGTTTGGGCGTTATAGGTATAAAGCGGGCTTTTTTATCTGCGGTGCTAAATTGTTTATTAACAAAAACCTGCCCGTTTTTATATGGCTCATTTTTTAGTACCGGCCACATAACGGGTTTTAAGTTATCGTATTGCTGCTGCGAAAGCCCTACTAAGGCTGATAAGTTTAATAGCCTCTCACCGTTATTTTCAAAATCAGTAAGTTGTGCCCATTCTTCAAAAATGCCACTTGGGTTTGTAAAATCAAATCCTTCAAAACCCATTTTTTGGGCAACTAAACACATTATTTGCCAATCGTTTTTAGCTCCTGAGAAAGGCTCAACTAGCGGGCGCTGCCTTGATATTCTGCGTTCTGAGTTAGTCACTGTGCCGTTTTTTTCGCCCCATCCGGTTGATGGAAACGCCACATTAGCAAATTTTAGCGTATCACTTTTGGCAATACAGTCAGACACAACCACCAGCTCACATTGCTCAAGTGCATTTTGTATTGCTGCGTTATTAGGTAGGCTCACCATAGGGTTTGTTGCCATTACCCAAATAGCTTTTATTTTACCTTTGGCGATTTCATCAAACATATCAATAGCATTACACCCTGCTTTTTTAGCTATTGTTGGTGATTGCCAAAAACGCTGCACTAACTGTTGGTGCGCTTCGTTTTCAATGTCTAAATGTGCTGCTAATTGATTTGCTAAGCCACCTACTTCACGCCCACCCATTGCATTAGGTTGCCCAGTTATTGAAAACGGGCCACAGCCAGGCTTTAGTAATTTACCCGACGCTAAATGCGCATTTATAATGGCATTACACTTATCAACCCCTGAGCTTGATTGGTTAATACCCATTGAATAAAAACTAATGGCGGTGGGACTTTTTGCAAATAAGGCGAAAAAATCTTTCACTTGCTGCGCGTCGATATCACAAAAATCACTTACCGCTTTTACACTCCACTTTGTCGCCTCTGCAAGCGCTGTTTCAAAGCCATTTGTATGCTCGTTAATAAATTGTGTATCTAAATAGTTATGTTCACTTAAATAATTAAGTAAGCCGTTATAAAGTGCTCCGTCGCTGCCTGGTTTTATATTTAAAAAGGTATCGGCAAGTTCGGCTGTATCGGTTTTTCGCGGGTCGATAACCACTACTTTCATGTTAGGATTAAGCTTTTTTGCGCGCTCCATACGCTGGTATAGCACCGGATGAGTCCAAGCTGCATTCGAGCCAATTAAAATAAGTAGCTCAGTTTGCTCTAAATCTTCGTAGGTACATGGCACTACGTCCTCACCAAACGCACGTTTATAACCGGCAACCGCCGATGACATACAAAGCCTTGAGTTTGTATCTATATTGCCTGAGCCTATGTAGCCTTTCATTAATTTATTGGCAACGTAGTAATCCTCAGTGAGTAACTGCCCCGATACATAAAACGCAACCGATTCCGGCCCATGCTCTTTAATAATGGCGTTAAACCTATTAGCAACGTATTTTGTTGCAGCATCCCAGCTGGCAGGCTCGTTATCAATAAGGGGCGATGTTAAGCGGTTATCACTGCCGGTGGTGTCAAGCAAATGCGTGCCTTTAACACATAAGCGGCCAAAATTAGCGGGGTGCTCGCGCGTACCTTCAAGTTTTGTTGGGGTATTATTTAATAATGAAATATCAACCCCGCACCCTACACCACAATAAGCGCAGGTAGTTTGTTTAAGCAAAGGCGTGTTTGAACAAGTGTTTAAAGTTTCCATACTGCTCTCATATTGTTAGCGTTAAGCGCTCTGTGATACAGGTTCATCTACAGGGATAAGGGTGGCTATTTTATTATTAAGTGCACTACTAATAACGCTTTGCACTAATTTTTCACAGCCTCCACAGCCAGTACTTGCTTTAGTGGCTTGCTGCACATCACTTAAATCGCTGCAGCCTTGCATAACAGCGTGTTCAATGGTGTGTTTTGTAACCTTGTGGCACGCACAAATAATGGCATCACTTGGTAAATCATCAGCGCTTAGCTCACCAGTATCTCCTGCAAGCGGCATTATTAAAGACTCCGCGGGCACACTAAGCTCTATACTATTTAAGTGATACTGCAATAAGTTATCGTATTCGCTGGTATCGCCAACAAGTACAGCACCTATGAGTTTATTACCTTGCTCATTAGTGACTACTTTTTTGTAAATACCGTTTGGCTGATCTTCAAAGTAATAACTAATTGCGCCTTCACTGCGTGCATGGGCATCACCAATTGAACCCACTTCAACACCCATTAATTTAAGCTTGGTGCTCATATCGGCGCCGCTAAATTCATCAGTATTGTTTGAATTGTTATTTAAAGGTGTGTCTGAAGCTGTACTTGAAGAAAGCTGTTTTAGAACATGCCCCGCCGCTACTTTTGCCATAGCGTAGCCCGGTGCTACAAGGCCAAAAATAAAGTTATTCCAAAGGGCGCATTCGCCTATTGCGTATATGTTTTTATCACTCGTTTGGCAATGGTTGTTTATTACAATGCCACCGCGCTCACCTAATTCTAAATTAAACTCGCGAGCTAAATTATCGTATGGGCGAATACCGGCTGAAAATACAATCATGTCGGTTTCTAGGGTTTGCCCCCCCTTAAAACACATTTTATAACGGCTGTTTTTACCCTCAATAATTTGCTCTGTAGCCACTGAGGTATGCACTGTAACGCCGAGCTCGGTAATTTTATTTTTTAGTAACCGCCCACCAGCACTATCTATTTGTACGCCCATAAGTTGAGGCGCAAATTCTATTACATGGGTTTGCAAGCCAAGCTGCTTTAACGCATTTGCAGCTTCCAGCCCTAATAAACCGCCACCAATAACCACGCCGACTTTACTACCTTGTGCTGATTTTTTTATGGCGTGTAAATCGTTAATGGTTCTGTAAACTAGGCAATGCTCACGTTCTTTACCAGGAATAGGTGGCACAAATGCAAATGAGCCCGTTGCCAGTATTAGCTTGTCGTACGCAAATGATTCGCCTTTTGAGGTAGTCACCTTTTTTGCATCGCGGTTTATATCCACCACTTTAGAATGAGTATGAAAGCTGACTTGCCAATCTTGGTAGGTTTTACTTGAGGTAAGTGCTAAATCGTCTTCGCTTTTACCTTTAAAAAATGACGAGAGTTGTACACGGTCATAAGCGAGGCGGTCTTCACCACTGAGCACGGTAATATCAACATTTTTGCTATCACCTTGTTGTGATACTAGCTGCTGTACAAAATGATGCCCGACCATTCCGTTTCCTACGACGACAACACGCTGCTTGCTTGGCATTAAAATCACCTGTTTTGTTTAAAGTACTCATTACATAAATGAATACTGCAAACGTATAATTTATTATGTGATTGTTATAGCAATATGCAAGCCAGATATATAAATATTATATTTCAGTAACTTAACCAAATTTGTGCAGTGAAAAAGAAGTGAAAGCACCACAAGCTGACGCTATTGCACCAACTTGTAACGCTTTAAATTACGAAGGCTAAAATTTAGCACTTACCCATACCCATAGCTTTTGGGTATCGACTTTGCCTGCCGCGCTATCGCCTGCTGAATAATCGGCATATTTAGCGCCTACGGCATAGGTTTTATTAATAGGCTTAACGTATTGCACATTAAGCTCTGAGCCTAAATCATCAACCCCATTGACGCTGTCGTTTGCATTAAAGCTGTGATACGCCACTAACCATTTACCGTCAAAGGCTTTACCATTTAAGCTTATATAAGTGTCATCAAGCCCTTGTGCAGGAGTTGCTAAAAACGTATCAGCCCAACCATTAAATTTATGCATTGTGGCAAGCGGCGTAGCAAAACCATAATCGCCATTATCAGAACCCAGTGACTCAATACCGGCTTTTAATGTAACGGTTTCAATGCCTAAACCGCCTAAATCAATACCGCCTTCAAACGCATAATAATCTGCGTCAAAATCGCTCATACTCGTTGATGCAGATTGCGTGGCGTACTCAGCTTTGTAGTAAAATTTAATATCGCTGAGCGTTTTATTACCATTAAAAGAAACGCCATAGGTATCTAAGCTGTCATCATCTACCGCATCGTTACTTAATAAATAACTGTATAAAACCACCTTACCTACGCTTGTTTTAAAACTTGCATTGATAAGGTGATCTGATGAATCAATATCTTTGTTATCGGCAAATATACGGTTGCGCTTACTTATGTAGCTATAGTGCAAGTTAATGTCATTAAACGTGTAATTTACTGTTGCAGCATCAAAGGTCTGCCTGTCTTGCCTAAAACCAACGTGGCCGACAAACCGCTGCCCATCAAGCGCTATTACTTGCCTACCCACTTTAATTGATAAAGCATCTTTTGCGTACTTTATAAAACCCTGATCTACTTCTGTGATTTCTGGGTCCGCTATTACTGAGTAATTAGTATTTTTACCCAATGTATTATTGTAATCGTCTACACCTAACAGGCTTCGGCTGTCTTCAACTTCAATAAGTGCAGAAAAACCATTCACTTCATCTGTTTTATGAGTAAGGCGTGTACGCAGCGTTAAGCTACTTGCATCTTTTAACGCGTTATCTTGCTCTGCGCTTTCAAAACGCAGTCTAAAGTTAAGATCGGTTTGCGCCGCTTGGCTTATTGAAGGCGCAGTTAAGCTACCCAGTATAAAAATAATAGGTAAGTTTTTTTTATGATTTAACATGTTTATCTCTTAATTTTTAATTATGAGTACACACACCAAGGCTATAAATAAGCACAACGAAATACTTTTCCAGATTAAAACCGGATCGCGTTTCATTATTGAGTCTTTCGGGGCGGTACTTTTTAAATGTGGATTAGGTTTATTGATATCACTTATAAATTCAGAAAATGCGTGGTATCTAAATTCGGGTTTGGGAGCCAATGCTTTCATTAAAGCCTGATCTAACCAAAACGGGATATCTGCTCTGTGTTTACGAATACTTGTGTATTGCCAGTGACTGTAATCTTTTGGTACATGATTATGCGCGAGTGGCTGATACGGCAATTTTGAACATAATAATTCGTACGCAACAACGCCTAGCGAAAATAAATCGCTTTTAAAATCGGCGTGCATAGTAATAAGCGTCTCTGGTGCGGTATAATCTACCGTCCCTTGCGGGCAATCATCTGCAATTTGCTTTACTGACTCATCCATAGCCGCAACACTTACCGTGCCGTAATCGATTAATGTTACTTTGCCATGAGCGTCTATCATCACGTTATCGAGTTTTAAATCGCGATGCACCATATCCAAGCGCTGAAACGCTCTAAGTGCTTGTACTATTTGTTCAATAATACTGCGCACTTGGGTAATTTCTGGATGCGGCACATCATGCTTCCAATCACTCAGTGTTTGCCCGTCCATGTATTCGCAAATATGATATAAAAATCGGCTTTGCGATTGCGTATTTAAAACCTTCATTACATTGGGATGATTAATACGTTGCCCCACCCAGCCTTCTCTTATAAAGCCTTGAAGGTAGTGCACATCGTCTTCAAAATTTACCGAAGGCGCTTTTAATACAACAGGCGGTGTATCGGGTGTTTGTTGCACTAAATAAATGTGCGAGCGGCTACTAGCGTGTAATTCACGGATAACAGTAAAGTCATCAATTTTTTGGCCAACCTTTAACGGTGGCGGAATTTTTCGCCTAGTTAAAGAATGATATAACTCGTCTAAATTTTGTTTTGCAATACTATTCACTTTTACAAGTAAGCAGCTTACGTTGTCGTTACTGCCTCTTGTTATGGCAAGCTCTGTCACTGCTTTTGCTGCGTGCTCTAAATTAGTATGCTCATCAATTAGCTTTTGTATATCACTGTATGGCAACACATCGTGTACACCATCGCAGGTAAGTATATAAATATCATCAGCTTTAAGTTCAACTTCGTATACATCAATTTCTTGATGAAGTTGTGCGCCTAAAGCTCGCGTTAGGGTATCGTTTACTTTATGGTCGCGTGTTATCGCCTCCATACTTTTTGCACGTAAACGCGTAATTCGGGTATCACCTAAATGAAAAATATAACCCGTGGCCGATTTTAAAATAAGCGCTGTAAACGTGGTCATCCAATCTGCTTGGCGCTGGCCAAGGTGATTGTAATTAACCGATTGCGAATAGAGCCACTGATTTAAACTGGCCAATACCTTAGATACCGACTTTTTAACGGCCCAACTTGGTGGTGTATTTAAATACTCATTTATAAAGTGCGTTACCGATAACTGTGACGCTTGTTTGGCATTTTTTGCTGATGAGCACCCATCGGCCAAGCAGGCAATAACCCCTTTTGACTCTTTTTCTTGCGCTTGAGTATTAAGGGCAGCAAACGCATCTTGGTTTTCGGTTTTTATACCTTTGCTGCTATAGCCACCAAACTCAACGTTAAGTTCGTTTTTAAGTGCGCTGGCTTTTTGGGTTTCATCAAACATAAGGTTGCCTTAAGTCACAGAAATAAGTTCAACGGTGCCATCTTCGTTTACTTCTGTGATATGGCCATCAGGTTCTTTCATAAATAACAAAGCACCTAAACCTAACAATGCGCTTGCCGCGATAATCATAAAGAATGTTTGGTAATCAACTAATGAAAGCGCCGTTAAATATACAACAGCTCCTACATTACCGTACGCTCCCGTCATACCTGCAATTTGACCCGTTAAACGGCGTTTAATTAGTGGCACAGCCGCAAATACAGCACCTTCACCTGCTTGCACAAAAAACGAACATGCCATGGCAGCGGCAACTGCAAGCCAAAGCGGCCAGCTAGCATCCACTAAACCCATAACAAAATAACCTACAGCTAAGCCGGTGGTAAGTACAATCAGTGTTTTACGACGACCCATTCTATCTGAAATCCAACCACCACCAGGGCGAGAGGCTAAGTTCATAAATGCATAGGCTGATGCAAGTAAACCTGCGTACACCATATCAAGGCCAAATACTTCCATAAAAAATAATGGCAACATAGATACAACGGCAAGCTCTGAGCCAAATGTTGTAAAGTACAGAACATTTAAAACAGCCACTTGCTTAAACTCGTAACGATGTGACTCTGGAACAGGTTGTTTAAAAATATGGCCGTTTATATCAAACGTTTTATACACTTCGTAAATATACAGCAGTACTAAAAACGCGTACGTCCCTATTACCAAATTTTCAGAAAGTAAGCTTGCGCCCGATGGCGAAAGCTTCCAGGTAAGTAGCGCTAAAGCACCGTACATAGGTAGTTTCATTATCAGCAGCAGTACAAAGTCGCCTTTACTGGTTACTTCCATTGCCCCTACTTTTTTAGGCTTAAAGTAAGTGCCGCCTTTAGGCGTGTCGGTAACGTTTATATACCAAATAACACCAAAAATTACGCTTAACACACCCGTTAAGCCAATCGCATAGCGCCAACCATCGTCACCGCCAAACATAAGCGCTAATACTGGTAATAGCATTGCGGCTGCCGCCGAGCCAAAGTTACCCCAGCCGCCGTAAATACCTTCGGCTGTACCCAACTCGTTTGCCGGGAACCACTCGCTCACCATGCGAATACCAACAACAAAACCCGCACCAATAAAACCAAGTGCAAAACGGGCAATAGCGGCTTGCTCAAATGTGGTAGCCATTGCAAACATAAAACACGGGATACTACATAAAATGAGTAGAGCTGCGTATACAATACGCGGGCCAAATTTATCGGTTAGCATACCTACTACAACACGCGCAGGAATAGTTAAGGCAACATTTAAAATAAGCAGTGTTTTTACTTGTGCCATAGTAATACCTAACGAACCCGCTATAGCACCTAATAATGGTGCATGGTTAAACCAGACAAAAAATGAGATAAAAAACACCATCCAGCTTAAATGCAGTATTTTCATTTTTCCGCTAAACGATATGAGATTAAACCCAGTACTCGGTTGCATGTTATTTTTTCCTTGTAACGATTATTGTTTTAAGCAGTACATACTACTTTGGTAGCATATATACCGCGCCAGTTGTTAATTTAACGTTAACCATATTCAGCAATTACTAAGCCAACAATTAAAAAATAACAAATTCAGTAAGTTACAATTTTCGCTATTGATAATAATTTCGCTTTGCACTATTTAAGTAGCAGCGATGGGCGTTAACAGTGCAAAGATTTTTAAAGCTTTACTTGCTCTAGGTTTTAACTACTTGGTATTGTTACAAAAAAATTTGAGCGTACATTTATGCAAAAACCGCCATTAACTTATCAACAGCAATTACGTTATTCTCGCCACATTATGCTTGTACAACTTGATATAGATGGACAAGAAAAACTATGGCAATCTCATGCGCTTATAGTGGGTTTAGGTGGCTTAGGCTGCCCGGTTGCACAGTACTTAGCTGCCTCAGGTGTGGGAACATTAACGCTTGTAGATAACGATCTGGTCGATGCTACAAACTTGCAAAGGCAGGTGCTTTATAAGCAAACAGATGTGGGAAGCTTAAAAGCACACGCCGCTAAAGCGCAGTTAACCAGCTTGAATGATGAAATAGATATACACACAATTGATGCTTTTTTAGATGAAGACTTTGCACTTAATACGCTATTAAACACTGTTGATGTGGTTATAGATTGCTCTGACAACATAGCCACGCGAAACCTACTCAATAGCGCCTGCTATAATACCAATACGCCGTTAGTATCGGGCTCTGCAATTAGAATGGAAGGCCAAGTTGCCTGTTTTACCATGGCACAAAATAGCCATTGTTATGGGTGCTTATCACAGTTATTTAGTGAGCAAACACAAAGCTGCTCAGAATCGGGGGTCCTTTCCCCAATTGTAGGGTTAATTGGCAGTATTCAAGCCACTGAGGCACTTAAATTATTAGCAGGCTTGCCGAGTAAACTCACTGAACAACTATTACTGGTAGACGGGCTTAGCATGGAGTTTAACCGCTTTAACATTACAAAAAATAAGCACTGCGCGGTGTGTGGTGCTTAATTAGTCTCTAGATTATTAATGCTAACGTACAGTAGCTCACCTTTATTTACCTCATTTTGCTGCCACTGGCGTTTTGATGCGGTGCAATAAATTAGCTGAGTATCGACGGTAATTGTAAGCTGGTATTGATTATTAATAAGCTTGGCGTGTTCAAATACACCTATGAGAACATTACAGTCACTCGTAGCACTAGGCTTAGCTTTGCTGCAAGTAATTTGCGCGCTTTCTACTATTAACTTTTGGTTTTTCTTGATGTGCTCAGGCGCTACATATAAGCTCTGATTACTGTTGTTTAGTGTAAGTTTGTACACCTGAAAATTTTCATCAAATTGTTGGTTGCTATAATTTAATACGCTTAACGGCGTTTGGTTGTTGCTTGCATAAATAGCATTGGCAACTTGCTGTGCATTGCCCTCCGCTAGCACTTTACCTTTAACTATGTGTAACAGGGTATCGCTGCAAAAAAGCAGCTCTTTTAAAGAGTGACTCACAATTATGAATTTAATGGCGTGCTGCTTATTTAGCTCTTGTACTGCGCTAAGCATATTAAAGCGAGTGTGCCAATCTAGTGCGCTAAAGGGCTCATCAAGTAATATTACCGATTGTCCGCTTAAAAGTGTTCTGCCAAAAATAACGCGCTGTTGCTCACCGCCCGATAAGCCCGATACATCACGGTTTAATAATGGTTCTAAGTTTAAAAGCGCGCTAACCCGCTCAAGAGTTAAAGTGGTTGATTTGTTTTTACAATGCTTTTGCGTAAATTGTAAGTTACCCAAAACATTTAAATGCGGGAACAACGGGCACGATTGCAGTTGTAAAGTAAGTGCGCGTTTATCAGGCGCTAGATGAGTAATGTTTTTATTATTAATATAAACACTGCGTGCACTGTTAAGCCCAGCTATAGCGTGCAACAAGCTTGATTTACCTGAGCCAGATGGCCCAAACACACCTAATACATTAAAGTCATTAATGCTAATATCTACATCAAGATTAAAGCTATCAAAAACTTGCTTACACTGTAATTTAAGCACGATTAGCGTCTCCGTTTATCACGGTTTTATTAAACTTAAATAATAAAACTAAACACGCAAACGAAATTGCAAGAAGCACTAACGACAACTGATGCGCAGCACCATAGTTTAACGATTCAACATGGTCATAAAGCGCAATAGACACCACTTGTGTTTCGCCTTGAATATTTCCGCCTATCATTAATACTAATCCAAATTCGCCCAGTGTATGGGCAAAACCCAGCGCAAATGCACTGCCTATACTGGGCTTTAATAATGGCAGCGTTAAATAAAAAAAACGCTTAATTGGGCTGATCCCAAGCGCTACCGCGGCCTGATTATACGTTGTATTTATTTGTTTAAACCCTGCAAGTAAAGGCTGCATTACAAAAGGCAATGAATAAAATAACGAGCCTATAACCACACCTTGAAAACTAAACGCAAGTTGAGTACCTGTTAACCAAAACCAAAACTGGCCAAACGCATGGGTTGGCGAAAACAACACCAATAAATAAAACCCCATTAATGTAGGAGGCAGTACTAGCGGCATTGCAATGAGCGCCTCTAAAATGGGTTTTAGCCTGCCCTTATAGCTTGCCAGTTTCCATGCAAGGGGGATGCACAGCACAAGTAAAATGGCTGCAGTTATAAATGCAAGCTTTATGGTTAACCAAAGCGCGGTTACATCACTTGCTAACATGTGCTTCCTTTGTTTTGTAGCCTTCAGTTTGCAGCAATTTGGCAGTACTTGGCTGGGTTATAAATGCCATAAATTGCTCGGCAGCTGCTAAATGGCGGCTTGCACTTATAATAACCCCTTGTTGCGTGATCTCTGGGTATTGATTGATTGGCACAAGCTCATAATTTAAGTATTTTTTATCATTATTTTTTTTGTAAGCTGCCTTTAGGGTAGATAAAGCCACTAAGCCCTTAGCCGCATTACCGGTTTCTACAAACTGAAATGCGTGAGTAATATTATTTGCATACACAAACTCATACGGTGGGTTAATATAATTTTTAGCGTAATGCGCCGATGACTGCCCATAAGGTGAAAAACGCGGGTTAGCTATCGCTAATTTATTATTTATTGCGCCCGTACTAGGCTGCCACAGCGCTAATAAACCTATGGCATACGTAGTAAGGCTACTTTTTATTGCAAAACCGTCTTTAATAAGCGCTTGCGGGCGAGCGGCATCGGCTGATAAAAAAATATCGTAAGGCGCACCATGCATTATTTGAGAATGTAATACGCCACTGGAGGCCGCAGAAATTTTTATATTTAAATTTTTAAGCGCTGGGTTTTTTACCAGCGTTTGTAGTACAGGTTTAAAATTACTTGCTACCGCTATGTGTAGTGTTTCTTTAGCGTGTAAGGGATTACTCAATACAGCTAACAGTATTAACAAATAACCACGCCATGTATTGTAAAGCTTTAACATTATAAGTATTGTTTTAAAAATCAGACACATTATAAAAAACAATATATATGAACGATGTATGCAATGCACCTGGTTTATTACCAGTAGAAACAGCAATTAAAAATATGCTCAGCGCAATTAGCTTTAAAAAAGGCGCACAAACACTCTCAATAATGCAAAGTGTTGGTCGCATTTTAGCTGATGACGTTAAATCAAGTATTAATGTACCCGCTCATGATAATTCAGCAATGGACGGGTATGCTTTATGTATTAGCGAAGGCCTAAAAACGTATAAACAAATAGGCAGTGTTTTTGCGGGGCAAACGTTTAAAAACACCTTAACACCAGGCCAGTGTGTAAGAATTATGACCGGCGCTGCCCTACCGCCTGGCGCTAATGCGGTAGTAATGCAAGAAAACGCGACTGCTAATAATGACGAAATAACATTTACAGGCAACATTGAGCTTAATGCTAACGTACGTTTTGCTGGTGAAGACATAGCCGATAACAGTGTTGTTTTAAAAGCAGGTAGAAAGCTAAAAGGCGTAGATGTAGGTTTACTTGCCTCTATTGGCATTAACCAAGTAAGTGTATATGAAACGCTAAAAGTCGCTGTTTTTTCTACAGGTGACGAACTTATAGAACCTGGTAATGCGCTGCCAGCTGGCGCTATTTATGAGAGCAATCGGGCTGTAATAATTAGTGAGCTTAACGATCAAAACATTGAAGTAATTGATTTTGGAATCATTCCCGATGATAAAACCCTTATTAAAAACACCTTTGTAAAAGCCAATGAGCAAGCAGATGCCGTAATTAGCTCTGGCGGTGTATCGGTCGGCGAAGCTGATTTTACAAAAGAAGTGTTAAACGAAATTGGTGACATTCATTTTTGGAAAATAGCCATGAAACCAGGCAAACCTTTTGCCTTTGGTAAATTACCTAATAGCTACTTTTTTGGTTTACCGGGCAACCCTGTATCTGCAGCTGTTACACTTGAGCGACTTGTAAAACCCGCGCTTACTAAGCTCTCTGGTAACGAGCATAAAGCTAAGTTACGTTTAAAAGCAGTGACAACTGCACAAATTAAAAAACGACCTGGCCGCACTGACTTTCAACGTGGTATTGCCCATAATGACGAGCACAATAACCTTGTTGTAAGCCCTGTTGTAAAACAAGGCTCTGGCGTACTTTCTTCATTGAGTAAAGCCAATTGCTTAATTGTTGTACCTGCCAAAAGTGGCAATATCGCAGAAGGTGAAACGGTGGAAATAGAGCTGCTATAACTCAGCCTTAAATGTAAAAAAAGCCCAATAAACGCTTAAATTTATTGGGCTTAATTGTAGATAAAGTAAGTTTAAAGCAAATTAAAATACAGACTCAAAATCCCCATTAGGAAATAACACCCCTGGAATACCACGTACTGCTGTTACATCCGCTATTTTAGTATCACCTACATATAAACCGCCGCTGTAATTACTACCCGACTGCTTTACATCAAGCCAGCGACCGTTTTCACCTTTTGCAGTTAAACTAATATTACTATTTACTTCTCTAATGCGTAAATCTAGCGCTTTTTGCTGTATGCTAACAAACACATCTGTGCTCGTAAGCTGCGATAAATCAACCACATCGCCAACATAAGCTAAGCTAAAGTCACTCGCTCCACCTAAGGGTAAAGCAAGCTCTAAACCAAACATTAAATCATCATTTTCATCGCCTGTTAGCGGAGAAGCCTCAAGTGCAGTAATATGAAAAGGTGTTGTTTGAATATCGCTTTGAAACTGCCCTGAAAAATCAAACGCAGATAAAGACGTCACTTCTTCTGCAAACGCAGAAACAAACCGTTCTATATCTAAGGATAACTCACCTGAAAGCTCTCCCGACGGCTTAACAATCACTACATCAGTTGTAATATTAGCAATACCAGTTTGCGCATCGGGGAGTAACTCACTTTGGCTATCTATACCATCAAACTCAACCAATAATTCGCTTACATCTACATTTAAGCTGGTATCGCCATTAATGACAGACGCACTCATTACTCCTTCAATTTTATCGCCAAGTACACCACTTACTCTAAAGGTTGGAATAGACATATCAATATTGACGGGTAAACCATCGTACGTGCCCGTAATTACCCACTCATAAGGTGACGTTGAATAAGTAATATCAAGTTCGCGAAGCGTGTACTGCCCTTCGCTCGCTGACACCTCAGCAAGTGGCGAGTAGTTAATTAAAACCTCGTTAATAACATTAGCAAGCACTGTAATTGCTTGCTGCGTATCATCATCCAGCGCACTCTCTAACTCAACCAGTTTTGCATCTAAGTCATCTGCGTAGGTTGAATCTTGTAAACGTACTACACCAAGCGCATCTCTTACGTCTTCAAGTAATTCGCGCGACTCTAGCTGTTGTTCAGTTTCCGTTTTTTGTTGCCAATTTTTAAAGGTTGTTACACTGGCAACCGTTTGTTTAACTTGCCCCGCTACACTTTGAATTAGGCCATTACCTTGCTCGCTATAAAGGTTATCTGCAAGGTATTGATCCGCTATGCTACTGTATGTTTGCCATGCACTCGTATCTGCTTGCTCAGTAATGAAATCATCAAACGCTGTTGATAAATCAAAGCCCTCAACCGATACACCCGCCACAATAGCACCATAGGTAAATGCATTAGCGACAACTTCAGCCTCTAATGTGTTGCTTAAATTGCTATGTGTTAGCTGATAAAATGGGCTTGCAGCTAAACTTGCAAGCGTTGCATCATAGTTGTTCTCAGTAATAACGCTGCTCATTGGCGAGAAAAACACTTCATTCACACCCGGTGCAACATACGCACGTGCCGCGTAATTTAAACTCACACCTGTTATTTCTTCAAAATCAATTATGCGGTTTTCATTTAAATCGTTAACATCACCGCGTAGTGTTCTGCCACAGCCTGTAAAACGTGGGCAAGGCAGTGCGCTATCATCAGGAACAAACTCAAATGTATAAAAATTAAGTGGCGATACGCTTACACTTGCAGTGTTAATATTATCAACAGCAACCGAGTCAATCACATTGCCCTGGCTATCTAATTGGTTAAGCGTGCCTTTAGCTGATTGCCACTGTGGCACATAAAAGTTTACTGTAGAGGTAGATGCTACGCTAATTACAACCGCTTCATCTTCATTACTATCTGAAGAACCGCCACAGCCACTTATTGCTAAAGCAACCGATAAAGGTAAAAGTTTTTTAAACATCTGCATTCCTTAAAACTTAATGTTCATGTACCAATTTACATTCGCATAATAAGCTTTATCTAAATCTAAGCTGTCGGTTTGTAAATTAAGTCCAAAATACTCGTTTTCAATACCAACTAAAAACGCTTCGCTTTTTGTTTCATACCCTGCTTGCACTTTCCAATGATCCCAAAAATGAACGCGCCCCTTTAATTGACTAAAGGTGTCTTCATCGTATTGTTTAATGGTTAGCACTGTTGAATAACGTTGATTAATTCTGTAATCGGCAAATGCTGCAATGCGCATTTCCATATCAAGAGTGTGTGACTGTGTATTACCAAACGCTGAAGTTTGTAATGATACAGTAGGCGTAGATGTTACATCGCCATTTTCATCTTCGCTAAACGGGATCTCTGTTGTTTGTCCTTTTACAGAGCCTGTGTCGTCGAAGTCGGTTTTATAGAGTAAGTCTTTAACACTTAAGCCTACTTTTAGCTCATCGTTTACTTGCCAATCAGCAAATATATCTAGGCTATAACCTAAACCTTCTGGGTTGTTTGATGGTGTAAACTCTTTAAATAAAATATCTTTCGAAAAGTTATAATCGGCAGTGATACTGCCTTCAACTTCATCACTAAAAATACGGCCATCTACTGAGGCATCTTGAAAATGAGTGCTGGCAAAAACAGACAGTTTAGGCGTAATGGTTAATGCATTTTTGTCTAAAAATTTAAAGTCATAAGAGACAAACATACCATTAGAGGTAACTTGCTTAGCATCTAGTTGGTATCTATAAAAACGATCTTCAAAGGGTAAGTCGTTTTTTTCTAAATAAGTGTAAAGTGCTGTGTCTGGGTCAAAATTAAGTACGTAATCATATCGGCTTTGCAGGCCTACTTTAAAGTTTCCGTAACCAACCCCAACTTCAAAAATATTATAGGTAAATGCGCTATCGCCTGATTTAATAGGCGCGTCAAAATCATCTATAAATGCTTGTACAGGTTGTGCTTCAGTGTAAATTTCTGCGTCAAAGTGAGTAAATATTTGAAATTGATTATTAGCAGTAGCTAGAGGTGAAAGTAGAGCAGTTGAAAATCCTAACAAGAGAATTTTTTTTTTCATAATTTAATCGCTTTCTATAAAAAAAGGGAAAAGCGCACAGCTTTTCCCTTTAATAATTTAAGTATTAGTTAGATGAGTCAATTAAAGTCACATCTGTGTACTCAATTACTTCATCATCAATATAAGTAATTGAAACACCGTTTGTTACTTTAGTTGCTGTACCAAAGGTCATCATCATGCCATCGTACATCGCTTTAACATCGCCCATGTAACCAGCTGACTCAGAACCCGACATAGACAAGGTGTAACCCATTGCAGCGTCGCCATTTACTTTAATTTCAAGCATGGTCATGTCTTCATCACCACTACTATCAACCTCAGACATAACGCTAAAGTCTAAATCACCAGACATACCTGCTAGTTCTAGCATAGCCATGTCTGTCTCTTCCATGCCGCTTAGGTTTAGCGTACCCATAAAGCCTGAGTCGCCGTCCATAATTTCAACACGGTTCCACGCTTGAGTCATAGTTAGTTCAGCGTCATCAACACTATCTGCACTCACATCACCGTCAAACGTAAATACTAAACACGAATCAATTTGTGTAGAGTCAGTAATTGTACCATCTGCAAATGCTTTACACTCTTCAAGTGCATCTGCGGCTACATCACCCGTAACAAGCTCAACAGTTGCATCGCTTTCAGTAGTTAGCATGCCGCCCCAAGCAACAACCAATTGATCATCTTGGTACGCTGCAGACGCTGTTATCATGCTATCTGTAGTCGAGTTTGTAAGCATTAGCGTTAAATCGTCTAAGCTATATTCGTATGCCCACTCAGGGTGCGCAGACGATGTGCCAGAACCAGATTCCCCCATATCGGCAAGCTCTTCAAACACATCAAATAATACTTCAGCTGTGTCGTAAAGTGCATCACCACCGGTGCTTGTTAATACCGTCATTGTAGAAAGTGACTCTGATGTTTCTTTAACCGATGCCGTCGCAACCGCAAGCTCTGCTTCTGCTTGAAGGCTAAGCGCTGTTACAAGTTGCTCGTTTGCAAGTTCAGCCTGAGTTACAGCAGCTTCTGCCATCATTTCTGCACTTTCAACTAAATCAGCAGCTTCAGCCATATCAGCTTCAGTTACTGCTACAGCTTCATATGCAGTTGCAGCTTCTAATGCTTGTTCAATCGCAAGCTCAAGTGCATCTACAGCAGCAGAAAACTCTGACGCAGCAGTTACCGCAGCATCAACTAATTCAACAGTTGCTTGTGCATCGTCACCCGAATCAACAGCAGCTTGCGCATCAGCAAGTGCACTTGTTGAAGCAGCTTCAGCAGTATCTGCAGCTGTTTTCTTTTCATCTGCAACATCAGCAGTATCCATCGCAATTTCTTTAGCGGCTTCAACTACAATTTCGTATTCACCAATAGCGGCTTCTGCATCAAGTACTAACTGCGCAAGTGCTAACTCATATACACTTACGTTTTCTACTTCTACTAAAGCTTCATCTTGTAAGTCAGTTGCAGTATCAAGTACACCTTGGTAATCAGTATTTTCAGCTACAAGTAAAGATGCAGTGCTAACATAGCCTTGTGCTTTAACATAAATTATGTCTGTCGCAGTAGCTAAATCTGCAGCTTCAGCTTTATTTTCAAGTGCAGCTACAGCCGCAACAAATTCAATTGCAGAGTCTGCATCGGTAATTGCATCACCGCCTAGGGCTTGAACATCAGCAAGCATTCCTTCAGCAGCATCTACCGATGCTTGAAGAGCAGTAAGTTCAGTAGTAGATGCATCGATTTGTGCAGATAAAGCTACAGCTAAGTCTGCAAAAAAGTCATCACCTGCCACACACTCATCGCCTGTACAACCTAACTCTTCTAGCGCTTCTTGCACAGTACCTGCAAGCTCTGCAAGTGCTGCATCAGTTGCTGCACCATTTTTAACCGCCTCATCTTTTGCAGCTTTTGCATTAGCTGCAATACCAGCAGAGTTTTGCGCAAATGCAGAAATTTCGGCAGCTGTTGCATCAGGGTTATTAGCTAAGTAGGCTGCTTCTAATGCCGTTTTAATTGCATCTTCATCGCCCGTTGCAATAGCTACAAATACGCTTGCAGTGCTAGAAACTGCTGTTTGCAATGTTGTTGCAATATCTGTGGTGCTTAAAGTACCTGCCGCAATACCGGCTTTAATACTTTCAATAGAATCAGAAATTGATGGTAAGCCTTGTACTGAAGACGACAGCTGAGCAAGCATTAACACACCTTGTGAAAGGCTTTCTTCGCCGTCTACATCACTTAAATCTACCGCGCCACCGTTAGATAAGTCACCAATAAGCGCTGATAATAAAACAGCCGCATCAGGACCTAAAACTTGAATCACTGTATTTAAGCTTGTTGATGCAATAGCATCAGCGTCAACTTCACCTTCGGCTTCAAGTAGGGCTTGAGCAACCAGCGTAGTTAAAAAGGTTACATTCGCTTTAAACGAACGTGCTACGTTTGCATCGCCTGCCGCGCCGCTCGCTTCAGATGAGTCGGCTTCTGCTGCCGCTACATATTTAACAACAGAAAGCTCTAAGTCAGCTTTATACCACTCACCAAACTCAATGTTTGTGTCGCCATCGTTTACGTCATCAACTTCTGGCGCCTCATCGTAAGTTCCACAACCAACGTAAGCATCACACCTTAAGAAACTATCATCGCCTTCTTCTGAGGTAGTCACTGTAATGTATACAGGGCCAGAAAAATCATCTTCTAGGTAAATGCTGTAGCGACCACTATCGTTAGTGATTAGCGCATCAGGGTTACCTGCAATTTTGCTTGCTTCAACAGCTGCGTCAGCGGCATCTTGAGAAGTTGCTTCGCCGGTAAACGTTTCAGCTTCAGCTGAAGCTTCTAATCTAAATGCAACAGGTACACTTTCACCTGAAGCATCTAATGTCATTACACTAACAACGGCACCTTTCATAGCACCTTTAACAGCTTTACCTGTTATTTCTACATTAAATTGAGCGTCATCAGATGATATTACCGATTCAACGGGAGGAACATAAGTGTTTCTATCGTTGTCTGAGCCACAACCTGCTAAACCTAATGTTAGTGCAACAGAAGCTGCGATTGGGGTAATTTTAGTCATACGCTGTGCCATTTATTTCTCCTTGATAGCCTGCAATGAGTATTAGAAATTATTTTGTTAATATGCATGTGAAAGTTTACAGAAAAACAGACACACAATAACAACCTTTGTTACTTATAGATTAAAGTAACATTAAGTAATAAGTTTTTGCTACATCTTTATACATTTAAAGTGAATGTTTTTACCACAAATTAAACGACGCTTCTTCATAACCTTTACTATCTTTCAATAACCTATGTTAAAAATATTAAGATGCATCGCTCTAACGTACAATATATTCACAATATTAAGTGAATATTACATTTAATTTAGTTTGTTAATAATATTCTTCAAGTAAATGCGGCGTATACACATAAAAAAAAGCTCATTCAGCAGTATGTAATGAAAAATCATTAGACTTTGAAGCTAAATTTTTGTTGAAGAGAGCCTAAACATAAAGTTTAGAACATGATGAATAAATATAAATATTTATCCATAATTTGAGGTACACATTAACGGCAACGTTTGTTGCCGTTAATTAAAATGTAGACTATTGAGGAACCCTTACAACCCCTTCCATAAGTACACGAGCACTTCGGCTCATACTAGCTTTGGTAACTTGCCAGTCACCCTTTATATTTTTAGCTTCAGCCCCTACTTTTAGCGTGCCCGAGGGGTGACCAAAGTTAACTTCATTTAACGCACCGCCACCAGCAGCTATATTTACAAGCGTACCTTCTATGGCTGCAGCTGTACCAATAGCAACTGCGGCAGTGCCCATCATTGCATGGTGAAGCTTGCCCATCGACATAGCGCGTACTAATAAGTTAATACTGTTTGCACTAATATGCTTATTACTCGACGATGTGTAGTCTGCGGGCCCTGCAACAAATGCTACTTTAGGTGTATGTTGGCGCGCTTGTGCTTCGTTAATATTAGTAATTAACCCCATTTTTACTGCGCCGTAAGCGCGAATAGTTTCGAGCTTTTCAAGCGCGGTAACATCATTATTTATGTCATCTTGTAGCTCAGTGCCGGTATAGCCAATATCATCTGCATTAATAAATACAGTAGGAATACCTGCGTTGATCATGGTGGCTGTTAAAGTGCCGACTCCTGGTACTTCTAAGTTATCCACTACGTTACCTGTTGGAAATAACGCGCCTTCTCCATCGGCTGGGTCTAAAAACTCAAGCTTTACCTCAGCGGCAGCAAAGGTAACACCGTCGAGCTCAAAATCACCGGTTTCTTGAACTTCACCATTGGTCATAGGCACATGAACTAAAATACTTTTTTTAATATTAGCTTGCCACACACGCACAATAGCAACGCCATTTTCGGGCACTTTGCTTTTATCAACTAAGCCATTCGTTATTGCAAATGCGCCTACAGCGGAGGTTAAATTACCGCAGTTACCGCTCCAATCTACAAATGGTTTATCAATGGCAACTTGCCCAAATAAATAATCAACATCGTGGTTAGGTTGCTCACTTTTAATTAAAATAACTGTTTTACTGGTACTTGATGTAGCACCGCCCATACCATCGGTTTGTTTGCCGTATGGGTCGGGGCTGCCTATAACACGTAGTAATAGATTATCGCGGGCCTCACCTGCCACTTGGGCAGGTTTTGGTAAATCGGTTAATTTAAAAAACACGCCTTTACTGGTGCCGCCACGCATGTAAGTTGCTGGTACTTTAATTTGTGGTTTAAACATACTGCACGCCCCTTATGCTGATTGCGTTGCTTCTAAAAAGTCTTGTGCAAAACGCTGTAATACACCACCAGCAGCATAAATAGAAAGCTCCTCTTGCGTATCAAGTCGGCACTTCATAGGTACCGTTAGTACCTCACCATTTTTACGCGTAATCACCAAATCAATGGTAGCGCCAGGTGTTGGCTCGCCTTTTACATCAAAGCTTTCGCTGCCATCAATGTTAAGCGTTTTGCGGGTAGTGCCTGGTTTAAATTCAAGCGGTAAAACACCCATACCAATTAAGTTAGTACGGTGTATGCGCTCAAAGCCTTCTGCGGCTATCACTTCTACGCCTGCAAGCCTTACGCCTTTTGCAGCCCAATCGCGAGACGAGCCTTGGCCATAATCGGCACCCGCTACAATTATTAGCGGCTGTTTACGCTGCATATAAGCTTCTATTGCTTCCCACATACGGGTATTAGTGCCTTGTGGCTCTAATCGTGCGTATGAACCTTGTTTAACTTCGCCGTTTTCATTAAGCACCATTTCGTTTAACAATTTAGGGTTTGCAAACGTGGCACGCTGCGCTGTTAAATGATCGCCTCGGTGCGTTGCGTACGAGTTAAAATCTTCCTCTGGCACATTCATTTTAGTCAGGTATTCACCTGCAGCACTGCTTGCCATAATTGCGTTTGATGGCGATAAATGATCCGTTGTAATGTTATCGCCAAGTACAGCAAGAGCGCGCATGCCGGTCATGGTGCGTTCACCTGCAAGTGCGCCTTCCCAATATGGCGGGCGGCGAATATACGTACTTTGCTCGCGCCAGTTATAAAGTGGGTCGTTGTCTTCACCATAATCTACGGTTAAATCAAACATAGGCTCGTATACTTTTTTAAATTGCTCTGGCTTTACGCTTTGTTTTATTACTTCGTCTATTTCTTCATCGCTTGGCCATAAATCTTTTAGCGTTATATCGTTACCATTTTGATCTTGCCCTAAACTATCTTTTTCAATATCAAAACGAATAGTACCGGCAATAGCATAAGCTACAACTAATGGCGGTGACGCTAAAAACGCTTGCTTAGCATAGGGATGAATACGCCCATCAAAGTTACGATTACCCGAAAGCACCGCTGTTGCGTATAAATCGCGATCGATTACTTCTTTTTGAATAACAGGGTCTAATGCGCCGCTCATGCCGTTACAGGTAGTACAGGCAAAACCAACAATACCAAAGCCGAGCTTTTCAAGCTCTGGGAGTAAGTTTGCCTCTTCAAGGTAAGATTGCACCGCCTTAGAACCCGGCGCTAGAGATGTTTTAACCCACGGTTTACGCATTAAGCCTTTGGCATTTGCATTACGAGCAATAAGCCCTGCTGCAATCACGTTTCGTGGGTTACTCGTGTTAGTACAACTGGTAATAGCAGCAATAATACATGCGCCATCTGGCATTAAGCCTTCCTCGTTTTCTACCTTGCCTGATATACCTTCTTTTGCTAAATCGCTCGTTGATACACGACGATGCGGATTTGAAGGCCCAGCAATATTGCGTCCAACGCTTGATAAATCAAAGGTCAAAACACGCTCATACTTTGCGGTTGTTAAACTATCGCTCCAAAGGCCTGCCGTTTTAGCGTAGTTTTCTACAAGCGCTATTTGCTCTTCATCACGCCCTGTTAAACGCAAATAATCTATTGTTTTATCATCTATATAAAACATTGCCGCAGTTGCACCAAATTCTGGCGTCATGTTTGAAATAGTTGCCCTATCGCCAAGGGTTAGTGCATCAGCGCCTTCACCGTAAAATTCTAAATAGGTTGATACCACACGCTGAGCGCGTAAAAACTCGGTAATAGCCAGCACTATGTCGGTGGCGGTAATACCAGGCTGACGAGTACCTGTAAGCTCAACACCTACAATGTCAGGCAAGCGCATGTACGAGGCGCGGCCAAGCATTACGCTTTCGGCTTCAAGCCCACCTACGCCTACAGCAATTACGCCTAGTGCATCAACATGCGGGGTATGGCTGTCGGTACCTACTAAGGTATCGGGGAATGCAATACCATCGCGGTTTTGAATAACAGGCGACATTTTTTCAAGGTTAATTTGATGCATAATGCCGTTACCAGGCGGAATAACATCAATATTTTTAAAGGCTGTTTTAGTCCAGTTTATAAAATGAAAACGGTCATCGTTGCGTCTATCTTCTATTGCACGGTTTTTTTCAAATGCTTCAGGGTCAAAACCTGCGTGCTCTACCGCTAATGAGTGATCAACAATTAGCTGTGTTGGTACTACAGGATTCACTTTTGACGGATCCCCGCCTTTTTGGGCAATAGCATCGCGCAGGCCTGCTAAATCAACCAAGGCAGTTTGGCCTAAAATATCGTGACACACTACGCGCGCCGGATACCACGGAAAATCTAAATCTTGTTTGCGTTCAATAAGCTGTTCAAGCGCATCGGTTAGCATAGCGGGCTCACAGCGGCGTACTAAGTTTTCGGCAAGTACACGCGATGTGTAAGGCAATGTGGCATAAGCGCCTGGCTTTATTGCATCTACCGCAGCTTGCGTGTCGTAGTAATCTACATTGGAGCCGGGTAAGGGTTTTCGGTATTGGGTGTTATTAATTATGGTCATAATACATGTTCGCTAATAGGTGACGGGAAATAAAAAGGCGAAAAGGTGAGCGTATTGCTCACCCTATACCAATCCGATTAATTAAGTTTTATTGCGGATTGGTATTATGCAATCAGCCTCTTGATTCAATTGGCGTGTAGCTGCGTGCGTCTGGCCCTGTGTAATCTGCACTTGGGCGAATAATACGGTTATTAGCACGCTGCTCTTTAACATGTGCAGTCCAGCCTGTAACACGGCTCATAACAAATATTGGCGTAAACAATTTGGTTGGAATATCCATAAAGTGATATGCCGATGCATGGAAAAAATCGGCATTACAAAACAGTTTTTTCTCGCGCCACATTACTTCTTCACACCTAACCGACACAGGGTAAAGCACATCATCACCCACCTCAGCCGCTAGTTTTTCAGAGAACTTTTTAATAATTACGTTACGCGGATCCGACTCGCGGTAAATAGCGTGGCCAAAGCCCATTATTTTATCTTTGCGCTCTAACATGCCCATAACTTCTTGCTCGGCGTGCTCTGCACTCGTAAAGTTTTGAATCATATCCATAGCGGCCTCATTAGCACCACCATGAAGTGGCCCACGTAGCGTGCCAATAGCACCCGTTACACAAGAATGAATATCAGAAAGCGTTGATGCACACACGCGCCCCGTAAAGGTAGAAGCGTTAAACTCATGCTCTGCGTATAAAATTAGTGACACATTCATTACTTGAGCAAAAAGCTCGCTCGGTGCTTTGTCGTGTAATAAATTTAAAAAGTGCGCGCCTACTGAGTCGTCATCAGTTTGGGTTTCAATGCGAACGCCATCGTGTGTAAAGCGGTACCAATAACAAATAATGCTTGGGAAGAGCGCAACCATACGGTCAATCGCATCGTTTGCTTGGCTAAAATCAAGTTCCATTTCTAGGTTACCCAGCATAGAGCAACCGGTACGCATAACATCCATTGGGTGCGCGTCTTTAGGAATATTTTCAAGCACGGTTTTTAGTGCATCTGGCAGGCCACGTAAGCTTTTTAATTTAGCTTTATATTCAGCCAATTCACTGGCTGTTGGTAGCTCTCCGCGCGAAAGTAAAAAAGACACTTCTTCAAACTGCGCTTTTTCGGCAAGTTCGCTAATATCGTAACCACAATACGTTAAACCAGAGCCTGTTTGCCCTACTGTACATAATGCTGTTTGCCCTGCTACTTGGCCGCGTAAGCCTGCACCGCCTAATGCTTTATCTACCATGATCTTCTCCTATCTTAAATTTGTGTGTGTTATCTATTTTAATAGTTATTATTTGCCAGATTTTGATGAAAAAAGGTTATCAAGTGTGTTTTCGTATGTGTGGTAATCTAAAAAGTCGTATAACTCGGCGCGTGTTTGCATGTTCTCAATTTGGCTTTGCTGCGAGCCCTCATTTAAAATGGCAGAGTACACATTAAGCGCGGCTTTATTCATGGCTCTAAACGCACTAAGTGGGTAAAGCACCATTTCAACACCTACCTCGCTTAACTGCTCTTTTGTGTAAATAGGTGTTTGGCCAAATTCAGTAATGTTTGCCAAAATAGGAACATTAATCGCTTTTGCAAATGCTTGGTAATCGGCAAGGTCGTGCACGGCTTCTGCAAAAATTGCGTCTGCACCAGCCTCAACACAGGCAGCTGCGCGGTCAATCGCGGCACTTAAGCCTTCTTTTTGAAACGCATCGGTGCGGGCCATTATATAAAAGTCGTTATCGGTTTTAGCATCAACCGCCGCTTTAATGCGGTCAACCATTTCACCTTGGCTTACAATTTCTTTATTAGGGCGATGACCACAACGCTTTTGCGCTACTTGGTCTTCAATGTGAAAACCCGCCGCGCCTGCTTTGGTCATTTCTTTAACGGTACGCGCAATATTAAACGCGCCGCCCCACCCTGTATCGGCATCTACAAGTAGTGGTAAATCGCTTGCACCGGTTATACGACGAATATCTTCAAGTACGTTATCAAGGCTGGTCATACCTAAATCAGGCATACCAAAAGAGGCATTAGCCACACCGGCACCAGAGAGATATATAGCTTGGTGGCCCATTTTTTCAGCCATCATTGCTGTGTAGGCATTAATAGTACCTACTACCTGCAATGGGCGGTTATTAGCAATAGCCTGTTTAAATTTTAATCCTGCTGACATTACTTTCTCCTCACTTTGAACGGTTGCTACATGGAGTAACTTATAGTTTTAATCTTAAATTGTGACTGTTTTACTGCTCTGTTAGCTGTTAGCTGTTAGCTTTTAGCTTTCAGTAGTTTCTTTTTATGACTAATACCAATCTGTATGTTTATGAAGTCTATTTAACGCTAAGAAAATCGTTCTATACCTAGGCAATAATTTTTATGTTTAGTGGTTCTAAATAAAAAATTCTTAACGACGTTATAGAGCGATTTAATCAGTTAAATTGTTCGAATACTCATATTGATTGGTATACATCAAATTTGGTTTGAATATTGGCCTGCGATGCACTTATGTGTCGCTTCATCAGCATTTCAGCGAGTTCACCATCATGGTTTTCTATCGCGTTAATAATGGCTAAATGCTCATCAAACGCTTTAGATACACGCGGCCCCACCATACCCATTTGCACGCGGTACATACGAATTAATTGATAAAGCTCATTACATAACAAGTGGATTAAGTGTGCGTTTTTACTACCTTTGATGATGCGATAGTGAAAGTCTAAATCGCCTGCTTCTTGATAGTACGATTCGCCCTCTTTTACACGTTGTGTTTGCAAATGCTGATTAAGTAATTGCTTTAAGCCTTTAACTTCCTCGGGCTCCATATTGTCGGCAGCAAGCCTACATGCTAAGCCCTCAAGGGAGCTACGAACCTGATACACTTCAATTAAGCGCTCGGCAGTAAGTGCCACTACGCGGCAGCCTACATTGGCTTTACGCTCAACTAAATAACAGCTTTCTAAACGATTTAATGCTTCTCTCAGCGTGGCACGGCTTACACCATAGCGCTTTGCAAGCTCCGGCTCAGATATTTTGCTGCCTTGCTCTATGCTGCCTTCTACTATTTCGCGGCGCATATCTACAAACACTTGATCAGATGCTGTAGTAATAGGTGTATCGTTTAAAAAAGGTTGCGTCATGGCTTCATAAATAAATTGTCGACAATTGATGGGTTAACTATGTGCTTAATAAAAAAACATGTCAACCCTTAGCCCTACCTAAATGAGTAAAAAACACACTTATTGTCGACACCGTTAACCTAAAGTCGTATATAACTGCACTAAAAATGCACTAAAACCACAAAGTGTCGACATAGTGCATGCATGCAAATTCAGTATTTAACGCTGAAAAAACACTTTAAAAGTGCTAATATCACGCTTTATTTTTAATGTACGAGCCCCCCGTGAACGCCAACACTTATATTCCTGAGCACTTTATTGACGACGTAAAAACCTATTTACCTGCGCACCTCAATTTAGAAGACTTTATAAACGCGTGCCGTCGCCCTTTAAGAAAGTCTATTCGTGTTAATACATTAAAAATAACAATTGAAGATTTTTTAAAACGTGCGGATCAAAAAAATTGGCAACTTACACCTATACCCTGGTGCAATGAGGGTTTTTGGCTAGAACGCCCAAGCGATGAAGAACAAAATTTAGCATTAGGCAATACCGACCTACATTTAAGTGGCGCTATGTATGTGCAAGAGGCAAGCTCAATGCTGCCGCCTATGGCACTAAAACAAAGTATTGAAAACTCAGATTTACAAGATAGTTACGTACTTGATATGGCATCAGCGCCTGGCTCTAAAACTTCGCAACTTGCCGCAATAATGAATAACCAAGGCGTACTTGTTGCCAACGAACTTTCGTCATCACGCTTAAAAGTCCTTAGCGCTACGCTTAAACGTATGGGCATTGGTAACTGTGCGCTTTCGCATTTTGATGGCGTCATATTTGGTAACTATATGTTTGAATGCTTTGATAGCATTTTGCTTGATGCACCCTGCTCTGGCGAAGGTACCGTACGTAAAGACGCCGATGCACTTAAAAACTGGTCAATAGAATCAAATATAGAAATTGCTCAAGTTCAAAAAGATTTAATTAAAAGCGCTTTTTACGCATTAAAACCAAGCGGTACACTGGTGTATTCAACCTGTACGCTCACCCCGCTCGAAAACCAAAAAGTATGCGACTACTTGCTTAGCGAATTTGGCGACTACATTGAGCCGCAATCGCTAAGTGATTTATTTCAAGGGGCAGAAAAAGCAACAACCGCCGAGGGCTATTTACATGTGTGGCCGCAAACATTCGACAGTGAAGGTTTTTTTATTGCTAAATTTAAAAAACTCGCAAGCTGCAATAATCCTACCCAAAGCGTTAAAAAAGGCGCCTTTCCGTTTAACGAGTTTGATAAAAAACAAACAACATCATTTATGAGCGAGCTTAAAAAACAATTTGGTTTAAAAGCCTTGCCGGGTAATTTAATGCAGCGCGATAAAGAACTGTGGCTATTCCCACAAGGATTTGAAGCCGTGCAAAATAAGATTAAATACGCACGCTTAGGCATACAAATAGGCATCATCCATAAAAACGGAGTAAGGCTCACACACGAGTTTGCTACCGTGTTTGGTAATGAATGCAAAAGCAATACGTATGCTTTAACAAACGAGCAAGCAAACGACTACTTTAATGGTAAAGATATACGCTTTGAAGAAGTAACAAAAGCCAGCGGCGAAGTAGTACTAACCTTATGTGGCTGCCCGATAGGACTAGGCAAATGGCAAAAAAATAAGATCAAAAACTCTTTGCCACGCGATCTTGTGCAAAATACCCAGTTAATAAGCTGGGCATAAACCACTCAATACAAAAGTTAACCTGTGCACAACACTATTAAGTCTTTGTTATTATTTGTGGTTAATAAACAAACAAAACTTAGAGTTTTATAAATTAGTTAACTACACTTTAAGGTACTTTCTTCTTCTCCCTAAAGAATTGTGAAAGTGTATTTAGTTAGCGCAAGGCTCAACTAAGAGCCATTTGTAGCCCAGAGCTGATACAATGGCTCTGGGCGTTTTTATTTATGCTCTAAATCGAATTCAGTTAAATGGCCGTCGCCGTGGATTAATTGGTAGCGAGCTAAATCGCCTTGCTCTAATGTAATTAAGCTAATGGCGGAATCGCTTACTAAGTACTTTTGCCCTTCGCCTTTAGTTTGGTGTTTATCTACTTCCATATGCCAGCGTTTGGTAAAAAAGTTAAGCGGGCTTTTAGGGCCGTATAATATTGAGTCGAGCTTATCGAGTACGTTAATTAGCTTGCGCGGAAATTCGTTTTTAATACCGCTGGCGGTAAGTTGCCATATTCGATTGGGGTGATCGCCAAAACGTTTTTGCACCGAAAAGCAAAATGAGTAATGTACATCACCCGATAAAATAAGGGTTTCGTTTGGCGTGTCTGTTCGTCTGAAAGTATCGAGTAGTTTTTTTGCCGAGCCTTCGTGTGCCATCCAGTTTTCTACATCTACCATAAGCGGTTGGCCGCACATGTTAAATGCAGCTTGTATTGCCTCAACTGATTTAACACCAAATACCGGTGCTGGCGATACTATAATCACTTTACTGTGGCTAAGTAGGCTCTCTTCTAGCTCAGTTAAGCGCTCCCAATCAAGTAAGCCTGAGGGTTCATTAAAGTTACTCTCGTTACGCCAGCGGTGTGTGCGGGTATCGAGCACAACCACTTTAGGCGTAGTGGTAAGCTCATAGTGCCAATAATTAAACTCATTTAGGGATTTATCAAACGCTTTAAACTGCCATATATTATTGGCCGTGCGGCTTTGTTTAAACTCGGTTATGAGTGAACCTGTTTTTTGTAAGGCGTCGTTACCCATTCCTTGAAACAACCAATAACTGATAAGGCCATTATTAATAATGCGCTTACTGCTGGGGTTTTGGTTTATTGCCTGCTCCCACCCTGCGGTAAGGTTCCAATCATCTGTTACATCGTGATCGTCAAACATCATTAAGGTAGATACATTAGCAAACAGTTTCTCTACCTGGTTTAAGCCTTTGGCGTATTCGCTGAGTGCTTTTTTTTCGGCGTTAAAAATTGTGCTGTTTTTATCACTTTTACCTATGTAATTTACATTTGCAATATCAACAAACTGCCATACTGCAGCACTAAAGTTGAACAAATATAGTGCTACAAATTCTTCAAAGTGAATTAAGTGATTATGCGCTTTTACACTCGAAAAGTGTGGCTCGTCTTTTTTAAGCCAATAGCCTACGCCAAACTTAGAGCGCTTTTGCCAAGGCGTTTTAGGTAAATAAAGGTGCCTGTGAAAAAGCTGCTCGTTTAAATCTTCAGGTAAGTTAAGCGCAAGCGGTTGCTCTTTATAAATACCCAGTACGGTTATGAGCTTGTGTATTGCTAATAACATTGGCCCTGCAACATCATCAGCATAAACTTGGTCACCACTGAGTAACAATAATTGTGCACCTTGCTGGTTGTTACTACGTTGTTTGTTTTGCCAATGGCTTGCTGATACTAAACTGTCTTTTGCTGGGTGGTGCGCATTACGGCACGAGCCGTGCAATATGTGGGTTAGTTTATTAGGTATTACTAAAGAAGGCGCTGCTTGCCCGTCAAAACACCAAGGCGTTAAATCTATGGCTTCATCGTTAATGTATAGGGTGTAAGCTAGTAACGTATCGAGCGGGAACTGATTATTTACCGGCTTTATAACAATAAAGTGTAAATACAGGTGCTTGCCTAACGCTATATTTTGTTGCTCGTTATAACAGTCGTAGTTATTAAGCGTTATACGGCAATTACTAGGCTTTGAGGTAGCAAATTGAATGCATATAGCAGTTTGTTCAGCTCGGCGCACCATAGGCCCCATAATTAAAAGAGGAAGTTGCGCCGGTTGAGTGCTCATGCGTTAGCCTTTAGCTGCTAATTTAAATAAAGAATAAAAATTGTCGGTCGTTGCTTTAGCAAGTTCGTTAAAGTTAATACCCTTAAGCTCGCTAATGTAATAAGCAACATCTTCAACATAGGCTGGCTGATTTGTTTTACCACGGTACGGTACTGGCGCTAAATACGGCGAGTCGGTTTCTATAAGTAATCTATCAAGCGGAATTTGCTTTACTACTTCTTTAAGTTCTACTGCATTTTTAAATGTAACAATACCCGAAATTGAAATATAAAAGCCCATATCTATCGCTTTTTTTGCCATATCCCAATCTTCGGTAAAGCAATGCAATACGCCACCGCAGTTTTCAGCTTTGTGTTCGCGCATTAAATTAATTGTGTCTTCGCGGGCGTCGCGGGTATGAATAATAAGCGGCTTTTGTAGCTCGTTAGCCACTTCTATATGCCCTACAAAGCTTGCTTGTTGTACTGCATGCGTATCTTGTGAGTAGTAGTAATCAAGGCCAGTTTCGCCAATAGCCACTACCTTTTCGTGCGAGGCTAAATCGATTAATTGCTGTTTGTTTAGTGCATCTTTTTGATCAAGCGGATGTACGCCACATGAGGCCGACACATCATTATAATGCTTAATTTTATCAAGCATACTTGGGAATTGATCAAGCGTTACACTCACACACAAAAAGTGTTCTACTTGCTTTGCACGCGCTTTGTCGAGTACTTGGTCAAGGTTTAAATCTAGTTTATCAAAATCAAGACGATCTAAATGGCAATGAGAATCTACAATCACTATACGGCCTGTATTGTTTTGGGTTTTAAATTATACCAACTCACGTTAATACTTAATTAGGCGAATTGGTATTACAAATTAACGAGCAATGTAGCCCATTAAAATACGTTGTTTAGCGTTAATTTTTGTAATAAACGCTTTAAAACTACATGGTATATGTAGGGTTACCAGAGTTTAACATGGTGCCTAGCAGCTTTTCGATTTTGGCATTTAGGTGCGTTTTATCATCTAAAAAGCTTATTCCAATACCTGGAGGGTTAGAGCTTTGTGCACCTTGTGGTGTGATCCACGCCACTTTACCCGTTACTACGTCATCTTCAAGTGCATCTGGCAGAGTAACTCTAAGTGCTAACGAAAAACCAATTTCGTAACGCATATTTGTGCGTACAAATAAGCCACCTTTTTTTAGGTACGGCATGTAGCAACGATAAAGTTCGTCAAGATTATCTACATCAACTAAAAGCTCTTGCATACGTGATCCTATTAAATGTTACGCAGGGCGTGCGCTAATCGCGACACAGCTAAAGGTAAATTAAGCCCAAGTACCTGAGTATTATTTTGTAAAAATTCATTGAGCGCTTGCTGTGCATTTTGGTATGCATCAAAGCTCATACCCAGTATAAGCTGCTGTTTTAACTGCTCGCTTAAAAATAATGTAAAAATGCGTATTAGCTCTGGTTGTTTATTTATTATATCTACCAGCGCAGTAAAATTATGGCTGTGTTTAAACTCAGTTGCAAATTTATAAAGTGTATCAATATGTTGTAGCTGCTCTTGCGCTTGCCATTGTTGTATTAATAATGGCTGAGCGTAAAATAATGGCAACCATTCAAACCCGCTTATGTTAAGCGACTCAAGCCATTGCTGTGCACTTTGAGTGCTTGCTACTTTTATATCTGTTTTAGCACAACGGCTTAGAATAGTCGCTGGAAGCTGCGCAGGTTGGCTAGTTGTTAAAATTAAAAACCGGCTATTACTGGGCTCTTCTAAGGTTTTTAAAAGTGCGTTGGCCGCCGCGGTGGTCATTTTTTCGCAGTTTTCGATTATTGCTACTTTATTACCGTTTTGCGCGGCAGAGTGGTTCATAAAATCGCTAATAGCGCGAATATCATCAACACCAATACTTTGCCCTTCAACTTGCGTTACACGTTTATCTGGGTGATTACCTGCAAGTGTTAATGAACAACTTTTACATTGCCCACACGGTGCTAAAACTGTATTAGGCCTTGCCATGTGCGTATTAATATTTTGGCACAATAAACTATTTGCTAGCTGTTCACTAAGTGAAAACTTACCTACACCTATTGGGCCACAAAATAACTGCGCATGATGAAACCGCTGCGATGTATAACTTTGCGCAAGCTGCTGCTCTACCGTGTTTAGCCATGGCAATGCCATGTTATTTTAAGCCTACAAAAAAGTCGCGTAATACGTTAGTTATATCGCGGTGCACTTTATCTATGCTTTGGTTTGCATCAACGGTTTGAATAGAGCTGTCGTCGTTTGCAAGTTCAAGGTAACGCATACGAGTACGCTGAAAAAACTCTATAGCTTCTTGCTCTATACGGTCAAGTTCACCTCGGCCTTTAGCACGTTCAAGGCCTATTACTGGGTCTATATCAAGGTAAATAGTTAAATCAGGCTTTAACCCTTTTAATACCATAGATGATAAAGACGCCAGCGTGTTAGAGCTAATACCTCGCCCACCACCTTGGTATGCCTGCGACGATAAATCGTGGCGATCGGCCAATACCCACTGCCCGTTATCAAGCGCTGGGTTAATTACGTTATGCATAAGTTGCGAGCGCGCCGCGTACATAATAAGTAGTTCGGTTTCAAAGGCTATTTCTTCTTCGTGCTCTGCTTTTACAAGCGTGCGTAGGGATTCGGCAAGCGGTGTACCGCCCGGCTCGCGCACGTTAATAAAGTCTATTTGTTTTTTATTTAAAAAGTCTTGGCATAACGAAATAGCCGTTGATTTACCTGCGCCTTCTAGGCCTTCAATAACAATAAATTTTGGTTTCATAAAAAGTTTAATTCGTTTTATTTAATATATACGTTTTAACTGCCGCGTTATGTTGTTTCAACGTGGTAGAAAATTGATGACTGCCATCACCTTTAGCCACAAAATACACATACTCTGTTTTTGGCGGGTTAAGGGCAGCTAAAATGGCTGCTTTTGAGGGCATAGCAATGGGTGTAGGTGGCAGCCCTTTAATACGATACGTGTTGTATGGCGTGTAATCGCGTAAATCTTTGCGCTTAATATCACCGTCAAAACCCTCGCCTAATCCGTAAATAACGGTAGGATCTGTTTGTAGGCGCATATTAGCGTTTAATCTATTTACAAACACTGCCGCAATTAATGGGCGTTCGCTGGCAAGGCCGGTTTCTTTTTCAATTATTGACGCCATTATTAACGCTTCATAAGCGTTTTTATACGGTACGTTTTTGTCCCGTTGCTGCCACGCTTGAGCGAGTGTTTGTTGCATTTTTTCAGCTGCGCGCTTTAATAAACTCGTCGCGGTATCGTTACTATGGTAGTGGTACGTATCTGGAAATAACCAGCCTTCTAAATGAGTGTCTTCGCCACGTATTTGCTGAGCTAATTGTTCAGTGTTTAAGTTGTTATTTAACTGCGGCGCATTAGCAATAGCGGCAATCACTTCGCGCAGGTTTTGTCCTTCAATAATGGTAAAACTAAAGCTAAGCTGCTCGCCATTGTTAATTTTTTTTATATTGTTGATAACGCTCGTATTTGTCAGCTCGTAAAGCCCGGCTTTTAAATCTGTTAGCGTAGGGTCAAGCTTTGCGACCACCTGATAACGCCAACAGCTGTTTAGCCACCCTTTTGCTTGCCACTGCTTACAAAGCTTATTAAATCCTGTGCCTTTTTCAACTTCAAATTGCGTAGGCGTAGTTATGTTTAACGGGCTGTTTATTGTGGCTTGTAATTGTTGATACCCTACTAGCGTTGTAATTAAAGCTAACAATAATACCGATAAAATAACTTTTAACACTTAGCCTCCTTGGCTAGTAATTCGTTTAATAATCGCTGGCTTTGCGGTACATCAAATGTGTGCTGCTCAATACGATTAACCGCTACGGCGCCCATTAAGCTATTACATATAAACACTGCGCTTGCTTGGGTAAGCTCAAGTACACTTACCTGCTTAAATTCAACCGCTAATTTATCACATAACGATTGCAGATAAACCCCCTTTATACCGCATTGCTCAAGGCTTGGTGTAAATACTGTGTTATTGGCTATGGCAAATATATTGGCTGCAGAGGCTTCAATCACATTGTTTTGATGATCGAGCACAATAACATCGTCACAGTTTTGTTTTGCCATCGCGTTTTTAATTAATACTTGCTCTAATCTGTTGAGGGTTTTAAGCCCTGCCAGTAATGGTTGAGCTGCTAATTTAATTGGGCTTATGTTTACGCTTATACCGGTATTAGCTAATGATGAATAATGTGTAGGAAAATCTAATACGCTTATCAAAATAGTTAAATTACTGTGCGTTGGTAAGGCATAACCACGCCCACCTTCACCACGGGTAATTACTATTTTAAGTACATTTAAGCTTAAGGTTGCAATACGCTTTTTAATACTTTGTTCAAGCTCGGTAAAATCAATCGCCGAAAAGCCTAAACGCTCAGCACATTCAATTAACCGTGCTTTATGGTGTTGCCAGTGCTCTACCTCTCCTGCAACTATTTTGGCCGTGGTAAAAAAGCCATCGCCATAGTTGAGGCCTCTGTCTCGCGTGCTAATTGTACTTGTATCATCAGCTATTATTATTTTTTGCATAGTTAACTTGCATAAAAAAAGCCCAGTTAAACAACTGAGCTTTCTATAATTTGGTTCGTTGTTAAAAAAGATTATACCTTTTTAAATAGTAACGAGCCATTAGTACCACCAAAACCAAACGAGTTACACAGTGCAAAGTCTAATTTTGCATCGCGTGCAGTGTGGGCAATGTAATCTAAATCACAGCCTTCATCTGGATTATCAAGGTTTATAGTGGGTGATACTTTTTGATCGGCCAGCGATAAAATAGAAATAATCGACTCAACAGACCCTGCAGCACCTAACAAGTGGCCCATCATCGATTTAGAAGAACCTACCATTACATCTTTTGCAGCATTACCAAAAATAGATTTAACAGCCTGTGTTTCAGCTTTATCACCTGCATTGGTAGAAGTACCGTGTGCATTTATGTAACCAACTTGCTCTGCATTTACTTGTGCATCATTTAATGCATTTTCCATAGCCAGTGCAGCACCTGCACCGTCTTCTGGTGGTGATGTCATGTGGTATGCATCGCCACTCATACCAAAGCCAACTAGCTCAGCATAAATTTTAGCACCACGTGCTTTAGCGTGTTCGTACTCTTCAACTACAACAACACCTGCACCATCTGAAAGCACAAAGCCATCGCGGTCTTTATCCCACGGGCGAGACGCTGCTTGAGGGTCATCGTTACGGGTAGATAAAGCACGTGCAGCATTAAAACCACCCATACCAATTGGTGTACAGGCTTTTTCTGCACCACCGGCAACCATTGCATCAGCATCGCCGTAAGCAATCATACGCGCTGCATGGCCAATATTGTGCAAACCGGTAGTACAGGCTGTTACAATAGAAATATTAGGTCCACGTAAACCGTGCATCATTGATAAATGACCCGAGATCATATTAATAATGGTTGATGGCACATAAAAAGGAGAAAGCTTACGAGGGCCACTATTAAGTAACTTAATGTGGTTTTCTTCGATTAGTGTAAGACCGCCAATCCCAGAGCCAACAGCTACACCAATACGTGTTGCGTTTTGTTCGGTAATTTCAAGGCCTGAGTCTTGAAAGGCTTGAACACCCGCTGCAATGCCGTACTGAATAAATAAGTCCATTTTTTTAGTATCTTTCGCCGACATGTATGCAGTTGCATCAAAATCATTTATAAGGCCTGCGAATTTAGTACCAAATTTCGATGTATCAAAGTGGGTTATATTTTGTATACCACTTTTACCATCTAATAAGCCTTGCCAGGTAGATTGAACATCATTACCTAGCGGCGTCAACATTCCTAAGCCAGTTACGACGACTCGACGTTTAGCCACGGTTTGCCTCCAATAAGGGATATTTAAACCAATTGATTAAAATTTTATTATGTTAGTAAGCTGTTTAACTCACTAAGTTTAAATCTATTGGCATTACAAAGGGAATTCATACCCAAGCGACCTCAAAGTGCGAGTCTCAAATTCTGTTAAGTAGGTGCTATTACAAATTAATGCAGTAGAGAGTAAAAGCGGGTGAATTTGAATCATGAACTTTGAGGTGGTTTGGATATATAGATTAAAGGCAGCGAATGCTGCCTTTAATTTGCGATTAATTACTCAGCGTGAGCTGATACGTAATCGATTGCAGATTGTACTGTAGTGATCTTTTCAGCTTCTTCATCTGGGATCTCAGTATCAAACTCTTCTTCTAGAGCCATTACTAGTTCAACAGTATCAAGAGAATCTGCACCTAGGTCGTCTACGAAAGAAGCTTCGTTTTTAACTTCTTCTTCTTTAACACCTAGCTGTTCGATGATAATTTTTTTTACGCGTTCTTGGATATCGCTCATTCTTCTTTCCTTTATTAAAAACGCCAATGCGTTATTTTCAGATTGCGGCGTAGTTTACGCCGCATAATTCTCTGATTCAATGATTTGACCATAAATAATTGTCTGGTCAAACCTCTGAGTGTTTGTTTTGTCTTTTATCGCTTATTTTCACAGCGATTTCAAGTATGTTTAAAGCAAGATCACAAAAAATTCAATGTTTTTGAGGTGGCTTACTTAAGTTATTTTGCTCGCTAACGGGTTACTGTGGTTATTAAACCATGTACATCGCGCCATTTACATGCAAAGTTTCGCCAGATACATACGCAGCCGCGTCAGATGCTAAATAACACACCGCTGCTGCTATTTCATCAGGCTGACCTAATCGACCTGCTGGTACATTAGCAAGCGTTGCTGCTTTTTGATCTTCAGTTAGCTCGTCTGTCATATCAGTTTGAATAAAACCAGGCGCAACTACATTTACTGTAATGCCGCGCGATGCAACTTCACGTGCAAGTGACTTAGAAAAACCAATAACACCGGCTTTAGCCGCAGCATAGTTGGCCTGGCCCGCATTACCCATAGTGCCTACAACTGAGCCTATGTTAATAATACGGCCATTCTTTTTCTTCATCATTGGACGTAATACGGCTTTAGATAAACGGAAAATAGAGCTTAGGTTAGTATCAATAATATCGTCCCACTCGCCATCTTTCATGCGCATAAGTAGGTTATCGCGGGTAATACCTGCATTATTAACTAATACATCAACATCACCTAAATCAGCTTTTATTGCAGCCAAAGTAGCCTCAATCGATGCAGGATCGGTTACGTTTAAAGCATAACCCTTACCGTTATCACCTAAATACTCACTAATTTTAGCAGCACCAGACTCGCTAGTAGCAGTACCCGCTACTTTTGCGCCTTGAGCAACTAAGGTATTTGCAATTGCTTTACCAATACCACGGCTTGCGCCAGTAATTAGGACAACTTTGCCCTCTAATGAAAATAAATTAGTCATTTTATATACTCTTATTTAGCAGCTTCAATGCCAGCAGCGTCATTTACTGAGCCACACACCATTGCTTTGTCGATTCGTTTTGCGAGGCCTGTTAATACTTTACCAGGGCCAAATTCGTAGCTTTGTGTTACGTCTTGCGCAACAAGTGCTTGAACTGTTTCTGTCCAGCGCACTGGGCTGTATAATTGACGAACCAATGCATCTTTAATGGCATCGGCAGAATTTTCAGCTTTTACATCAACATTATTAATTACATCACACTTAGGTGCATTAAATGTTAAAGCAGCTAAATCATTAGCTAGTTTTTCAGCCGCAGGCTTCATTAGCTCACAATGCGACGGCACACTTACACTTAGTGGCAATGCACGTTTTGCGCCCGCTTCTTTACACGCTACAGATGCTCTATCTACCGCAGCTGTGTGCCCGGCAATAACAACTTGCCCTGGTGAATTGTAATTTACAGGAGAAACCACTTCGCCTTGCGCCGATTGCTCGCACGCGGTTTTTATTTCGTCATCACCTAAACCAATAATAGCGGCCATTGAGCCTACACCTGCGGGTACTGCTTCTTGCATGTATAAACCGCGGTTTTCAACAAGTTTTACCGCTTCGCTTAAGCTAATAACTTCACTACACACAAGTGCAGAGTACTCACCTAAGCTATGCCCTGCCATAACAACGTCGGCATCAGGGTTGGCTGCTAACCAGTGGCGGTAAATAGCAACACTTGCTGTTAATAAAGCCGGTTGTGTGCGATGAGTTTGATTGAGTTCTTCTTCTGGGCCGTTTAGTACCAGTGCTGCTAGGTCGTAACCTAGTGCGTTTGAGGCTTCGCTAAAGGTTTCTTTTACAATGTCAGAGCTTTCTAGTAGCTCGCTTAACATGCCAACGCTTTGTGAGCCTTGACCAGGAAATAGAAGTGCAATTTTTTGTGCCATACTTTGCTCTTTTTAATTAAACAAAAATTAATTGTAACTACGGCACCTAAAATTTAATTGGCCGCCGAGTTTTTAGAATGTGTTTTTTCGAAAATAGCGGCTATTTTATCTGGAAGTTGGCGTTCAACTTCTTTTACCGCTTCATCGATTGCTGCTTGAAATGCTTTAGCTGATGCATTTCCATGGCTTTTAACGACAATACCGCGCAATCCTACCAGAGAAGCACCGTTATACTGGTCGGGGTTCACCCGATTATAGAGTTTTTTTATGATAGGACTTAAAATAAACGCCATGCATTTGTAAATTAAGTGCTTTTCGAGGGCTTTTGTAAACTTTTTCATAATTAGCTTGGCAATACCTTCGCATGTTTTTAATGCAACGTTGCCAACAAACCCCTCACACACAATCACATCAGCCTTGCCCGAAAATATATCACTGCCCTCACTGTAACCGGTGTAATTAATATAAGGGCTTTGCTGCATAAGCTGGGCAGCTTGTTTAATGCCTTCGTGGCCTTTTATATCTTCAGAGCCAATATTGAGCAAACTCACTTTAGGGTTGTCGCAACCAAGTGCTTGGCCAGCTACCACCGAGCCCATAATGCCAAATTGATAAAGTATTTCTGAATCGCAATGCACATTAGCGCCTAAATCAAGCAAATATACCGGATTTTTTCGCTCTGTTGGCACCGCTGAAATTAATGCTGGGCGCTTAACGCCGGGTAACATTTTTAAAACGTAGTGGGCCATAAAAAATAAGGCGCCGGTGTTACCGGAGCTTACACACGCTTGTGCCTCACCCGATTTAACTAAATCAAGGGCAACGCGCATTGAAGAATCTTTTTTAGATCGCACAGCTAAAGCAGGTTCGCATGCGTTAGTGACAACTTCACTGCAATGGCGAATTATTAATCTTGGGTGTGAAAGCGAATCGAGTGATTCTAATTGATTGGTAATAACCTGCTCGTTGCCACATAAAATGAGTGTTAAATTGGCATGAGCATTTACTGCGCAAACGGCAGCGGGGATAGATGAACGGGGGCCATAATCGCCCCCCATCATATCTAACGCTATGGTTAGATTAGTCAGCATAAAGCAATCTCTTAGTTAGAAATTACTTGAACGCCTTTGTAGTAACCGTCAGCAGTTACATGGTGACGACGATGAGTCTCACCTGAAGTTTGGTCAACTGTTAAAGTTGGACCGTTGATCGCATCGTGTGAGCGGCGCATGCCGCGTCTTGCACGAGACTTTTTGCTTTTTTGTACAGCCATTAGTCTTCTCCTAAGAATCTTTCTTAAGTTGTTTCAAAATATCAAATGGATTTGGCTTATCATCTTCTGCCTTTAATACACCAAAGCTGGCAGGCTTTGATGAGTAATTGCACGAAGCTTCGTTGTGTGTAGGCACTAATGGCACTGCTAAAATTAGCTCGTCTTCGATTAACTCAAATACGTTAATTTCGCCGTTTTCATCAAGTGCTACTTCATCGTAGACTTCTGGAAAATCATCTGACTCAGCATCCAAACCAACTGGCGAATACATAAAGTCTTGATCCAAATCCAACCCTAAATCATCATTACAACGTTGACAAGTTACAGTTACGTGTGTGGACAAATTGCCGCTAATCACAACTAAACCTTGCTCATCGTTTTTGCACTGAATTTTTACCGCTATTTCACCTACTTCTTCCTGTACAACACCTCGTAAACGAGCAAGTTTTTCAAGCGGTACAATACCATCGTAAGTTAAACGGTGTTGCGCTGCTTTCCCAGGATGAAGAGTGATGGGAATTTTTACCTTTTGCATAGGGGCTGCATCATATAGATAGTTAATTGGTTAGTCAAAGCAAAAAAGCATTTTTACATGGTTTTTCACGTGTTTTCATCACGGATCTGATTTATCCTAACTCAAACTAATTTTGATTAGGATATTATTCCATGAAGTACCCGCTTATATTAGCCTCAAGCTCGCCGTTTAGGCAGTCTTTATTACAAAAATTTAATTTGCCATTTAGTACTTTCTCGCCCGGCATTGACGAATCAGCTAAGCAAAACGAATCCCCCGAGCAACTAGTAAAACGCTTAAGTGAAGCAAAAGCACGTGAGGCTATTAATCACTTTGACCAAGGTTTAGTCATCGGCTCTGACCAAGTTGCGGTTTTTGATGGCCAAATACTTGGAAAACCTCACAATAAAGAAAACGCGATAAAACAGCTTTCATTATTTAGTGGGCAAACCGTTACGTTTTTAACGGGTCTTTGTGTTTACGATATTGCGAGCAATAAAGCAAAAACATTAATTGAACCATTTAAAGTCGTATTTAAAACACTGACTCAAAAGCAAATTGAAGCTTATTGTGACGCAGAGCAGCCTTATAACTGTGCAGGAAGCTTTAAAAGTGAGGGATTAGGCATTTGTTTATTTGAAAAACTAAACGGGGACGATCCAAATAGCTTAATAGGTTTACCACTTATTAAGCTCAGCCAATTATTAGCTGAGTTTAACCTTGATATACTCGCTGAGCAGCCAACAGCTTAACCAATTAAAGTACGTTGCAACTGTTAGTAATTATTAACAGTTGCAATAGGTGTAAATTCGTTTACTTGCTGCGCGTAAGGGCTACTTATTACGCTTTGGCATCTCTTAATTTTAAAATACAATTTTTAAGTGCGCTATCGAGCGGTGCTTCTACGCGCATGGTGGTTTCGTTTTTAGGGTGATAAAAGCTTAAATCGTGAGCGTGTAAAAATAAGCGGTTTAAGCCAATTTTGCGCATTGATTCATCAAAACCTTGGTCGCCGTATTTATCATCACAAGCAATAGCGTGCCCTTTACATTGTGTATGAACACGAATTTGGTGCGTACGACCGGTTACTGGAGAAGCTTGCACTAATGAACACGCGTTAAAACGTTCAAGCACTTTAAAGCGCGTATGCGATGGCTTACCTTCGGTATTATCTACACGCACCACTCGCTCGCCAGATTTTAATGTATTTTTACGTAGCCCTTCGGTTACGTTTTTAACCGACGAATCCCACTGCCCTGTTACTAATGCCCAGTAATTTTTTTCCATGGTTTTTTCACGCAGTTGCTCATGCAATGCAGTCAGCACCGAGCGGCGCTTGGCAATTAACAAACACCCTGATGTATCCCTATCTAGCCTATGTACAAGCTCTAAACTGCGCTCATCTGGGCGTAACACTCGCAGCGCTTCGATTAAGCCATAGCTTAGGCCGCTGCCACCGTGTACAGCCATACCTGAAGGTTTATTGATCACAATTAGGTATTTATCTTCAAATAGAATGGCGTCTTCTAATTGCTTTACTTTATCAAGTTTTTTAGGCACAAACTCTTCACGCTCTGCCACTTTAATTGGCGGAATACGTACTACATCATCGAGCTGTAATTTATAAACAGGCTTAATGCGCTTTTTATTAACGCGCACCTCACCTTTGCGTAAAATTCTATAAACAGCGCTTTTAGGCACCCCTTTTAAATGGGTAATAAGAAAGTTATCAATACGCTGACCTAAATGGTCTTCGTTGATTGTAACAAAAGATACTTGTAAGCCGGTTTTTTCTGACATTGCCTAATCACTGATTTAAGTAAAATAATTTAGTTGCTAACACAGTTATAATAGTGGGATAATCAGCAGCGCAAATATTTAGTATTTGCAAATAACAACGGTGCTTTTTAACACATTAAAACATTCGTGATGCACATTCTGGGTAGCCGATCATACAGATCCGAGTTAAGTTTTCCAAAGCTTTTATGCCTACTCAGTTAACACGTGCGATCAATTAACAGTAATGCGCGTAATATATTACTGGTTAAGTTTGAACATGAATTTACGTTTTATGTAAAAATAAAAGCAATGAACAAATAATTTGTTTGATAGTGACGACGTAAAAACGTTGTTCAGCATTTGCTCAATTGTAGTACCGTACAGCAGCTTATTTAGAACTAAAAATCTAGCAAATAAGCGTTTATTAACATTCGGCAGCGAACTTTGCTCGAAAGTGCCAATATAAATACTCATAGTATTTAAGTAACTTTACGAGCCCTACGCGCCTAACATAAACGCACTAAAAAGATTGATATGACAGGCCAACTTCTGGGTAAAACTTGTAAACGTAGCTTAAAAGCCGACAGTTTTAGCACCATTAAGAATTTAATAACGTAAACGTACGTTATTGTTAGCCAGCATTTAAAAAATACTGCGTACACATTACAGAGCGTTCCGTTACAGACCCAGTCGTGAGGCTGCACATTCTAAAAAAAGGAACAACTGAACAGGCGAACACGTTTCGTCATGTCAGCGACAAAAAATAAGTAGAGTAACAATATGAAACGTATGCTAATCAATGCAACGCAGCAAGAAGAAATGCGCGTAGCACTGGTTGACGGCCAGCGCCTATATGATTTAGATATAGAAAGCCCAGGTCACGAACAGAAAAAAGCCAATATTTATAAAGGCAAAATCACACGCATTGAACCATCTTTAGAGGCCGCTTTTGTAGATTACGGCGCCGATCGTCATGGTTTCCTTCCTTTAAAAGAAATTGCCCGTACTTACTTCCCGCAAGGTTATACTTTTCATGGTCGCCCAAATATTCGCGACGTGATTAAAGAAGGCCAAGAAGTTATTGTACAAGTTGATAAAGAAGAGCGCGGCCAAAAAGGCGCTGCTTTAACTACTTTTATCAGCGTAGCGGGTAGCTACTTAGTACTAATGCCAAATAACCCGCGTGCCGGTGGTATTTCTCGCCGTATTGAAGGCGATGAACGTACCGACCTTAAAGAAGCACTAAGCCGCCTAGAACTTCCTAAAGGCATGGGTTTAATTGTACGTACCGCTGGTGTTGGCAAATCGTTTGAAGAGTTAAACTACGATTTAAAAGCGCTTTTAGTACATTGGGATGCAATTCAACAAGCAGCCGACAGTGCTAAAGCCCCGTTTTTAATTCACCAAGAAAGCAATGTAATTTTCCGCGCAATTCGCGATTATTTACGTCGTGATATTGGCGAAATTTTAATTGATAAACCACGTGTATTTGAAGAAGCAAAAGCGCACATTGAGCGTTTTCGCCCTGACTTCATGAGCCGTGTAAAGCTTTATCAAGGCGACACCCCATTATTTACGCACTACCAAATTGAAAGCCAAATTGAGTCTGCGTTCCAACGTGAAGTACGTTTGCCTTCAGGTGGTTCAATTGTAATTGATCCAACCGAAGCGCTTACCTCTATCGATATCAACTCGTCTAAAGCAACAAAAGGCGGCGATATTGAAGAAACAGCACTTAATACTAACCTAGAAGCCGCTGATGAAATTGCGCGTCAACTACGTTTGCGTGACTTAGGTGGTTTAATCGTTATCGACTTTATCGACATGACGCCTCCGCGCCACCAACGTGAAGTTGAAAACCGTTTAAAAGATGCTGCTCGACCAGATCGTGCTCGCGTACAAATTGGTAAAATCTCTCGCTTTGGCTTATTAGAAATGTCGCGCCAGCGTTTGCGCCCTTCACTAGGTGAAGCAAGCCAAGGCCCATGTCCGCGTTGTAGCGGCCAAGGTACTATTCGTTCTAACGAGTCTATTGCACTTTCTATTCTTCGTTTAATTGAAGAAGAAGCAATTAAAGACAACACAGCACAAGTTAACGCTCAAGTGCCTGTAGCTGTAGCTGCTTATTTGCTAAATGAACAACGTAGAAGTGTTCACCGCATTGAAAAACACCACAAGTGTGATGTGGTTATTATTCCTAATCAACACATGGAAACACCACACTACGAAGTAATGCGTTTGCGTAAAGATGAAACGCTTGAAACCGTAAGCTACGAGCAAGTTGTTGCACCTGAGCCTGAGTCGTTTGAGATGGCAAAGCCCGCCTCTACACCAGTACGCGAAGAACCAATGCTAAAAGGCGTAGTAATGCCTTCAACGCCAGCGCCACAAGCTAAAGTAGACAAGCCAGCAGCTCCTGTTGCAGTACCTAAAGTTGAAGGTGGCTTACTAGCCGCTATTGGTAATTGGTTTAAGTCTTTATTTGCTGGTGAAAGCGAAGAAGAAAAACAAGCCAAAGAAAAAGCTGAGCAAGAAAAGCAACAGCAAACACGCAATAATAATCGCCGTGGTAACAACGACAACCGTCGTCGTAATAACAACCAGCGTCGTCGCAATAACCCGCGTTCTAAACCGCGTGCCGATCGTAACAACGAAGAAGAAGTTAAAACAGATTCTCCAGTAACGACCGAAAACCAAGAGAAGAACGAGAACCGCAATAAGCGTCGCCGTAACCCTAACTCGCGCAAGCGTAACGATAATCGTAATAACGAAAACCGTAACGCCGACAAAGAGCAAGTTAAAACTGACGTAAAAGCAGCTGAGACTGATACAAAGCAAAATGCAGAACCTAAAGAGCAAAAACCTAAGGTTCGTCGTCAACGTCGTAATGTTCGTAAGAAAGTACGCGTGCAAGATGAAAATGCAGAGCAAGTATCAGCAACAACTGCCTCAGAACAAGCAGACACTGCAAAAGTAGAGCAGCCTAAAGCGCCAGTAGCTAAGCAAGCACCTACAGAGCAAAAAGTAGAGCAAGAAAAACCGGCTCCACAAAAGCAACCAGCGCCTGTCAAAGAGCAAGCGGTTGATACTAAAGCTGAGCTTGATGAAAAACCGGTTGATGCAAACACTACTGACGAAGCAACAAGTGATGATGACCAAGGTCAAACGCGTACTCGTTCACGCCGTTCACCTCGTCATCTTAGAGCATCTGGTCAGCGTCGTCGTCGCCCAGAGCAAGGTGAAGCAACAGAAGAGAAATCTGATGAAGCACCAGCGTTTGTGCCAGTAGCTGACCAAGCTGCTGCAGAGTACGAAGCTGAGTTGAAAGCAAAAGCTGAACAGCCTACATCAAATGATGCCTCTGAAAATGTTGAGCAAGCAATTGCTGCTGAAGATTTGGCTAAAGTTGAAATGGAGCCTGCAACAGAGCAACCTTCTCAAAGCGATGAAACAGTAAAAACTGTAGACCCAGTTACAGCTGAAGAGCCAGTTGTAGTAACTGAACAACCTATCGCTGCACCTGAGCCTGAAGTTACCCCTGAGTCTGTTAAAGTAGAACCTGAAGTAGCTGAGCAACCAGTAACACCAGAGCCTGTAAAAGCAGAGCCTGAAGTAGCTGAGCAATCAGTAACACCAGAGCCTGTAAAAGCAGAACCTGAAGTAACTGAGAAACCAGTAACTCCAGAGCCTGTTAAAGCAGAAACTGAAGTAACTGAGCAACCAGTAACTCCAGAGCCTGTTAAAGCAGAAACTGAGCAAAAAGTAGCTGAGCAAGTTGAGACTGTAAGTGCACCTGCAAAAGATGCCAATGCAAAAACGGTTATCACCAAAGGTGCGGCAAGTGCACCAATGGCACAACCGACTCCAGTTGCAGATAGCGAAGTAAAACATACTTCTGTTGCGATGGCGCACGATAAACGTGAACTAGTTCCAGACAGTGGTTTACGTGCAGGTTCAATTAAACCTGCGGGTCGCGCAAGCTCTGCAATGACCAAAACGTTGAGCGCTGAGTAACTCTTAGCCTCAATAAAAAGCCGCGCTATTTTAAAAATAGCGCGGCTTTTTTGTTTTATTTTAATAGCAACAGGCTTATATATGCTTAGTAATAACGCTAAACCGAGTTAATTTGAAAAAGCTGTGCTACATGTATTTTCTCATTTACTCCTCTTTCACTTCTCCTTGTGCAATCGCTCTTTAAGTAGTTTTATTAGCAAAAAATAAATAATCAGAAACGTTGCCTCTCGCGCAAGCAAGCTTTGCGCCTAAAACCAAAATTTAACATCGTGGCTATTACTTACTTGTGACGCCCAACTTGTTGGCGTGGCAAACAAAGCCCGTAATAACCGATTTTTTCACAAAGAGGATTAGAGGCGCTGCGCTTTAGAGCATTAATAAAACTAAATTACAGGCAATAAAAAAGCGTGATACAAATACCACGCTTTAAAATCAATTTTAAATAAACTAATAAAGTTTATTCGCTTTCATTTTCCATAAAACGCTGGAGTTGATCTTTCAAATTCGGCGGTATGCCTTTTATAACCAGTGTATCTGTTGCTTCGTTATAAGTTACGCGCTCACCTAAATGTTTACGCTCAAAGCTCACACTTACACCGCCGCCTAAGCCTGAAAACTTAACCATGCTGGTTACGGTTTTTTTATCGACCGGAAATGACTCTTCTAAGTCATAGCTTTGCTCTTTACAAAAGCTGTCGAACGGGCTGTCATCGCCTTTAGTAAGTGTTGCCGAAAGCTCACTTACGCTTGCATCTTCACCGGTCGTTACGCAGTCATTACAGTAATCAAATACCTGCTTACGTAAATCGTCTTTTTCTGATTTATCAAATTCTTGTTCAGATAAATAATCTTCAACAGCGCTAAGCATTACTTGGCTTTGTTGTTTAGGGTCAATACCTTCTTCGCACCCTAAAAAGTCTAAGAAAAAGTCAGCTACTTTACGCCCTGCACGGCCCTTAATAAACGAAATATAGCGGTTATCGTCAGCTTGTGTATCCCAAGCTGTTAAATCAATGCGCGCAGCTAACTGCATACGCGATATATCTAAATGGCGTGATGCAGCTAAATCAAGCTCAGAGGTCATTGAGTAATGCTCTTTAATGTTGATCATGGCTATAAGCATGTAATCGGTAGCAACATATTGATAATGACAAAATACTAAGTAACCCGTTTCGCTAAATGCGTACTTATCAAGTTCTTCTTTTAAAACAGTAGAAGCTTGCTCGGTCATGTGCCAAAAGCCCAGCTCGTCATTGCGATAACTTTGCATTGCCGATGCTACAACACTGTTTTTATCGCCACTAAATGCACAATAGCCTTTTCCTGGCTTGCCATTATATGCATGATGAAGTTGTTCGATAAAAACAGCGACTTTATCGTTAATCACCATTTCGTCATTTCGTAGGTGAATTTGCGTATCGTCGTCTTTTTTGTCTACATAATGAACGACTAATTTTTTAACGTCTGTTGTCATCTTTGTTTTTCACGCCTCTGGTGTTAAAATACGAGAATATAACTCTTTTATTGAACCAACTGATGCCAATCTTATCAAAATACTCTAATGAAGAAGTAGAACAAATCGTCGATCAGCTCATTGATGTGCTAACACAACACAATGCGCCGGTTGATTTAAGCCTTATGTGTTTAGGAAATTCTATCACGCATATCCTAAAAGAGCATGTACCTGCAGGGAAAAGACAAGCCGTAACTGAGAACTTTGCTAAAGCACTTGCTCAGTCGGTTAAATAAATTATATGAATTTATCGCAGCACAATCAGTTTTCGTCTAAAGCGAGTCAGTTGTTAAGTTGGGGCCATTGGTTCACATTTGCAAATATTGGTTTAGCGCTTTTTATTAGCCTAAGTTTTTTATTTGCTGACTCACCGCCAACTAGCTTTATGGGTATTACCTATATGCTAGTGACTTGGTTAAGCCATACGAGCTTTATTGCTTTTTTAGCGTTTGTGCTGACGATATTTCCTTTAAGTTTAGTGTTTCCTTACCCTCGCCATATTCGTGGCATGGCTGCGGTTATAGCTACGCTTGGTGCATCACTTTTAACACTTGATGCCTATGTATACGTTAATTTAGGTTATCACTTAAATTCATCGGCATTGCCCGAAATTATTTCATTGCTTTGGCACCGTTTAACCAGCTCACCTACCCTAACTACTTTATTAGCTGGCGGCATAGTTTTACTTATTTTAGGTTTTCAGTTAGTTGTAAGTAACTTTACGTGGCACCACTTAGCGCGTTTAAAACAACTTAAATTTGCCCGTTTTGCGAGCTCATTTTTAGTGCTTTGTTTTGCTCTTAGCCACAGTATTCATATTTGGGCTGATGCCAACCTTAATTTTGACATTACTAAACAAGATAACGTACTACCGCTTTCTTACCCGACTACAGCTAAAAGCCTGTTAGCTAAAAATGATTTACTTGATATTGAAAGCTATAAACAAGCCCATGATGTACGAATAAATAACCAAAATATTAACTACCAAATACCAGCTCCACTACAAAAATGCGAAGACTATACGCAGCAGCAAGTTGATATATTTGTATTTGATACACCAGAACAACTTAATAACTTTGTTGCAAAACAAGATAAATTATATAAAACAGAGCAGTTTTTACAGCCAACTCACCACGGCGATAGCTTATTTAGCCTAGTGTATGGTTTACCTTCATTTTATAAAATGGCAATTTTGTCTGAGCAAACTTTACCTGCATGGCAAAGCCAACGCAGAAGCGTGGAGCTAAGTGGCATTGAAAAACTCGACTTTATAAACGATCGTGCGCATTCAAATAGCGCAATTAAAATTATTAAAGGCCAAAGCAACCCTACTCCACGAAGTGAAGATACCCATATATTTGCGTTTAGCCTCGCTAATAATAGCGCAGATGTCGTAACGTCATCGGTGTTATACAGCTCAGATAAACGTATTTCTAAAGTAGATGGACTTATTCAGCCAAGTGATTTAATTGCAACCAGTGTAGGGCAATACCTAAACTGTAAGTCGGTTGTAAGTCAAACCATGCTGGGCGAAAACCTCTACAAGAAGAAAAACGACACTGGGGTTAACTATTCGCAAGGCGTGGTTATTGCTTACAAAAAAGATAGAATTACACTTATTGATTCAGACGGTAACTATAAAAATATATCGGCTGCAGAGGGTTTTTCTATTGAGCAAAGCCTTGATATCCCATTTTTAGTGCAAAGCATTAAAAAGCTTAAAACGTATACCCAATAACTGTATCCCTTAACCTAGCTTGCTATAACGCCAAGCTAGGTTATATTTACTTTAATTAAAGTAACACTCAGGGATGAATTCAATGCTAAAAACACCTCTTTACTTATTTTTGTGCGTTTTATTTTCACTGCAGGTGCATGCTCAAAAAGCAACGACCTACTATAAATGTGTTACTAAAAACGGCACCACATTTTCTCAGTTCCCCTGTAACGATACTGCCACGGCTTATACTATTAATACGGTATCGGGCATAAACAATGCACCCTCTCAAAATTACACAAAAGAGCTCAACGCCCTGGAGCGCGAGCGTATAGTACTTGATTTAAAAGCTGAGCTGAGAAGTAACAATCATAAACTGGCCATCCTTAAACGCGATAAAGACCGCGCAGAGTATAATCAACAACAGCGCCTAAATCGTATTTTGGATGACGAGGATAAAAAGCTAATTAGTAAAGATATTACCAAGCAATTAAAAATCATTAGTAAAGATCATAAAAAGCAATCGAGTAATATTGAAAAACGAATCAAAAAATTAGAGAAAAAAATAGCCTCTTATCAATAATGCTAACAGTGCCATTACACTCACTTATACTTTAGCCGCAATGTATAAAATCAGATAATATTTATCTTGGTTTTAAACTTAAAATAACATAACCTTAACAACTATAGAGCTAAAGCTCTAACGCATATAAAATAGCAGCACAACAAACATAAAACCGCTGTTAATAACGTTATATGCGCTTTATTAAGGAGTGTTTATGCAGCCACGCCATATTGCCGAATTAATTTTAACGGGTTTTAAAAAGCATTATCAGCTATTTCAAAAAACCACAGCTAAAGCACCACTGGCATTTGCTAAGCGAGATTGGCAAGCTATTAACGATATTAGTCGGCTTCGTATTAGTTATTACGACGAGAGGGTAAACGAAACTACACAAATATTAAAAAAAGAGCACCCTACCGATCAATTAAATGAGCAGCTTTGGCTAGAAGTAAAAATACTATACCAACGTTTTTTATGCTTTCACCCTCAGGCAGAGCTTGCTGAAACATTTTATAACTCGGTATTTTGCCGCCTATACCACAGGCGCTATTTTCATAATGACTTTATCTTTGTGCAAGCCACACTAAAAGATGCGCCTGCCATTCCTGTTGAGGCCGAATACCGAAGCTACTTCCCTGTAGTTGATGGATTAAAACCGACTATAAAACGTATTATTGAACATTTTGATTTTAAGGCCCCGTTTGTAAATTTAGAACGCGATATACGTTTATTAGTAAAGGCGTTTTATAAACAAGCACCCGACACCCACCATCAGCCTTGGCAAATGCGCTTTGATATTTTGCACACGCCGTTTTATAGAAATAAAGCGGCTTATATAGTGGGTCGCGTTGTATCTCAAAGTGGCGTACAACCTTTTATTATTGCCGTGCTTCATCATGAAGACAAAGGCTTATACCTTGATGCCCTCCTTACTAAGTCTTCGCAAATGCGGGTTATTTTTGGCTTTGCTCGCGCATACTTTATGGTAGAAACTCATGCTCCATCGGCTATGGTACGGTTTTTAAATCAACTCATGCCCAATAAAACATTAGCAGAGCTATACAACGCTATTGGGTTTCATAAACAAGGTAAAACAGAGTTTTATCGTGAGTTTTTACATCACTTGTCTCATTCCGATGATAACTTTATTATAGCCCCAGGTACGCCTGGCATGGTGATGATGGTATTTACACTGCCTTCTTTTGGTTATGTATTTAAAATAATAAAAGATAAATTTGGCGAGAGTAAGCCCTTTGGCCGCGATACCGTACTTAAGCGCTACCAACTAGTTAAAAGCCACGACCGTGTTGGCCGAATGGCCGATACCATAGAGTATTCTAATGTTGTGTTTCCTTTAAAGCGCTTTGATAGCAACTTACTTGAGCAGTTACATAAAACTATTGGCTCATCTATGGTAATAGAAAGTGACTGGCTTATCATCAAGCATTTGTATATTGAACGGCGTATGACGCCGCTGAATTTGTTTTTACAAAATGCAGATGACGAAAGTGCAGCCGACGCCATAGAAGAATACGGCCAAGCACTAAAAGAAATGATTGCCGTTAATATATTTCCTGGCGACATGCTGCTAAAAAACTTTGGCGTTAGTAAACACAAACGTATTATTTTTTACGATTATGATGAGGTTCAATACCTCACCGATATGAACTTTAGAGCCTTACCTAAGGCTAAAAGCTACGACGACTACTTAACCGACGAGCAAAGTTACTCGGTAGCGCCACAAGATGTATTTCCTGAGCAACTGTGTACTTTTGTAATGCCAAACCCTAAGTACAAACAGTTTTTACTCAGCACACACCCTGAGCTTGTCGATGTATCTTTTTGGAAGCAAGCTCAACACAATATAAAAAATGGTCATGTTAGCCACATATATCCATACCCGACAGCACAACGTTTTATTCATCACTGGTAAGCGTTAAAGGACACACAATGAATATAAGTAAAATAGATTTAAATTTACTCGTTTACCTCGACACACTATTACGAGAGTGTAACGTAACCCGCGCAGCAAACCAGTTAAGCATTACACAACCTGCAATGAGTAACGGCTTAAAACGTTTACGTAACCTATTTAACGATCCCATTTTAGTACGTACCAGTGAAGGCATGGTACCTACCGAGCGTGCTATTGAATTACAGCCCGTTATTCGTGGCATATTAATGACCTTAGAAGAAACACTTGCCCCTAACCGCGAATTTGAAGCAAGCCAAAGTAAACGTGTGTTTAGAATAATGGCCAGTGACTACGCTGCAAGTACGCTTGCACCAAAGCTGTTAAGTAAGCTCCACGCAGAAGCGCCCGACACCACCTTAGATATACTTACTCCTAGTGATGTAACATTCCATGATGTAGAAAACGGTAAGGTTGATATGGCCATTAACCGCTTTGAAAACTTACCGCAGTCGTTTCACCATAAACGTATTTGGAAAGATAGCTTTTGCTGCTTAGTTAAAGCCGATAATCCAATAATCGAAAACTTTAGCCTCGATAGCTACTTAAAAGCACGCCACATTTGGGTAAGTAAAACAGGGTTTGGTGTGGGGGTAGGCATGGATCCCAAAGATGTACAAAAACTCGGCTGGGTAGACGAAGCGCTTGCACACTTTGGTAAACACCGTAACATTGCCACATTTACGCGTAATTACCATGTTGCAATTCATTTAGCTAAAGAGCAAAACCTAGTCGCAACCTTACCTTCAAAAGCCGCTAACATATATTTAGATGACGCAGGCCTTAAAATTTTAGAGCCGCCATTCCCCATTCCACCCTTTGAGCTTGATATGATCTGGAGCCCTTTATTGCACCGCGATGCTAGCCATATTTGGTTACGACAAAAAGTTGCCGAAGTAGCTGAAGAGCTAAAATAACCTTATTACAAAAAGCCATGTAAAATTTGCGAGGTTTCTTTTGAGAAAAAGTTACCTCGCACCCTCAAGTCAAAACAATACATTTACTTATCAAATGGTTGTGAAAATAACTGTAAGTTGGAATGCCCCTTGCTCTATCTACTATGAAATTTAAATTCATGTATAGAGAGGTCATTATGAATACCCATCAAGGAACAGAAGCAACTCATATTACTGACATCATCCAAGTAATGAACAGTGGCATCGATTTTTACCAAAAAGCGCAAGAAAAAGTAGAAGACCCTGCCATCGGCGCATTATTTCAACGCATGATTGACGCACGCAAAGTAAGCGTAGAGCGCCTACAACCATACGCAATTAATGAAAAAGGTGAGCGTGAAGACGGCTCTTCATTTGCTGTAGAAGCGCGTAGAGCTTACACAGCGCTGCTTACTTCATTTAGCTCACATAACGATAGCACATACGTTAAAGAGCTTGAGGAAGTCGAAGATAAAACCCTTGAAGAAATAAAAGCAGCCATGGATAAGCCCCAACCTGCTGATTGCGAAGCCGCATTAGCAAAAACTTTACTAACCATGCAAAGCTGCCATACAGAAATGAGCCGTATGCAAAAACACTAAAAGTATTAGCTTAAACTACAACCCAGCTTTTTAGCTGGGTTTTTTATTGCCGATACAAATATAAGTAATGTCGTGAGCAGAACACAAACCCTTGCTCTGCTTCTACTTATTCTGATCATGTGGAAGCAACTATTAGCCCATTCCCCCCTAATAAACACACATTAACAATACAAACTATTAACTTTAATAGAATACTTATTTAACCACACACTATTTTTACTGTGCTAGTTTTAGTAATAGGTACCTAATTCCTTGCTGTGGCGCCGCAGCATTTAATTAACGTTAAGGTCCAATATGAAAAATAAAACAGCTCAAAATAATGCTGATGTAGATATGACACCAATGTTAGATATCGTATTTATTTTATTGATATTTTTTATTGTAACTACTTCATTTGTTAAACCTATAGCCATTGAAATACTACGACCACTTGATAAACCCACCATCAATAAACAAACTAAAAGTGCCACTTTTAGTATTGATGAACATAATGCGGTGTATTTTTCTGGCAGGTTAATAGATTTAGAACAAGTGACCAATAATCTTGCGATGTTTGCTGCTAAATACAAAGTAAGCGCTGTACTTATTAAGGCTCACGAAAACAGTAAACATAATACATTAATGAGAGTAATGAATAATATTAAAGAGTATGAAGATTACACTATTAGCTTAGTATCTAAATAACGTAGTTATATAAATTTATGGTAAACCAAAAAAAGGGCCTTACGGCCCTTTGAACTTAAATAACATAAGGGAGTGTTATTTATTAAAAGCGGTATTCTGCACCTACGTAGTAGTATGCACCGTTAAAACCAAATGGTGCAGAGCGGCGAGAGTATTCAAATACACCTTCACTGCTTACAATTGTATTGCCGTTTGCATCTACAATAGTGCCAGAACGCGAGTTACCTATTTCATTTTTATCTGGGTACACATCAAACAAGTTGTTCGCACCAATGTTTACCGATAAATCCTCGGTAACAAAGTAGTTAACTTTAACGTCAGTTAAAATTTCAGCACCGTATGTTTGACGCCCGCCATCTTCTACTGTGTATTCACCAAAGCGGTTAAGCGACAAATTAACTGTCCAATCGCCACTTTGATAAAGCGCACTTAAGTTAATGCGATCTTCTGGTTGCCACTCTTCAATAATTGAAATTTCTTGGTCTGAGAATACGTCTTCAACCGGAACAGTTTCTAGGCCTGAACCCGACGGTGTAAATAACGATACAACCTCGGTTTCAGTAAAATTAGCCGCTAAAGTAAAATCTAGCGTGCCGCCTAAACCTTCTGTATTCCACGTTGCAACAAAATCAATTCCCGATGTTTCTGTATCGGCCCCATTTAAGAAAAACTGCCCTGCACCAGCACCTGAGCTAAGTAGTGCAGCATCTAAGCTTGATGATAAGCCCTTGCCTAAACGGTTACTAATTACAATACGGTCGTCAATATCAATTGAGTAGTAATCTACCGTTACATTAATGTTGTCTGTTACGTTGTAAACAATACCTAAACTGCGGTTTTGTGATTTTTCTTCTTTAAGTTTTGGAATACCTAAACTTTGCGCAAGTGTTGAATCGTTTCTAAATGTGCCCACTTCTTCGGCAACAAGTGAGCCGTCTTCAGCTACAACAAACTGTGTACTAATGTTGTTAAAGTACAATTGCTGCATAGAAGGCGCTCTAAAGCCTGAGCTTAATGCACCACGCAGTGATACGTCGTCAGTGATTGCCCAGTTACCCGCCAGCTTAAAGTTTACTGTATCACCAAAGCCTTTGTAGTTATCGTAACGCAGTGCACCCGATAAAATAACATCTTCTATAATGTATGTTTCTGCATCTAGGTAAAACGAAATCACATCGCGCGACTCATCAACTGAAGATGCCGGCGATGAACCACCAAAGCCTTGTGTACCACCTGATGCGTCTTCAGAACCCACGCCACCGCTCAAACCGCTGTAAATACTTACGCCGTTTAACGTATCGTAATCACGGTATGCGTATTCGCTACCTTCTAAAATACGGTATTCATCGGTACGGATTTCAGCACCCATTGCGAGTGAATAATCATCAAAGTTTTGCGTAAAATCGATATTAATAGTTTGCAGCGACAACTCCATGCCATACGCATACGCTTCACGAGGAATTGTTGTACGAATATCAGCAGCACTTAAACCTTGGTCGTAGCGTAAAAAGTTAGCGTACGAGGCGTTAATTGTATCGCTTGTTGTGTAATCAATGCTGTTTTCACCGTAGGTGTACGACAGGTCTAAACTTGAATCGTTATCAAAGTCGGTTTTATAACCAAAGTTGTAAGAAATATCATCGATGGTGGTGTTAATTTTTGGCAAAAAACCTAGCGGAATAGTCGCGTCGTTATCTTGTAATACTGGGTTACCACCCGCATTTGCATTATGGCGGAAAAACGCTGCAGATTCGTTATCGCGGGTTGAATACGTAATAAAGCCGTACAGCTCGCCATCACCTAATTCATAACCGGTATTCACAGTTAAACCAAATTGCTGCGAGTCAGCATCACCAATTCTAAAGGTATCTCTATCGGCAGTAAGCTCACGCGGATCGCCAGCTAATAATGTGCCGTCGCTTAGCTCAGTACAGCCGTAAAACTGACACGAGCCATGTAAACCCGCACGGTTAGTTGGCGAGCGGTCGCGGTAGTTAATTGTCGCGTTTAAGTAACCATCATCACCTAAGGCAAAGCCTTTGTTAAAATCAACGTTGACTGTTTCGCCATCGCCTTCTGAATACTCACCATAATTAATAGCAGCTTTACCACCTTCGCTACCATCTTTTAGTACAATGTTAATTACACCAGCAATCGCATCAGAACCGTATTGCGCTGCGGCTCCGTCTCGTAATACTTCTATACGTTTAATTGCTGAGGCAGGAATGGCGTTCATGTCGGTGCCCGCTGTACCACGTCCTACTGAAGTATTAATATGAATAATACTTGCTTGGTGACGGCGTTTACCATTAATTAGTACAAGAGTTTGGTCTGGACCTAGGCCACGTAAAGTAGCGGGTCTTAGTGCATCGGTGCCGTCACTAATTGACGAGCTTGAAAAGTTAAATGAAGGTGCAATAGATTGCAACATACGGCCAACTTCGGTTTGGCCTGTGTTTTCAAGTGCCTCAGCACTTAAAATATCAACGGGTACGGGTAAATCTTCTACTGAGCGCCCTGCTACACGGCTACCAACAATCGCAATTTTTTCTATTTTCTCTTGTGCAACGTCCTCTGCTGCGTTCACACCTTGTGAATTTGCTGCAAGTAATGCTGGTAATATCGCTGCACTAACCCCTGAAAGCTTCATCATGTTGTTATCTTTCCTATTGATTTGTTTGAGTTTTATACTCAGTAAACCATTTTGATCGACAACCGCATCGAGCTCAGTCCCCACTAATAATGCTTGCAGTGCATCTAGCTGGGTATAAAAACCATATACCGAATTTGCTTGGTAATTTTTTGCCAACTCATAAGAAAACACCACGGTTTGCTCGGTTTGCTTAGCAAATTCTATTAAGGCTTTGTCTGCTCGCTGCGCTTGGATATCAAATTGCACCATTTGCCCAGTGGTTTGCGTTGCCCCTTGCACACTTAAGCTAAAAATAGCCGGAGCAAGGAAACTAAAACCACTCAATAAATGCGTTTGGTTACTGCGCAATTTATATAAACAGCTGACAAACAAAATTCCTCTATAGTTTTTTATCTTTTTTTTAAACTTTTTTTTACTAATAACATTTAAAGATGCAACTTCACCTAACATTTGTTTGATATGCATAACATTTCTTATGATTTAGTTTGCTGTACAAGACTTACCAGATGTTCACCTAAACGCTCGTGCTCGATTGCAAAATTAGTTTGTAAGCTCTCTAGCAAACCTTCAACGTCGCCTGCTTTAAACACACCTGCCACTTTTATATTGGCAAGCTCAGCACTCGAAAGCTCAAAACGTGTTGAGGTATAGCGGCTTACTTCGTGTAGAGCGTCACTTAATTGCTCACCATTAAATATAAGCATGCCATTTTGCCACGCTAAATCGCGTTGTACGTCATTAACTGACAACTGTGTAATAGGCTTAGTAACACTTTGCTCAATAACTGCTTTTTCACCAGATATAACTATATTTGCATTTATATTACGCACATTTTTAGCGTTGTTATCTGCTAATTGGTAATCTTTAAAGTCGTTAGCGCTCACTGCAACACTTGGGTCGGTGATCATCACTTTACCTTCGGTTACTACAAGCTCTAAGTCAGATGAAGTATTGCGCTGCACATTAAACACAGTACCAAGTGCGGTAAAGCTTTTATCACCTGCCATTACACTAAATGGACGTGATGCATCTTTTGCTACATTAAAGCGCCCTTCACCTTTACTAAGTAGTAATTGGCGGCGTCCTTTACTGTAGGCAACTTCTAATAAGCTATTTGTGTTTAATTGCACAATAGTACCGTCGGGGAGTACATAGGTTGCCTGCTCACCCACTTTTGTTTTATAAATTTTGGTGTAATTTATTTTTGCCAGCTCAGCGTTGTAGCCGTTTTCTAAGTTAACTAATAAATAGCTGCACACCATCAAGGCTGCAAATAAGCTAGCAGCAATGGCACTGGAAAACGCCCACCTTTTTTTATTTGGCTTTGCGTTTTTATGAGGAAACAAACTACTTAGCTCATTTAATACAGCAAGTTCATCCCATAGCTGGGCAAGCTCATAAACGGCATCTTGATGCGCTGTGCTTTGCATCATCCAGAGCTTAAATTGCTCTTTTTCGCTTTCGCTCAAACCTCTGTCTATCGCGCTTATCCATTCACACGCTTTTTCTAAAATTAAATCTTTTGAAGTAAATTGATGTACGTTACTCATTTTGCAGCCCTCTCTATTGGTAGAGCCTGATTAGATGCAGAGTAATTAACCGCAGGTTTGTTATGATTTTGTTCATGTTCTTTCATGTATAACATGGTTTGTAGTAAACCTTTGGCAATGTGCTTTTCCACTGTGCTTTCACTTAACTGCATTTGCTGGGCGATTTCTTTTTGGCTCATACCGTAAACTTTTTTAAATATAAAACATTTACGAATTGATGAATTTAATTGCTCTGTTGCTCTACAAAAAAGTAAAAATCGCTCTTTTGATGTGTATTCGTCTTCTAATTGAGACGATTTAAGCAACGGTGGTAGTTCGTTGTCATGCTCTAATGAATCGTTAAATTTATTATCCCACTTTGCTATGTGGTTAAGCGCTAAATGCTTGGCAGTTTTTAACATGTAACTGCGGGTAAACTGAATATCTTGCTTTAAATCAGCCTCATAGCTTTTAATAAAGGTTTCTTGCACAATGTCGTCTACGTCATCGGGCTGAACAATACGCGATACAAAGCGTTTTAGCTGCTTTGAAATATCAACAAAGGTTGATGTCATATTTACTTTGGTAGTCATCCTTAACATATGCCTAGTGTTATTATTATTACCGATAGATTACGAGTTTTTGGCATAAAAACAAGCGCAAATGTTAATTTAGCGTTGTTTAGGTGGGTTTTGCGTAAACAGGAGATCGCATGAGTAAACTATTAGATTACATAAGACTCAGTTTTTTTGCTGCAGGTTTGCTATTAGGGGTACAAATACCGGCCTTTGTTAGCGATTACGGGCATGCGTTAAACGCGCATTTATTAGAAGCAAATAAAGCCATAGCGCCATTTAAAAACGACGCCAAGCAGTACTTTGATAATGATATAAACAAGCTTATTAACCATTATCAAAATATTGGAGACAGTATAGTAGGTAAAGGTGCCAATCATATAAACACACTTAATAACCGAGAGAAGTCGCTGCAAGATGCTGTTAATGCTTATAACAAAGCCCCTTACTTGTACACGCTAACGAGTGACTTTAGCAGTATAAAAAAGCAAGTATGGCAGCGCTTTGAAGGGCAAATTGTACTCAAAAAAGATTCTATAATTGCGGCTATTGCAAGTGCAATTTTCATTGCTATGTTGGCAGAGCTTATTGGCTTTGTATTATTATTCACACTTAAAAAAAGTTATACCAAGTTATTCGCAGCTCAAAAATAATGATTTCATGAATTCGTAAAATACGTCTGTTTTTCGGGTTGTTAAACTATTTTGCGCACGCAAAAACCATACTGGTGCATCACTTTGAGCCATAACATTTGGCATTACTTCTATTAACTTACCCGCTTTAAGTTCATCATTAATTGCTATTTTAGATTTAATCGCTAAACCATGCCCCGCTAATGCTGCTTGGGTCATGTTATCTGAGTTAGAAATAGTAAAGCGCGTTTTTGCATTAAAGGTCTGTATTTTTTTATTTTCATCATACAGCTTTAATTGTCGCTGCCAGGGTAAACACACCCAATAATGATTACTCAGCTCACTTAGGGTGGTAGGCATTCCATGCTTTTTTATATAACTAGGTGCGGCACATAAAATACGTGAGTTGTTTACTATTTTACGTGAGAGCAAACCTGAGTCGGTTAATTGCCCTACTCTAATTGCGACATCTTGCGCATCATCAACAACATTTACAAAGTGATCGGTTATTAAAAAATCAAGCTTAAGCTCTGGGTACTTACTCTCAAATTCTGTGAGTTTTGGCATGACATACTTTGAAAAAATCCACGGCGGCATAGTCACGCGCAATAGACCACTCACCGATGAGCTACGTGCGCCTATGCTATGTTCGGCGTCGTGTAAAGCCTCAATAATTGCGCCTACTCGGCTATAAAACAACTCCCCTGCTGGTGATAACCTTACTCTTCTGCTGTCTCTAAACACTAAAACGGTCGACAACTCTCGCTCAAGCTTACTTAACCTATGGCTTACTGTTGCAGGCGACAAGCGCTGTTCGCGCGCAGCGGCTAGCACTCCTTTGTTTTCTACAACGGCTATAAAGGTTTCTAAATCACTTAGGTTATACATAACTGAACTTAAGAATATATTTTAATGTTTAATATTTTCGAATGAAGCTTTCAGTTTTGCAATGTTTTTTTAAATAACTAGAACACTCATAATCACAACACCTATAAAGTTGAGGTTTAATAATGAGTTTAAAAGCACAGATAGATGCCTATAACGTGCAAAAAGAAGCCAAATTACCGGCTGATGTTTTGGCCTTAATGGACACCACAAATGAAGAGCTGATTGCCCAGCACATTAAAAATAACGCCTTACAAGTAGGCGTTAAAGTAAGTAACTTTAATTTAAGTAACCATAACGGCGAAAATATTGAGCTTACTGATTTACTTAATAAAGGCCCGGTAATTATTAGTTTTTACCGCGGCGGATGGTGTCCATATTGTAATTTAGAGCTAAAAGCACTAAATGACTACTTGCCGCAATTTAAAACACAAAGTGCTCAGCTCATTGCTATATCAGGGCAATTACCTGACGAAACACTTTCTACAACGCAAAAAAATGCGCTTGAATTTGATGTACTCTCAGATGTGAGTAATAAAGTGGCTGATCAATTTGGCTTACTGTTTACACTTGATGAGCGTATTCAAGCGCTTTATACGCAATTTGGTATTGATTTTGAGCACTATTATGGTGATAAAAGTTATAAACTGCCATTGCCAGCCACGTATGTAATTAATCAAGAAGGTATTATTACTTACGCATTTTTAAATGAAGATTACACCCTACGCGCGGAGCCTGCTGATGTAATGGCCGCCCTAGAATCGGAGCACAAATAATGTCTATTTTAAAATCTATAAAAACGTTCACTCTTTCACTACTTGTAGGTGGCAGCTTAGTTTCTGGTTTAGCACATGCTGATGAAAAGCCTTCACAGGTAAAACCTAAAGTACTTATTTTTGATGTAAACGAAACACTTCTTGATTTAACGTCAATGCGTACTTCTATTGGTAAAGCATTGGGCGGTCGCGAAGATTTATTGCCATTGTGGTTTTCTACTATGTTGCATCACTCGCTAGTAGATACAGTAAGCGGAAACTACCACGACTTTGGCCAAATAGGGGTTGCTTCGTTACTTATGGTCGCTAAAAATAACAATATTGATATAACAAGCGAGCAAGCAAAAACAGCCATTGTTACACCACTTTTAACCCTACCACCGCATGGCGATGTTAAAGAAGGACTGGCAAAACTCAAAGCACGGGGCTATAAGTTAGTAAGCCTGACGAATTCTTCAAACAAAGGTGTAAAAGCCCAGTTTGAAAGCGCTGGATTAATGTCGTACTTTGATGCGCGCTATAGCATTGAAGATATTAAAATTTATAAGCCAGACTTACGTGCATATGAGTGGGTGTTAACTAAATTAAATGTAAAAGCAAATGAAGCAATGATGGTTGCAGCACACGGTTGGGACGTTGCAGGCGCTAAAGAAGCCGGATTACAAACAACGTTTATTGCACGCCCAGGTAAAACTCTTTACCCGCTTGCGAAAAAACCAGACCATGTTGTGAAAGATTTACATGAATTAGTCGCTCTACTTAAATAAGCACATTCAGCGCTAATTAATCAATACCCAAGCGGCCAATGTCAGGATGACGTTGGCCGCTTTTTTATGCCCTAAAAAACGTATCCTTATTTACGCTAATACTTAATTATTTTTAGGTATTAGCGCATGGCAGGCTGGCGTAATACCTATTATTTAAATAAACGAATTAGTATTATAAACAAAGTGTTTAGCGGTTTTAACTGCTAGCAATTTACCCTTCACAGCGCTACTATTTAGTTAACACGCCGTGGAGATAATTATGAATAGTCAAAGATTAAGTGAATTTGAAGAATACTTTCAAATCAATGAGAGCATACGGGTTAACCTATTTGCTGTAGATAATAAGTTAGTGCCGCAATCTCAACTCGCTCTTGAAGATGACATTCCACCCTTGTTTAAACTTGCCAATGAGGTAAGCGAGCTTGAGCAAGCATCTCTGAGGCCACTGCGCAACTTAGGCGATTTGGCGCAAGAGTTAGCAGCATTTTTACAAGCGCAATCACGTAAAATTGATTTAATAATGAGCCATATTTTAGCCTCTGAACAAGCACAAGATAACGCCATTCAGTGCGATAGTTACGGTGGTGGCGGTATTAGATTTACCTCGCCAGATGTGTATGCAATTGGCCAAGCATTTAGAACTAAGCTGTTTTTACACCACGAGGCTTCAGCGGTGTATTGCTACACAGAAGTAGTCGCCGTTGAAAAACAAGATAGCGAACACTATCAATACACTCTTTTGTTTACCGCAATTAGAACCACAGACCAAGAGTTAGTGGTACGCGCCAGCTTACATGCACAAACTCGCCAGCTAAAAAAACGCCAAGAACTTGAGCCAACCGAAGACGATTCAAGCAGTGATAAATAGCTGACATATCCATGTAAAATGCTAAACTAGCGCCACCCTAATTTGTATCAAAACTTCATGAACTTTAGACTTTTACCAGAATGGGCCGAGCAAGACGCTGTAATGCTTACTTGGCCACACGACCAAACCGATTGGGCCGACACACTCACACGCGTAGAGCCTGTGTATGTTGAGCTTGCTACGCATATTACGGCTGTACAACACCTTGTTATTGTGGCTCATAATGACGATTTAAAAAGTCATATTATCTCGCTATTAACTACAGCTAACGTAGATTTAAACAAAGTGGAGTGTGTTGTTACACCAACTAACGATACATGGGCGCGCGATCATGGCCCTATTACCTGCGCCAGTGCTTGCGATGCCCGCCAATTAAAAGTGTATGATTTTATATTTAACGGTTGGGGCAATAAGTTTGAAAGTGCGCTTGATAACAAAATTAATGCTGTACTGATTAACGAGCTAGGTAATAAAGCTAATCACTACCAAGCGCTTGATGTAGTGCTTGAAGGCGGCGGAATAGAAATTAACGAACACGGCGTTTTACTTACAACTAGCGAGTGTTTACTTAATAAAAACCGTAACCCTGATTTATCCCCTACTGATATTGAAACACTTTTAAAAACGCATTTAGGCGCAACTGATTTTTTATGGGTTGATCATGGTTATTTAGCCGGTGACGATACCGACAGTCACATAGATACGTTAGTACGCTTTGCGCCTAATAACACACTGGTTTATGTTCAATGTGATGATAAAACCGATGAGCACTACAGCGCATTAAATGCGATGGAAAATCAGCTACAAAGCTTTAAAACACAAAATAACACCCCATATAATTTAATTGCTTTGCCTTGGCCAAAACCTGTGTTTGACGATGAAAACACGCGCTTACCGGCCACGTACGCTAACTACCTAATCATAAACAATGCGGTACTTGTACCAACGTATAATGATGACAACGACGCACTTGCTCTTGCGCAAATACAAAAAGCGTACCCAAAGCACAAAATTATTGGCATTAACTGCCTACCCATTATTGAACAATTTGGTAGTTTGCATTGTATTACCATGCAATTACCTCGTGGATTTTTAGCTGGAGCAGCACAATGACAAGCCCTGCAAAATTAAATGTAGCCTTAGTACAACAAACTAACAGCAATAACGCCGAGCAAAACATGGCAAAGTCTATTGCTGGTATTCGTGATGCAGCAAAACAAGGCGCACAGCTTATAGTTTTACAAGAGCTACACCGCAGTTTGTATTTTTGCCAAACCGAAGACGTAAACGTATTTGATTTAGCCGAAACCATACCTGGCCCAAGTAGCAATACCCTTGGTGAATTAGCCAAAGAGTTAGGTGTCGTTATTGTTGCTTCATTATTTGAAAAGCGCGCCACCGGGCTTTATCACAACACGGCTGTTGTGCTTGAAAAAGACGGCACTATTGCCGGTAAATATCGCAAAATGCACATTCCTGATGATCCAGGCTTTTACGAAAAATTTTACTTTACCCCAGGCGATTTAGGCTTTGAGCCTATTCAAACCTCGGTAGGTAAATTAGGCGTACTAGTATGTTGGGATCAATGGTTTCCAGAGGCTGCACGCTTAATGGCAATGGCAGGTGCTGAGGTATTAATTTACCCAACCGCTATTGGTTGGGACCCACGTGATGAAAGCGATGAACAAACCCGCCAAAAAGATGCTTGGGTTATAAGTCAACGTGCCCACGCTGTTGCTAATGGCGTGCCGGTTATTAGTTGCAACCGAGTAGGCCTAGAGAGTGACCCAAGTGCACAAAGCGAAGGCATTCAATTTTGGGGTAATTCGTTTATTGCAGGCCCACAAGGTGAAATGCTCGCAGAGGCCAATAATACCGATGAGCAAATTTTAGTGGTAGAACTTGATCAAAAAGCGTCTGAAAACGTAAGACGTATATGGCCGTATTTACGCGACCGTAGAATTGATCATTATCAAGACTTAACAAAAATTTACCGAGACTAAATAATATTATGGCGCTTGCACTCAAGCGCCAATAAAAAATGGAGCACTAAATGGCGTTTGAGCAATGGGCAGCCTTGCCTTGGGTAAAATCTCAAAAAGATAAAATTCAATGGGGGCAGCTAACTGGTAGTGGTTTAAGTATTGCCATTGCAGAAGGTGTTAAACAACAAAACGATTTAGTGCTCATTGTTACGCCGGATACGCCAAGTGCGCTTCGTCTTGAAACCGAGCTCGAGTACTTACTACCCGATAACCCTGTTATGGTTTTTCCTGATTGGGAAACCCTACCGTACGACCATTTCTCTCCTCATCAAGATATTATTTCAGCGCGCTTAGCCACACTTAACACGTTAAAAAACGAGCAACAAAGTGTACTAATTGTACCGGTATCAACATTGATGCTACGTACAGCCCCTGCTTCGTTTATATACGGCTCTACCCTTAATTTTAAAGTAGGCGATAAGCTAGACACCCATAACTTGCGCAGTAACTTAGAACAAGCGGGTTATTTAAACGTTCAGCAAGTAATGGAGCATGGCGAATACGCCATACGTGGCTCTATTGTTGATTTATACCCAATGGGCAGTGTACACCCATTTAGGCTCGACTTTTTTGATGATGAGCTCGACTCAATTCGCTTATTTGATGTAGAAACTCAACGTTCTGATGAAAAAGTAGATAAAATTGAGCTACTTCCTGCGCATGAGTTTCCAACCAACGAAGCTGACGTTGAGCGTTTTAGAATAAATTATCGCGATAAATTTGGCGCAAGTTCAGAGCAAGACTCTGTATACATGCAAGTAAGTAAAGGCACGTGGCCTGCGGGTATTGAATACTATATGCCGCTGTTTTTTGATGGACTTGCCACCATTTTTGATTACTTGCCAAACACCACAACAGTAATGCAGCTAGGTGATTTAGAGCACGCCGCTGATACCTTTTGGCACGATGTAAACGTACGCTACGAAAACCGTAAAGTAGACCCACTACGCCCACTATTAGCGCCTAGTGAGTTATATCAACCTTTAAACGAGCTATTTTCTAATTTAGGTGAATTTGCACGTATTCGTTTATCGCAAGCTAAATTACCCACTAAAGCGGGTAATAAAAACTTAAATGTAAACGAGCTCCCAGCTGTAAGAATCGATCATAAACAACACGAACCCTATGGCGCGTTTATAGAATATGTTGCAGCGCAAAAAAAGAAAAAAAGCCGCATATTACTCAGTGTTGAGTCTGATGGCCGACGCGAATCATTATTAGGTGTACTTAAACCTAGCGGCTTAAAATTTAAAGAGTTTGAAAATTTAACTCAGTTTACCCAAAGCCAAAGCGATGTAGGTCTAATTGTAAGCCCGCTTGAGCAAAGCGTGGTATTAGGCAGTAAGCCGAGCCTGTCTATAATTACTGAGCAAGAACTGCTTGGCATTAAAGTATCGCAGCGCAGGCGCCGTAAACATAAATACGAAGCCAGCCAAGATGCGCTTATACGTAACTTAGCCGAGCTTAAAGAAGGCCAGCCAATTGTACACCTCGATCACGGCGTGGGTCGTTACCAAGGGCTACAAACAATCGATGCCGCCGGTGTAATTACTGAATTTGTAACCATAACGTACGCAGGTGAAGCAAAGCTGTATGTGCCGGTATCGGCGCTGCACATGCTTAGCCGTTATTCTGGCGGTGAAGAAGCAAGCGCACCACTACATAAACTGGGTTCAGACGCCTGGGAAAAAGCTAAAAAACGCGCCGCCGAAAAAGTACGCGACGTAGCCGCAGAACTATTAGATATTTACGCACAGCGCCAAGCAAAGCCGGGTAATAAATTTGCACTTGATGGCCAAAGCTACCGTCAATTTAGCGACAGCTTCCCGTTTGAAGAAACCGACGATCAACGTAATGCAATAGAAGCCGTCCTTGGCGATATGCAATCAAAGCTCGCAATGGACCGTTTAGTGTGTGGTGATGTAGGCTTTGGTAAAACAGAAGTTGCCATGCGCGCCGCATTTGTAGCGGTTAACGATAATAAACAAGTAGCCGTGTTAGTACCCACTACACTACTTGCTCAGCAACACTATGAAAACTTTAAAGACCGCTTTGCCGATTTCCCTATCGAAGTGGGCGTGCTTTCGCGCTTTAACTCAACTAAAGAGCAAAAAGACACCCTAGAAAAAATGGCCGATGGTAAGCTCGATATCGTCATTGGTACTCATAAACTCATACAACAAGATATTAAATTTAGTGATTTAGGTTTACTGATTGTTGATGAAGAACACCGCTTTGGCGTTCGCCAAAAAGAGAAAATAAAGTCGCTGCGTGCCGATGTAGATATTTTAACGCTTACCGCTACGCCTATTCCGCGCACATTAAACATGGCCATGAGCGGCATGCGCGATTTATCGATTATTGCTACCCCACCGGCTAAGCGTTTAGCGGTTAAAACCTTTGTACGCCAACGAGATAGTGATTTAATTCGCGAAGCCATACTGCGTGAAATAAAACGCGGCGGCCAAGTTTACTTTTTACATAACAATGTAGAAACCATTGAGCGCGTATCGCAAGAAATTAGCGAATGGGTGCCAGAGGCCAGTGTTACCTCTGCGCACGGGCAAATGCGCGAGCAAGAGCTTGAGCAAATAATGACTGACTTTTACCATCAAAAGTACAACGTACTGGTATGTACCACCATTATTGAAACCGGTATTGATGTACCCACTGCAAATACCATTATTATGGACAGAGCCGATAAACTTGGCCTTGCACAGTTACACCAATTACGTGGGCGTGTAGGACGTAGCCACCATCAAGCGTACGCATACCTTTTAACCGGCGATGCTAAAGCGCTTTCTAAAGATGCCACTAAACGCTTACAGGCCATAGAATCACTTGAAGATTTAGGTGCAGGCTTTGCCCTTGCGACCCACGATTTAGAAATACGTGGTGCCGGTGAGCTATTAGGTGATGACCAATCAGGGCAAATGCAAACCATTGGTTTTAGTTTGTACATGGAAATGCTAGAGCAAGCGGTTAATGCGCTTAAAAATGGCAAAGAGCCAACGCTTGAAAACCTGCTTCAGCAACAAACCGAAGTAGACTTAAAACTCCCAGCCTTATTGCCTGATGATTACATACACGATGTTAATGCACGTTTAGGTATGTACAAGCGTATAGCAAGTTGTGCTAACCTTGCCGATATGGATGAGCTACAAGTAGAGCTAATAGATCGTTTTGGTTTATTACCCGATGCCACTAAAAACCTATTTAGCATGCAGCAACTTAAAATGCGCGCCAGCGATTTAGGCATTACAAAAATAGAGGCAAATCCTAAAGGAGGCTACTTTGAATTTAGCCAAACCACTAAGGTTAATCCTAGCTTCATCATAGGCTTGATACAAAGTGCACCCCATGTGTACAAAATGGATGGCGCAAATAAATTGCGCTTTGCAATTAATGAGGTAAACCCTCGTGAACGCTTAAAAATGGTCACTGCAATGATTGCAGATTTCGAAAAAAAGGTTAGCCATTAATGTTGCTAAAAAAATCGCTTATTGTTTTATGTTGCTTATTTAGTAGCACTGCATTGGCAGAACGTTGGTTTGAAGTAGAAGTGCTGATATTTAAACAGCGCCCAGCCCCCTATTTACAAGAAGACTTTAGCTTAAAGCATGAGCCTATTGAAGATAACAATACCTTAGAGCTGCTAACTCCGTTATATACCGAGCAAGCTATGCAAGCGTGTATTGATGGTGATAGCCGCTTTCAAAAACGCTCATTCACGGACTCGTTAGTTAATGCTAACCCGCAATCGGGCGTATGTGACAACAGTATCGACTTTATACAAAGTTACGATAAGCTCCCTGTTACGCCATTAGCACCAGCACAAGACACCATGGATGAGACCTATTTACTCTCACCTGACCAATTAAAATTTAACGCTCAGCGCGCAGCACTTGACCGAAAGGGTTTATCGCCACTGCTGCATACCGGCTGGCGTTTTGAAGGCGCAAGTAAATCGCGCGCGCCAAGTGTACATTTAATTTCAGGGGAGCATATAAAGCGCGACATAAACACAGCGCCTAATTACTCAAACCCCGACTTTATAAGCTTAGTTGAAAGTAAGCCTCAGCTTTTTAATACCTCAGAAGAGCCGTTGAGCTACTGGGAGCTAGACGGCTTATTTAAAATACATTTACGTCATTATTTATATATAACAGCCGATTTTGATGTAAACGAAAAATTACCCAATGGGGATTTAGAGTCGGCCCGCTTTTCACAGTTTAAACGTGTCATAAGCGGTGAAATTCATTACTTTGATCATCCTCGTATGGGCATGATTGTACAAATACGAAAGTATAAACACTAAATCAATAGGACATAACAATGAAAAAATTCCTGATCATAGCAGCAACACTTAGCCTGGCTGCTTGTTCTAAAGTAAGCCTTGAAAACTACGAAAAAATTGAAGTAGGTATGGACAAAACTGAGGTAGAAGCTATCTTAGGCTCTGCCGATAATTGTGTAGAAAAAACGCTGCATACTAACTGTGTATGGGGCGATGAGTCTAAAAATATCGAAATTACTTTGGTTTCTGACAAAGTAACTATTTACTCAAAGCACGGTATTACACAATAACGCTAACGCCTGTATTTACGTTTTTAAAAAGGGATAGCCTAGGCTATCCCTTTTTATTTTTTAGAATAAATAAGTTCAATATTTACTATTTTACTGCGGTTAAGTGTAATTTTGTAACGCTGATAAAGGGTTTTTTCATCATCGTTAAGCACCATTACTAAATTTAACTGATAGCGCCTTTCAACCGCTTGCTTAGATATTTTATTACCATCAAGGTGATACAGCTTACCCTCACCTCGCTTTAAATAGCGTGCAAACGGCGCTAAGTTAAAACGCATACTTTGTTGTAACGTATCGTAGCCTGGTAAAAACTCTTTGGCCGTAACACGCGTTTCGCTGGCAAAATGAAGCCACTGCGCCGCTAATTTATTTTGCTGACGACGCTTTGAAAAAATAGTCTTCACTTCATCAGGTATTTTTTTAAAACGCATGTATTCAAGCCAAACAAACTGACTCGCGACCCTATCTTTTGTAATACTATTTTTAAATACAAACCGCCATTTAGGGCGACCGCGCACAATAGCTCGCCAAATTACACGGGTAATGTCTTCTTTAAATATTTCACGTAACCCGTAAATAACGCCCAAAATTAATATAAGTGTGGCTGTTACTTCGGTAAATGTAGAGCGCGCATTAAGTATAACCACCATCACAAAAGCCATTATAACGGCGGTAACAGTGCCTTTAACTAATCGCTTTAAGTAGCTATTTAAGTAACGGGTATTGCGGTGCAAAATTACACCGTGCTCAATGAGGCGCTGTAATAAACGCATTTTGTTTGTTATGCGGTTACCATCTTGCAATGTGGTTTCTGAGTTGTAATTTTGCTCAAAACGGTACGTATTTTCGTTTTTACAAAATTGCAGTAAGTCGTTTCGCTCTTTTGCAAAGTCACTACTTCGCGGGCCTTCATCAAGTAGTTTTAAAAATGACTGCTCAACATGCCAACTTAAATAGTTATCTGCATTGGTGTAAAACGGAACTAACTTTTCATCATCAGGTGTATACCGACGCAGTTTTTTTAACAGCCCTTCGCTTTGCTCAAATAGCTCTTGTGCACGGGCATAAAAATCGTCTACTTCTTTAATTTTTAAAGCGTCTTTAATATCGGCATCGAGGGCTAGGCGAACTTGGTAGCAAAATAGATTAAGGTTTTGACGGTAATCTTGTTGCTCGCCTTTATTTTTACTGACAAAACGGCTACGTACTAGCGGTAAGTGGATGTTGTTCGCGTTATAGGCTAAATGCGATTTAAAATGGTTATTAAAGTAAGACTCTTCACTTAAAGTTTGCGCGTTAATGCCCATTTCGTTGGGAATAGAAAAGTACAGGTCAATACGCTGCTCAGAGCGAGGGTTTAGCTCTGGTTCAATGACAAAAGATAAATTTTCGTCTTGTTTTATCAAACAATTCTCCTTTTATTGAAGGTATAAGTGTACGTGTCTCCTTAATTTTGTTCAATAAAAAAGGCCCAGTAAACACTGAGCCTTTTAATACTAAATATTTATTAAAGCTTAAAGTTTAAACTTGCGAAGAAACGACGGCCAAGTACATCGTATGTATACGGGTCTGTATTTGAGTCGTTGTTTCCTGTGTAGTAAGGAGGTTGCTTGTCAAACAAGTTATTAACACCTGCTGATAGAGTAATTGTCTCATTTAAAAGGTATGTGCCACTAATATCATGATATACAATTGAAGGCGTAGTAGGTGCATAGCATGTATCTTCTTTCCCAATACATGCAAAGCTATCCATGCCTGAGATATAACGAGCTTGGTACTGAGCGTCCCAGTTATCGCCAGCTACATTAAGTGATAAGTTTGACTTAACTTCAGCATAGCCACCTGAGCTAGATGTAATAACACCGGTATAATCAGTTGGGTCGCCTGTTACTTGTGTTACATACTCTTCTAAGTATGTAGTATCAAGACCTGCTTTAAAGTTTAAGCCCGCAGCTTCAAAACTGTAAGCTAGATTTAAATCATAACCAGATGTTTTCTCTGAACCAATGTTTTGACGCTGGTTGTTGAAAATTATACGGCCAGTACCATCAATTGATGCATTAGCTGATTGGCATAAAGCTATATCAGCGTTAGGTTCATTATTTACACACTGCTCAACAATGTATTGACTATCAACTGTCACAATGGCATTTTCAATTTCAATGTCATAGTAATCTAGTGTCATTGATAAGCCTTCAAACCACTCTGGCTCATATACGATACCAGCAGTTAATGTATCAGCTTCTTCTGGTGTTAACTGGTCATTACCACCTACAGTTACTTCTGCTTGGGTTTGAGCACCTGGATAATCAACATTTTCAAACGACGGTGAGTTACCAGAATAAAGTTCAGAAACTGTTGGTGCACGGAATGCAGTTGAAACAACACTCCGGAACATTAGCTCATCATTTGCTTTCCACGTTAAACCTAGCTTCCAAGTTTCATCAGAACCGAAAGTGCTGTAATCAAAAGCACGTAGTGCAGCACTTAACTCTACATTTTGTGCAAATGGAGCATCAGCGAGTAATGGAATTGCAAATTCTACGTATGCTTCGCTAACATCAAAACCGCCAGCTGTTGGCTCAACTGCAGGATCGTTCGCTAAACCTTGAGCTGTCAATGAATCAGGCGTGTACCATGCTTTTTCTTGACGACGTTCAACACCGGCTGCAAAGGCCGCATAGCCCGCAGGAAGTTCAAACATTTCCCCAGATACAGACGCAGCCAAGATAAATAGTTGGCTTCCGCCGTTATTTACTTCAGTGTAAACATTTTTACGGAAGTCTTCTGTCGTCCATGCTGCTTGATCAAGTGGGTTGAATGTACCCGCAGTGATTTGATCTTGAATTGCACCCATGTTGTGCAGGTTGCTTAGCTTATCTACTGAGTCGTTTCGACCAAAGTTAGCAGATACATCCCAAGAATAATCACCTACAAAGCCCTCAGCACCAATTACAGCACGCACAGTGTCAACTGTCTGTTCAAAGTAACGAGCGCCTGTATCCGACATACGGCGACCGTAGAAAATATCATCACCATAAGCGTAATTAGCACTTTCTGTGATGTAATCACCATTGGCATCACGATCTGCGATACCGTCACCATCACGGTCAACTTTACTGTTATACGATTGACCTAATAGTGAATCACCCATCGCTTCATTGTATTCAAAACCAAACCATACTGGCTGTGCAGCCATTTGCTGCTCTGACCAACGTTTAGTGTAAGTAAATTCAGTAAAAAGATTAGTATCATCATTTAATTCATATGTAGCGATACCCGTAAGGTTTAAACGCTCCATTGGCGTGTAAAGGTAGCTAGCTGGGGCAAAGTTATAACGGTCTGCATCAGTAAATGGGTGAAGACCACCTTGACCACTTAAACCATTATCACCAATAGCAAGACCTGATGTAATTGGATTCCCATCACCATCGACAGACTCACCATCTGAGTTCACATCACCAATTACGCTATCTTGCCAAATATGACCACCTTCAGAATAAACCGAACCACCATAGCAGTTTAAGCCATTCGCACCTTCAGCAATTGGACAGCTTGAGAAGTCACGATCAGACTGTTTTGCTTTACCACGGTCAGTATACTGCATTCCGATTACAATGTTACCTTTATCGAATGAAGTACCAACAGTAAAATCGATAGAGTTTTCAGGTGCATCGCCTTCACCAGTGATTGCTGCATTTACATTCATGTCTAGGCCTTCGAAATCATCTTTTAAGATAATATTCACAACGCCAGCAACCGCATCAGTACCATAGACGGCAGATGCGCCGTCTTTTAGTACTTCAACAGATTTGATCATTGATACTGGAATCGTATTAAGGTCAACAGTTGATGCAGCACCAGTGCCCGATGCGATCATGCGACGGCCATTTACAAGCACTAAAGTACGCGGTGAACCTAAACCACGTAAATCAATTGACGCATTACCACCTGAACCGTTGTTGATGCCTGGGTTAGTCATCGCACCGCCAGTGGCAGTCATTTTTTGTAATACACTATCGATGCTAGTAGCACCCATTGCTTTAATATCATCAGCACCGATTAAAGTAACTGGACTAGCGTTTTCCATATCAGAACGCTTAATGCGAGAACCCGTTACTTGAATTTTTTCAATAGCTTTTGCGCCATCTTCGGCAGCTACTACTTGCATACTTGAGAACATTGGGATTGCTGCGATTACAGCTAAACCAAGAGTTGATTTTTTCATGAATAAACCCTACTTGTTGGAAATTTACCTTAATTGGTAATGCTCACTTTTTATAAGAATTGTGAGTCAGGGGGGCAACTTAGGCTGATTTAACTGAACAAAAACTTAACGAAAGAGCGCTTTATATACTACGACAAAATAGAATAACCATAATAGGTACAAAGGTTATTGATTGTTTCATTGTTAAATTAAAAAAACATATTTATATCAATAGCCTGAGGTAATATAAAAACAAATTAAACACACTTGAAATCAAACTTATGCAGATTGTAATCAAATGTAATTTATAGAAAAATATCCCCTTTTTAGAAAAATTAACATATTAATCACAGTGCATTATTAAAACTGTAAAGCTGTAATAAAATTACTAACCATAAATATGCACTTTTCGCGATTAAATAGTCTTAATTAGTCAAAAAACATAAAAAACAGGCAAAAATTTTCATTCAGTTGAGCTTCAAAATGATGACCTATCAAACTTAAAGTTAAAAAAGAGCGCGAATATAAAAAAACTATAAATAACTCACCAAGGCAGTTCTAAGAACTTTTAAACATGAATAAGCGCATATTTTTAAGCACAGTTAACGGTGCTTGGTTAACTGTATAAAATCTAACACGATGGGGGTGGTTTAAAAGACACTAATGGTGAGGATTATTCATTTTTTGCTAAGTGAAATTAAAGAGTGCCAAAATCAAGAAGGACCAAATAGTAAGCTAAGTATAATAGGCCTAAAGTTTAAATATTAATTTAGGGTTACTAATTATAAGTGCAGCTAATTAAACCTTAGTTTTATGGCTTAGTAAGTAACATAAAAATTATAAAAGTGGGTGATCGGCTCGCCGGTTTGCGTGTTAGTTAAGTTGAGTACTAATTGCCACAGCATATTTTTTTCTGAGCAAATACCTACCATGGTCTCACTTTTATAAATACTTTCGTGCTTAGTGAACTTTTGAGGGATAAAACCCATATACATAGTTATACTTTCAAGCTTAGCGCTTTGTATTTTCAGGTGCTCTGGTAAATCGAGGTTAATACTAAACGGGGTCTCTGGCGAGATGGTCTCATTACTTAACCATACTTTAACACCCGAGCTGTAAATGCACGCTTGGTTTGCGTCACAATTACTTTTTTGAAGGGCTTCTTGATTTATTTGATTAGCATTGTCACACCCTGTTAATACAAAAATAAGCATCAAAAACAAAGTAAATCTATATATATGCATAACAAGTCCACGCTAAATAAAAACAAATCTTAATTAGCATGGTTTGAAATAACAATAGGCAGTGACCTGTTTGGTTAATATAGGTACAATCTGTATCAAAAATTAAACAACAAACTCACAAACTTTGATTGATGTCATAAATTTATGTAATTGACCTATCTTTTTTAGGCCAAAAAATTTATCATTTCACCCGCAAAAAATAAGGGTTTCTCGAGTTTGTTTTCTGAAGCATTCAGGCTTTGAACGTTTTAGGTAACACGCTTGGGGAAAATAGTAGGCCCCACTTTAAACGGTGGGTAATTCATTTCTAAACGCATTTATTGCAGCGGAAGCCAGAAAATGAGCCAAACAGTAGCATCACAAACTGAGTATAACTATAAAGTTGTACGCCAATTCGCTATTATGACAGTGATTTGGGGCATCGTTGGCATGAGTATTGGGGTTCTGATTGCTGCCCAATTAGCTTGGCCAGCACTTAACTTTGATACACCATGGTTAACATACTCTCGACTACGTCCGTTACACACGAACGCAGTAATTTTCGCATTTGGTACCAGTGCACTTTTTGCGACGTCTTATTACGTCGTTCAACGTACTTGTCAAACGCGTCTTTTCTCAGACAAACTTGCCGCATTCTCTTTTTGGGGATGGCAGCTTGTAATTGTATTAGCCGTAATCACACTACCACTAGGTATTACCAGCTCTAAAGAATATGCAGAGCTTGAGTGGCCAATCGATATTTTAATCGCGGTAGTATGGATAGTTTACGCAGTAGTATTTTTTGGTACGCTGATCAAACGTAAAGTATCTCATATATACGTTGCTAACTGGTTTTACGCTGGCTTTATCATTACTGTTGCAGTGCTTCACATTGTAAACAGCATGGCAGTGCCTGTATCGTTAACTAAATCATACTCTATCTACGCAGGTGCAGTAGATGCAATGGTTCAGTGGTGGTACGGTCATAACGCTGTAGGTTTCCTACTAACTGCTGGTTTCTTAGGTATGATGTATTACTTTGTACCAAAACAAGCAGGTCGCCCAGTTTATTCTTACCGTTTATCGGTTGTTCACTTTTGGGCACTTATTTCATTATACATTTGGGCAGGTCCTCACCACCTTCATTACACTGCGCTACCTGATTGGACGCAAAGTTTAGGTATGGTGATGTCTATTATCTTATTCGTTCCATCTTGGGGTGGTATGATTAACGGTATTATGACGCTTTCAGGCGCTTGGCATAAGCTTCGCACCGACCCAGTACTTCGTTTCTTAGTTGTTTCATTGTCTTTCTACGGTATGTCTACGTTTGAAGGCCCAATGATGGCAATTAAATCTGTAAACGCTTTATCTCACTACACAGATTGGACTATCGGCCACGTACACTCAGGTGCACTAGGTTGGGTTGCTATGATTTCAATTGGTGCTATTTACCACCTTATCCCTGCGTTATTCGCACAAGGTCGTATGTACAGCGTTAAATTGGTTAACACCCACTTCTGGTTACACACGGTAGGTGTTGTACTTTACATTGTTGCAATGTGGATCTCAGGTGTTATGCAAGGTCTAATGTGGCGTGCAGTTAACTCTGACGGTACATTAATGTACAGCTTTGTTCAGTCTTTAGAAGCATCGCATCCTTTCTACATTATGCGCTTTGTAGGCGGTGTATTCATCGTAACAGGTATGTTAGTTATGGCTTATAACGTTTTCCGTACAATTTCAGCTGAAAAAGAATCACTGAAGTTAGACGCGCAAGCACAATTAGCATAACGGAGTGAGATGATGAGCAATAAAAATTCACAAAACAAACATGAAATAGTAGAAAAGAACGTTGGCCTAATGGCTATTCTGACTGTTTTTGCTATTAGTTTTGGTGCATTAGTTGAAATTACTCCGCTAATGTTCCAAGACGATACAACTAAGCCTGTTGAAGGCCTGCGCCCGCTTAACGCGCTTGAAATGGAAGGCCGTGATATCTACGTACGTGAAGGTTGTTACAACTGTCACTCACAAATGATTCGCCCTTTTCGTGACGAAGTTGAGCGTTACGGTCACTACTCTGTAGCTGGCGAATCAGTATGGGATCACCCTTTCCAATGGGGTTCTAAACGTACTGGTCCTGACTTAGCACGTGTAGGTAACCGTTACTCGGACGATTGGCATTATGCTCACTTAGTTGACCCACGTGCTGTGGTTCCTGAGTCGAACATGCCAGGTTTTCCTTGGTTAGCAGAGACAAAGGTTGATACCAGCCTAACTCTGAAAAAACTACAAATTTTCCGTGATACTTTTGCTATCAACCCAGAAAACCCAAAACACCCGGGTTTAGGTTATGGCAGCGACGAAGAGCTTCAAGCAGATGTTGAAAAAGTTAACGCTATGAACAACGGCGAAGGCGCAACAGAAATGCAAGCCCTAATAGCGTATTTACAGCAACTTGGCACCCACTTGAAGTAATTATTATGGATTACGGAACATACAGAGGCATTTTGACTCTGGTAATTTTAGTATTGTTTATTGTGATTGTTGTATGGGCATACAGCAAGCGTAGCAAAAATCGTTTTGATGACGCCGCTAATGCCATTTTCGAAGATGAAAAAAAACATAACAACACACTCTCTAACGAGGAAAAGGAGTCTGAAAAATGACTAGCTTTTGGAGTATTTGGGTTATTGTATTAACCCTAGCCTGCTTAATCATCATTTTTAGCTTATTAGTTTGGAACCTTAAAAACTATGCTGGCGTTAAAGAAGGTGAAGACTGCGGACATGAATATGACGGCATTACAGAACTGAACAATCCACTACCAAAATGGTGGACGTACATGTTCTTCGCAACTTTTGTTTGGTCTGTATATTACCTTGCGGCTTACCCAGGTTTAGGTAACTGGGAAGGTTTAGGTAAATGGACAAGCTCTAACCAAGGTATTACGTCTTTAGCTGAGTCTAAAGAAGCAAGTAAGCAAGCAGCCGAAGAAGGCCGCTATGTAAAACTTGATAAAGAGTACGAAGCGGCACAAGAGCGTTTTGGTCCTATTTTTAACAAACTTGCACAAGTACCAGTTTTAGATTTAGTTGAATCTAAATTTGAAGGTGATGCAGCGCAGCAAGTTGCCCTTGAAAATGGCGACAAGCACGAGCAAACAGATGGTCAATTAGCGCTTGAAATTGGTCAGCGTTTATTTTCGCAAAACTGTGCACAGTGTCATGGTTCTGATGCTCGTGGTGGTACTGGCTTCCCTAACCTAACTGATAAAGACTGGTTATACGGTGGCTCTGTAGACAAAATTAAAGAAACACTTCTTTATGGTCGAGTAGCCGCAATGCCTTCTTGGAGTGCAGCACTTGGTGAGCAAGGCGTTAAAGAAATGACAGCGCATGTACTTAGCTTATCGGGTCGTACTGTTAACCAAAAAGACGCAGCTGCTGGTGCAGCTAAGTTTGCAATGTGTGCCGCGTGTCACGGTGCTGACGGTAAGGGCTCTGTTGCTCACAACTTACCATTTGGCGCGCCTAACCTAACAGATAACATTTGGTTATACGGTGGTTCTCAACGTGCTGTTGAAGAAACACTTAACCATGGCCGCGCAGGTGTAATGCCAGCATGGAAAGACATTTTAGGTGAAGACAAAATTCACTTGTTAACAGCATACGTTTATAGTTTATCGCAAGATAAATAAACACCGCGTTAACTAATAATTAATCTTATTATTTCAATAGATTAATCCAGATCAAAAAAGCCTCCACTGTGAGGCTTTTTTTTAGTCTTTTACAAATATTTGCTATAAAATACTCCCTCCTAAACTAATTTTAGAGCAACTATGCAACCTACTCCGTGGTATAAAAATTTTTGGCCTTGGTTTTTAATCTTTTTCCCGCTAGCGGCCATTATTGGGTGCATAACCTTAATTATTACAGCTGTGGGCAATGGCCCAGATATGGTAGTGGACGATTACTACAAAAAAGGCAAAGCTATTAACTTAGAACTTTCTAAGTTTGAAAAAGCTAAAGCGCTTTTTTTACACGGCAACCTCAATGTAACCAATGAACGCGCAAGTTTTGCCTTTATTAAAGGTGACTTTAGTAACGTACATGCATTAAAACTGTCGTTTTATCACCGTACTATTAAAGCCCACGACTTCGAAGCAACACTTACGCCAAACGCTAACAAAGAGTTTACTGCACTTTTAGATAACTACACGCCTGGTGCATACTCAGTATTTTTAGAACCAGTCGATGGCAGCTGGAAGTTAAAAGAGAACATTACACTGCCTACCACTGAGCCATTATTAGTTACCCCTAATTATAAGTAGTAAGTAAATATGAGCGTTTCTTGCTTTCATTGCCTTGAAAGTGTGCCAAATGGATTTAGCGCAACCGTAACAATAGATAACATGCCCCAGCCAATGTGTTGCATTGGCTGCCAAGCGGTTGCACAAAACATTGTTGATCAAGGCATGACCGACTACTACAAATACCGCACTGTTCGTGCTGGTAAAGTAGAGCAATTAGTACCAGAGCAACTGGCGTTTATAAAAAGCTACGACAACGAAGATATACAAGATGAGTTTATAGCCACAACCGACGACACTTCAGAAGTGTTACTAAGTGTTGAAGGCATAACGTGTGCAGCCTGTGCTTGGCTTATCGAAAAGCAGTTACTTAGTTTAAAAACGGTAAAACGAGTTGATGTAAATACCTCAACTAACCGCGCTATGATCCAATGGGATAAAACCCAAACTCCGCTGAGCGAAATTATTACCGCATTGGCTAAAATTGGCTATAAAGCTTACCCATTTCAAGCAGATGACGAAGCCCAGCAAAAGCAACAAACAGCAAAAGCCTATATACGCCGATTAGGTGTTGCTGGGCTGATGACCATGCAAGTGATGATGTTTGCCTTTGCCATGTATTTTGGCATGTTCTCAGGGATGGATAACAACTTTGAGCAATATTTTAGGTGGATAAGCTTAGTACTTGCCTCGCCCGTTATTTTGTACAGTGCCCTGCCCTTTTTAACAAATGCCATTAATGGCTTAAAAGCCAAACAACTCAACATGGACTTACCGGTCTCGTTGGCTATATTTGGTGCCTATGGGGCAAGTTGCTACGCCACCTTAATGCAAGTGGGCGAGGTTTATTTTGAATCCATTTGTATGTTTACCTTTTTATTGTTACTGGGTAAATACCTTGAGTTTAGAGCTCGCTTAAAAGCTAGCGAATTCACTGCCAATTTACAAAAGCTATTACCTCTTACTGCACGCACACTTGATGAAAACCACAATGAGCACATTATTGCTGCAAAAAAACTAAAATTAAACGATATAGTACTTATAAAAGCAGGCGAGACTATCCCTGCCGACGGTGAGCTGGTGAATGGTAAAACCACTGTTGATGAGTCTATGATGACCGGTGAGCATGAGCCGGTGAATAAATTTATAGGCCACAATGTTTATGCCGGCTGTGTTAATCACGACGGCGTAATAGAAATAAAAATAAATAAAATTGGCCAAAACACGCTTTTAAATCAAATTATTCGCTTGCAACACAATGCGTTAACCAAGCGCCCTAAATTAGTAGAGATAACCGATAAAGTTGCTCAATGGTTTATTGCCTGCTTACTTATATTTGCCTCTATTACAGCTATTGGCTGGTATCAAATAGACCCAGAGCATGCCTTTTGGATCACTATTTCGGTACTCGTAGCCACGTGCCCATGTGCACTAAGTTTAGCCATTCCTACAGCCCTTACTTGCGCTGTGGCAACACTTACTCGTAAAGGCATATTGATAAAACAAGCTCACGTACTCGAAACGCTTTCAAAACTAACATTATTTGCGTTTGATAAAACAGGCACGCTTACCCAAGGCAAATTTAGCTTAGATGCCGTAGATATACTTGATGAAAGCCTTTCTAAAGAAGAAGTGCTTAACCTTGCAGCACAATTAGAGCGATACTCTGAACACCCCATTGCGAGTGCTTTTACAGGCTTTGCTAACGCTGAGCTTAGACTTAAAAATATAGAAGTACACCCAGGTATGGGAATTAGCGCACAGGATCATAAAAACCACTATGCCATAGGCAAAAGCGGATGGTTTGAAAGTAAAAAAACAAATGCACAAGCCAGCTTATACATTAACAAACGCGTAGTAGCGCGTTTTTACTTTTTAGATAAAGTTAAACCTGATGCAACAAAACTGATTAGCTCTTTACAGTCGCAAAATTTAAGCTGCCATATGCTAACAGGCGATTCCTCCGATGCGGGGCAAAAAATTGCAAAGCAGCTCAAACTTGATAGTGTAAAGTCGGGCTTATCACCTAAAGATAAACAAACAGCAGTCAAGCAATGGGCATCACAAAATGAAGTGGTTGCAATGGTCGGCGATGGCATTAACGACAGCCCTGTATTTGCCAGTGCTCATTTATCTATTGCCATGGAAACCGGCGCTGATATATCAAAAAATAGCGCCGACGTAGTGCTATTAAATAGTGATTTAGCTTCCATTGATCAGCTATTAAATGTGGCTATTCAAACTCGGCGTATTATTAAACAAAACCTAACCTTGTCTTTGTTGTACAATGCTTCAATATTACCGCTTGCAGCTCTGGGCCTTGTAGCCCCGTGGATGGCGGTTATTGGCATGTCTGCCAGCTCAATTATTGTAATTAGCAACTCATTAAGGCTTTTAAAGTTATGAGCATAATTTATATTTTGATCCCCATTGCTATATTGTTCGTCATTATTGCCATAGGTGTGTTTTTTTGGGCTGTTAAAAGTGAACAATTTTCTGATTTAAACAAACAAGGTCACAGTATTTTGTTTGAAGACGACAAAGAGCAACATAACAAAAGTAATGATTGACCCTCTTTTTATTAGTGCTTTTTTAATGGGCCTAATTGGTAGTGGCCACTGCCTTGCCATGTGCGGAGGTATTGCCAGTTCGTTACAACTTGCCAGTGACAAACGTAAAACGTTCACCTATTCATTCGCTTACAATATAGGCCGAGCATTAAGTTATATGCTTGCCGGCGCTCTTGTTGCGGGGATTAGTAGTGAGTTTGCTAAACAAAATACCGCTATTTCAATGTCGCTTTCTTTTATTGCGGGCATTTTTATGTTGCTAGTAGGTGTGTATATAATGCGCCTTGGCCCTACGCTGCAGTGGCTCGAAAAAATAGGTAAAACTCTTATTTGGCAACACTTGGTTAAGTTTAATAAGTATTTAATGCCAATAAACAGCCCAGTTAAAGCACTTGGTTATGGGGCTTTATGGGGCTGGCTCCCCTGTGGTTTAGTTTATTCAGCACTTACCTGGGCGATGACCAGCCCAAGTGCCTTTGATGGCGCAATTGTAATGTTATGTTTTGCGCTTGGTACTTTTCCGGCGATGATTACTGTTGGGCTTAGTGCTCAAAAACTTAACAGTATAATTAACCATCCATGGACGCGCATTGTGTTAGGCAGTATTATTATTTGGTATGGTATCTACCTATTGATTATTGCCACCGACAAACTAGTACATTAATCTTTAGACTATTAAGCCTTATGGTTTATTTGCCTCAGTTTATAAAAATTAAAACGGATTAAATTATGGATTTCTCTCAAAGTCGCGCTAAAAGTAACTGTGCTATTAGCTGTAATAACTGCAGTATTAGCCAGTTGTGTTTGCCGTTTTCGTTAAATGGCCAAGAAATGGATAAACTTGACGAAATCATTGAGCGAAAAAAACCACTCCATAAAGGCGATTATTTATTTGAATCTGGCGCCCCGCTTAACGCAATTTATGCTGTACGCTCTGGGTCATTTAAATCTTATACATTGTCTGAGCAAGGCGATGAGCAAATTACGGGGTTTCACCTTGCGGGCGATTTAGTGGGCTTTGATGCTATTAGCAAAATGGCGCACCAAAGCTTTTCTCAGGCGCTAGAAACCTCAATGGTGTGTGAAATCCCATTTGATACCCTTGACGAACTTGCAGGTAAGTTACCTAAACTGCGCCAGCAAATTATGCGCTTAATGAGCAGCGAAATTACCTACGATCAAGAAATGCTATTACTGCTAAATAAAAAATCAGCAGAAGAGCGCCTAGCAAGCTTTATTTACAACCTTTCTGAGCGCTTTGGTGAGCGTGGTTTTTCACGTAAAGAGTTTAGATTTACTATGACCCGCGGCGAAATAGGTAACTATTTAGGCTTAACGGTTGAAACCATAAGCCGGTTACTAAGCCGTTTTCAAAAAGCGGGACTTATCAAAGTAGAAGGCAAATTTATCACTATTTTAGAAAGTGATGGTTTAGCAAAAGCCGCTGCAATTATTAAGCCTCGCTAAGCTAACACTCGCTGTAACTTTGATTTAGAACAACAATTTATGTGCTACCCCTTTAACTGCTGTGTATTTACGTTACACTGAAAGTAAGTTAAAAAAATGGAGTAGCACATGAACACTATTAAACGTATTTTAGCCGTTATTGACCCTACCAAAGACGACCAACACGGTTTAGCTCGCTCGATTGATTTAGCAAAAAAATCTGGCGCAAGTATCACAGCCTTTATGACTGTTTACGATTTTTCCTACGAAATGACCACTATGCTCTCATTTGATGAGCGAGAAGCCATGCGTAAAGCCGTTATAAACGACAGAGAAATGTGGTTAAAAGATTTAATTTCCTCATATACCGACATAAACATAACCACCGAAGTTGTTTGGCACAATCGCCCCTTTGAAGCCATTATTAATACTGTTATAGAGCAAAACTACGACCTAGTTATAAAAAGTACCCACCAACATGGCGCACTTAAGTCTGTAATATTTACCCCAACCGATTGGCACTTAGTACGTAAATGCCCTACCCCTGTTTTATTCGTCAAAGAAATGGCATGGCCAGAAAATGGGAATATTTTAGCCGCGGTTAATGCAGTAAGTGAAAACGATGAACACGTAGCACTTAATAAGCGCATTATTAAAGATGCACAGTTTTTATGCGAGCTTGCCAATGCAAAGCTTAATTTGGTCAACGCTTACCCAGCTACACCCATTAATATAGCCATTGAAATCCCAGAATTTAACCCAGGGCTTTACAACGAATCAGTTAAAAAACATCATATAGAGTCAACTAATGCTCTGGCTAACGAGTTTAGTTTAACTAACGAGCAATGCTTTATTGAAGAAGGCTTACCTGAAGATGTAATTCCTGATGTTGCGAGTCGCTTAAACAGTGAATTAGTTGTTATTGGCACTGTAGGGCGAACCGGTTTAAGCGCAGCCTTAGTCGGCAATACTGCCGAGCATGTTATAGATAGCCTAGATTGCGATGTTTTAGCATTAAAACCCGATGGCTATGTAAGCCCACTTGCCAAAAGTTAAACAAAGCCTTAACTAGCGCTTTAATACCCCTAGTACTTGGGTATATAATACGCCCCTTTATTTTCAGCAAATAATTTGCCGCATTGTTTTATAAGGGGGCGTAGTGTCTCACTCAGCTCAAGCCAAAGCTCAATACAACTTAAATAAGCTACAAAAGCGTTTACGCCGTCTTACTGGCCAAGCCGTCATGGACTTTAACATGATCGAAGAAGGCGACCGTATTATGGTGTGTCTATCGGGTGGTAAAGACAGTTACACCATGCTTGATATGCTTAAGCATTTAAAGCGCGTGGCACCTATTAATTTTGATTTATTTGTTGTTAATCTCGATCAAAAACAGCCAGGTTTCCCAGAGCATGTTTTACCTGAGTACCTTGATAAACAAGATATTGAGTACAAAATTGTAGAAGAAGATACCTACAGTATTGTGACCGACATAATCCCTGAAGGTAAAACAACGTGTTCGCTGTGTTCTCGCCTGCGCCGTGGTATTTTATATCGCACTGCTAAAGAAATGGGCGCAACTAAAATAGCGCTTGGTCACCACCGCGATGACATGATCGAAACACTATTTTTAAATATGTTTTACGGCGGTAAACTTAAAAGCATGCCCGCTAAATTAATGAGCGATAACGGTGAGCACATGGTTATTCGCCCATTGGCATACTGTAAAGAAGCCGACATAAGCAAATACGCGTTTAGCCAAGGCTACCCTATTATTCCGTGTAACTTATGTGGCTCTCAAGAAAACCTGCAACGTAAACATACTAAAAATATGTTAGCGCAGTGGAACAAAGATCACCCTGGTCGCATTGAAAGCATTTTTACAGCAATGCAAAGTGTTGTGCCTTCGCACTTAGCTGATACTGAGCTATTTGATTTTGAAAACTTAAAAACCGGTGATGTCATTGATGGCGGCGATATTGCCCTTGATAAGCCCGATATTCCTAAAGCACCAGTGACCGAAGATGATGAACCCCAGCAACCCGCTGATGTTGTTACCATCAATTTAAGCTAGTGCTTATAAATAAAAAAGGGTTTTTCAAAACCCTTTTTTATTGCCTACATGTATGGCAAACGGCTTAATTAAGCTATTTATTACCCGCCCTCATTCGCTAGGCCTTTTAAAAACTCTAAACTCATGCGCTCTTGCTCATTAGCTTGATACGGCAGTTGTTGCAGGCTATCGTAAGCAAAGTCGGTTATTTCAAATTCAGTAATTTCAGTGTTTCCAAAGCTATTTAGCTCGCCTGGGCTTGGTGACATGCGCTCAATAACAAAATCACTTAAACGCATATTAGTAACACCTTCAGGTAACACTGACCAATGCGCTTTTAAATCTAACGTTTGGCTCCCTTTTGTAAGCTTTTTCTTTGCGACTAAATGCGCTAATGGGGTTGTATCGCTATATAAATTAGCCCGCACACGGTACATGCCGCTTTTAGCTACCTTTAAATGCGCAGTGGTTATCATATTGTCGTTTAGAGGGTATGCATTATCAAAATCAATTAGCGTAGCGCTTGGGGGCATATATTGTATCTGCGCCACCACCGGAATGGTTTTACCTGCTACGTTTGCCTCAACAAAAAGCTGTAGGTTTCGGGGGTAACTTTCATCGCCTTTAAACGTGACTGATGCGGCATCGTTGTTTGCGCTCGATATTTTTGAACTGATTTCTGCTTTTGTATCGGTATTTGCAAGCTCTACACTTACTTTACCTAGGTTTTGTGCAGTAATATTAAGCGTAATATCCTCAGGGTATACAAATCTGTATTGCGCTAAGCTCACGGTTAATGCATTCCCCGACTCACCTATGGGGCTTGAAACAGGGTAAAACTGATTTGGCTTTAAGCGGTCTTCATCAAGCGGGCTCAATGGCTGAGAATAAGGCGGAAATTTAAGCGCACTTTGGTATTGCATAGCAACATGCTCTGCGGCATTTGCTAAGTTTTGATCAAACTTTTTTATAGGCTTAGGTTTAGATTGCTTTTGCTTTGGTACATTTATGGTTATTACGGTATTTTTATCTGGGCTTTGTAGGTCAGATTCATTTTTAACAACTAAAGCTGCTGGCGGCTTGAGTGTTTTAACTTCATTTTTATTAATAAACCACAATAAAAACATTACTACACTGACTAAAGCAGCACCAATGTAAAACTTTTTCATGTTAAATAAATCCTTTATAAGCGTGTAGTAACAAACAACAGTTACCACACGCGGCTTTCATTACGCTTAGCATTAGCTGCTACGTAATGATGTTAAAAGTGTTGGGACTATTAAGGGATCACATTGTATATAAGTGCCGACGCACTATTGTTATTTGAGTCCTTAATATAACGGTATTGTTTTTTCCAAAACCAACTACCCGTTGTTTCATCAAACGTATTAAAGCCTACATTTTGGCCATCAACATTAATGTTATTCATTGCTATGGTGACGTTACCTTTGCGCTGAGCGTTGTGAATTTCGTTATGGCTGTAGCTATCACTCATCATCATTGGGTAATGGTGTGGCATAAAGCTTTTAACCGCGTCGCCTTGCGACTTTAACTGCCCATTAGTATCAATACTGCTACTACAACTACCAAACGATTTGGCCGTACTTGCACCACACGATGAGTGCGAAGCCACTACTGAATCATCATTGCCTTTTAAAAACCCGCCTGTTAAACCTAGGTATGCATTGCCATCAGCTATAAAACGCAAGCGTGGAGTGCGTGCATCAGGAAATGGCGATATTTTACGTGCGTTATTTACTTTTAAATCATGTAAAACACCAACGGCTTCAGTCACATCACTGCCTAGCCACCATTTGAGTGCAGCATCTACTGCAAAGTTCCATGCTGCGCCAGTTAATGCACTTACAGCAATATCAGCCAGTTCGCTACCACCACCAGCCCCCGCTAAATCAAAGGTAGCGACAATATTAAGTGGCTCAAGGCCTGCGTTTTCAAGCCAGTTAGCTTGGTTATCAATAATATGGCGAGCAACTAAATCTCCTGTTGAATGTGTAACTAACACACAGCCATCAGCACATAAGTTAGAACGCGACATTTGCTTTAATTTAGGCCATACCCAATCGGTTGCAATTTTGCCTTCAATTCGCTCATACGCTGGCCAATCAATGCGCTCATCGGCCCGATTATTCCAGTATGTTTGCCAATAAGTTTCGCCGTCATTTACGACATCACTGCCCGATTTATTGGTTATTTGTGACACTTGTAAGCCGTGAATGAGTATAATTTTGTGATCTTTACTCGCTGCAGAAAAACTCATTAACGCGGCTAAACCAGCGCAAAGTAAGTATTTAAGCATGTGTGTGCGTTTATTGTTGTTCATATAAATCCTTAAAATATTCATGTGTGTTATTTTTATGCCAAAGGCATGACTTAAGGTATTCATTTATGCATATGCAAGCGCACATGCATTGACCAGTATTAGGAACAACGCTTAAAAATGCAACAATTTATTATCAAGTATTAACCAGCAGCTTTTTACTTATAAATTAATCAGTGGGTTACAGCTATAATAATTGCAATATCTGAAATTATTTTACATGTTTATGAATGGATTTAATAAACGAGTGAAAATGTGGAGTTAAAAAACCTAAGGTAAAAATACATTAGGTTTTTTAAAAGCGATTAATTACAAAGATTTGATTATAAACACTAATTAGTGTTTTAACCTTTCATACAAACCAGAGGCTCTTGATACGCTTTTATTCATGGCCAACTGCAACACTTTTTTATCGGCCACCAGCTCAAAGGTGTTTTTAGCGCGGGTTATACCGGTGTACACTAATTGGCGATTTATACCCATACTGGCTTGTTTTAAAGGCGGTAGTACCATGGCTGTGTAGCTAAACTCTGAGCCTTGCGATTTATGTATAGTCATTACATACACTTTATCGTGTGCGGGTAAACGCGCAGGCGAAAACGCTCTTTCATTGCCTTGTTCGTCAATAAATAACGCTTTTAATTGCCCGCTGGCATCAAGCATTAAAATGCCTATATCTCCATTAAAAAGTTTAAGCTGGTAATCGTTTTGGCTCACCATAATAGGCATACCAATGTAATGGCGCTGATTAGGGCTCACCGATATTAAACCTTGTTGCCCTAAGGCGCGTTCAATTCGGCTATTTAAGCTATTTACGCCGTAATCACCCTCGCGTACTGCTGCAAGTAATTGGTATTGAGTGAACGCTTCATGCACTTGTGCAACACTTGCTCCTTGGGTAATTAAGTTTAAGTAGTGTGCGTAGTGAGTCGCGGCATTTTTAACAAGCTTTTCAATCGGTTTAGCTACAAAGTCGTAATCTAAAATCACATCGTTAAAGCGCCCCTCAATACTTTCTTGCTCTACAAATTTTAAAACACCACTGTTGTTGGTGTTAACTGCAAGGGCAAGTTGACCAATACCACTTTGTGCATCAAACCGATAACTGTGCTGCAAAAACGCAATGCAATCAGCAAGTTTAAAGTCGCTATGAGTACTGGCCACTAATTTAGGCGTGTTATTAAAACATAAAGCATTGAGCTCATCGCACCGCGCTTTTGAGTAGCTTGGTGTTTTTCCAAGTGTTAAACCTTGGCATAAATCGCTCATTACACTGCCGGTATCTACCGAGGCAAGTTGGTCTTTATCGCCCAATAATATAAGCCGCGCATGTGCTGGTAATGCCTCTATTAATTTAGCCATGAGCGATAAATCGACCATGCTGGCTTCATCTATTATCAGCACATCTAAGTGCAGAGGGTTGGCGCTATTGTGCTTAAATTTATTGGTAAATGGCTTAACCCCTAATAAGCGGTGAATTGTTTGCGCGCTATCGGGGATCAAGGCTTTTAAATCTTCAGATATCACAGAGAGCTTATCTTTAGCTCCTAATATTGACTCACTTAGCCTAGCAGCCGCTTTACCTGTAGGTGCCACAAGCTTAATACTTAACGGCGCCGTTTTATAAAGAGATTGTAAAATAGCCAATAGCTTAGTGACTGTGGTTGTTTTTCCTGTGCCTGGCCCGCCGGTGATCACACTAAAGCCCTTTGTTGCGGCAATAGCACAAGCTACTTTTTGCCAATCGGTGTCTATTGCGGGATTGGCTGGGAAGTATTCGCTAAGAAGCTCACTGAGCAGTGTTGTATTTATATTTAACTGGCGCTCACTCATTGCAAGTAAACGCGTTGCAAGGGTATTTTCGTAATCAGCAAGGCGCGAAAAATAAAGCCGTTCATTAAATAATTGGAGCGGCTTGCTAGGCCCTACACTATTATGATTAGCTAATAAGTTAAGTGCATCGGTAGCACAAAAGCCTTCATTAAAAGGGCTGGCAGTTGTTGGGATGTTGCCTTCATTTTTAGTAAAGTCGCTTTGGCGTAAATTAAACGGGTTTTGCCAATCTACCTCACGTAATGTTAAACAGCTATGTTGGCTTTGCTGAGCCAAACACAGCAGTAATACGATATAAAACACCTCCTTTTGCTGGTTATCGCAAAGCATACTCGCAAGTTTTACATCCACCATTCTAATGCGGTTTTGTTCAAGTAAATAATCAAGTAGCTCAATGGTATTTAAAGGATACAGTGGCGCTGATGGCTCATCAAATAAGCTTTGTTGCTGCGGGTAGTCGCTCATAGCATGGCTCCTTGGCTAAATAAGCCATTTAATATATTTACTTGCTCCGAGGTCAGTTTTTTAAAATACACCCCTTTACCAGCCGGCATACCTCGTAAAAAGGTGTAGTAAACGCCACCTAAATGGGTCTCTATTGAGTAATCAGCAACACGCTGTTTTAATAACCTATGCAGTGCAACAGTATAAATTAAATACTGCAAATGGTACTGATGGCTGCTCATCGCTTGCTCTAGCTGCTCGCTTTCATAGTCGCTCGGTGTGTTGCCTAAGTAATTAGATTTGTAATCTAAAATATAATATTTGCCTTGGTAGCAAAAGATTAAATCTATAAAGCCTTTTAAAAGCCCTTTAACGTGGTTAAATTCAAGCGCACGATGGCTAAAACCAAAATGTTTAACCAGCACTTCGTTAAGCTTTGGCGCACTTAAGCTACTAAGCGGTAAATTAAATTCCATCTCAACTAGGCAATCACTGGGAGCTAATTGGCTTAGGCTGAGTCCATGATTATCGAGCGGGCAATGCAGCGCATCAAGTACCCACTGCTCGGTTACACCTTGCCAGCTCTCGCTTATATGGAATTTATCAAGCGCGTGTTTAACCACCTCTGATAAATTTTGCTCTTGGTTGGTCGGGTGTTCAAGCGCACTGGTAAAATCAATTTGCTCAAAAATTTCGTGTAAGCAGCTACCTGGTTTAGCCCCTTTTGGAAAACTATACGGTGACGGGATTTCATCTTGCGTATTGGCAAACTCATCTTTTTCGTGATCTTCATCACTGCGTCCAGGCTCTATATGGTCGGTGTGCTTTTTAAAGCTCAGCGCACTAAAGCTGGTGGCTCGCCAATCTCGCTCTATATTGGCTGTTACTGTATTAACTGTTAACGTTTGGCCTTGTGGCAATGCGCTATTAAGACTTAATTGCCCTTGCTGTGCTAATTGCTCAGCTGTAAATTGCTGATACACCATTGAGGTATGTTCGTTACAAAATTCACTTAAATGCGTGCGCCATATTTGGCTACTACTAAGCTCAAGCCCCGAAAATAAAACATGGCCAAGCGCACTGCTTTGAATTGCTAAGCGGCTACTTTGTCCTTGTCCTAAGTTATAAACGCCTAACGAGCAAAAATGCACTGCCCGAGTAAGGGCTACATACAGTAATCGTAAATCTTCTGCAAGGCGCTCTTGCTCTGCTTTTTGCATTGCGTCTTCATTTTTACTTAAATCGTAAACCAATTTACCTTTGTCATGATAAAGCGCCTCTTTGGTTTCGCGATAGCCACTTGCAAAGGGCATAAACACCAGCGGGTATTCAAGCCCTTTTGATGCGTGCATTGTTACAATTTTAACTAAGTTGGCATCGCTTTCTAGGCGTACTTGTACGGTTTCACCATCTTGTTGACTTACCTTTTGTGCAAACCAGCGCAGTAAACGTAACGTACCTTCAAGCTCTATTTGTTTTTGCTGAAGTATTTCGCCTAGGTGCCTAAAGTCGGTTAGCCAACGCTCTACGTTATAACCCAGCCCCTGCCATTTAGCGCTAAGTTGATTATGACTTAATAGGCGCTCAAGCATGGCCATAGCACCTTGTTTGTGCCAAATATGACTAAGCTGTGCAAAAAAGTTTAGATGTTCTTGCCATTTATTTTCATCATCAGCAAGGGCGTAAATTTCGTTATAACTTAAACAAAATAAGGGCCCTGCTAATACGCCGCGTAATAACGATTCGTTATATTGCCCATGCAGCGCGGTTAAAAAATTAAGTAAGTGATGGCTGAGCTCTTGGTTAAATACACTCTCGCGCGATAAATACACACTGGCAATATTGGCATTGCTGAGGGCTTTTTTCATTATTTGTGCTTCAACACGGTCGCGCACTAATATACAAATATCGGCAGCACTGACCGCTTGCTCACCTATACACGCTCGCCCTTGCTCGGCTTGCTCAAGCAGGGTCACTATTTTATTTGCAAAATAGCTGGCTAAATGGCCTTGCCCTACTCCTTTGCTGGTCGGTTTGTTTTTTTCATCAGCGGCTTCATCTACAAATACATTAAATTCAAATGCAGTAGCCGGTTTACCATCTATTAAAAAAGAGTCTTCTGCCTTTTTACCTTTTGCAGCCACTGCGTTAAACGGTATGGCGTCGTTATAAATAAAGCTGTTTGCGTGTTTACCAAATATACTATTTACACTATTTACTATATCGGTGCTTGAGCGAAAATTAGTACCAAGCGTAAATTGTTGCTCTGTTTGTACCGCCTCTTTTGCGCCAATGTAGGTAAAAATATCAGCCCCCCTAAAGCCATAAATTGCCTGTTTAGGGTCGCCTATCATGGCAAGCGTGGTGTTTGCTTGGCCGTATATTTTACTAAAAATACCATACTGAATCGGATCGGTATCTTGGAACTCATCTATCATAGCGACAGGGAATAACTGCGCTATTTTTTGCGCTAGTGCATCACCTTGCTCGTTGTTAAGTGCGCTGTATAAATTAGTGAGTAAGTCATCTGGGGTGATCACGCTTTGTTCTTGCTTGCGCTTAACAATGGCTTTTTTTACCCATTTAGCCGCGGTTTGCACTATGGCAATTTTAAGCCCTTGGTTTATGGTGTTGTTAAGGGCGGTAAGTTCATCAAACTGGCTCAGTAATGGGTGTGTAAATAATGGCTGATTTTTTTTATAATTAGCCGCATCACTTAAGTTTTCGCTGCTCCATACCTCAAACGAATATTTGCTAGTACCAAATTGAAAAAATAAGTCGTCCCCTACACAAAAGGCTTCAAGTGCTGCAAGGCTGCCCTTTCTACCTGGTGTTTTTGAGCCACTTAAGCCAGAGCCTTTAAGCGCGGCAATAAATTCTTGATCTAATATCGCCTTTTTAAAGGCAGGTATTTTATTAATGTATTCATCACGGGCTTGCCATACATCATCTAGGTTTACCTGCGGTGTAATATGCGCATTAGCTTTATTAAGCACACTACTTACTTGGCTGAATAACGACTCAGGGGCGGCAAACACCTCTAAAATCGCATCGGTGCGCTCTTTATTGAGCGGGTATACAAATGCACGCCAAAAATCTTTTATGGTTTCGAGCAGTATGTCGCGCTCATCCAAAATAAATTCAAGATTAAATGCCACCCCCGATTCAAACGCATGTTGTTTTAACATTCGCTGACAAAAACCATGAATGGTAAATATGGCAGCCTCATCCATCGATTTAGCTGCGGCATCAAGTAAATCAAAGGCGCGGTGTTTATCATCCACTGCGGCTATTACACCTTCGATTAACTCATCTTTTGGGTTTTGGCCAAGTAGTGCATCGCGCGCAGCAATAATTCGGCTGCGTACTCGGTCTTTAATTTCTTGCGTGGCGGCATCGGTAAATGTCACCACCAATATTTGCTCAACACTTAATGGCGTATTTAGCTCACCTTCTATTTGCATCCCTAATAAATAGCGCAAGTAAAGGCCTGTTATAGTATAGGTTTTACCAGTACCGGCGCTGGCTTCTATTAAGCTTTGCCCGGTTAGTGGCATAGTTAGTGGGTTAAGCGCTTGCATGGTCACTCTCCTTTGCGTGTTCAAACAATGGTGCAAGTAACTTATCGCTCCACTTTATAAATTCGTCTTGGCAGTCGCTGAGCGATTGCACTGTTAAGCGAATATACGGGTTTTCGCCTTCGCCACGCCCAATATATTGTGGGCTAAACTTGCTAATGGCTTTGCCAATGTCACCGCCGCTTTTTACATATTCGTAGCCACTTACCGGAAAAAACGCCACGGGCTCTTTACGCAGCGCTTGGTATAGCTCAAACCACTCATTAAGGTGTTTATCTGCATCACTTTTACTCAGCGGTGCAAAGCTAATTTGCTTGTCGAGACCCAGTAATAAGGTTTCTACATTTTGCCCCATGCTTTGCGCTACAAGGTGGTAGATAAAGCCTTTAATTAAATCTTTAGCTTTTATACTGGCACTGCGGTAAAACACTTGTTTTTGCAAGTAAATATGATTAAGCCACCCCTCAATTGTGGTGCCTTGTATATGCAGCGAGACCTCAACTGGCTCGGTTTTTCCGCTTTTTATATGCTCTTTTACTTGCCCTGCAAGGGCATCAACGCGGTGCTCCATGCTTTCAAACACTAAATTACCAACATTAGCTTGTGGCAACTCACCACGTTGTAGTATTTGCTCGGTGCTTAGTGGTTGCTCGTTAATGTTTGCCTCGAGTATTTCATCTAAATAAAAGTAGCGGCGCAGCGCATCTAGGCTAAAGGGTTCTTCATCTTTTGCTATTTCGTTAAATTCGGGCAGGCGTAAGCCTAACGTTTGCTGGTAAAAGCTCTCTTGTGCGTTACACACGCTACGAATAAATACATCAAGCTCAAGTTGCTCTGGGGCTGCTACATCAATAGCGCTTAGCGGCTGCGGTAAAATTGTCTCGCTTGGCAGCCAAATTGGGTTATAACTGTGGTTATTGAGCGCACTATTTTGCTGATCGCTTTTTGCATAATAAGTGCTATTAAAGGGCTGTAAGTGTTGTTGGTTAATTAAACACGCTGGCAAGGTGTTAATGCTGTTTTTAGGTAACGTAAAACTGCGCCCTATATATTCTAAAAGCTCACTGACTAAGGTTGATGGCATACGCGGTTGGTTATCAAAACACGAGCGGCCAATATAGCTCATGTATAAATTTTCGCGGGCACTAAGTAGCGCTTCTAAAAATAAGTAACGGTCGTCTAATTTACGTGAACGGTCACCTTTTTGTTTTTTAGAATACGGCACTAAATCAAAACCAATAGGTTGCACGGTACGCGGGTAGTCAGCATCATTTAAACCTAGCATACACACTACTTTAAATGGCACGGCGCGCATGGGCATAAGCGTACAAAAATTAACCTGGCCGACTAAAAACCGCTGTCCTACGCCTTTTTCTTGAATGCCTTGTTTTATTAAGTAACTAACAATACGCTGCGAAACAGCTTGGCTGTAATCGCCGTTCTCGTCATGCTTTTGCAGCTCCTCAAGTACCTTTTGTAGTATCAGCAAGTCCCAGCTTTCGTCGCCGTCGTTGTGGTACAACGCGCCAATTAGTTCAGATAAAATAGCCGCCTTATTACTAAGAGTGTCATCAGGGGTTAAGTGTTCTTTATAAGTTTGTAGCACATCAATAAAGTGCACCAACTTATTAAGCGTTTCTAGCGCCATGCCTTCTACTTCATCTGCACTGTATATACCGTTAAACGGGCATTGTTCATCTCGCTGCGCTATGCCTAGCAATAAACGATTAAGCCCATGCTGCCAGGTATTTAAATCGATTGCCGGTAAGTCAAAGCTACTTTTATGTTCAGCATTTATGCCCCATTTTACGCCAACGCGTTCAAGCCAATATTGAATTTGCTCGTACTCGTGCGCTTCAAGGCCAAATTTTTCGGCAATTTGCGTCACTTGCAGTAAATCGAGAATATCTGATACGCCAAAGCGCGAAAACGGTAAATTAGCCAAACTTGCAAACGAGCTCAGTACTGGCTTTTCTTGCTCTATGGCTAAATCGGCAAGCGCGTAAGGAATAAAACGGCTGGTGTTTTGCGCCCCGCCAAAAACGGCTTCAATATACGGGCTGTACGTGCCAACATCGGGCATCATAACGATAATGTCTTTGGGGGTAAGCGCAGGGTTTTGATTAAACAAATTAAGCAAATAATCGTGCAGACGCTCTACTTCTCTAAGGGGAGTATGGCAATCACTGAGCGTTATACTGGTGTCGTTTTCACTTATTAGTAGTTTGCCTTTATCGTTTATAAACCATTCTTTATTATCGGTCAGGGACTCCCCTTTAAACGCAAGTTGGTAAATTTCACTTTGTACTTGGCCAAGTAATGTGTCGTCAAAGGCATCAATAAAGCCATCTATCCAACGGGCATCAAGTTGCACAAGTTGCTCAAAATAGTCGCGCCCTAATTTACCCCACGATGATAAAAGCGGATTGCCAATAAAGTAATACTCTTCATCGGGGTTGGTTTGTTTTTTTTGCTGTGCTTCTAAAAGCGGCATTTTGGCGTATTTTGCTGCTATTTTTGCAGCGGTTTTTTCATCTACAATATCGCCCCAATAATGCTCACTGGGGTTGAAAAAAAATAAAAACACTTCGGTTTTTTTGCTTAATGCCTCAAACACTTCAAGTTGTGAGCTGGCAATGGCCGATATACCAAATAAGCTAATACGCTTAGGCAATAAACTGTTATCCATAGTTTCAAGTGCAGCCAGTAACTGCCCTTGCATATTGGCACGATGAAACTGGCTTTGCCCAAGCACTTTACTGTGCGCCACCAGCTTTCGCCATAAATCGGGTTGCCACGGGGCAATACTTACGTCTACATCATCAAGTTCATCTTTGCCGCTATCCCAAGTGGCAATCCAATGTGGGCGGTACATTAAATATTGGTCGTACACATCGGCAATTTTTTCGCACAGCGCAAACGTTTTTTGCCCGTCTATATCGCCCTCTAAATAGGTTTTTAATGGCAAATAAAGTGGCTCATCAATACAGCTTGGCAGTATTGCAAATAGTTTCCAAGCAAGGTTTGGCTTATTAAAGGCCGACTCTTTAGGTACATTTGGCAATAGCTGTTGATACAACTGCCAAATAAAACTTGAGGGCAGCGGAAAATCAACCTGAGCGGCAAGCCCTAAGTCTTCACTTAAACCAATTTTTAGCCACTGCGACATACCGGGCGATTGCACTAATACCACTTCTTTATCGAATGGGCTTTGCAACGGATTTACTTTTAACAGCTGATTAAACTGTGCTTGCAGCGCTTCCATACGGTTTGATTGAATAATATTGAGCATACGACTGGAGTCCTTACTTGAAGTAAAACCAGTTTAAGATATTTTCATTTATAGGGGTAGCGCAATCGGTAAATTGGCACTAATAAATCAGCGAGTTAGCAGGTGGTTTAAACGCACAGCATTAATTTTAACCACTGTGCGTTGTATTTATAAGGCCGTTTATTTATAAGGGCTAATGCTTGATAAGCTAAATGCGCTTTGCATTATTACCTTTCCATCAATCCCTTTAAGTTTAAGTGATATGGCGGGGTCGGCTTGTTGCCAATCTATGCTTAAATCGCCGTAATTCACATTGTGGGTATAATCGCCAACGCGGTGTTTATTTGGGCTTACGTCTTTCCATTTTTCAGTTAAGCCTGAGCTGGTCATTTCTATTAATGGGTAATCAAGATTTTGCTGATACTTTGATATTTCACCCCAGTGCGTATCGCCACTGATGATAACAACGCCATTTACTTTATGCTTTTTAATTAACGAAAATAAACGGTTGCGATCATCCGGAAAGTTAGCCCACGACTCCCACCCTGTAAAATCGGGTAGTAACTGTAAGCTTGAGGCAATTAGCTTTATAGCCGCTGGCTTTTTAAGTTCTTGCTCTAGCCATTGCCACTGCGCCTCGCCAAGCATAGAGGCACCTTTAACTTCAGTTGGGCTATATGGGCCTTGGTTATTAAGTTTGCGCTTTGTGTAATATTCAAGCTCGCTTACAGGGTTAAGTGCATCACGGTTCCAGCGTAAGTCAGGCATAATAACGTGCACCGTTTGCTTGCCTTCTCCATACATGTAAGAGGTGTAAATACCATCAGCGCGTGTTCGGCGCTCAGAATTAGCGGGCTCATCCCAAAAATCGAGCATAATTTGGCGCGATTGCTCTTTATGTGGGTAGTCTTTACCAATATCGTTTTGGCCAAAATCGTGATCGTCCCACATCGCAATGATGGGCGTTTGCTCTTTCAGCGCTTTAAAACCAGGCTTTGCACCTAATTTTTGGTATTTATTGGCAAGCACTGCCATGTCGTTGGTATCGCCGTATATGTTGTCACCTAAAAATATAAATAAATCGCCCTGCTCTTTATTAATGGTATTAAATATTGGAATGTCTTTATCTTGATGCCCGCACGAGCCAAATAAAATTTTAGACGGTGCAGCCATACTGTTAGTGCTAAATACAAAACTTAAGGCAACTGCAGTGCATAAAATAGGTTTATTGGTTTAAAACGTTGCAGTTAACGTAACCGCTGCTGTACGTGGCGCACCAATATAATAAGTGCTGCCATTGCCCGTACCGCCCGCTAAGTAGCTTTTATCAGTGATGTTATAAACCACAAAAGCAATATCCACAGCTTTAAATGGGCCTGCATTTACATCAGCTGAGTAACCAGCATTTAAATCAACCACAGTGTAACCATCAACATCTCCTCGCTCACCTGTGTATTTAGCCGATAGCCCAAAACGAAAATCGCCGCTGTAATAGTCTGTAGAGAGCACAAACAAGTCATCAACTGAGTCTATTACTTTTTCACCTGCTTCAAAGCCGGGTGCATCGCCTTTATATTCTGAATCATTATTTGTGTACGAGCTGTATACGCTCCACTGCTCGTTAAGCATATAACTTGCCGCAAGCTCTAAACCTTTTGATTCGATACCGCCTACATTTAAGTAAGAGCCATTTGTTCCTATGGTGTAATCAATACCGCCGGTATCGCTACCTGGTGCTATAAAGGTTATGCGGTTATCAAATTCTATTGAGTACGCTGTTGCCGTGAGTTTTAGCGCGTCGTTTTGATAGCGTACACCTAGGTCAATGTTTTCAGCGGTTTCTGGCTCAATCGCTGATAAATCAGAGCTATCGCGCTCAAGTACACCGTCTTTTATGGCTGCAAAATTTTCACTGTAACTGGCAAATAACTCGGTTGAATTATTTAATTGATACAAAATACCGCCACTAAATAACACATCAGAGTCACTATTAACTTTAGCTGTTGTGGCATTTTGGTAATGGTCGTACTTTTCAATATCAACAAGGTACTTTTTAACACCTAAGTTAAGCGTAAAATCGCCAAGCGCCATTGAATCTTGCGCGTACCATTTTAGCGTGTCGGTTTCAAACGTGTTTTTATACTGCGTCCAGTATGGTGTGCTATCAAAATGGTGGTAAATGCTGGCATTAATGACTTTGTGCCAATCGCGTGATTCATCACGGTCGCTTTGCTCATACCAAAAGCCGGCTTCTATATCGTGCATGCCAAAGGTAGCTTGGTAGTTAGCTGTTACACCTAGGCGGTCTTTTTTGTAATGTGTATGGCGGTACGACATAACAGGCGTTGCGGTATCATCGTAACACGCAGGGTTTAAACCAGGGCCCGACTCCCACGGCCAACTTAAGCTTGCCGTACAGCCTTCATTTGGCGCAAGTGCATTGCCATCGCTATCTACAAAACCATACGAGAGCGCGTTAGTGCCGCCCTCAGTGGTTGGGTCACCGTTTTCATCTACTGGGGTCGTTAAATAAGGTGGGATCCAATCGCCTCGGCCCGAGTTATTATGATAATAAGGGCTCACTGTAATAAGCGATGTTGGCGAAAGTGCATATTCAAACTTTAAATACGCTAAGGTATTTTCTCGAAGTGTACCCCAGCCCTCGGCAAACATTTGGTCGTAATGTGGTACGCCTGTCCAGTTCCACGTTAGCTGATCCCACTCTGGTGTTTGTTCAAATTGCTCAAGGCTTACACTGTTATAGTTAGTCTCGCTTACATCATCGTAAGATAAACGCCCTGTAATGGTTAAATCTGTAAGCGTTGTTACAAATTTAAGCTCCGCGTGTTGGTTGTCTTTACCCCCATTACTGCCCGAGCCAATCCAACGGCTGGTATCAGTTTGCGAGTAACTTACATACGCTTGTGTATTGTCAAAAATAGTGCCGGTTTCGTGCTTAACGTAATAACGGGTTGCATCGTGGCTGCCTGAGGTATAAGCAAATGTAGTGCTTTTATCAAGGCTTGGCGCTTTACTTACAAAGTTAAATGTACCGCCTAGCGCTTCAAGCGAGGCCGATTTAATATCAGAAGTGCCTTGCCCTACTTCTACAGTGGCTAGGTTTTCGGTATCTAGGTAACGGTTAGCTTTAGCACCCCCGCCGTAGTTTGAGCCACCATTAGGAATACCATCAACGGTCATCCCTAATTGCTGCTGGTTTGAGTCAATACTAAAACCGCGCATAGTAATGGTTGTAGACCAATCATCGCCACCAAATGCATCGCCTTCGTTTATGCTAATGCCAGGTAAGTTATCAATTACCGATAACACACTCGAAACCGTTGTTTGTTGATCAAGCATTGCAGGCTCAATCACATTATTTGCGTAACTGGTTGGTTTGGCAGTAACGGTAATTTCTTCTATTTCGTTGTCGTTAGCATAAGCGGTTGATGATACAGCCATAGCAATTGCCAGACTCAAAACTGATTTATTTGTTAAAGCGTACATTGTTGTCCCGTTTGGTTTTAATTATCAAAAGTAATTATGAAAGCGGGCACAGTATGGTTTTGAAATATGACAACAAAAATGAAGTTTATTGACAGAGGTGTTAAAAAATTGTGGGAGTTTTATGGCTTAATTATGTCGTGGAGATGTCAGCCTAAGACTTAAATCCTAGGCTGTATTATTTAAAACTAGACTATTTTAAATCAGTTTAGCGAGCATTTCGTCGTTATAAGCAACAAGCTCTTCATTGTTTGCAACTTTGCTAATGTAGTCTGGGTTAGCAATAAGCGGGCGGCCAATGGCGATTAAATCAAACTTAGCATCGTTAATTGCCTCTTTTGCAGTTTCAAAACTGTAACTACCTACGCCAACTAACGTACCTTTATAGCCAGCTCTTAAAAATTCAGACGTTGTTTTGCCTTCTAAAGAGTCAAAACGCGTACTGTCGTCAAATATACCGCCGTGTAAATACGCTAGGTCTCTTTTTTCAAGCTCTGGTAATAGGTAGTCAAATACGGCCTTATCGCGGCTATCTTCGCTCATATTAAAATAAGCGCCTGGAGTTAACCTTAATGCGGTACGCTCATTACCCACTTCAGCTATTACAGCATCCGTTACTTCTAGAGCAAAACGCGACATATTCTCAGGTGTTTGACCATATTCATCTTCACGTACGTTAGCTTCATAATGTAAAAATTGGTCAATTAAGTAACCATTTGCGCCGTGAATTTCTACGCCATCAAAACCGGCTTCCATTGCGTTTTCGGCCGCTTTAGCAAAATCTGCAACCAGCGATTTTATATCGTCAGTTGTTGCAGCTTTTGGCGTAATGTAAGTAAGCTCACGCATACGTGGTACAGAGCCTTCTACACCAATTGCCGATGGCGCCAATACATCGCCATCAAAAAAGTGAGGATGCGCAACACGGCCAACATGCCAAAGTTGTGCAAACATTTTTCCGCCATTGGCATGCACTGCGTCAGTTACTTTCTTCCAACCTTGAATTTGCTCACTGGTAAATAACCCCGGTGTATTTGGGTAACCTTGCGCATCTGGGCGAATAATAGTGGCTTCGCTAATAATTAAACCTGTTTGTGCGCGGCGTGCATAATATTCAACCATATCTTGGGTAGGCACTAAATTATCATCGGCCATACAACGTGTTAAAGGCGCCATAAGTACACGGTTTTGAAGTTCAAGTGTGTCGTTTAGTTTAAACGGTGAAAGTAAATCAGTAGTCATTCTTTTCAATCCTTCTTTAAAGTATGTGTATGAGATGAGGTCGTTTTAAATACATTCAAGAGTGATTTTGAATGATCGCTCAAATTTATGAGAGCTTATACTGTTTAATCTTAAAATTAGATCTGCACAGATAAAATTAAATAATAACTTTTCAACACACTGTCATATAACTCGATATACTGGTAACAGTAAAACTACAGCAATTAAGAGTGAGCCAATTATGACAACTGCAAATGCAACCGAAGAACAAACTGTAATTTTAGGGCTAGGGGCAAAAAAACGACTCGCTTTTATGTTTGAAACCGTACAGCAATATAAGCAAGTGTGGATTTTAAACGACGACGATGGCTGCGTAATGCTAGCTAACGAAGATGACGACTGTGTACCAGTATGGCCAACCCGCGATTTTGCACAAGCTTGGGCCACAGGTGAATGGGAAGGCTGTACACCAAAAGCAATCCCTACTAAAGATTGGTTTAGCCGCTGGACACCCGGCCTTGAAGAGGACGATTTACTAATTGCGGTGTTCCCTACCGAAGATGACGACGGTACCGTGCTTTTTCCTGATGAATTTGAAAGCCAATTAAAAGTACCTAAAAAAAGAAAGTATTAAAAGAACGTATTTAATTACGCTTAATTAAAGTTTAAAACGCGGCTTACTTCACTTAAGCCGCGTTTTTTATAACTGGTTTCTAAAATTTAAATAAGCCACAGTTATAGCCTTAGCATCTTCTATTTGCGGGTAGTGCCCAAGTTCAACAAACCCTTGTACGCGCGCATTTGGTACTTTCTTTTTATAATGCTCAAGCATGTGTTTACCTGAGATTGGGTCTTGCTCACCTGCAATAAACGTAACTGGTATATCGCTATTAATAATGGCCCCAACCCAGCGTTGCTCGTTTTGTTTTCGCTGTGTAATATATTTAATTAGCTTGGGCATAACACGTAAACCATTGTTATATATTAACAGTGCCCAAAGCGTATCAATTACCAAAGGGGCTGGTGGCGTGTGTTTACCAAAAATAGTGGTTAAGTTTTTAGCAAACTTTTGTTTGCTCATTAGCTTAGGGACTATCCAACCAAGTTTTGAAAGTAGCAGCTTTTGTATAAATAAGGGTTTATGTACTTGTGGAAATAGCCCACCATTTAAAAAGCATACACTGTGTATGCGTATTTCACTTTTGGCAGCAACTTGTCTTGCTAATAGCTCTTGCGCCACGGTATCACCATAATCGTGGGCTAGTATGTTTACATCGGTAATATTTAAACGCTTTAAAAATTGCGTGTATAAATCAGCCTGCTCTGTAATTTTATAAGTCGCGTTTATTGGTTTATCCGAAAGCCCAAACCCCAGCATATCAAGTGTTACTAAAAAGTAGTGTTTAGTAAGTTCATCCCACATACCTTCCCAGTCCCAGCTAGCACTTGGAAATCCATGAATTAAAAGTAGCGCGGGGTTATTTGCATCCCCCGCTGTTTTAGTAAAAATTTGATTGGCATTTATATCAATAAACTGCCCGTTCGTTTGCCACTGCGAAAGCGTATACATAGGCCGCTACCCATTAATTTTTATTATTATAATGGTTAGTTTTATCACAGTGAGCTTTAGAGTCACTAAAAATAAAAAGCCGATATTGAACGTAAATATCGGCTTTTGGGTAAAATGTAGTTAATTAATTTAAAGCACTAACGCGCCATAAATATCGGTAGTGTGGTGTTTGCAAGCATGTAGTTAGTCATACCTCCAAAAATTTGTTCGTGAATACGCCTATGTGTAAACGCCCCCATAACGACTAAATCGGCATTATGCATTTGCGCTACCGACATAAACGCTTTAGCGGTTGATTGCCTGCCATTATTAAAAGTGACAAACTCACTTTTAATATCATGCTGGGCTAAATATTTAACCACCTCATGGCCGTTTGGCATTTTATCGGCACTGCTCGCGCTGGTGCAAATAACGACCTTTGTAGCCTGTTTTAAAAGCGGTAAACTGTAAGTGAGCGCACGGGATACTTCGGTACTGGCGTTCCAGCCAATCACGACTGTTTTTATATCAAAGTTAGTCATTTGCCTTGGCACAAGCAATATAGGTTTACCACTTCGCATAACCGAGGCTTCAAAGGTAGAAGTCGACTTACCACTTTTAGACTGCGGAATAATAATTAAATCGGCCACTTTGCCTTGCTCTGCAATTATTTCGCTACGTAGCCCTAAATTTATGTGCCACGCAGCACTTGGGTGGGTTAAATGCGTGGTGCTAGTGTCGGTGTATATTACTTTTTGCTCGGCGCATAAGTTAATAAATTCACTTTTTAAATTAGCCGACTCTGTACTTGCAAAACGCCCTGCTACTGAGTCTAACTCTTTTACTAATTTAGAGGGTAAACCAAGCTGCCCTGTTGGTAAAAAGCGCTTGGGATCTAAATGCGTGTGAAAAACATCAAGGTGAGCATTAAAGTACTTAGCAACAGCTAAGCCTCCTTTTAAACGCTCTGTAACATGCCCACTAGTAGAAAGCGGCATTAAAATAAGCTTAGGTGAAATCATAACGTTATCCTTCTTAAGCGAGCCTTTATGGTGCTGAGTTAAAAAACGTGTTGAGCATTAATCCCAACACGTCAACCTTTAAAGCGCTGTAAAGCTTGCCACTTCTTGCAAGTAGCCCGTGGGTAAGTCTAAAACCATAAAGTGCGATAGGGTCAGTAAAAATGCTAACGCGCAGGTGGTAAGCGTTAATGTTCTAACAATCGAAATACGTGCTTTTACCAGTAAAAAGATAATAAAAAACAGCGCTATCGAAATCACATAGCCAAGTAAAAAACACCCTGCGAGCAAACCACATAGCCAAAATACATAATGCCAAAGGCCGGTTACACTTGAGTCGTTTACATACCCTGCAGATACTTCGTTATCGTAATTTACTGCGTCATCTACTTTATTTAGCAAAAGCTTTATAAGCACAACGCCTGAGAGTATTAACATGAACGAGCACACCACTGCGGGGAATACGCCACCCAAAAATGAGCGTTGGAACGAGTCATACAAACCGTATGCAAACACCAAACAAACAAAGCCAGAAAACGCAATTTGTGGTTTTAGGTTAGTTGGTTTTACCTCGGCATTAGCCGTATTTTTATTGGCTTTTTCTTTTTTAACTGCCTTGATTGAGTGGCGCGCCGCAAAGAAAATAGAAAGCGCTGTTAAAGCACCAATAATAATAACGCCCGGTTTTAATAAAAACTCAATGCCATCAAACTGAATAGCTTGATAAAGGTAAGTTTCCATGCCGCTTGCTAGTACAAAACCAATTAAAAATGCAGGGCGAGGCCAGCCAAAACGTTTCATTAATACGCCTAAAATACCAATGCCTATAAGTGCAACTAAATCGCCTAAATCGCGTGTTGCCTGAAACGCTGCAAAAAAGATCACCATAACCATAAAAGGTGCCATTAGCGTGTAAGGAATAGTGGTTACTTTTGCAACCCATTTAGAGATAAGTAAACACGCGCCCGCGCCAATTACATTAGCTAGTGCAAGTGACCACACAATTGTGTAGGTAACATCAAGGTCGGTTGTGATCATCGCAGGGCCAGGCTCTAGGCCAATAAGCACCATGCCACCTAAAAATACAGCCATGCTGCCAGAGCCTGGAATACCAAATAGTAAGGTCGGAATTAAGCCACCGCCTTCTTTAGCATTATTAGAGGACTCAGGCGCAATAACACCGCGAATATCGCCTTTACCAAAATTTTCGGTGTCTTTAGAGGTTTGGACTGCATGACCATAAGAGATCCAATCGACTACACTGCCGCCAAGGCCCGGTAATGCGCCAACAACACAGCCAATGGCAGCACAACGTGTTGCTAACCATTTATTTTTAACAACATCTTTTACGCCTTCAAACCAACCACTACCTAGCTCAGAGGCTTCTGAAATAGAGCGGTTTTGACGCAGTAAATCAATAATTTCTGGTAATGCAAAAATACCTAAACCAACAACCACTAACGGAATACCATCCATTAAGTAACCGTTATCAAATACCATACGGTATTCACCTGTTGCAGGTGCACCGCCAAGAGAGCCTAAACATAACCCTAAACCACAGGCGCTTAAGCCTTTTACTAAGCTATTACCAGCAAGTACGCCTACCATGCTTAAACCTAGTAAAGTCAGCATAAATAATTCGGCCGAACCAAACGCTAAAATAACGGGGCGCGCAATAAGTACAAATAGCGTTAAAATAATTGCGCCAAAAAGGCCACCAAATAACGATGAGGCAAACGCCGCTGAAAGCGCGCGTGCTGCTTGGCCCTTTTTAGAAAGAGGAAAGCCATCAAGCACGGTTGCCTGAGAGCCACTTGAGCCAGGAATGCCCATTAATACCGAGGTGAATGTGTCAGAGGTGGGAATAACAGCGACTAAGCCAATAAGCATGGCAAGTGCTGAAATGGGGTCCATACCATATAAAAATGGCAGTAATAACGATAAACCCGCTATGCCGCCTAAACCCGGAAAAATACCAATCAGCAAGCCTAAAAAAACGCCGCCGCATAAATACATTAAGTGTGTTGGGGTAAGAATAGTTTGTAGCGCAATTAAAAATGCATCTAACATACTGCTCTCCTTAGGTTAAAAAAGTGGCTCACTAATGCGAGCCACTTTGTGTACAACAAATCAACAAGGCTTATTAAAAGCGCGCGTTGTAGTTTTCTGTCAGGTAATTTCTTACCCATTGCTTGTCAGTTTCAGAAATAGTGAGTGCTGAATTAAGTGTGTTTACCGCATCTTCGTGTACAAGTTGCGGGTATTGGCCAAGTACTAGCTCAGACTCTTCTTTAAAGTTGTCTTGATCAATTACGCGTTGAGCTGCACTGCGCCATGATGCAATAACGTCATCAGGTGTGCCTTTTGGTAAAAACAGGCCTTTTTGAGCTGCAAAGCCCGCTACAAAAAAGGTTTTCCATACGTTGTATTCCACGCCCGTTGGCTTTTTACCGTGGATCATTTCGTATACTTCGCCTACGTGTGGTAAGTCAGGAAATGTTGGGTCGCGAACAATTTTGCCCTCTTTATTAAGTACACCAAACGACATAAGTGGAACGGCTTTGCCTTCATCAACGAGTGGTTGTACTTTTTTTAAGTATGCAGAGGTAGTTTGAAAGTCGATATCAACCTCGCCACGTTCAAACGATAAACGGGCGCTGCCACGGCCTTTCATACCAAAAATAGCGTGTATGTCTAAATCAAGCATGTCGAAGGCCAATAAACCCACTAAGTCCATTGATGCTGCACGTTGGCTGCCAAATTTAAGTTTTTGACCTTGTAATTTTGCAAGCTCTGATGCGTTTTTAATACCAAGCTCTGGGCGTACATATACAACGGCACCGGTTGGCGTTGCCATAATGACATTCCAACGCTTTACGTCGTATCTAACGCGTGAGTCACCTAGTAAGTAAGGAATTTGCGTAGACGCTGAAGTACTAAATACATTTAAACCATTAGCCTTACCTCGGCGCTCAAACCGGTTAGCGCCTTTAGTTGAGCCACCACCTGGAATGTTTTTAACTACTACAACAGGTTTGCCATTTAAGTGCTGAGAAAAACGCGGGCCAAAAAAGCGCGCCCATGTATCAGAGCCGCCACCTTCTTTAAATGGTACAACCCACTCGACTCGTTCGTCAGCAAAGCTTACTTCTTCGTTGTTATTTGCATACGCTGAACTAATACCACTGGTTGCTGCTAAAACAACAAGCATTGCTTTTAATCGATTAGGTGCAAAAGTACTTAATTTAATCTTCATAATTTGACCTCTGT